>NZ_FNOE01000036.1 GCF_900106555.1 Nitrosomonas oligotropha | reverse complement strand
TGCGGCGGCATTTTTCTGTGCCGTATGCTGCGGTGCGCTCATCGGCAAAAATGACTTGTGGCAATTTTGTGTCATTTTTGTGCCACAACCGAGGCTTTTGGAGACCAACTGAGACCAGTCGATCATTTTTAGAAACGCAACTAACACCCTGTTTATTATGGGTCTTAGTTGGTCTTGAGTGGTCTGGGTGAGACCTTAAACTGGCGGAGAAGGCGTCTGACAATATATATCATTAATATAATGATATATAAATATAAATACATGTTACAAGAAATTATGTCTTGCCTTTAGTCTTTCCCCATAAAATTACTCGACTAAGAATAGGAAATGCTAAAAAAATGCCAAACACGGATTCGAATCCAGAAATAATGCAACAAAACTTTAAATCGCGATCAAAACTTGTTGGTCATTTTATCCTTTTTTGCTTCATGACATTCCTTGAGCACCTAACCATCTGAATCATTGACCAAGCTTGGGCTTTGAGTCTTTTCGGCAGAACATGCCTGGATTCTATTTGGAAAGGATGAGGAGGAACTGATAATACGTCATCACATGCGACGGTTGGTGGCCAGCTACATTACGAAATGCAGCTTTAGCCAGAGTCGGTATTGTGCAATTGCCTACCGTGATGGTTCGAGAAGTGCTCACTTAAGATACTTTGTTCGATTGTCTCCAGAGAGGGGGGGGCAGCCTGAAATAATTCATTCTGGAGTTTAATCTCGGCGTAGATTGTTGCCGTCAGTGCTGACCTTGGTCAATTTTTAGCTCAGCAATTTAAATCATTGGTCGAGGAATAAAAAATTTGTAAGCCTTAGCACAACTATTTTCTTGAACTTTTCTATTTGCTTGTAGCATAAATAATAAAGTGCTTATAATTTTTCAGAAGTCGAAAGAACCGGTTATGCAAAGACACTTTTTTAAATTATATTTCCTTACCTTGATTTGTCTTACATCTTGCAGAATCAAGTTAAATCACCTACGAAAAAGCCGAAGGGTAGTGTTTACATGTTTCTCAAAGGAGGGAAAGCTGGTGCTGTTTAAGGGCGGCATCAGATACCATGCTTAAGCTGATCATAATGCCTATTTTTTCTTGGTTGCGAATGTATTCCATTATCTTCTTTTAATCCATTCCGGCTGTTGCTAAAAATAGCATCTTGTCAGAATTACTACCTACAAAACTCTTTGTTTTTACTGTAAATCTTTGCGTTATCGAAGTCGCGCTCTTCCATTGCTCTAAATATAATCTTCATTCTTTTTTTAGAAAAAATGTAGGTGATCTCACAATCCCATGTCATATGCTTCAGTTTCAGGTAAATTCACATTTGATGATCCTCCTCTGATTTTTGGTCAAGCTAAATGTATCAAGAGACCAGTATCTCTTAGTCAAACCTTTATCAATCCCCAGATTTAGCCGAGGGATTATTCTATTTCGATTTATTTATCGCTTTGTAGAAGTTATAATTGAACTTTTAGCAAAGGTGAAAGTAATTATGGATTCGGATTTAGCGCATGAAGAGGATTCCTGGCTTGAAGAGGGTTGCGGGCTTGAAGAAGTAATCAAATTTCTTGAATCTTTGATAGATATCGAAATAGATGGTGGTAACGATATTTCAATGTTCTCAATATATAATGAATCACATATGGGTCGTCTGCGTTCGGATGAAGATAGATCGAATGTAATTGACGCAGTAAATCGTGTCAAAGAATTTTTGGAATGCTCAGTAGAAGAAGTAGATTCAAAAAAAGAATTTTCATATCAAAAAGGTTGCGAAAAACTGACACAAAGGGGATTTGAAACTTCCTACAGTGATGATCAGGATGGTAATTCTGTCGATAGTATACAAATTGGGAATCTGCGCTTAGATCTAAGTTAGCCTTCACATCCTTCCGACTAGGTGTAAACAAGACAACACAGGTAATAGCTTGCTTTAAGTTTGCCTCAGGGATAAAAACAGACTCATAACAAATATATTCCCACTTAAGAATCGAGTGGGAATATTGAATCTTATATTAGCTGAGCTTGCGATTCTTTATGGATCCGCCACGTTAATCTAATCAATTCCAAGTTTGATGACATTTCGTCATATCAAGCGCAAAAATGGTTGAGTAAAGTTTAATCGCGGATTCGCGTAAAATTCAAATCAAATAACTTAGAGTTCTACAGTTTCCGCATTCCTGAATCGCAACAAGACAGTACACCTCACCGGCGCATGCTGTGTTCATTCCGCCCGAACAAATCTCAAGAGTCAAAGATGTCCTGCATCATTATGCCTTGCAAACTACTCATGATGAACAGGTTTACAAGAACACGAACACCGTTTCTACGGCTATCACCAATAAACGCCGTGTCAAAATCAATGGGTATTAGAAAAGTTCATGTTGATACAGCTCTACTTTGGGTTTTCCTTGAATCTTTACAAACACACAACCACGCTCCAATCTGCACTATCTCGACAGTCGTAGCATAGAATTATCTATCCAAAACTTACACACCATAAGATAACAGTGACTGATTTTTAACAAAATCTACTGCACAATCGGGTAGGTATTATACCTACCCGATGTAATGATCTTATTTAAGAATCAAATTCTACGGTATAGCCATCTCATGCTGCTTTCTTATCACTCGCACAAATGAGTAACTTATCTTCTTCTGTAGTGCTGTCCTGGGTTGTTCTAGGTGGTTCAGGTGTTCTAGGTGGTTCAGGTGCTCTAGGTGCTCCTCGTTTTTTCCCGGTTTCTTTCGAAAAACTTTTACGCAATAATTTCATCTTCGTGCGAGTTCTCGGTTTAAGGTATTGTTCAGATTTGCAGAAATATTCTGCAATCCCATACAAATTTTGAATTTTTACATCATCTGAAACATGAATATCACCGATGCCCAAACGATTATTCCTTTCATATTTTGCTTTATCTGCATTGCAGTTCCGATAAATTCCCCGGCCTTTTGTTATCTGATTCACCCAATATTCACCGATTTCTTTTGCAAAATAAATATCGCTATCAGGTCTTCGCTTCGAACCATCATAAAATAGAAGTGTATGTGCATGCATACCTTTTTCTAGTCCATATTCGATTTTATTAATGTAGCCCACCAGATGATCAAACAGTTTATTATGCCGTTTGTTCTTGTGAAGATGGTCGATGTCTTTTGCAAGATCTTCGATATTTACATTCTGCCCTTTTTGATAACCGAAATCGATTCTCAAAACCACTAATCGCGCAAATCTTGCAAAAAGTTTATCGATTTGATGGACACATTCTTTATAATTTTTCCCTACAGCCCTTTCTCTATCAAGAATTTTTCTTTTTGTTTTTGGATCACGGAGTTTTTCATATAAATCTCTGAAGAATCCGTTAATAATTAACCTCATTTCATTGTGAGAAATTTTACAATTAGAAAAAAGAAAGTATTTGTCGGGATCGTGACAGAATTCAGTTATATTCTGATCATACTCCGGGAATGAATAATCATCGCAAACAGATAAAAATATTTCGATCCTTTCACTGTATATGCATTCCGGAGGAAGATTGCGAGCATAAAAAATAAATTTTGGTAGACTCGATAGATAAGAACTGCGCCATGAATATCTAGTTCTAATGATGCGCTTAAATTTATCAAACCTGGGCTTTAAGACCATATCGCGATATTTATGATTTACAAATGCCTCCAAAAATTTATCCAACCCCTTTATACAACTTGCATACTCAATCGCGTTGCCAGGTATATTTTCATGATCCGGTAGGTTTGTTTTGCCTGGATTATTATGATCTGACACTAGATTGTAGATAGCTTCTCGATATATTCTTTCTTCTGTGCTTTCTTCTCTGAAAATATTTTTCTTATTCATAATCTTATTTGCCTCTTAATTTTAAGATTTAAAGAGCGCATGGGATCTCTGAAGAAATTTAGGAGAGAAATACGCATTGCACCATCTCCTTTAATTCAAGCTAAACATCAAAAAGTATAGATCTAATGATGGAGATAGCTCTTATATCCAGAAATTAGTTTACTCATCAATGTTATTAAAATAAATAATATATATTAATTATATAAATAACCTGAAAGGACTCCCTTTAAAAATCCCATGCTTGTCAGTAATTTCAAAATCAAACTTCTAAGTTCTTAAGCTAATCTTAGAAGTCGATCATGTACTTATTTACGCCACAAGAAATTTATCCTGGTGGTTTTAAAATATTATTTACGATTATTTAGACGAGTACGAATCCAGTCCTCAATCTCCTTCAGTGACCACGCTGATGCACCTTTGCTCCCATTTGCAAGTTTCACCTGTCGTGGAAAATCAGGATCGTAGTATGGGGAGCTTGGCTGCAACCGTGAATAAATGGAACTCCGAGAAAGTCCTGTCATTAACGTTACTGTCTTGATTCTAATTAAAATATTATTTGGGTATTGACTATTGTTGCTGTCGAGAATCATGATCCTCCTAGTTAAAATTAATTAAAAAATTTCTATTTAAAAAAACAAACTAAAAATCTAAAATTTATTTGTGGAGAAATTCCACTTTTTTATCTAAAGAGCGAGTCTGAATCTCAACGCTCCGCATCAAATATATTTTTTTGATGCTCTTTATGTCGCTTAGTGACTTTGGGTTCACTAGCTTTTATGTATGCTCATATGCATCTTTGTTGATGCAGTCGCATTATAGATGGGCCAAAATTACGGCCTAAAATGGTGGGGTAATTCTTAAAAAAACGTTTCTCGATAGACTGTCTCCTGTTATTTAACAAGCCACCTCGCTGCAAGCAACGAGACATTAACTTCATTGAAACAATAAAAACAAGCGCGCAAAGAACTCGCTCTTGCCTTTTTATAAGATATCAAAATCTTTAGAACTGTTCAACTACAAATTCACAAAATCGAGCACTAAGATTGATTTAAATATTTGAGCTTTTGCTATGCCAAAATAAAATTAAACTGTTATTTGGACACTAAATTAGCAAGGCAAACCACAATTGATAAAGTTATTATTATCTCGACTTAATAATCTCAGATTTAAAATTATAAAACAGCAATTATATGATTAATATTGAATATCGTTTAACACTGTACATCAAGTGAATTAACTTGGTACAGTTTGCAAATTAAGTTTTTACAACGATTATCACGCACTCCTATTGGGTAGTAATAAATTGGATACACAAAATTAAGCTCAAAAAAATAGATCAAGGAATAGTATTTAGTTCATACGAATATCCGATAGGATAGAGATGAGTGACGCTGTATATGGCTGTTATGCCACTAGCCAATTTTGGATATGAATCCATCATTGGCTAGAATTAATTACGATATTGCTTGATGAGTTACATCTCTTGTTCTTCGCATTTTTTAGTATTATTAATATGTTTTGCTTTCTGATTCAGTTTTGCCATTAATTTTAGATTTTTTTCTTGATTGTCTGGATTACGAAGTGGTATAGCACCAGTTTCGTCAAGATAAAACTCCTCAACCACAGCAACGCCTTCTTCCTCAGAATCCTCGAACGCTCCATTCTCAAAACCCAATTTAGCCGCTTCATCCAAAGCATCTTGATCAAATCCCGATGCTCTCCGTTCATCGGCCAGTGTTTTGGCTTTGGCAATGGATCCAGCCATCGTCATACCTGTCCTGATCGTTAAATCTACATAATAGATCGGTGCGCGATGAGATTGAGTGGTCGATTTGCCGCGCAGGCGAAGTTCCAGTGGTAATGTTGAAAGCAAATTGCCCGATGCCGCAGCAAAGTAACGCAACCGCGTCGATAGCGTGCGGATACTGTTAAATCCCGTGGTGCGAAACACAAAGCTGCCCAATTCATCCTCATCGTCGATACAAACGTTCAACCGGCCATAAGGTTTGCAGTTGCCGCCCTTAGCCAGCTCGCACGATTCCGGTGCTGGACAAGGAAATGATTGAATACCCGTATTGGTTGCCCGGCGGCATGTTTCACCATTGCCAACACACACCGGTCTGCCGGTTTGCCGGTCGAACAACGTGTAATTGGCGCGTAAATTCAGATCCGGATCGTTAAACAGCAGTCTTACCGGAATATTGCGCAATTTGTTGCCGTGTTCTTTACGCAGGGTTTCGTTCAGCGGATGATTGATCCAGCCGTCCTTGTTTTGTATTTGGCTGGTAATCGTAAATTCGTCGTCTTTCTCAGGCAATCGTTTACCGTTCTTCTCCACGACTTTACCGATAGTTATCCGGCCAATCACCGGGGGTGTTAATACAAGTCCTTTGAGCATGATGATTCCTTTCTATAGCAATATAGCAATTAGGTTTAGGGGAATTTAGGTTGATTCATGGATCAGAAAACGCCGTGAACCCGGTTTGGTCAAGCCATAGCGTTGCAGCAAATCAGGCTGTTCTTTCAGCAACCGGTCAGTATCCAGTTCCGTTTTTTCTTTGCTGCGTTTCCAGGTGACTTCGCCGGTTTCAAACAGCGCTTTGGTTGCCTCACCCAGACGTTGCTGGATTTTTTGCTTCAATTGCGATTCGAGCTGGTTTTGATCGGCTAATACTTGTCTGACCGCCAGTAAATCGGAGAATGTTTGTGACATTTCGGAATCACGGCTTAAATCGAGGGTTTTTCCGTTATCGTGCGGATACAGACATCGCAAAGCCAATTCCGCAGAATCCGAACCATCGGCAGGCGGTGCTTGATCCAGTTCCACGAAACGCCAGAATTGCCGCTCCAACTCGATCAATTGCTTGATCATCGTCTCGTCCCGATCAATACGGTGTACTTGCAGTTCTTGGCCGCAAATCAGCACCGCTACATCAGCCGCTTGTTTACCCGTGACCGCCAGTTGGTGCATGACTTGAAGCTGGACATATTCCGGCACGCCTTCTTTCCACAGTTTTACGCCGTTGATACCGGTAGTTTTGCATTCCAGTATTTGCACATCCGGCGCACCGGTCACTTCCCGGTCTATGTTAGCCAGCATCCAAGGCTCAATGGGATGTTGCAATACCGCATTGATGCGCCTGACTTTGTTGCCGGTACGCTTGGTGTATTGCGCCGCAACGAAGGGTTCCAATAAAATCCCCCAGTACATCGGACTGGATTCGTCGTTGGGGTCGGTTTTTGGCAAATTGCCATCGCGTCCTGTCTTTTCCAGCCACAATTCCAGTTGCGATTTGTATGGATTGAGACCGACAGCCGCAGCCGCATCGGAACTGCCGATACCGTTCTTGCGCACGGTCAGCCACTGATCCCGGTTGAGATCGCGGGTTTTGACGAGTTTCAATGCCGGTTGGATTTTTATCTTTCTTTCGGGTTTTAGGGAGTTGCTCATGATTTTTTCCTGTCCGGTGGGTTAGTTTTCTTTCTTCAAAAATGAAAAAAACCCAGCCAATGCACTATTGACTGGGGTGGATGAGTTGAAGGTTGCGCGGGATGATTGAATGCTATGGGTTCGTATTACGGGATAAATGAACCGGTAGCGGTTTATTCCACCAGTTGCAGCGCGTAATCGAGAGCGCGTTGTTTCAGGTTCGCACCTTGGCCGAACCATGCGCTATCGAGTCTGTGTCCCTGACTTCTAGCTCTTTTTTCGTGATCGACAAACTCGGTGACTGCGCAGAGCAACCCCCAAGCCGTTCCGTTGGCGGATGCCAGTTGTGCGCCTCTGCCGTGGCCGTCATACAGCGATTGCACGGTTTTCAACGCTCGTTCATTCTTGAGGCCGGAGGGTTGATTGTCGTGATCATCGGTTTGGCATAGCACTTTGAGGAAGTAATTCAGCGATTCGTGGCTTTTGACTTTGCGCTCCGACAGGGTTTTCATGCGGTACATGAAGCTGTCCCATTGCGAAACGGCGATACCGAGTTGCTTTTTGACGGCTTGCGCATCGAAGCTGGTGCTGTGCGGCACTTTGATGGCGCTGCTGGCGCCTTTGAGCGCGATGGCTAATGTGTTGTTGCACACCACGCGGATGGTGGTAGGTGTTGCGGTAGTGGCTAGTGTGCCATCGCAGGAGGTGGCAAGCAGAATGTAACCGTTGACGGCATCATCGCCTTTGAGCCTGGCTTCCTTGCCAGTTCTAGCCAAAGCCCAGAATTTCTTGCCTTCCTTGAGAACCCCGGCAGTTTCGAGTTCAAAGCCGGATACTTCGGTGAGATCGCGATAAAACTCCAGAATGGTCTTGGGCTGAACGACCTGATAGCGTTCACTGACTACCGATAATGGTGCTTTGGTGTCACTGCGGTACAGCACCTTTTGTTCATCAAACGACCGCAATGAACCCAATGATCCGATTTGTTCGGTCATGTAGCGCACTGGTGCTTCGCAGATACTCCAATCCATCCCGGCTTTCTCCGCCCAGATTTCAATCGGTTGTTTGGCGGGTAGGCGGTTGCCCAACTGGTGCCAGGGTGTTGTACCGGAATAAGCCATATTTTGAACGAGATGTGACATGGTGTGTTTTTCCTTATGAGTAAGTATGAAAATGCACGTAACGAGACCATCGCTTCAAAAAAACGATAGACCGGTACTTGCGTGGATGAAAAAGGGAATAAAAGAGAAAAATAGAAAAGCGGAAAAGCAAAAAAGCGACTAAAACCGAGGTGTATCGGATTATTGTGTGTCAATCGATCCTGAAAACATGCTCGCATTGCAGGCATTCGTAGTTATCCAGCACCCGGTCGTCGATTATTTCCCCGACTTGTGCACCAGCCATACCGCCGGAAACACCGCCGATCATGGCGCCGATCAGCGCACCGGCAACTCGGCCCATGAAAACACCGGATGGGCCGAAGAAAGCTCCGACTTCACCGCCGATTTTTGCACCTTTGAGTGCATTCGAGACACCTTGAGCACCGCCAGCGACGATACCGATGCCGCAACAGACTTTTTTGCCCATATTTCGGGCTGCAATCAAGGTGGAACTACATTTGGGACATTGAATAGCCATAGAAAACTCCTTAAAAATATCAAGAAAGAGAGCATTGATGATGCTCGATGGATGAGAAATGCTAAAAAAGGGTTTTATTGGGGAGAAACAGGGAGAAAAGCCTGAAAATCAGGGGAAAACACAGGTCAAGAAGCGCGGGAACCAATGATGCCGTATGATTTGAAGCTGGTGATTGTGGCAAAACCGCTTTAAATCGATGTTTGCCGAGATTTCAGAGAAAGTATATGTGACTGAAAGGTTTTAGGAGGGGATTTGATTGAAGGATCTGGCAAATCGATATTGTCTTATGCTGAAAGCTTGTATCTGAATACAAGTTTATGTTGAAACTCATGGCAAAAAACATAAATATTCGTATGATGTACACCAGAACCAACAATAAAAACCCACAATAAGGAAGTATGAATCATCAATCCCTTTCCGCCTTTATCTGGTCGGTCGCTGATCTTTTGCGTGGCGACTACAAACAATCCGAATACGGCAAGGTTATTCTGCCTTTTACTGTATTGCGCCGTCTGGATTGTGTACTGGAATCCACCAAAGATGCTGTATTAGCCGAATACTCGAATAAGCAAAGCGCTGGCGTGAATCCTGAACCCTTTCTGCTGCGCAAAGCAAATCAAAGCTTCTACAACATTTCACCGTTGGATATGAAGAAGCTGATGGGGGATCAGGATCACATCAAGGAAAATCTGTTTGCTTATATTCAGGGCTTTTCCGCTGCGGTGCGGGATATTTTTGAACATTTCGATTTTTATACGCAAGTTGAGCGCTTGGCTAAGGCCGGATTGCTGTATCAAGTCACCGAGCGTTTTGCCAATGTCGATCTGCACCCGGATCAAGTCAGCAATAGTCAAATGGGTTTGGTGTTTGAAGAACTGATCCGCAAATTTGCCGAGATTTCCAATGAAACCGCCGGGGAGCATTTCACACCGCGCGAAGTCATCAAATTGATGGTCAATCTGCTGTTTATCGAAGATGATGATATTTTGGCAAAACCTGGTGTGGTTCGGACTATCTACGATCCAGCAGCAGGAACAGGCGGCATGTTATCGGTGGCCGGTGAATATTTGTTCGAACACAATCCGGCAGCACGTTTAACGATGTTTGGCCAGGAGTTGAATCCTGAATCCTACGCCATTTGCAAAGCCGATATGTTGATCAAAGGGCAGGATGTGGCCAATATCGTTTTTGGCAATACTTTTTCCGATGACGGTCACCTACACAAGAAATTCGACTACATGCTTTCCAATCCTCCCTTTGGCGTGGAATGGAAGAAAGTAGAAAAGGAAGTCCGCAAGGAACATGAAACGCAAGGTTTCAATGGCCGCTTTGGCCCAGGATTGCCGCGTGTATCCGATGGTTCGTTACTATTCCTGCTGCATCTGATCAGCAAAATGCGCCCGGCCGTTGATGGCGGCAGCCGTTTTGGTATTGTTTTGAATGGTTCTCCGCTCTTCACCGGTGGTGCGGGTTCGGGTGAAAGCGAAATCCGCCGCTACGTGCTGGAAAACGATCTGCTTGAAGCCATCATCGACTTGCCGACGGATATGTTCTATAACACCGGCATTTCCACCTATGTATGGATACTCTCCAACCGCAAACCGGAACAGCGCAAGGGATTGGTGCAATTGATCGATGCGTCGGGTTATTGGCAAAAAATGCGGAAAAGCTTAGGCTCTAAGCGTAAAGAGCTATCCGATGACCATATTGCAGAAATCACTCGCTTGTTTGGGCAATTCATCGAAGCGAACGAAGGCAAGAAACCGATTTCGCGGATTTTCAATAACACTGACTTTGGCTATCGCACCATCACGGTTGAACGGCCATTACGCGATGAGCATGGGCAGATTGTGTTAGCGATCAAGGGAAAACAAAAAGGCCAGCCATCAGCCGATAGCAATCTGCGTGATACTGAAAACGTACCACTTCATGAAGATGTGGAGACTTATTTCAAACGTGAAGTATTGCCGCATGTACCCGATGCCTGGATAGATCACGAAAAAACCAAGATCGGCTATGAAATACCGTTCAACCGGCATTTTTACGTGTTTGAACCACCCCGTCCACTGTCTGAGATTGATGCGGATTTGAAGCAATGTACTGACCGAATCCTGACGATGATTAAAGGATTATCGGCATGAGTTTCCCGCGTTATGAAAAGTATAAGGATAGTGGTGTGGAATGGTTGGGGGAGGTACCGGAGCATTGGGAAGTATCTTTTTTAAAGTATATTTTAGCCAACATAGAATCTGGAACAAGTGTTAATTCAACTGATATACCAGCAAACAGTAATGAGTTTGGTGTACTTAAAACAAGTTGTGTTTATAGTGGTGAGTTTGATGCTGATGAAAATAAAGCTATTGTCACTTCGGAATATGATCGGGCTTCATGCCCTTTGCAACTCAATTCTTTGATAGTTAGTCGTATGAATACACCAGAATTGGTTGGTGCAGCTGGATTAGTAAAGCAAAAGAGAAGCAACCTATTCCTTCCTGATCGTCTTTGGCAAGTGACTTTTTACACTGCACATCCGGCATTTGTTCATTACTGGACGTTGACAGCTTCTTACCGATCACAAGTGCAAGTGGCATGCACTGGTACGAGTTCCAGCATGCAAAATCTTGGACAAGATCAATTCCGGAGTTTCATTCTTCCTTTACCGTCTGTTCAAGAGCAATTCGCTATCGTCAACTTCCTCAATCTTGAAACCGCAAAAATTGATGAACTGATAGCCGAACAGCAACGGCTCATCGAGCTACTGAAAGAAAAACGGCAGGCAGTTATTTCCCATGCGGTTACTAAAGGTTTGAATCCTGATGTGCCGATGAAGGATTCTGGTGTGGAATGGTTGGGGGAGGTGCCGGAGCATTGGGAGATCAAGCCACTGAAGGCGGTCAGCAAACTGTATGGGCGAATTGGGTACCGTGGCTATACGACGGCCGATATCGTCGACGAGGGAGAAGGAGCAATCACGCTTAGTCCAAGCAACATGGCTGATGGAGTGGTTTCCGTTTTAAAGAGCACATATATAAGCTGGGCAAAATACACTGAATCACCTGAAATCATGATCCATCCAGAAGATATCGTTATGGTGAAGACCGGCTCAACCTTCGGAAAGGTCGCTTACGTGTCATTGGTCGATCATCCCATGACGATAAACCCGCAACTCGTTCTCTATAAGAACATCATCTGCTTTCCACGTTTTCTGTTCTTCATCCTCAACACTCCAGTAATCCAAGCTCTAATTGAGGTGAGTAATTCAGGTAGTACTATTCCAACCATGAGTCAAGAAGCCATAGGTAACTTTCGATTTGGATTACCACCTGTAACAGAACAAAAGCTGATTGTTGAATTTGTTGACCGTGAGCTGCTGAAATTGGCAACCCTGAACACCGAAGCTCAGCGCACCATCGACCTGCTGCAAGAACGCCGCGCTGCCCTGATTTCTGCCGCCGTTACCGGCCAGATCGATGTGCGTGAACTTGCTTTATCCGAAGAAAAATAATCAAAGCGAGGAAAAATCGAGATGGAAATCCAACCAGACAAACAAAATCTTGATCAGACATTTTCTACCACAGTCTATTTCATTGATTTCTACCAACGAGACTATAAGTGGACAGAAGAACCTGTGCGCCGCTTATTAGATGATGTGTTTTATCAGTTTGATGAGACATACCATAATCACTCGGATTTAGAGCCTAATAAAGAAAATATTAACGCACGCTATCCTTGGTATTACCTCAATACATATGTAACTAATACGGTAAATGGACGCGTATTTGTGGTTGATGGGCAGCAGCGATTAACAACACTTACATTGATCTTACTCAAGCTGTTGACGAAAGCCACTACACTCCAATCAAAAACGAAAGGATGGTTGGAACGTAAAATAGCAGGTTATTCTGGAACTGAACATGAATTCTGGATGAATCATGTAAAACATCGGCATGTACTTGAAAATTTAATGGCTGGGTATGACCCAAATGGAATCGATACTAGCACGGGTATAACAGCAGTAAATATGGTGAAGAACTACCTTCTAATTAGTAGTGAACTGGATAAGCGCTTAAACTCATTACAGTGTTTTGATACTTTTGTTCATTATTTTCTATTTAGACTGGTACTTATTAATCTCTCGGTAGATACGACACATGTGCCCATGGTATTCGAGGTTATAAATGATCGAGGTGTGCGTTTAAAGCCATACGAAATACTAAAAGGTAAGCTACTTGGCCAGATCGACAAGGTGGAGTTAGACAAAGGTAAATATAACGAGACATGGGAAAATCAGCTCCAGGCCGTAAATGCTTTTAAAGAAGACGAGATTGATAGTTTTTTTCGCTATTGGTTGAAAGCGAAATTTGCAGAAAATCGCAAAATCGGCCAACGATTCGATGGCGATTATCATCGTGAAATGTTTAAAACCGATATTAATCTTTCACTAAAGCTTGATCATAATCCTGTTGAAGTAAAAGCCTTCCTGAAAGAGACTTTTCGCTACTTCACGAATCTTTACACGAAGATTTGGCAAGCAACGCAAAAAGAAGATACAAATTACCCAGCCGTATATTACAACAGCCTGAACGAGCTAGACAGCCAATTTATGTTGATTCTATCTTCCTGCAAAGTGGATGATCCTGAAGAGATAGAAAAGATTCGAGTCGTTTCTTCTGGATTAGATCGAATATTTTCACTACTACAACTACAGGGAGCTTATGATTCAAACGAATTTGCCACACGATTGTTTGATATTAGCGTAGAGATTCGTGAAATACCTGTAAAAAATATACCTGAAGTTTTTGAGAAGCACCTGATTGCTGAACTTGAAGAACGAAGAGCAATGACTATAAATCAAGTTTTCAGCTATGCACTATTTCGTCCAATGTCAATTGACCGGCTCAATACTAGATTTATCCGTTATTTCTTTGGTCGGATAGAAAAGTTGCTAGCTGGTGGAATGAAATTACAGATGAAGCATGAATTGAAAGACTTAGTGACGTTACGAGGCGTCAAGACAGGCTTTCACATAGAACACATTCTTTCACGTAATACTGAAAATCTGGACTTGTTTGGAAGTGATGAAGAACGATTCGAACAAGAAAGGAATAGATTGGGTGGTGTACTGATGTTAAAAGGAAAGGATAATATTTCTAGCAATAACGAAGTTTATAGCGAAAAACTAAAGTCATATGCCAACACTCTCTATTGGAATGAAACACTTCGGGCAGATACTTATAAAAGTAAACTGGATTTTGTTGGATTTGCAGAATCAAATCAGCTTTCTTTTAAACCGCTAGAAGAATTTGGCCCAGATGAATTGGAAGAAAGGCAAAAGCTATTATTTGATCTCTCTAATCTGATCTGGTTAGAAAATAAGGGATCGGATTAATCCAAGGGTTACTATAGTGAGTTTGCACAAAGAAATCCACCTTGAAACTGAGATCTGCGACTACTTGGCAGCTAACGGCTGGCTATATACTGAAGGCGATGCGCAAGCTTATGACCGGGCACAGGCATTATTTCCATCCGACTTAGTGGAATGGATCAAAGCTATTCAATCCAAAGCCTGGGAAACGTTACAGAAGAATCACGGCACACAGGCAATAGACGTATTGCTGACTCGATTACGTGATTCCATCAATCAGCGTGGTACTTTGGATGTATTGCGGCGTGGTATAGAAATGATCGGATTGCGTCAATCGTTGGAGTTAGCGCAATTCAAACCCGCCTCAGCCATCAATCCGGACATTCTCAAGCGCTATGAAGCGAATCGATTGCGCGTGATTCGCCAAGTGCGCTATTCCCTGCATAACGAAAACGCGATTGATTTGGTATTTTTCCTCAACGGTATTCCGGTGGCAACTGTCGAACTCAAAACCGATTTCACTCAATCGGTCGATGATGCCGTCGATCAATACCGTTTTGATCGTTTGCCGCGCCCCAAAGGGCAAAGCGCTAGTGAGCCTTTGTTATCGTTTCCAAATGGTGCGTTGGTGCATTTTGCCGTCAGCAACATGGAAGCGCGAATGACTACCAGGCTGGAAGGTGCGAAAACCTATTTCCTGCCCTTCAATCGCGGAAACAATAGCGCAGCAGGCAATCCGCCGAATGAAAAAGGCGGCCATCGCACGGCGTATTTATGGGAGAGTGTTTGGGAGCGTGATAGCTGGCTGGAGATTTTAGGCCGCTATCTGGTAACCCAGAAAGATAACAAAAAACTGATCAAGAGCATCATTTTTCCCCGTTACCATCAATTGGATGCTACCCGCAAACTGCTGATAGCCGTCTTGACGGAAGGTCCCGGCGGCAAATACCTGATCCAGCATTCAGCCGGTTCCGGCAAAACCAATTCGATAGCCTGGTCAGCGCATTTTCTGGCCGATTTGCATAAACCCAATCACGAAAAGATGTTTGATACCGTGCTGGTGGTATCCGACCGGGAAGTATTAGATAGTCAGTTGCAGGATGCCATTTTTGACTTCCAGCGTACAACCGGTGTGGTAGCAACCATTAAGGGCGAAAGCGCCAGTAAAAGTGCTGAATTGGCAGCGGCGCTCGCGGGTGGCAAGAAAATCGTGGTCTGCACCATTCAAACCTTTCCTTTTGCGCTCAAAGCCGTGGAAGAACTTGCGGCAACACAAGGCAAGCGCTTTGCCGTGATTGCCGATGAAGCGCATTCATCACAAACGGGAGAAGCAGCTGCCAAGCTCAAAGCGGTTTTATCCGCCGAGGAATTGCAGGAATTAAACGACGGCGGTGAAATCAGCACTGAAGATTTGCTGGCTGCACAAATGGCCGCTCGTTCGGCGGATGGCGGCATCAGTTATGTCGCTTTTACCGCTACGCCCAAAGCCAAGACCCTGGAACTGTTTGGCCGCCGACCCAATCCCGATTTACCGGCAAGCAGCAATAATTTACCGGCACCGTTTCATGTCTACTCGATGCGCCAAGCGATAGAAGAAGGTTTCATCCTAGATGTGTTGCAGAATTACACCCCGTATAAGCTGGCGTTCAAATTGGCGCATAACGGCCAGGAGCTCGAT
The DNA here is from genome assembly GCF_900106555.1 of Nitrosomonas oligotropha. Classification (GTDB taxonomy): domain Bacteria; phylum Pseudomonadota; class Gammaproteobacteria; order Burkholderiales; family Nitrosomonadaceae; genus Nitrosomonas; species Nitrosomonas oligotropha_A. The sequence continues at coordinate 7,723 of NZ_FNOE01000036.1, read as the reverse complement.
GAAAAGGAAGTGGAACGCAGCGAAGCGCTTAAGGGCATTATGCGCTGGGTCAAGCTGCATCCCTACAACATCAGCCAGAAAGTACAAGTCGTCGTAGAACATTTTCGTGACAATGTAGCGCCACTGCTGGATGGACAAGGCAAAGCAATGGTCGTGGTATCCAGCCGTCTTGAAGCGGTACGCTGGCAATTAGCCATTAATAGGTATATTCAAGCGCAAGGCTACAAGATCAGTACCTTGGTAGCTTTCTCGGGTGAGGTCAATGATCCACAATCCGGCCCCGAGCCTTTTACCGAAACTAGCCAAACCTTGAATCCTAATTTAAAGCGGCGCGATATCCGCGATGCGTTTGACACGGATGAGTTTCAAATCCTTCTGGTGGCCAACAAATTCCAAACGGGATTTGATCAACCGCTACTATGCGGCATGTATGTCGATAAACGCTTGGCAGGCATTGCGGCGGTGCAAACGTTGTCCCGATTAAACCGCGCTCATCCCGGCAAAGATACCACCTATGTCGTCGATTTCGTTAATGATCCGGAAGAGATCCTTAAAGCATTCAAATCTTATTACGACACTGCTGAGTTATCGGGAGTTACAGACCCGCATCTTGTTTATGATCTGCGCATGAAACTGGATGCCGCCGGTTATTACGACGATTTTGAGGTAGAGCGTGTGGTTGCAGTCGAGTTTAATCTCAATTCCAAGCAAAGTGACCTAGCTGCCGCATTGGAACCGATGGTGTCCAGACTGTTAAACCGGTACAAAGCTGCTCAGGAAAAACTGAAAATTGCCAATGCCAAAGAGGATGCCAAAACAACTGAAGAAGCCCAGAATGAATTGAATGCGCTGGTGTTGTTCAAGCACGACATGACGGCATTCCAGCGGATGTACGCCTTTCTGTCGCAAATCTTTGACTATGGGAATACCGCGATTGAAAAACGCTTCTATTTTTACAAGCGGTTACTGCCGCTGCTGGAGTTTGGCCGGGAACGCACCAGCCTCGATCTCTCCAAAGTTATTCTGACCCACCATAATCTTAAGAATCAAGGTAAAAGAACCATTCCGCTTGGCGATAGCGATAATCCCAAACTAAAACCGTTATCGGAGTCGGGCAGCGGTGTTCTGCAAGATAAGGAAAAAGCCCTGCTCAATGAAATCATTGCTAAAGTGAATGATTTGTTTGAAGGCGATATTACCGAAGATGACCGGCTGGTTTATGTGAATAATGTGATCAAGGGAAAGCTGCTTGAATCAGAAATTCTTATCCAGCAAGCTTCTAACAATACCAAAGAACAATTCTCAAATTCTCCCGATCTAGCCAAGGAACTGATGAATGCCATCATGGATGCTTTTGCAGCGCATAGCACGATGAGCAAACAGGCACTGGATTCAGAAAAAGTGCGCAACGGGATGCAAGAAATACTGCTTGGCCCGGCACAGCTTTATGAGAAATTGCGGGAGCGTTCTCAGCCAAGATAATGCGGTAGAGTAAAGTAGGTAATGCTGAAACTTTATAATTACTTTTTATGTTTTAAGAAGACTAAACAGATCATAGGAAAGAAATGTGATTAACGAAATTGAGAAAACGAATTCCAAAACAATCGAACGTTTGAATGAGCTTCTTGGCTATGTACGTCATTTGGGAATTCTCAATCAAAAACCTGTTTTTAGGATTGATGAGTATAAGCAGCTGAATATATGGGAACACGAACTAAAGGGTAAAATTGGTATCCAGCATAATATTGTCGATACCGACGGCATTTCCATCTGGCTTAGAATAGAACGATTAAAGAGGATAGCACCTCCAACTCTCCCTGAACATGTTAAAGAATGGGTATCTATTGGAAATGATCCAGAAAGCAATCCGCAAATCAAAGACAAATTAATAAAGACCTTACCTGAGGCTGAGGCTAATCAGCTTGTTAGTGATGGAGTTGTTGCAGAAAAGGATGTTGTCGAACCTTTAAACGAACGAATTGCTGATATAAAAATTAAGGATGTGATATTTCGGCTTGGAAATATTCCGCAGCTAAAAAAAGATATAGATGCTTATGTTAACGAACAATGGTTACCTTGGTCTGAAGAAGAAAAGCCACGTAGAGAAACTATTAAGTTATACGACTCTTTATTTAGTCTGCAACAAAACATTGAAGCTCAAGGTGATGAGCAGCCTAATGAATTGATATTGGGTATTGGGATAGTTCGTTGGTCATGTAAAGGTCATAAAATTGATTATCCATTACTTGAAAAGCCGATTGAAATTGAAGTTGACCGAAAAGATGGCGCTATCCTTATACGTCCAAGAAACATTGAACCAACGCTTGCAATTAGCGCATTCTTTGCTCTAGAAAATCCAGGCGTAGACACATTGTTGCGTTTCAGCAAAAAATATTTTTCTGAATTGTCTGAGGATGTTGAGTTTTCTCCATATATCCATGAGAGCTTTGAGTCTGTACTTAGACAGGCAGCAACGCATTTGAGTGAAAGCGGAATATATTGGCCAGATATAAATCCTAATAAAGAGAACCGAGAACCAAACAAAGTAAGTGAATCTCTTGAAATATCAGATAGCTGGGTGATTTTTGCAAGACCCAGGAGTACAACTAATTTTGTACAAGATATTGAGCGTTTTCAAAAAAATCTTGAGGGATCAGAAAAGTTAGTAGGATATATTCCCAATCCAACAAAGAGACTAATTACTGAACTATCCGACAAAAAACCAATATCAACAAGCGGCAGTATCTGCTTAGATGGTGATTCGCCCCCATCTTCGCCAACTCTATCATCACACAATAACCAAAGTTCAGAACTATTTTTTCCTAAAGCTTTCAATGAATCACAGATTCAAATAATTGATAGGCTGGAAGAAAATGATGGGGTTGTGGTTCAGGGCCCCCCCGGCACGGGAAAAACTCACACTATTGCTAATATCATTTGTCATTATTTAGCTACAGGGCGGAGCGTACTAGTTACATCTAAAGGCGAATCTGCATTATCAGTACTACAAGAGCAAATACCTGAAGAGCTAAGAAGCTTAACGATAAGTCTTCTTGCAAATGAAAGACAAGGTATGAAACAGCTTGAAACTGCTGTGCAATTGCTAGCTGCTTTGGTTAGCCAAACTAGCGTAAGAGATTTAAAGCAGGATATAGAAGCGAGTGAGTTACGAGTCAAACAAATTAAATACGAGATTACCCAAATTGACTCGGAAATAAAGGAGTGGGGGCTAAAGCAGCTTAATCCAGTTGAGAAACAGTTTACTGGCGCAAACACTGGTATAACTGCAATGGAATTGGCTCAACAAGTTATAAACGATTCTGGCAACCATGGATGGTTACCAGACGAGCTTGGTCCTTCAGAAGAGTATGTACCTAGGTTTACTGATTCAGATATCGCAAAAATTAGAGCCTCTAGACGCAAGGTTGGAAAAGATATTATTTATGTAGGCAAGAACCTACCCCAATTGCAGGATATGCTCGATAGTGCAAACATAGCAGCTATCCATAATGATCTTTTAACCTCCATAGAAATTGAAAACAATTCAAAGAATAGCCATATACCTCCTCTCGCAGTTTCGGTTGAAAGATCTATTGATCGAGCAAGAAATCTAGTCACGCCACTAAAACAATTGTCTGAACTTCTAGATCACTTTAAAAAACATGATTGGCTAGAGCAGATTTACAATTCAGGGATTGAATATACTAAAGATGATTTGGAGAACAGCGATCTTTTTGCCAGCTTGTTAAATGCTCTATCCTCCTTGATTAAGGAAAGGCAGAAATTTGTATCAACCTTTGTAGAGATTGCTGATGTCTCTTCCTGTATAGAAAATGCAAAAGCAGCCTTAGAAAATCTTGCAAATGGCAAGAGGGCATTTAGTATATTTTCTTTTGGCAACAAAGATATCAAAGAAATTATTCATCAAGTAAGTGTAGATGGCGAAAAACCTAAAAATGTGGAGCAGTGGCAAATAGTTCTAGATTATGTAATGTTTCAAGACGAGATGAGAAAATTTATCATCAAATGGAACCATGCTGGCCAGGAATTAGGATTTCCCAAATTTACATATACTTATGGCAGTTTATATACAGAAATTTCCTTTGTTTATAATTTAATCACAAGCGCCAAAAAAATAACAAACGAATGGACTTTTCTAAGTCGTGAAGTTACGGAGCTGTTTCCGCATGGGATTGAAGTTTCAAAACTTGCTAGAGATAAGGTAGAAATTGTAAAAACTATTCAAGCAATTGAGTTTAATACATCGCGTATAAGTCTTGGTTCACAACGTTTGAAGTTGCAAGATTTAATGGTTAAGCTAACTCAATCTGATGGTGAAATATCAAAAAACATAAGAAAATTTATTGAGAGCACTATAGGTAATCCAGCGTATTCCTCGGATAAAATAATCCAGGAGTGGCAAGGGCTTATTATCGAATTGAATAGATTGAATGAACTTTCTAGCTTTCTATATGAGATTGAAGTAATTGCGGACAAAATATCAGATTCTGGAGCGCCAATTTGGAGTAGCAAATTAAAATCTGAGCCGTTGTTAGGAACTGATGATGAGTTGACCCCAGTTGACTGGTATGACACATGGCAATGGAAACGATGCAAACAATATTTACACGCGATAGATGGGCGTGATCAACTTAAAAGACTGTCGAATAAAAGATCGATGCTAGATCATGATTTAAAGAAGACGTTTACTGAGCTTGTAAGATTAAAAACGAATATCGGTTTACACAAGAGCATGACAGAGCGAGTTCAAGGTGCTTTAATGCGTTTTTTGTCTTCCCTTGCAAAAATTGGTAAAGGCACAGGAAAAAGAGCACCTAGACACCGCAAAGATGCTTACAGAGCAATGCAAGATTGTTATGGTGGGGTCCCATGTTGGATTATGCCCACATGGCGTGTTAGTGAGAGTCTGCCTTCAGATTTTGGTTCTTTTGACTTAGTGATCATTGATGAGGCATCACAATCTGACATAACAGCACTACCTGCTATATTACGGGCAAAAAAATTATTAATAGTTGGTGATGATAAACAAGTGAGCCCGACTGCTGCATTTATTGCTGAGGAAAAAATACTCCAGCTTAAACATAATTTTCTCAAGGATCAGCCTTTCTCAGAACTGCTCCTTCCTGGAGTTTCTATATATGATCTAGCCAATGCCACATTTCCCGGTCAGCGTATAATGTTAACGGAGCATTTCCGATGTGTTGAACCAATAATACGGTTTAGTATGCAATTTTATAATGAACCCTTAATTCCATTAAGAATACCAAAATCTTCCGAGAAACTTACTCCTCCTTTAATTGATGTTTTTGTCAAAGGCGGTTGTCGTGACGAAAGGAAGAAGATCAATGAGCTAGAAGCTGAGGCAATTATATCTGAAATACAAACATTGGTTTCCGACCCCAAATTCAATGGCCGAAGTATTGGTGTTATTTCGTTGCTAGGGAATGAACAGGCAAAATATATTCAAGACAAGTTGCTGACTACATTGGGGGAAGATGTATATCAAGATTATCAAATGGCTTGTGGCGATGCTGCAACTTTTCAAGGTAAAGAAAGGGATATTATATTTTTGTCAATGGTCGATAGCTACAACCCTATTAAGGCTAAGTCAACAGGTTCACCAGCGACTAAACGGGAAGCAGAGCAGCGATTTAATGTTGCATTATCTAGAGCAAGAGATAGGATGTATCTCTATCGGAGTCTTCAGGAAGAAAATCTTACTAATGAATCAGACTTACGTTTGAAGATACTGCGTCATTTCCTAGCACCTATGCCTCAATATGAACGTATTGGTAATTCTATTGATTTATGTGATTCAGATTTCGAAAGAGATGTTTATAAAAGACTCGTTGAAAAAGGATATAACATCACGCCTCAAGTAAGAGTAGGTGCATTTTCAATTGACTTAGTTGTTGAAGGGGAAAATGACCGTAGATTGGCAATAGAATTAGATGGCGACAAATATCATCCGCCTGAAAAATGGATGGAAGACTGGAAGCGGCAACGGACTATGGAGAGAGTAGGCTGGCAATTCTGGCGATGCTGGGGGTCGAGCTATACAATCGATCCTGAAGGATGTATCGATGATTTGGTAAGCGTACTGAATAGTATGCAGATACTGCCATGCAAACGTGCCGCTAGTGCAAATATCTATACAGAACAACGTACATATGAAATTGAAAATAATTTGCTTGATTTGAGTTGATAGCAAATGGAATAAGAAGCACAAGGTATTGTACTCGAGTAATTCTGCTGCTTCTATTTGTCACTGTAACTTCAGTTTCATTACTGTCACCAGAAAATCGGTCCGATTCATATAGTTGACATGACCCTATGCTCCATGTTTGAATGATGTAACATATTTCATTCATGGAGTATTCAAACATGTCAAATCGAGGCGGAAAACGAGAAAATGCAGGCAGGCCAGCTGGTCAGGGTAAGTATGGCGAATCAACAGTGACAATGCGCATACCGCAAAGCCAGACGGCAACGATCAAAAGCTTTTTGGAAGCCTGGCAACGCAAAAGAGCGAATGCTGCGGGTGAGAATGCCATCACAGAAATCGAAGTCGATGAGTTTTTCACGCCCGCGATCAGTGAACAACCGACGCTATTGCCATTGTTTTCTACCAAAGTGGCAGCAGGTTTTCCCAGCCCAGCGGACGATCATGTCGAGAAGCGCCTGGATATCAGCGAATTTATGATTGATCATGCAGCATCAACCTTTTTCGTGACGATCAAGGGGGATTCGATGATCGATGTCGGTTTGCTACCGGGGGATAAAGTGGTGGTGGATCGTTCCAAAACGCCCGGTATCGGCGATATTGTACTAGCGGTGGTGGATCGGGAATTTACTATCAAAATTCTTGATCATGGTGCAAACAAGATGCCACGACTGATGCCAGCCAATTCAACGGGCACTTACCGGCCCATCTACATTCGTCCCGATACTCAGTTTGAGATTTTTGGTGTGGTGATCGGATCATTCCGTCGCTTTAAATAAGCAAACTATTGCCGGTTTTTTGCAGAAAAACCATCGCTGTTATCGCATCGTATCAATCATGAATAATCGTTCCATCGCGTTAATCGACGTTAACAATTTTTATGTCAGTTGTGAACGGGTATTCAATCCCAAACTGGAAGGCAGGCCGGTTGTCGTACTATCCAATAATGACGGTTGTGCAGTGGCCAGGAGTAACGAAGTCAAAGCGCTAGGCGTCAAAATGGGGCAGCCGTGGTTTCAACTAAAAGACTTGGCCAGAAAACACGGCATCATCGCCTATTCATCCAACTATGCGCTCTATGCCGACATGAGCAATCGCGTCATGAGCATTTTGGGCATGTTCAGCCCTGAACAGGAAATCTACTCGATTGATGAATGCTTTCTCGATCTTACCGGATTCAAAAGACACAGCCATACCAGTTATGGGCAGAAAATCCGGAAACGCATTAAACAATGGACGGGATTACCGGTGTGTGTTGGCATAGGCCAGACCAAGACACTGGCCAAGTTGGCTAATCATATCGCTAAAAAGAATCCTGAATTTAATGGGGTGTGCGATCTCAGTAGCCTGTCACTCGAACAGCAAGCGAATTGGTTTCAACGCAGAGCTATGATCTTTTCTGGTGTATGACAGTAGAGGAGAAAGCGGTGTAACCTGTTGGTAAAGATCTGGGCAGATCAACCAATAAAAAGGAAAACA
>NZ_FNOE01000038.1 GCF_900106555.1 Nitrosomonas oligotropha | reverse complement strand
TATGCTTATTCTGACAACGGCAAAGAATTTAAAGGAACTGACGGCCATGCTTTCATCAAGACTTGTAGGCAGCACGATATCGGTCAGAAGTTTACCCGTATCAATCGTCCGCAAACCAACGGTAAAGCTGAGCGGGTTATCCGCACCCTGATGGACATGTGGCACAGCAAGATTCACTTCAAAGACTGCGCCGATCGGCACATTCAGCTTCTCCGTTTCATTAATTTCTACAATACCGTTAAGCCTCACAAGAGTTTGAATAATGCCACCCCTTATGAAATACTCACCGCTTATTTCAATCAACCTATCTGTAAACAACTCTGAGATTTCTTACAGGAAGTACATGAATCCGGGATGTATCCGGCAATCCACTCATGTCATCGATTAAGCAGGACTCAGTAGAATCAGACGTATCCGAAGACTGCATCACCATGCGCGCATAAAGCCGCCATTATCATGAAACACAAGCCCGGAGGGCGATAAAATGATTACAGATCAGTTGGATACCGGTTTAAGTAATGCGGAAGCAGCCACCCTGCTAAAGCAGCACGGCGCAAACGAGATTAAACCCGTCAGGCAGCGCAGCATCCTCGTGCAGTTTCTTACTCATTTCTACAATCCGCTGGTGTTGATACTACTCGTCGCAGTGAGCATTTCAGCGTTGAATGGTGACGGAGTCAGCGCACTCATTATCGGCGCCATCATCCTGATGAGCGTTACGCTGGACTTCATTCAAGAGTACCGTGCCGGTCAGGCGGCGGCCAAACTGGCGGCGCAAGTCGCGGTAACCGCCACGGTACTACGGGACGGAAAATTATCCGAGATTCCGGTGGCACAGTTAGTGCCGGGCGATATCATTTCCTTGTCGGCGGGCGATCTGATTCCAGCCGACGGTCAATTGCTTGAGGCAAAAGATCTGTTTATCAATCAATCGCAGCTCACCGGTGAAGCTTATCCGGTTGAGAAACATGCCGATGCACCGGCCAGCACCGATCCCTGGGACTTGGAAGCAAAAGCTGCGGTATTCATGGGCAGTACGGTGATCAGTGGCACGGCCCGGGCCAGAATCACCCGCACTGGGCAATCGACAGCACTAGGGCAGATTGCCGACAGTCTCGAGAAGAAGCCGCCCCCCACTTCATTCGAACTCGGCATACGCCAGTTCGGCATGTTGATCATGCGCTTTACCTTCCTGCTGGTTCTGTTCACCTTGCTGGTCAATATCGTTTTGCATCGCCCCTTGCTCGAATCTTTCTTGTTTGCAGTGGCATTGGCAGTGGGACTCACACCGGAATTATTGCCCATGGTGGTATCGGTCACACTCACGCGCGGCGCATTGCGCATGGCTGCATTGAACGTGATCGTCAAGCGGCCATCCGCGATTCAGGATATGGGGGCGATGGATATTCTCTGCACCGATAAAACCGGAACGCTGACCGAAGCGAAAATCCATCTGGAACATCACGTCAATGCATTGGGTCAAGGCTCCCAGCGTGTATTGGAACTTGCCTATTTGAACAGTTATTTTGAAAGCGGACTCAAAAGTCCGCTCGACGATGCCATCCTGCTGCACCACGACGTTGCGGTCACCGGCTGGAAAAAAATTGACGAAGTCCCGTTTGATTTCGAGCGACGCCGCGTATCGGTGCTGGTAGAACGTGAAGAAACCCGGATACTGGCCGTCAAAGGAGCTCCTGAAGACATCCTGAACCTTTGCACCCAGTATGAAGATGAAATTGGCGCCATCGTTTCGCTGGATGAAACCGCACGGCAATCGATTACTCAACTGCTCGATCAATTCGGCAATGATGGTTTTCGCGTATTGGCTATCGCTTGGCGCGAAGTTGCAGCAGATCACCCCTATGCTGTCGTAAACGATGAAAGCGAATTGGTATTTGTCGGTCTTGCGGCTTTTCTCGATCCACCCAAAATCAGCGCCGGACCAGTTTTAGCCGCACTACAGGCCAGTGGCGTACAGGTCAAGATTTTAACCGGGGATAATGAACGGGTAACGCGCTACATTTGCAACCAATTGAATCTGCCGGTTACCGGCGTGCTGACCGGAAATGAAATTGCCGCCATGCAGGATGATGCATTGCTCGCCCGCGTGGAAGAAGTGAATCTGTTTTGCCGCGTCAATCCGGCGCAAAAGAATCGCGTGTTGCTGGCGCTCAAGGCACGCAAACATGTCGTGGGTTATCTGGGTGACGGCATCAACGACGCGCCTTCCTTGCATACGGCGGACATCGGTATTTCGGTGGACGGCGCGGTCGATGTGGCCAAGCAGGCAGCGTCCATGATCATGTTGGAACACGATTTGAAAGTGCTGCATGCCGGTGTGATGGAAGGGCGCCGCACCTTCGGCAATGTGATGAAATACATCATGATGGCGACCAGCTCGAACTTCGGCAATATGTTCAGCATGGCCGCGTCCACGCTCTTCTTGCCGTTCCTGCCGCTGCTGCCGTTGCAAATTCTGCTGAACAATTTATTGTACGATCTCTCCGAAATCACCTTGCCGATGGACAATGTCGATGAGGAAGATCTGGCGCAACCAAGCCAATGGGACATGAATTTTATCCGCAATTTCATGATGACCATCGGCCCGATCAGCTCGATATTCGACTTCATCACCTTCTATCTGTTGATCAGCGTATTTGAGGCGGATGAAACCCTGTTCCGCACCGGTTGGTTTGTGGAATCGATCGCCACGCAAGTACTGGTCATTTTCATCATCCGGACCCGGCGCAATCCCTTGCACAGCCACCCCAACCGCTGGTTAACGGCCACATCGCTCAGTATCGTCGCCATTGCCATGTTGCTCCCCATCAGCCCGATGGCCCATTACCTGGGCTTCACAGCGCTGCCATTGATGTTTTTTGGATTGCTGGCTGTTTTGATCATTACTTATCTGCTGACGGTGGAATACTTTAAACAGTGGTTCTATAAACGTCTGAACAAATCCCGGAACAACCCGGCCGTGCCATAGGGCAGTTGATAGAACGCCTGCATTCGTCATTCGTTCTCTCTACAAAGACGGTGATTCTTTATAGCCATTAAAAAAGCACATTTTGTTTTAATTTCCACCGTGATAATCTCCACCTTATGCCACATCAAGCGATATTTATAGCCCAATCCGCATTAACCGCCGATTCAGTCGATTTCTTGCATTTACATGTTCAGTAACCATCAGCCGGTTTCCTATCGTCATTATATTTTTCAGCTCCTTGCGCTCGCTATTCTGTACTTTGTATTTGGCCATATCAGTTTTTTGATCTCTGTCTCACATTTCATTGTCACACCGGTATTCTTTGTCGCGGAAGGTATTGCACTGGCTGCCGCCATCTTGCTGGGCCGCAAGGTCTGGCCAGGCATTTTCGTTGGACAGCTAGCACTCGCTTTAAGCAGCGGACTGGAGTTTCCACCCGCGCTGGCTATCTCCGCCATTAACAGCATTGAAGCCGTGATTGCGGCGACTCTATTCAAGCGCTGGAAATTGAATCCAACGCTCACCAGAGTGCATGATCTCAGCCGTCTGGTTGCCATGATCTTTTTAGTGCTGCAACCGCTTAGCGCCACCTTCGGAACGGTGGCGCTGTCATTCTTTAATGTCATCCAAGAGTCACAGAACTACTTCCAGGCTTGGGCCTATTGGTGGTTTGGCAACTGCTTGGGACAATTGCTAGTAACACCGTTTTTGCTGATTTTGTTTTCTTCGCGCGGCCGCAGCATCCGGCAATCCATGCGCAATGCGCTCGTGCCGATCATCTTGATGCTGCCCGCCACATGGCTGGTTTTCGGCAACTCCACTTTCAGCGGCATTTCCCTCGCCTTGGTGATTTATGTTCCCTTGTTGTTATGGATTGCAATTAAAAGTGAATTAGCCGTCGTATCCCTGATATGCAGTGCAATCACGGTACTGGCGCTGTTTGAAACAGCGCGCAAATTCGGCCCTTTTGTCGTGAATGATTATCCGCAGATCTTCGACATGAATATCTTCATTTTGGGGATCTCGCTCACGGCGCAATTTGTCAGCGTGCTATTCACCGAGCGAAACCAGGTGGAGATAGAGTTACGGAGAAGTGAAGCCAGGCTTTACGCGATTATCGACAACTCCCCCATACCCAAGGCAATCAACGATGATCAACAGAATATCACCTTCCTGAACAAAGCTTTCGTACAGACATTTGGCTATACCTTGGACGATATTCCAACGTTAGCGGACTGGTGGCCCAAGGCCTATCCGGACCCAGCGTACCGCCAGCGGGTGGAAACCACTTGGCGTCAGCATCTGGAAAAAGCCTCCAGGGAAAGTACCGGCTTTGAACCACTCGACGTCATTATCCACTGCAAGGATGGTTCCCTGCGCAGTGTTGTTGCAACCGCTTCACCGCTTGAATCTGAAGATACGCTGGCCAAGAATCATTTAGTTACCTTAGTGGATATCACCTTACGCAAGAATCTTGAGACTCAGCTCATCAAAAGCCATAAATTTCTCGAAGATTTGTCCAATAATATTCCCGGCTTTATTTACCAGTTCCAGCTTTTTCCGGACGGGCGGAATTGCGTACCGTATGCCAGCAAAGGAATAACCGGGATCCTCGGTGTATCGCCGGAAAGCATTACCAAGGATGCGTCGGCCATTTTTTCCATCATTCATGCCGAGGACATCGAAACATTTAATCGGTCGATTCAGGAATCTGCCGCCACATTGACCGATTGGCACGCTGATTTCCGCGTCATGACTGCGCAAAATGAAGTCCGGTGGATACACGCGCACTCAAAACCCGAAAAACAAGCTGACGGCAGTATCATCTGGAATGACTACGCCAACGATATTACCGAATTAAAAAATATATCGCTGAAATTCGAAGCCTTACTGGAACTCGCCAGCGATGGTGTTCACATCCTCGATGAAGATGGCAATATCGTGGAATTCAGCCACGCCTTTGCCAAGATGCTGGGCTATTCCAACGAAGAAACCGCCCGGCTCAATGTCATGGATTGGGATGCCATGATTCCGAAAGATAAATTGATTGCGGCGGTACGCGAAGTCTCGAAAACGCCGCGCGTTTTTGAAACGCTGCACCGGCGTAAAGACGGCACGATCATGAATGTTGAAATCAACGCCAGCAGACTGGAAGTCTCGGGAAAAATACTGATTTACGCTTCGTCACGCGACATTACCGACCGCAAGCAGCACGAAAAAGAACTGGAATATCAACGCCTGCGTTTATCCAACATCATTGAAGGAACGCACATCGGCACCTGGGAATGGAATGTGCAAACCGGGGAGGTCATTTTCAATCAGCGCTGGGCCGAAATGCTTGGCTATTCCCTCGAGGAACTTGCTCCAACATCGATTGCAACCTGGCTGAAGTATGCGCACCCGGATGATTTGAAGCAATCCGAAGCGCTGCTTAACGATCACTTCACGGGAAAAATCCCTTTTTACGAATGCGAAGCACGCATGCGTCACCAAGCGGGGCATTGGATTTGGGTACTGGATCGCGGCAAAGTGTCCAGCTGGACCGCCGATGGCAAACCGCTCATGATGTTCGGTACCCATCAGGACATCACCGAACGGAAAGAGCGCGAAACCATGCTGATCGAAGCGCGTCAGCAAGCGGAAGCGGCCAGTAACGCCAAAACCCGCTTCTTGGCGATGATGTCGCATGAGATCCGCACGCCGATGAATGCCGTGCTGGGCATGGCGTATTTATTAAGCAAAACCACCCTGGACGCGCGCCAAAGCGGGTATCTGCGCAATATTGAAGGCTCCTCCAATATTTTATTGGGCGTTATCAATGACATTCTGGATTATTCCAAAATAGAAGCCAACAAAATTGAATTGGATCATAGCGCTTTCGATTTGAATACGATTCTGGAAAACCTGTCCGCCATTGCTTCAATCGCCGCGAAAGACAAAGCCATTGATGTGCTTTTTTATGTCGAACCTGATGTACCCCGCAGGTTTATCGGCGATCCGTTGAGACTCAGCCAGATTTTCGTGAACCTTACCAACAATGCGATCAAGTTTACCGATCGCGGCGAAGTCATTATCCGCATCGCCATCGCCCCGACTGATGGTGCCGAAACCGCTACGCTGGTTTTCAGCATCACCGATAGCGGTATCGGCATGACTGCCGAGCAAATGGCGCACCTTTTCCAAGCGTTCAACCAAGCTGATTCATCCATTTCGCGGCGTTTCGGCGGCACTGGCCTGGGTTTGTCGATTTCATACCGGCTGGCGCAGCTCATGGGGGGCAATATCATGGCCGAAAGCGAACATGGCCAGGGCAGCCGGTTTCATTGCACGGTCAAATTACACTACAAAAATCAGCAGTGGGAACCTTGGGTGACCATTCCCGCTCACCTGCAATCACTCAAAGTCATGATCATTGACGACCGTGCAGTTACACGCAGTGTCATCGCGGAAATTGTTCAATCCATGGGGTGGAGCGCAGTTGCTGTGGATAACAGCACGGCATCGCTTAGCATGTTCGCTGATCCCAGTCTGGTGCCGTTTGATTTGCTGCTATTGATGACGCGCTTAGCCGATACGAGTTATCGCGACACTATCCACGCAATAGAAGCCGCATTACCTGCTGCGCGCCGTCCCAAAATCATCGTGGTCAGCAATAATATCGATCCCGCGTTCTCGAATCAGTTTGAAGCCAATAGCACCATCAACGTGCTGATTAAACCTTTCACACCGCTGAACTTGCTGGATACCGTTGCCACATTGTTTAGCGAAACCGCAAACCATCAAGCGCAGCAGCAAGCACTTTCAGGTCAGCAGCCCTTCAGCGGCGCTCATATCCTGATCGTGGAGGACAATGAATTCAATCAACTGCTGATCACCGAATTGCTAACCAGCTGGGATATTAAGGTGAGTCTGGCACAAAATGGCGTGGAATGCCTGGATTTGCTCAAAACAGCCGGATCTTCGTTCGATCTGATTTTTATGGACATCCAAATGCCGGAAATGGATGGGTTGGAAGCAACCCGGCGTATTCGCCAGGACTTGCACTTGAACGGCATCCCGATTGTCGCTTTGACCGCCAATATCATGGAACACGATCAACAGGAGTTTCTGGCAGCGGGCATGAACGCTTACCTGCCCAAACCTTTCGATCCCAATCAGCTCATTCAAGTTTTGGATCAGTATTTACAACCCGGCGGGCAAAAAACACCAACCTGATTGCAGCGTCCCTTAATTCTCATCCAGCAACGCTTCCACCAGTTTTGCCTCTATCTCCAGATACTGCGTATTGCCGTTGCGCGCAGTGGATGGTTCCTGCCAAGCCGGGTTTTGGCGTAACGCGCTGGTCAGTTTGGTCCAGTTTGAGGGCAATTTCTCGCTGTCGGCTTTGTCCACCTGCAGCCTGTCCTGCGCGGCATGGCCACGGTGCATCAGTTTCCTCAGCAAATGCTTCTGACGCAGATACAGAACTTGCAGCGTGGTTTCATCGGCGCACTGCCATTGCGTGCCTTTGACGGTCGCTTTGATCTCATCGCCATAGCGTTTGAAGGTCGACCAGCCGGCACCGGCGATTGCGCCTAACGCGCTGGCTGCGCCCAGACTCATGCCGCCGACCATCAAGTCAATTCCGGCACCTGCTGCAGCGCCTTTGGCCGCGGCGCTGCCAAGATCCAATCCGTATGCTTTGAGGATGCCAGGCGCAAAAATATCCAATTGCCATTGCCCGTTACTGACCGGGATTTTTTGGATGGCAACGTCTTTTTCCGAGAAATTGAAAATGGCTAATAGATCGTGCAAGCAATGCTGCTCCGCCTTGCGGACAAAATCGTGCAAGCGGTCTTCAACCAGCGAATGCGCAATCACATTATTCTGCGCAGACTTACTTTCACGATAACAAGCAACCGTGACAATCAATCCGGCAATCCGCTTGGCGCCCGACAAACACAGTTGGCTCCATAATTGAGCGCGGTAATCGATCAGCTTCTGCAACCGATCGTAGTGAGATTCCACCAGGGTCTGCATCTTCTGATACAAGCGCTTTTCCGCTTCAAACGTAAACGCGACGGTATCGAATTCCAGCGTCGCATGCATGTGGAAAGCCGCCAGATGCTCGCGCCATTTTGCCAGTTCCCGGTCATGCCCGGCGATAAAGTTAAAGACCGGAATAATCGGTTTACTGACCTGCGTCAGAATCTCCAATTCCAGCCGGTATTTTTCCAGGAAAGGCTCGCGCACATCGATGATGTAGAGCAGGATATCGCTGCGCAATACCTGGCGAATTACTTTCGCTTCCTGTTCCAGCGAGTCGTTGACCGTTACTTGCGCAATAAACTGCTCCAGAATCTGGATGGGAGACAACGATTTTGCCTTGGCTTGCAGCTTCTTGATATGCGCAAACAAAGCTCGGGAATCCTCCAGACCGGGTGTGTCATACAACTTCAAAATCGCTTCATTGTCGGCGGATATCGCCGCTTGCTCGACATGCCGCGTGGTACCCGCGCCATCTTCAATCACACCAAATTCAGTGCTGCGCAGCATGGTGCGGATCAGCGATGTCTTGCCAGTGTTGGTATGCCCGACGACGGCTATATTCAGCAATGAATCCGCCTGCGGATGCTGTGGGTTAGGGATGTTCATGATTTACCGGGTGATGACATGTTCTGCCGGAATACCGCAGAGCTCCGCCAGGCGGAACCAGGCGAATTCGCGTGCGCTGGTCACCGGCGCCGATGGTTTGCTCAACAGGATCAGCCACGGCTTAGCGTTGCTGCCGTCGACCAACTCCTTGATCAACCGCTGCACGCCGCGATCGGGTAAACGGTGCGCCGCCACGCCCAGCAACAACGGACCGTTGAGATTTTTTATCAATGTCATGGCCTCGTCATGCGATTCTTGATCGACGATATTCAAGCGGCAGGCAACGGATTCCGGCCAGTGCGTAGCATCGTCCAGCTCAATGCCAAAGGCTTGCGCATTAGCCGGAATGGCGACATTTTCCGGCGGACGGACAACTCCCGCAGGTTTCACACCGGCCTGCGGATCGGCATCGATGACTTGCGCTTTCACTTCGCGCGCCATCAGCCGCTGACGCAATTCAATGTAATAGGGTAAGTAAAGATCGAGCTTGAAACGGCTCTCACTCCACTGTTGCATGAGCCAGGAAAAACCAAGCAGTAACAGGCGCGGAAAAATACCGTACACCAGCAAAGCGCCTATCAAGAAAACCGCCCATGCGGTGCGTGCTTCCGCGTCTTGTTTGCCTGTCCCGATGCGGCTGGCAACCGTTTGCGGGTTATCCGGAATTTTCAATCCCATCGCTTCTAATGGCGTGCCAAGGATTTCCGTGAGTCTCGGCAACGTGCTATCCGGCAGCAATGTGGTGCCCCAGATGAAATTATATTGCCTGGCCAGCATGAGCAAGATCAACAACACCAGACCGGCGGTTAAATAGGTCAGCCAGAACTGATGCGTTAATACGCTGATACGCCATTTGCCCACAGTGCCGGTTAAACAACTTTCCCACCAGGCATGCGATGCCAGCGATGCAACTGTCGGATCTTTCTTGTACCGGTAAGGCAGCCAACTGGCCAATTGCGCCACGACACCGCTACTCAAGCTTTGCAGATTCAGCGCAATACCCGATAGCCACAATAATAGCGAAATCATGTTGAAACCAAGCAACACCGCCAGCAACCAGTAAATATTCAGCGTGGAAGATTCGCTGACTGCCTGGCTGGCTGCCAACCCACCCAAAGTCAGCGCAGCAATCAAACAGATCCAGCGCGCCCGGGTAAACTGCTTGCGCGGTTGCTGCAATACATCATCCAGCGCGTTATCGCGGATCAAGTGCTTGGCGCGAAGCGCCAGGCGATGAATAAATTCCGTATAGTTGAAGTCACCGGCCGCAGAGCCCGGCATATTTTTAATGCCCTCGTACGATAGCTCACCGGCTTTGACGGACTCGATTTTGCGCAATTGCTCAATGCGCACCAAATCAGCGAAGGTATGTTTGTTTACAGACATGAAAGAGTCCATTCCGGCAGAATGTCCACTCGGATTTCACAATGGGCGATAGCGTTATGTTTCACAGGTAACAAAAAAAGATTTATCCGGATTTTCAGCAGAATTTGCTACAAAACAAGCTAAAATCCGTTATCAGATCGTTCAAAAAATTATGCAGAGAAATTCCATGAAGCCGGTTGCAATATTCAGACATATACCCATCGAAGGGCCTGGCTATTTTGCCACATTTCTCGACAACAATCATATTCCGTGGCGCATGATAAAAATCGACGCCGGAGAAAAACTACCGGCCAGCATTGATGCATTCAGCGGTTTAGTGTTTATGGGTGGAACGATGAGCGTCAACGATGACTTACCGTGGATTGAGCAGGAATTGACATTAATCCGCCAGGCAGTTGCCCAAGACGTTCCAGTTCTGGGCCACTGCCTGGGCGGACAACTCATGGCCAAAGCCTTGGGCGGCGCGATCAGCGCCAACCCGGTCAAGGAAATGGGCTGGGGCGAAGTCAGCGTAACGGATAATCCGGTTGCCCGCGCATGGTTTGGTGATCTGACAACTTTCAATTCATTCCACTGGCACGGCGAAGCGTTCAGCATCCCGCATGGCGCCACGTGCATTCTGTCCAGTCCCTACTGCGAAAATCAGGCCTTTGCGCTCGGCATGCACCTCGGTATGCAATGCCATGTCGAAATGACCGAACGCCTGGTCATCGACTGGTGCAGCGTCGGCGCGGAAGAACTCGCCAGCTTCAATGAACCGTCGGTGCAATCGCTGGAAGAAATCGAAAAGGATTTGCCCGAACGCGTAGCGGCGCTGAATGCCGTGGCGGAGCGGTTGTATAAAAAGTGGACCGTGAATTTGAAGTAACCCAGCGCTTCAGCGCGCCAGCGACCCGCTATTCGATGGGGGACTCGCACAGCACCCGGAAACCGAGACCGTAGTCGCGAGAGCCCGGAAGGGCGCGGTAACGCGCCGATGAGCGCGCGTCGAACGGATCGAGGAACCAGGAACCACCGCATACCAGGCGGTGGGAATTGCTTCCTGATAGTTGCCGTTTTTTTGGCACAGCATGTTCGTTTAAACACCATTCGCAAACATTTCCAGCCATATCGTCTACCCTGAACGGACCGCGGCCCAACGGATATAAGCCTGTCGCAACGGTACGCCCAATGCCTGCCTCAGTGCTGTTTGCGCGTTGCCCGTTCCACTCACCCGGCCATGGGTAATCCTGCTGCGTGCCCCCAACGGCAGCCCATTGCCATTCCCACTCGGCGGGCAGTCGGATCGGCAACTGCAGTTTTACGCTCAACCAGCGGCAGTAGGCCAGCGCATCGTACCAAGAGATTTTGATCACCGGATAATTGGCAAAAGACCAAAGTCGTGAACCGGGTTCCTCCTCCCTCGGACTATCCTCCCACCAGGCTGGATTGCAATAACCATCCTCAGCATCGAGAAAGGCGCGGTATTGCGCCCAGGTGACCGGGTAGCGGGCCAGGCAAAAGGGTGACACTGTGACTGTGAGGTATTCCCGGGGTTCAGTTTCCAGGGTGACTTCACCGGCCGGTATGTTGATCCACACGATATCGGGCAGGCCATTGGCATTCAAACCCAACGCCGCGGCGTGGATCACCCAACTGATTGAGGCGCAGGCCGATTTCCTCCCGGCGAGGATGAGGTGTATTGTCAATACTCAGCTCGTCCATCAGTGTGAGTGGTTCCGGGGTGAGAAAGTGACGCAGGGGTTCGGGCAATTGGGGTTCGAGCACCCGCCAAGTCGCAATACCCGAATCCCAAAAGTCCGCATCGGGAGCCGTTAATGCAAGGTGGTTTAGCTTGTGCAACGCTTCAATGGCGGGCTTTTGCCGTTCCCAGCCTCACTTCAGGATAGATCGTCGCTGATCCTTATCCCAGTCCCGCGCTGCCTGCTCGGCTTGACGGCATAGCGCCAGATCCTCTGCATAGCGCGCGTACCAGCCCTTGAATCGTTCCCAATGGCTGAACACAGCCTCGTGCCCCACTTCATAAACAGCCGGTTGTCCGTTATTGCCTTCCCGACTAACTAAGATACGCTTGTCGGCCAATTGCTGAGCCAAAATCAAAGCTGCTTCAGGCAAATCGCCCTTGACTGCACGGCGGCGCACCACAGCCAACGCACCACCCGCTTCATTGTCACGCTGTTCCACGCTGGCGATGGCGAGAAACAAACGTGAAGTGGCTTCGTCATCCAATACTTTCGCATCATGCTGAAGTGCTTTCTCGGCCTGCGCAACCGCTTGCTCAGCCAAACCGTCAATAGCGCCAGCCACGCCGCCGATGGCGGTGTAAGCTGTTTCGGTCAGCGTATTGCCCTCCTTCTTGTCATACAACAAAGACAAAGCAAACTCAGCCAGCGCTAATGCCCCCGGGCCTGATCCAGTGTCATCCAAAATGCGTTGCAGCAAGCGCGGGGAGATAGTCAGTCCTGCTGCCTGAGCTGGACCGGTGATCATTTTTTCTAACGCTGCCGGCCCCGGCACGGCAACCGGAAAATGTCCCGAGCGCAGTAACGCGATGCAGATTTCATCTTGCGGCCATTGGTTGTAAAAGTCGGAACGCATCGCGATCACCACGCGCACCAGCGGGCACTCAATCGCCGCCGTCAGCAACTTGAAAAAGTTGCTCCGTGCAGCTTCTTCCACTTTACTGGCAAATAATTCTTCAAATTGATCGACGAACAGCAGAAGCTGGACGGCTGCGCCAGCTTGCCCCAGCGCATCGCTCGCCACAGCGGCAATATCGGCTGGATGCGTTCGCAACCGCTGCGTCAGATCCGGCACGCGCCAGTTTTGATCCGGAAATGATTTGCTCAAGGCAGCCGCAAGGGATTGAAACGGATCATCACTCAACTCGCGCGGGGAAAAACTGACTGGAATCCAGCGGACACCCGCTACGATAGAACGCTCAGTCAGGGTTGGAATCAGCCCTGCGTATACCAGCGAGGATTTACCCGAACCCGATGGCCCGATCACCGCAAGAAAGCGTTCGCTGCGGGCAAAAAGGCGCGCAAGCCCGGATAGGGACGACCCGTAATGCGTTTCGGCTGGATAGCGCCGTGCCGCTCTGAATAACGCCAAAGGGCTTGCAGTAAATGTTCCTTGAGATCCCCTGTCATTTTGAAGCACGCAGGGCGCCCGGCCTCTTCAGTACCGCTATTGACACACTGCCGGAACGATTCGATACGGTCCGGCGAGTTCTCCTTAGTGTCTGCATCGCTGAGAGGCAATGTGATCGCAGACTTATCCTTGATGAAGACCAGTGTCGGCAGCTTATGCTTACGAGCCTCCTGGTACTCAAGCTCGGTAATGGAAAAGGATTCACCGGGAGGAATAAACCCGTAACGACCACCGATAATTCCGATATAGAGATCGCACCCCGCCACGTCTGCAAGGCAGCTCTTTCGGACACTGCACTCGTCAGCCGTATAGCTTTCAACAACCGTACAATGACCGCTCAGTGCTGTCCGGACTGCCTCGCGCTCAGGTTCCAGATCGTTCTTTGTGGAAGAAAGATAGACTCGCATTTAGTCAAACTCGCAGTTGAACCTCAACAAATTCAGTTGATTTAATCATTCCAGAACATGCTCACCCAGCAACAACCTTAGAAATTTCTCTCGCGTCACACTGGATGAATCGCGATAAAGCTTGTATTTCGCATGCTGATCCGGTTGCTCTGGGTTGATTTCGATACCCCACAGCGGGGTGGTCGTTGTGGGCAAATTGGAATAGCGTACATCGACCAATACATTCGGTTGTTCCGGACGGATAGCAAGGAATCCGGCGGAGAAATGGCTGAAACGCGCTATATCCTGCGCCAGCACCGATGCCGCCGGTAGCGTGTTCAGATCACGTTCCAACACAAATTTCTCAATTGATTCTCCTGGATAGACACGCGGTTCGGAAAACAAACTGGCGCGGATGGCATTCACATAGAATTTGCCTTCAAACTCGTAAATGGAGCGCCATAACACCAAATTGGCAAGTGTCGGTTTGACCAGTAACTGCTCCGCACGATGCCCTCTTTCCGCGATCAATGTTTCCGCAATGATTTCAGCGCGGTGCAATTGCATCCAACCGAACGATAAATAGACCGCCGCAAGCAGTAACCCAATCCGGGCCGCAGCAAGGCTATATTTCCTGAAAGCAATCACTCCGGCGATCAGTAAGGTCAATGTGAAAGCCGGATCCAATACTGAAATGATATTTAACGCCACACGCGCATCGCTCACCGGCCAAAGTAGATTGGTACCATAGCTGGTAAACGCATCCAGCACGCCACTCAAGCAATAACCGAGAAAGGCAAAAAAGTACAGTCGAGCAAAAGATAAGCGTTTGCGCAAAAATGGCCAGAGCAGTAGCGCAACAATCAAAGCGCCGAGCGGCACGAAAAACAGCGAGTGCGTGAAATGCCGGTGAAATTCGATATTCAGCAGCGGATCGTTCTCCGATTGAATCAGAATGTCGACATCCGCCGCAATACCAGCAACAAAGCCTATGCCGGTTGCGATGCGTGTTTCTTGCTGTTTCGCACCCGACTGCGCCATCGTGGCGCCGAGGAGTCCTTGGGTTAATAAATCCATAGTGTCGTAACAATAGTAAATAAAAAATCTCTTCTGCAGAAGATACGTAGTATAAAAGAGGCGCGTGATTCTTTATGATTTTTCGCGCAAACACAGCGAAACATAAAATACTGCATGGCAATGCAGTTGTGATATCTTGTTAAAGCGTTGAAACGAAGCTAATCAGCCCTGTATTAATCGAATTAAAAGTCAATTCAATACTTGCGGCCCTATGCAATTGATACAATGGAAAAACTCTTAAAGACCGGATTCCTGATCCTGATCAGCCTCGCCGTTTTTGCCGGGGTGGGTCTTTATGTTTTCCGCAATCCGTTGCTGGAAACCTTGATCGGCCAGCAATTGAATAAGCGGGGCTTACCGCTGCAATCCATTGCTGACTTGGATCTCTCTTTCAATACTTTCCGCTTGAATGGTTTGTCGGCAGGTAAAAATAAAGAATTGCGTTTGGATAACATGCTCGTGGCATGGAATGTTCCGGATCTGCTCGCCGGGAAGCCGATCTCGATTGAGATCAGCGGTTTGCACGTGGCATTCGACCTGAACGCGGCGTACCCGCCGTTGAGTTCCACTACCCCGATGACTGCTACACCTGAAAAAAGCATCAACCTTCCCTGGCTGCCAAACTTTTCACTCAAGGATTCGGCAATTCATCTGCGTTCAACAGCAGGTGAAGCGGTCATCGCGCTATCCGGCGGCATTGCGCAAAACCAGCCGGATGCACAGACGATGCATATGAGCGCGATCGTTTCCGGTTCACTTGCACAAAGCAAAAGCTTACTGACCGCGGCACTGGATAGAAAGGGAAATATACAAGGCAAGCTCACCGTCTCTGAAGGTATGCTGGGACTGCCCGAAGCGAGTATCTCCAGTTTCTCAGGTGAAGCGGCATTTTCGTTCGTAGCATTGCAGCTACAGCATATCCAAACCGAATTCACATTATCCGGCATCAAACTGCCAGGAAAAGCAATCATAAAACCTATATCCGATTCCGCTGATAAAAATCCGGTGTCGCCAGCGTTGGGGAATACAGCCATTGATCGTATCACACTGAAGGGCGATATCCGCGCGTCAGCACAATCACTGACAGGATCATTGGATCTCGAAGCCGATGGCGGTCAATATGCTGCGGAACCGTTTAAAATTCAGCAGTTCTCTGTTTCTCTGCCCGTGCAAATCACTTCCAATCGGGATAATTGGCAAGTTGCATTGCGCAATCCGGGGCAGATCACTTTTGGCAAGATCGACTCCGGCACGCCTGTGCATTTGTTGAATGCGTTCAAGTTTTCAATCCCGCAAGCCAATCTGGAACTGGAAAAGCATTTGCAGGGCTGGTCACTTTCTCACGATATCGCTGTGACTCCCGGTAACCTGAACGTGCGTGTCGATCGTACGGAATCCCCCGCCATCGAGGCGCAGATTCATCCCGGAAAAATAACCTTAACCGGAAAACTCAGTGCCGGTAGCAACTACCAAGGACGTTTCACCCTCAACGATGCGGGCTTTACATTGCCGCAATCCGATCTGCAAATGAAGGATTTTTCCGCCACCGTGCATTGGAATGATGCCGAGATGGGTACTGCGGCGGATTTCGCCATCGTCCGGCTGCAACACCTTGCGTCCGAACCGCTATTTGCTGCGTTGTCTATCACCGGCGGTATCCGCAATGAAGCGGCGGCTGGAGAACCAGCCGTGTATGCGCTGAACGTCGCGGGCGGTGTGCCGGATTTGCGCTATTTAACAATCAGCGGCCGTCATGCACCCGCTAGTGGCGATGGCACGATACAAGCGGAAATTATTCCTATCCGTTTCTCACCGGAGGGTTTGCAGCCCAGCGCGCTCTCCCCCGCTCTTGCACAACTTGAGAATGTCAGCGGAAATCTCAACGCCAACGCTCAACTCAACTGGTCCAAGGAAGGTGTGCGGAACAGTCAGGCGGCATTTGAATTACGCAATTTATCGTTTGCCCGTGAAAATACAAAACTCAGCGATCTAAATATCAATCTTAACTTGGTAGATTTATTATCGCCCCGTACCCCGCCGCACCAGACAATCACCATTCGGCACATTGACGCCGGTGTTCCACTGGAAAATCTGCTAGTCTCCTATCATATCGAAGGCACCAGCCCGCCCCGCATCGCCATCGAAAAAGCGCAGTTCTCCGTGCTGGAAGGTACAATAGCCGTCGTACCTACCGTCATCGACCCGGCCGCAGCGCGTTCCGACACGCTGATCCGCATCAGCAACATTGACCTGGGAACTCTCTTTAATGTCATTAAGGTTGATGGATTGACCGGAACCGGTCATCTGGACGGTCAGATCCCGTTGACGCTGGCGGAAAATCAAGTGACGATCACCAATGGCCGCCTTGCAGCACAAGCTCCGGGGATCCTGCGTTTCAAATCGGAAAAAGCCTCAAAACTGATGGCTTCCGCCGGCAAGGAAATGAATTTATTACTGCAAGCGGCGCAGGATTTTCACTACACCGAACTGTCGCTGGATCTCGACAAATCGGTTACGCACGATCTGGTAGCCAAACTGTCGTTGTTGGGGAATAATCCCAAGGTAAAAGACGGGCAGGCATTCCGTTTGAATATCAAGCTCGAAACGGATATCGATAAAATTCTGCAAACGATTAATCAGGGCTACAACTTATCGCATGAAATTCTGCGCGGCTCATTAAGGTTCCATTAAGTCCGCTCGCGCTAAATTGAAACCATGGAACACAGTATGCTAATTATCGGATTCCCAGTCAGAATGGAACTCGGGAGTCCATCAGAAAAGGAGTGCAATCATGCGTAAAATTGATCGAATAACCAACGCGACATTAGTCAAAGTCATCCTGATTCTATTCTGCCTGACGATCACTGCATGCGCGCCGACCGTTAAAGTGGAGACACCGCAAGAACCGATCACAATTAATCTCAATATCAAGCTGGATGCCGACATCCGGGTCAAGCTTGAAGAGCAAGCCAAAAAAGATATCGCGGCCAATCCTGGCATCTTCTGATATCAACGAGACGAGGAGAACACTATGCAGCGTATTGCACACATGACAGTTAAAAAACCTTTCGCAAAAATCGGCCAAGCCATGCTGTTGGCATTCATGCTTAACGCGACACCCGTCTGGGCTGATTCCATCGAGAATCTGCGCGCATCGGGCGCAGTCGGAGAAAGTTACGATGGCTATGTCGTCGCGCGCGAACCGGGCGCTCGCGGGGAGGCGGATGAAATCAACGCAAAACGCCGGTCGATTTACCAGGAAAAAGCCACCGCTCAGGGAATCGATATCGAACAAGTCGGGAAAGTTTATGCTGAAGAAATCATCCGCAAAGTTCCGTCCGGAACTTGGATTCAGCTGAATGGCCAATGGAAACAGAAATAGCAGGCCGTGCAAATGGAATGACGGCTAAAACCGGCCAGCGTCAGGCGCTTCGCAATCCGGTCTAACAGTGATCCATCCGTTAATCCGCCATCAACTGACTGACTTCGGCATACCAGCTGCAATGGCGATAAGGCTCGGCGTGCAATAATGTTTTGTAGTTATCTGGAAAATCGCGCGCAATCGCCCGGAATTCCTGTTTATCCTGCGCTGTAATGATAGTCGGGCCCATAAACGGGGTTTTGTTGCGGCGCAAATTCAGGTTGAATACGGCCTGATGCGGTAAGTCAAAAAATCGAACCATGTCCTTCAACACCGCCTCCCGTTTGAGATCGACATCGACATCGATAAAAAACACACGATTCTGCCACTGGTTACCCCGGATCAGCTGCATCGCCCGGTGTTCGATTTCCAACCATTGCAACAAATAAAACTGAAAACGGCTGAGTGTGCCCGGGTAGTGCCGGAACAACGCTTCATGCCCGGTTAAAGCCCAGCGGAACAAACGCTCGCCGGTATCACTGGTATATTCCGCAAATGGCAGATGCAATTGACGTATCGCCTGCTCGCGCACATATTCGCTTTTTGCCACGAGCAATGGATTTCGTACTAAATGAATAAAACCGGGATTGCGCAACAGCGCCCCGGCGTGACTGTTAAAAGCTTTCAGGAAAGCATGATTCGATTCAAAATAAAACGGTTGCTGTCGGCCCGCGATAAAACAGCATTTACGTTCCAGCACCGGGATTAATGCACTATCGTTACCTTGCGTGTTCCATTCAATCGGTTTGCCGAACAGCGTGGGATTACCCGGCGTGAAGTAAGGCTCGTGCGTGCTGTAACACTGCGTAATATTCTTTGTGAAGAAATCGGCGAGATAGCTGGTGCCCGAGCGGCCGCTGGCGAGGGCGAATAGTACAAGCTGAGGGGGATTCATAGCCTTACAAGCAAACTACTCAGTAGCACCATAAACACCATGTTGATTCTTAACTGTATCAGGCGGGAGCGTGATGAATCAGCTCTACTCCTTATTTCAGAAACTTGTCCTTGATTATCTGCGCAACAATCAATCCAGCAATCAATGCAATTACAGAATAAATAGTAATTTCTATTAAATCAGTCATCTGACAAGGTATCCCATCTCAATCAATGCAAACGCAAGCATTCTATATGAGATACATGCAGCCAATGGAAAAATATTCGCCGCGCAGGATCCCGGGATTTAGAAATTCTTACCGCTGATTGACACAAGCTGAAATTATTCTCAAAATTGCGGCGCACGTTGACGTGCTTAACATTTCACGACATGCAAAGTGCACCCTCTAGGGCATGAAGCGTATGCCATTGCATCGAGATTGGATGGTAAAATGCCATCAAGCTACGCTTATAACAATAAGCTTGCATCTGTCACAAAAACAGAAGTCGTTGATGTTGATCGCAACGGACTTGTTACTTTAATTTAAGATTAATTTTTATAGGCTTAATACAATATGAAGAAATTACTTTTTGCTGTTTTCATTTCCTTGGTGTTGACAAACAACCTGTACGCGAAAGGTAGCAAAGGCAGTAAAGGCAGCGTATCAAAAGCGCCAGTAAGCTCCAAACCGGTCGCACAACAAAAACAAGCGAATACACCGAACCAACCTGCGCCAGCGCAAGCAGCCAATGCAAATGCACCAGCCGCAGCACCGAATGCACAGGCTCAAAACCCATCTCTTTTGCAATCCGCAATGCCCGCATTAGTCGGTGGCGCAGTGGGAAGCTATATCGGCAGCAAATTGGCCAGTGATGGCGAGGATGCAAAAGCAGCGGAAGAAAGCGCAGAAAAAAAGGACGAGCAGTTTTTAAAATAATAAGCCATAGCCGCTCGGCTTAACTTCATACACCCTGTCAAACAAAGAGCGTTACCATTCTTAACAACAAAGAGCGGTAACGCTCAAATCAACCGGATCATTAAACCATCAAGCATCGGCGCTCTTTCTGCACTTTACCTCATCGCCAAGCAATCGAACTTTGGCGCTGAAAACAACCTGACGAGCTTGCCGGAAAACGATGGCAGCTCATCAGAGATTTTTAGCGTCACTTGTCCGGAATCACGTATTTCGTTGGTCTGCTAAATGACACCCTGTCCCAGCATGGCTTCAGCCACTTTGACAAAACCGGCGATATTGGCGCCATCGACATAGTTCACGCTGCCGTCGGCTTTGGTGCCGTATTTCAAACAAGATTTATGGATCGCTTGCATGATTTCTTTCAGGCGCGCATCGACTTCCTCGCGCGTCCAGGATATCCGCATGGCATTCTGGCTCATCTCCAGACCTGACGTTGCGACACCACCGGCATTACTGGCTTTGCCCGGCGCATAAAGTACTTTGTTATGCAGGAAACATTCGACGGCTTCCGCAGTCGATGGCATGTTGGCGCCTTCGGCCACGCAAATCACGCCATTTTTAACCAGTGCCCGCGCATCTTCACCGTTCAATTCATTCTGTGTTGCACAAGGCAATGCCACTTGGACGGGCACATGCCAAGGCTTCGCACCGGGTAGATACGTGACGTTGACCCGTTTGGCATATTCATCAAGACGGGCGTACAGGTGATTTTTAACCTCGGCCAGAATCGCCAGTTTCTCGGGAGTAAAGCCCGCTTCGTCGACGATCGTGCCGCTCGAATCGGACACGGTCACCACTTTGGCGCCCTGCGACATGGCTTTTTCTACGGCAAACTGCGCCACATTACCCGAGCCGGAGACCGAAACGCGCATGCCTTCGAGCGAGCGCCCCGCGTGTTTCAGTATTTCTTGCGCGAAATATACCGTGCCGTAGCCAGTGGCTTCCGGACGTATCAATGACCCGCCGAAACTCAATCCCTTACCGGTAAATACGCAATCCGCACGGTTAGATAATTTTTTCATCATGCCGGCCATGAAACCGACTTCACGCCCGCCGACGCCGATATCGCCCGCAGGCACATCGGTATCCGAACCGATATGACGGAACAATTCGCTGATAAACGCTTGGCAGAAACGCATGATCTCGCCCGGGCTTTTACCTTTCGGATCGAAATCGGAACCACCCTTGCCGCCGCCCATCGGTAATGTGGTCAGGGCATTCTTGAAAGTCTGCTCAAACGCCAGAAATTTAAGAATCGACAAATTAACCGAGGGATGAAACCGGATGCCGCCTTTATAAGGTCCGATGGAAGAACTGTGCTGTATGCGATAACCGCGATTGACCCGGACTTCGCCGTGATCATCCACCCAGGATACCCGAAATATAATCACCCGTTCCGGTTCGACCAGTCGATCCAGCAAGCCATGCTCGGCATAACGAGGGTGCTCCAATATAAACGGCCACAAACTTTCGATCACTTCTGTGACCGCTTGCATATATTCTGGTTGGTTCGGATTGCGCCCCGCCACATCGGCGCTGAACTCTTGAAGACTTTTATATTTCATTTTATTTCCCCGGTAAGTGAAAGGTTATCAGCAAATGGCCCAATTTTGCCAAATTAATGTACAAGCTGCACTGTATTTTTATTAAAAAGGGCATTTTTTAGAAGTTTTTTCCAATACGAAGATCAATTGAAATATCTACCCCTCTCTCGTCAAGGATAGGTGATGCTAGCTGTCTCGTCCATCAAAGAATCAGTCTGTGGAAATGAAACTGAGGAATAGCGGGCAAATCAACTGTTATTTATCATTTTAATTTCGAGCAAAAAAAGAGAAAGGATGCAAATAAAGAAATTATTCCTGCCCCTCGAGCTGACCTAGCTTGTGGAGTTGTCCCATTTTGACGGACATTTTTTCATGGAATCGAGAAGGTCTCGACCGGTAAAGCGGATTAAAGTTTATTTCGATTTGATTATTTTCATTCAGTTTTCTCTCAAAATTGTTCGGTGACAAGTATCCCAGTCCGGAATGCTTGCGAGTGGGGTTGTACCAGGACTCGATCCAGGTGAATATGGCTAACCTTGCTTCAGTTTTGTTTTTCCATGAGCGCCTGTCGATCAGCTCACATTCCAGGGAAGCGAAAAAGCTCTCAGCCATTGCGTTATCATAGGTATCACCCACACTGCCCATAGAAGGGCGAACTCTCATCTCTTTACATCGCTTGCCGAACTCAACGCTGGTATATTGACTGCCTTGATCGCTGTGGTGAATCACTTTGCCCGGTTTACGGGTGATTAATGCCATGTTCAA
>NZ_FNOE01000057.1 GCF_900106555.1 Nitrosomonas oligotropha | reverse complement strand
TCAAGGTATAAAATTCGTTAACGGCGTTAAACAAAATGGACATCAAAAACAGGAAGCCGCTTGATCCTCCATACACCAGATTTGACTATAGCTCCGATTCCGCTCAACAGCACCATAAAAACAACAGATTACGTTTTTTTAAAAAACATTTTAATTTAATGTAGACGTCATGTAGACAATAAATCGTGTAAACAGCTACATTAATTGTCAGCATGTGGATAGGGGCGAAAAACAAACTACAGATGAATATTCATCGTATCTGATTAATGGGTTTAGTGTACTATTACATGTCGCCTTCAATGATTTTTAGTTAGGCTATATCTTCTCTCAAGAGATAACCAGTAATTGAATATTGCTCAACTAGGAAATCCAGAACAACCATTGACTGCGCCCGTAAATTTGGTGTTCGTCTCACTTTGTCATGATTTTTGAACAAATACCTTCTCATATATCTTTCCAAGTAAAATAGAGTATTTCCTGATTTATCCTTTGACATATCAATACCAAAGGTCTTTATTGCGTTACTGATCCAGTAAATACCATCATCTAAAAATTCACTTCCTATGCCACAAAGAAGTTTGCTAATGCTATAAATAAAAGATGATTCACCACCTATCTTACCGCTTAAGTCATTAAAAAACTCTTTATTCTCCAGTGAAAATGTATGCCACGCCATTGCCTCATCCTTCCAAGGGATTCTTGCAAATAAAAAAGATTCGATTATGTGCTCTTTATCATGCCGCCAACCTTGACTATTTATTGAATCAACGATGCGGCCTTTAAATCGGTTCCATACATACCAAAATGAGTCCGGCATATTCAGCGAGTCCTCAGCGCTAACAAATTCATTTAATAAATCTGCCATACCTTCGCTTAAGGTGAAATTATCGGTGAAATATTTCAGGTATTTATTCTTCTCGCTATTCTCTAGGTGAAGGATAAAACGAGCATAGTGCTCTAAAAATTCATGTCTTAAAGCATAATCAAGACGATCTTCTCTATCATGTGAAAGCAATTGTTGCGAAATTATCCTAATAATTTCCTCGACAAATGGCGCTGGTTTTTTGTGTTCGCTATCTAATGGCGCAAGCTGAAAAGCAGTTATCAATATGTCGTTATCTATGCTTTCAATATTGTCTATTACGGATTCCGTGATGGTTTCATCTTCGATACTCTTTACTACACTCTCTAATTCTTCAAACAACTCCCGCTCAAAGTCATTTTTATCAATGTCATATTTGTGCTGCTTATATGCCTCTTGTCTTACACGATCTTGAACATCTCTATATTTTTGAGCAATTACCAAATACCCAATGTACAGCGATTTCATGAACTCAGGTTCATCTTTCCATAAGTGCTGAACAGCTTGAATAGCTACTGTGTTTATCTTATCCACTCCCATCATCGTTATTGGATCATGTCTCATTAATGCCCTAATTAAGATAAGCTTGATAGTCATTCTTTCGTCCGGAAAATTTTCTATCAATCTTGGGAGTACAAATAACGCAGGAACAAGGCCGTCGCCAACCTGGTGCATGTAATCATCATTGTTAACGATGTTTGCGTATTCAAATATGACTTCCCTGCAAAATTCTAGCTCGGTTTTTCCTAATTTTTCTTTAAAATACCGCAATAGCACGGCGCATACATACGATGGTGTGGCTCGATCAAACTGTAATTCCTCCACCATGTTACCTTCTAAAAGTTGATTCCATATTTCTTTTGCCTCGACCAAAGCAGTCAATGGTTCATTTTCATAAGACTCATATTTTTTGTAGTTATCTCTATTGTAGAGCCTGCAATCAGCCCAAATCTTTAAACCGGAATGTGTAAATGGCTTGCTCGCTTCTCGCTGAGACGTTTCACTATATTCTCTAAGCTCTGAATCAATTTCCGGATTGAATTCAATTGCTATACCATTTTCTAATTCCATTACTTCAGGTGACATTTTCCTTTTGTCCATGCGGGCTAAATATAAACGCCATATTTTATCCCGATGATTTTCGTGTTCCTTATCTGGTAAATTTTTGTAGTGAGCATCCAGAATTTTCCAAATTTCCTGAAGCCTTTGTTCTGATTCCTCTTCACTTACTTCCTCGGTTCTAAAAAACTGATATTGAAGCGCTATATTTTCTAATGAGAATTTCCGATGTTTTTGATCGCAGGCGCTTATCCTTTCATTTTTGTGATGTTCATTGATCCGATTGATACTAAAATTTCTGAGCGAAGTAAGTTGAGTCTTATGTGTTTGATCCAGCATCATTCGAGATGTGTCATAGAAGAAAAACTCTTTTGTCCTGAATAGAATTTTAGCCACATTGAATGTTTTTTCATGAAACGCACCTACAATGCTTGCAACAACAGCCACGAGCGCAGAAGATTCAGATCTGGTTAGGATATAATTTAGATAAAATTCAAGTGTTTCAGATTTGGTATTTTTTCCTCTCTCAAGAAAGAAGCGTTCTAGCGACATTAATATTGATTCTAGTAAATCAGGGTTTACCTGTGTTCCTCGGTACATGCACCAAAGACGATTTGAAATAGGTAGATCAATTTTCTTCCCATCATCTAGAAACAATGTTGCTGTTTCAATCTGACCCTTATCAAGACTGGATTCTGCATATTTTTTTGAAGAATAATTTATTAGGTCGGCAATGAAGTTTAGTGCTAATCCTAAATCGGTTTTCAGCAAGGCGTATATGGGGGTCTGATAAGCACTGGCGGGGAAATAGTCTTGATGCCCATTCTCAACACCAAATTTATGATCGATCTCTAGTCTTGATCCATAAAAATAATCGTTGTTTTCTGGTGGTTCATACATCCAAAAGCATTTGGCTAGAGCGATCACTTTTTCCGGAATCTCCATAGCAACATTAAAGCATTCCATTTTGGTTAAAATGAATTCACTCATAAGATGATATGGATCGTTATGCCGCTTCCAATTGTTTAAAATTATTTCATCAATGATAGCTTCAAGTTCACTTTTAATTTCACCTACTCCATACAGAATGGTTAGGATCAAGTCTTTGGAAAAACCATCATCCCTAATATAGATATTATTTTCGATCACCGACTTGTAAAACGATAGGGCAATTAGGCTGGAATATTTAGTTGTGTCGCCAGACTTATTGTGACTGTTCCAGTCGCAGAGGACGGGCAAAGCAAAATTGAGATTATCAACACCGATCCTTTCGAGATTGTCATCAATGAACTTAATAAGCGATTCCCATCCGTTTCCTTTTGGCTTGGTTATTACATATTCCATTGATAAAATATCTGGCGTTCTCACTCCAAGTCTATCAAAAAAGCTATTATCTATCTCTTTGCATCCTATTCTTATCAACAAGCATATCCGTTTAAGAAGCCTGAAGTCGTCTTCCAATAGCAAATCTTTATTAATGCTAAAAAAGTAACCGGAATAGTCAGATAGAAGCATAGAAACTAACACTTCATCCTTCCACAAATTGGATATATTGCGAGACGATAAAGTTTCTACGATAAGATGACTAACGTCTTCATTGGCCGAGCTAAGTTTCTCTGATAGCCACCGCCTGAAAACTCGTCTTATGGGCAAAGACTGTTGTATTCTATTAAAAAACATTTCTGCATTTTCTGAGGATAAAAAATTACTCTCAACGAATTTATCGAGCGCCCATTCTTCATATATATCATGAGTAATAAAATATCCGCGAGTAGACTCATAACTAATTATTCCATCGGAAACCAATGCTTTTTCTGCCGTTTCATTTGAGTAGCTAGGGTCTGGAATAACGAAAAATTTTCCTGAATTAGCTCTTTCTTCAGCAAGATGTATGAAAAATTGTTCTCGTTGTGGGGATCTTTTCGCAATGACTCTTGGCCATAAAGACTCTTTGAACTCAAAGTAGCTTGCGCCCTTGTTGTCCTGATAATGCCTTAAATACTCCCTGAGATAAAATGGAGTCAGTATGAGCGCTTTGAGCTTTTTATCATCAGGAATGACAAAATCATGCTTTTTAGCAAGTTCGAATAATGTATCTTCATTCAGGTTTTCTAGATGTACCGACTTAAAGCTAATTTTGTACACTTCATATAGCTGAAAAATCAAATCATCGAGGTAGGTATTTCTCGTGGTAAACCACACCCTCCATCCAGCTTTAATTAAAATGGATAGATACTCTTTAATAGGATCAGTATTTTCTAGAGCAAGTAAGTGTTCCGCAGAGTCAATAACAACAGTTTTATTGTCAGCTCCGTCGTGCGCTTCAATAAAATCCTTTAAAAAGACACCCAACAAGAACTCATTCAAGTTACTAACAGAAAACTCAGTCGCCTTATGGACATAAAAGGCATCATTTTCCCTTTTATTGCGATAAAGCTCTTTTATCAAGGCCGTTTTTCCTGTGCCGCCTCCGCCACTAATAACTAGCGCGTTATTATCTGACTTTTCAATTTCAGAGATTGTTTCAGAACGATTAATTGAAATCTCTTTGCCGCCAAAGTGTATAGCGGTTTCAATATCGTCTAGTATGGAAGTTGTATGAGATTCGAGCGACTCCAGAAGATCAAACAAATTATCAGAAAGAGTGAAAAAATAGGATGTAATACGTCTACAATCATCCACAACAAATGGCGATTCAAAGAAACTTTTGCAACGCCACTCAATTTCCAAATTAATGTCTTTTGCTTTTTCCTCGACTTCTATTTTTCCCTTAGGTTCCTTTCCTCTACTTTGCCCCCACTCGGAGTTTGTATAAAATATTATTTTGCTTAGATCTGGGTAATCACGCTTAGCCTTTGTAAGCGTATCTAGTATCTTATCTTTGTAATTGGATAATGAGTACTCATAAAATTTTGCTTGCCAACCTACCTTGTCTTCCTCAACGGTAATTGGATCAGTTTCAATTGCTGACTGATTTTTGTAGCGAAAAATCCCTGTTTTAGCTCCGTATTCATTGCAGAAAAAGAGATAACACATCCACTCAAAACTTTCTTGTGGATTTGCAGAAAACTTTTCCTTAAATATATTCCAATCAGTCTTAATCAATTCTAATGTTCCTTTTATGAGTATTAACTGATATTAAATCGATACTACTTGGAAGATTTGAAGATTTTTAGAGGGTTTCTAATATCTAAAACCCCGATTTGGTTCAAAATCAGGTATTAGTGCTGTGCCGTATAACAAGTAATTATATAGTTTCCGTATATCTACCATATTCCAAAATAAGGAGTAATAAAAATGTGATACTAACCCGATTTGCTAACTGTATATCATCCTAAAATGGGCTGATATACAGCCCCGGAGATCATGACATGCTTCTTTTGCCATGGGATTTAACCAAAAAATTTCAAACTTTGATAATGACAAAGGACAGAAGGATCGCACACTCCCTTTGCCGTTGATTTTGCTTTCTAACTTGGAAGTACAGCGAGAAAGCGTTATCGGCTATTGATATTGAGCCAAAGAGATCCATTTGCCGGTATTGTCTGGATACCAGTTCAGATAGCATTACCCCCGCTTTCTGATACTTATATCCACTGCGGTAAATCTTGCGTAATCCCCACAGTGCGACCTTGGTCAGCAATCTCGTATCGTCCGTTTGTCTTGGCAGTGCAATCGTCATGCCGTTGGCATAATACGGTTCTTTTTCATTGAACGGGCTGGTGCGGATGCTAACGTGCACCGATCCGGCATAGGATTGTTGTCGCCTTAGCTTTTCTGCTGCGCGGCTGATGTAGAGCGACACCGATTCTTCCAGACTGGCCAGATCGGATACTGGGATGCCAAAGGAACGGGAACTGACGATCTGTTTTTTCGGTGGATTGATTTCTTCCAGTTCGATACAGGCCGTGCCGTTGATTTCCCGGATGATCTTTTCCATCACAACCGAGAAACGGGCACGCAGTTGCGATGGCGATGCTGTTTGGAGATCCCACACGGTTTTGATGCCGATTTCGTGCAGTTTAGGTGCAAGCCGTCTGCCGATACCCCAGATTTCACCGACTTCGATGCGTTGAAGAGCTATAGTCAAATCTGGTGTATGGAGGATCAAGCGGCTTCCTGTTTTTGATGTCCATTTTGTTTAACGCCGTTAACGAATTTTATACCTTGAA
>NZ_FNOE01000035.1 GCF_900106555.1 Nitrosomonas oligotropha | reverse complement strand
CAGAAGTTTACCCGTATCAATCGTCCGCAAACCAACGGTAAAGCTGAGCGGGTTATCCGCACCCTGATGGACATGTGGCACAGCAAGATTCACTTTAAAGACTGCGCCGATCGGCACATTCAGCTTCTCCGTTTCATTAACTTCTACAATACCGTTAAGCCTCACAAGAGTTTGAATAATGCCACCCCTTATGAAATACTCACCGCTTATTTCAATCAACCTATCTGTAAACAACTCTGAGATTTCTTACATCGGTATCGAATACGAGCATTCTTTAATAAATGAAGCTACAATACAACGCATCGAGCCGAATGAAAATATAACAAAGGAAGAATGATGACGGGGCAAGGATCGGGTGGAAATGTTGTAGCGGCTGTATGCAGCTTTTTTATACCGGGATTGGGACAATTGGTACAAGGACGCTTGCTTCCGGCACTGCTGTTTTTTTTGATCACCGCTGCCGGTTATTTTTTCTGGGTACTCATCATTCCAGCCGTCATTGCCGGGATTTTTCATTTGTGGTCTATCATCGATGCCGCACGCTTTACTGTAACTGCTTAATACACTTATCCTTCTCATTTTTCAGGTTGGCTGTTATAAAATCCCGCTTCATTGTTGTGCAGAGCGCTTACACTTCCATTTGATTCTTAATTCATGCCCACATCAAAACAAACTTCGCATAAAGTTGGCTTCATTTCACTAGGTTGTCCGAAAGCGCTGGTGGATTCCGAACAAATTCTGACGCAATTGCGCGCCGAAGGTTATGAGATTTCACCGTCGTATGACGATGCCGATCTGGTGGTTGTGAATACTTGCGGTTTTATTGATAGTGCCGTGGAAGAATCGCTGGATGCCATTGGCGAAGCATTGGCCGAGAACGGCAAAGTCATTGTAACGGGCTGCTTGGGGGCAAAAGAGGGCGGTGATGTCGTCAAGAAAGCGCATCCGCAAGTATTGGCGGTCACCGGGCCGCACGCGCTGCCGGAAGTGATGTCGGCCATTCATACCCATTTGCCGCAACCGCATGACCCCTATACCAGTTTGATACCGCCGCAGGGAATCCGGCTGACGCCGCGGCATTACGCGTATGTAAAAATATCGGAAGGCTGCAACCACCGCTGCACGTTTTGTATCATTCCTTCGATGCGCGGCGATTTGGTCAGCCGCCCGATTCATGAGGTGATGCAGGAAGCGGAACATCTGGTGAATGCCGGAGTTAAAGAATTGCTGATCATTTCCCAGGACACCAGTGCTTATGGCGTTGACGTCAAATACCGCAGCGGTTTCTGGCAGGGCAGGCCGGTTAAAACACGCCTGACCGAATTAGCGCAAGCATTAGGCACATTGGGTGTTTGGGTGCGTTTGCATTATGTCTATCCGTACCCGCATGTCGATGAAGTCATTCCCTTAATGGCACAAGGCAGCATCCTGCCTTATCTGGACGTACCGCTGCAACATGCCAGTCCGCGTATTTTAAAAGCGATGAAGCGTCCGGCCAACGCCGAGAACAATCTGGCGAGAATTCAGCAATGGCGCCAGGTGTGTCCGGAAATTACATTGCGCAGCACGTTTATCGTCGGTTTCCCAGGAGAAACCGAAGCGGAATTTGAGGAATTGTTGGCTTTTCTGCAGGAAGCGCAATTGGATCGTGTCGGATGCTTCGCTTATTCAGCAGTGGAAGGCGCCGCGGCTAATCAATTGCCGGATGCCGTACCGGAAGAAATCAAGGAAGACCGTCGCAGGCGCTTTATGGAATTACAGGAAGCAATCAGTTCTCAGCGTCTGGCAGCGAAAGTGGGCAAAACTATGACTGTGATGATCGATGAAGTAACCGATGATGGTGTGATTGCGCGTAGCAGCGCCGATGCGCCGGAAATCGACGGGTTGGTGTATGTGGAAGAAGCCGGTGAGGTGCAACCGGGCGATTTTATCGAAGTTGAAATTACCGGTTCCGATGCGCACGATCTGTTTGCCGCCGCATCGGATTGATTGCAGCTTACTTCAATAAAAAGACGGCAACGACATTCCCATCCACAGCATGACCAGAATGATCATCGCGATACCGATACCGATGATGCCGATAATCATACCGATCAAAATTGTCAGACCGTCTTTATTCAGCAGCCCGAGTGACATCAC
The DNA here is from genome assembly GCF_900106555.1 of Nitrosomonas oligotropha. Lineage (GTDB taxonomy): Bacteria > Pseudomonadota > Gammaproteobacteria > Burkholderiales > Nitrosomonadaceae > Nitrosomonas > Nitrosomonas oligotropha_A. The sequence continues at coordinate 24,506 of NZ_FNOE01000035.1, read as the reverse complement.
CAGAATCCCCCAGCCCGGCGAGAAATTGATCAATGGTATCGGCAGTGCGATCGCCAAGGCGAAAACGAATGAAAAGAAGCCGATAATCCGTTCCCAGGTATGCACGCTGATGTAGGTAATGCGCGGCTGCATCCGTTCTTCGATTTTTTTCAACCAGGGATTTGCCTTGGTCAGGAACTTCTCGAGGGTGGCTCGTTTGATGTGCTTTCCTTCCAGCCAGACAGGCAGCCAAGGCGCCCGCATCCCCAGAATCATTTGCGTCGAGAAAATGAATAACGGAATTGAGAAAACCGTCGTGTAGCCCGGCGGGACGGGGATCGGGAGACAGATCGGCACTGCGGCAATCGCCATCAAAATGCCGAATCCGCGCTCATGCAAGGCAGACTTGATTTCACCGACGGATATCAGCTCGTTTTTATTCTCAACGACGACAATAGCCAGGAATTCAGAAGTAGGGCGTTCTTTTTCTTTGACTGTCATAAGTGACTCCCGCTGTCAGATGGTTACCCATAGTATCGGGTAAACAATAAATAAACTAATACTCCGCATTAGAAAGCCCAGTTAACAAAAGATTCTGTGGTGTAATCGCAACAATGTTTCCGGATTGACGCATTTGATTACTCGTAACGCAAGGCATCGACGGGTTTAAGCGAGGCGGCTTTCTTGGCCGGATAAAAACCAAAAAATATCCCAACTGCCGAAGAAAATAAGAAAGCCAATCCAACCATACCGACCGTAATCACGATCAACATATCGGCAACCCGGCTGACCACCCATGCGCCGCCAATACCTACTAACAAACCGATTACGCCGCCCATAATGCAGATCATCATCGCTTCGAGCAGAAACTGCGTCAGAATCGCCCGTCGATTCGCACCGATGGCCATGCGGATACCGATTTCCCGCGTGCGCTCGGTGACCGATACCAGCATGATATTCATGATCCCGATGCCACCCACCAATAAGGAAACCGACGCAATAGCACCCAACACGATAGACATTACTTTGGCAGCGTCGGTTGCGACATCGGCAATCGCGGTCAGGTTGCGGACGGTAAAATCGTTTTCTTTGCCTTTTGCAATGCGGTGGCGCTGGCGCAGCAATTGCGTGATTTCAATTTCGGCGATATCCATATCGCCCGCCGATTTTCCTTGCACCATCATGTAGCGGATGGAGCCGGGAAATTGATTGCCGGTGATTTGCCTTTCACTGGTGGTAATGGGAATTAAAACGTTGTCATCCTGATCGCGTCCGGTCAGACTTTGCCCTTTTGCCATCAGTACCCCCACGACCAGGAAAGGCCGATTGGTGATGCGGATAGTTTTACCAACCGGATCTTCATCGCCAAATAAATTCTTTGCCGTGACGGATCCCAGAACTACGACACGCGCCGCCGACCGCAAATCGGACTCGGTGAAAATGGTGCCGGATTCGATTTTCCAGTTGCCTACTGCGAAATAATTGGGCGTGGTACCGGTGATGATGGTGCTCCAATTTTTCGCCGCATAATTAAGCTGCACGGTGCCGGTTGTGACCGGTGCGGTTGCGCTGATGGACGATAATTCAGCCACCGCATACGCATCATTGATGGTCAAGGTTCTGACGCTGCCGCTGCCAAAACTGAATCCCCCGGATGATGTAGCGCCGGGCACCACGAGAAACAAATTACTGCCCATTGCTGCGATGGTTTCATTGATTTTGGTGCGGGCGCCTTGACCAATGGATAACATCAGAACCACCGCAGCTACGCCGATGATCATACCCAGCATAGTCAAGCCGGTACGCAGGCGGTTTTGCCGCAGAGCACGCAGGGCTTCGCCGATAATCGTCAAGAGATTCATTGTGTCATTGGAGAATTACCGGCGGCGGCTTGGTCGAGGATGGTTTCGCTCGCCTTATTGTGTTGATCCAAAATGATATGCCCATCCTTCAAGCGAATGAGGCGTTTTGCATAAGCCGCAATATCATCTTCATGCGTAACCAAGACGATGGTGATGCCTTGATCGCGGTTTAATTGTTCAAATAAAAGCATGATTTCACGGCTAGTCTGGGTATCCAGATTACCGGTGGGTTCATCGGCCAGTATCAGTGGCGGCTCGTTGATCAAGGCGCGGCTGATGGCAACCCGTTGCTGCTGACCGCCGGAGAGTTGGTTCGGTTGGTGCATGGCAAAACTTTCCAAACCGGTGCGGCGCAGCAGTTCCAATGCGCGCTTACGGCTTTGGGAACGGCCGATGCCGGCGTAAAGCAGCGGTGTGGCTACATTATCCAGCGCCGTCATGCGTTTGAGCAGATTAAAACCCTGAAATACGAAGCCGATGCTTTGATTGCGGATATGCGCCAACTCATCGCCGGATAAGGCGGCTACATTTTTCCCCGCCAGCCAATACGATCCGCTGGTGGGTGTGTCGAGACAACCCAGGATATTCATCAGTGTCGATTTACCGGAACCGGAATGCCCCATGATGGCGACAAACTCACCTTGGTTGATTGTCAGGTTGATACTGAACAGCACTTGATTGGTGATGGTTTTTCCATCGGCGCCTTGCAGACTATAGCTCTTGCAAAGATCCTCAATTTGAATCAGCGGGTTGGCGGTGTGGGCGGCTTGAATCGAGGCCATCAGAATACTCTGAGCTTAAATTTACTTTCCGATTCCTTCTTATCGACCACTTCGCTGATAATCACTTTATCGCCCACATTAATGTCACCATCGACGATTTCGGTGAAATTACCGTCGGAAATTCCAGTCGTGACACTGGTTGGCGCCACTTGATCTTGCGCGAAAAGATACAGGGTCGATCGATTGCCCGACCGCGCTGCTTTATTGCCTTCGCTGGAATCCAGATCCTTGGGTTGATAGCGCAATGCCGCATTCGGTACGCGCAGCACATCATTTTTCTGCATGACAATGAAATTAATATTTGCCGTCATGCCGGGCAATAAAGCACCATCGTCGTTATCGACCATGGCGACCACGTTATACGTGACGACGTTTTCCTGAATGGTCGGGTTGAGCCGGATTTGTTTGACTTTACCGACAAATTTGCGCTGCTGAAACGCATCGACGGTGAAGTTGATGAGTTGATCGATATGCAGTTGACCGATGTCGGCTTCCGCGACACTGATATTCACTTGCATTTGCCGTAGATCTTTAGCAATTTGAAATAATGTCGGTGTCTGGAAATTGGCGGCGACTGTCTGGCCGATATCGACATCCCGGGCGATCACCACGCCGGAAATGGGCGAACGGATCACGCTGTAGTTGAGATTGGCCTGGTCGCGGTCGACTTGCGCTTTGCTGATGGCAACCTGCGCGCGCGCGGCTTCTGCTTCTTGTTCGGCGATTTCCAGTGCTTCTGGTGAAATAAATTCTTTTTCTTTCAACAAACGCTGGCGCTTCAATTTGCTGTCAGCGATTTTTGCTGCGGTTTGCGCACTGAATAAATTGGCCTTGGATTGCTGCAATTGCGCGCGCAGCAACGCAGGATCGAGCTCGGCCAGCACCTGCCCGATTTCCACGTGATCGTTATAGTCCGCGTGCAATTTTGCCACCGTGCCGGAAACCTGAGTGCCGACATTGACCAGAACGACCGGCGTTAATGTGCCATTGGCGGAAATGGTTTGCACAATGTCGCCACGTTCAACAACCCGGGTTTTATATTGGCCGGTCTTCGATTCTTTTTTGCCATCGCTAAACCAATACGCGGCCGCGACAGTAATCACGATGATGACAAAGAGAATTTTCCGGGTGCTGAGTGTGCGCATGCCACAATACTTTTAATAATGATCAAAGGGATTCAATGATAGCGTTATTGCAGGCCGAAAAACTGCTCCTTGCATTTATTTTTCTTTTTCTTCTTCGGCTATCAAAGTTCTGACTTGTTTAAGGCGAGCCTCGATACTGGAGAGTTGATAAAAATTGCCATTATCGTTCTGCAGCGCGGTTTGCAATTGATCAGCCGCAGCCACATAGTGGCCTTTGAGAAAATAAGATTCCGCCAGCGCCCGGTGCTCGAGCATTTTATCACCTGACAACGCATAGCATTGCGCTTGCAGACTGTAGAGCTTCGGGTCGGTTTGTATCAATTGTAGTTGTTTGCCGATAAATTCCAGCGCCGTGTCGATTTGTTTGTTTTGGATGAGCGCATCGGCGTAGCCGTGAATCAGCGCGCGGTATTGCGGATAAACCTTCAGTGCAGTGGTATAGGTATTGTACGCTTCAGCGGTTTTGCCATTGGCCAGCTTCACACTGGCTGATAGTGTTTCAATCATGGCTCCGGCAATAATATACTTTTGCTCGACACGCACGGTTTTTCCCAACGGATGATTGGTTAAAGCGGCGGATTGGGAATTGCCATGCAGCAACTCGTATAAATGCGCCAGCTCACTGTCTGCTTGCTTGTATTTTTTATGGCGCAGCAGCGCATGGATATAGCCGTAACGTTCAACCGCTTCATTGGCATAGCGTTTCTCATCCAAACGGGTTTTGAACTGCACGACCGCATCATGCGGTTTTCCCTGATACGCGCGCAGCTTGGCCCGTACCAGCAAAAAATCCATGCTATCGGGCGCCTGGCGGTAAGGTATTTCACGCGTGCGGTTCTGAATATCAGCAATCCGCTCGTATGTGATCGGGTGGGTACGCAGATAGGAAGGCGCGCCGTTTTCATGAAACCGCCCGGATTTTTGCAAGCGTTCAAAGAAAGTCGTCATACCCTGCGGATCGAATCCCGCATCCAACAAGATACTTAAACCGATCCGGTCGGCTTCCTTTTCATGCTTGCGGGTAAAATCCAGTTTCGATTGAATCATACTGGCCTGCGAAGCCACTAACACAGCCTGACTGGCTTGCGGGTTATTGGCGCGGGAAGCCAAAATTGCCAAAGCCAGCGCCGCGATCGATTTCACCAAATCGTATTTTTGCGAGGCAATCATGCGCGCCAGATGTTTCTGCGTCACATGTGCAATCTCATGCGACATTACCGCAGCCAGCTCGGATTCGCTTTGCGCCGCGACGATCAACCCGCTATTAAATCCCATGAATCCGCCCGGTAACGCAAACGCATTGATCGACGGATCTTCCACGGCGAAGAACTCAAACGACTGATCAGTATCGGCTTCGTCGGAATTAGCGATCAACCGGTGACCGAGATTGCTGAGATAACTGGCGATTTCCGGATCATCCATATAGCTTGGATCCGCACGAATCTGACGCATGATTTTTAGCCCGATCTGGCGCTCCTGATACGGCGTCACAGTCACTTGCGACACATCGCCGAGATTGGGTAGCTCATGCGCAAAAGTGTTTGCCGGGAATAGCAGGGATAATGCGATGATCGAACAAATTAATTTCATGGTTAATGCAAGCAGAAAATTTTTACCGGAACCGGTGATTTTCGCATTGGATTGATTGGTTATGCGTTGGTTTCTTATGAGTGGGAATTTTTCATTGATTGTTAAGCACATTCAAGCGGAAAGTGATGTTAATTCCAGCCCGTGCTCGGTTTTATGATACGCCAAGGATGCTTTTTTGAGCAATGTTGCAATCCCGCACCGATTAACTAAAGGAGCTTTAACTATGTTTCAGAAAGTAAAAGATGATGTGTTTTTTGCTGGCTCAAAAAATCATGAAATTGCCGCCGAGAACGCATTGAATTCATTCAACGATTTGAGGCATACGGGGCGTTTAAATGCTAATTTAAGATAATAAAATAAGATATTGAAGGAAAAATATGTCCTTATTTTTTGCTTATCAATAAATATATTTATGATCAAATTGATTCTGCCCAATTTAGTGCTAGGAAAAAAACTTCAATTAATTATTAACATAATTCGAGGTAAACCGAATGAAAACAGATAAGCAAGTAGGAACAGAGTGCTATTCAGTATTTAATCATTTGCAACGCCTTACTGATCAACATATTCCAGAAATGGATTATGAAACTGCCATCCAGATTCCTGAGAACTCTTTACAAATTCATTCGGTTACTTTTTTCCATAATTTGCGTTTATCAGCACTTGAAAACAATTTCGCCGGTCTTTTAGCAAACTGTTATTTTGAATCGGAAGATTTTGACCAATTTAAGCGATTAACACCTTTTTTGTGTCCTGCCAGCCATTTAGTATGTAGTCGCACGCTCGTTCCATTTCATCAAATAGATGAAGAGAAAGTTCTCGATTTTTTCATGCGCTTTGTTGCTAATTTTTCTGTGAATGAAAATATAGCTGAATTCATTCAATTTAAAGTGATTCCATTCATGCATAATTTTAGAATACGCAACGAAGAAATAACACGCTCGTTTCCAAAGCTTCGGCGATTGACAAGCCAATCACTCCATTAATTTTAAACACTCTTACGCCCAAGGGTCGCGTCGCCGACCGGCGCGAAGGGTATGACGCTGAAAGCGGCATGTGCCCGAACCCTAACACGATCAAACAGAATTTTAAAATTGAGTGAACATATCTCATTTGTTTCATAAGATTTACTTATTGATCTTTGAAAATGCATATGCGATTATTTTTGTTTTTTTCAATCCGATACATGCTTGAAAGCATTTTCTGTCCTTATTGTCGAAATTCACATGCAACTAGTGACGATCATATTTTTTCAGATTTTCTTGGTGGCTCTGAAACTATTCTTGCGTGTGCGCGATGTAATAACCGATTCGGTCATGATTTTGAGGGACGTATATCTAAACAACTTGCGCCACTCTTTTTCATGTTGGAAGGCTGTGGTTTGTTTTTTCGAAAGCCAATTACATGGAAGAAAGGTTTTACTCATGAAACCACTGGATTATCTTATGACTTAGGGCGCGACAAGAAGACTAATAAAGTTTTGGCACGCCTTTCAGGAACGACTCTAATCGAGAGCGAACCTGGCACCCAAAGTCTACACATGCCTGATTTGAAAACCGCCCGACGGAAATTCAGGGAATTACAAGCGCATAATAAGCGAGGGCTTAGATTTAGAGTGAATAGAGAAAAAGCTGAGATATCTCGATATGGCTTATTTATTCTTATTGATAATGATTTTAGCCGCTTGATTTTAAAGATGTGTGTAGCGTTTTCTCGAAAAATGAATAGGGATCAAGCGATTATTGATGATAGCGTGCTGTTATATCTATCTGATTCTGAAAGATATCATCATGCGGTTAGCTTCGATTTTAATCATTATTCACTTCTTGATGCTACTGTCCCTGCGTTAGCTCATTCAATATACATCGAAACTTGTCCTCAACACGGTCAAGCTTATGCTCTTGTACGACTATTTGGAACATTTCAATTCTTCACTATATTGCATAATAATTATCAGGGTTTACAATTTGCAGGGATTGGAGTGTTAAACCCTATAGATTTTTCTGAGAAATTCCAGCTAATTGAGCCAATACTGCATTTAGCAGAAATACCTCAGTATGTTTTACCATTTTTAGCTGGTTATCACACACGCAATATGTATAGGCGCTTAGATAGTAAAATTTTACAAACCTTCGGAAAAAATGAATACACCTTTGCCCCCGATGAAATGAGTATGATTTTGTCCCAAATACGCATATCAGTAGGATTGAGCTGACAATATCAAATCAAAAGTATAGTCTTTTCAGTAAGTGGATTGGGAATGCTCGGTCGGCGCTAAGCCTCGGTGAATATCGGGGCTTTTCGCTTTCTAGGGAAACAGTTTTAAATCCCAACTATTCATGATGCCTTTTGAATTTCTCCTGAATTTCTTTTCTATAATTTCATAAGCTCTATTCTGCTGTTCCGGCTTCAAAATTTGCTTTCCAATCTACCTTGCAATCAGATCGGCAATCTGAATCATTCCGTTGATTTGGGCGGCGGGCAGTATGCTTGTTTTGTCCGCAGAACGTCTGACGGCCAAGTTTTTGGCGCTTCCAACACTAATAGAATCGCTGGCTGCGCTCCTGGCTACACTGTAAGTGGTGCGAACTGTGTCAAATCTGGCGTTGTGCCTGTTGAAGCAACTAATACCGATCTGGACAATGCCGCACCTAAGCTTAACGATGACCGCGTCACACCGCACTTGATCGAAGCCGATGAGCCGCTTCCTACTGATTCGGTTCCAACGCTCACACCCGATCAGAAAAAACGCCTTGGCTTGGATTCTGTGCCAACCAAAGACAGCAGCGGCAATATCACAGGCCGTCAAGACACGACAACGGAGATTGAAGCTGTCGACGCGGGAACAAGTGACAATCCCGGCCGCGTCATCATTAAAGAAACCAAAACGACAATAAACTACGATAACAGCAATACGCAGATCAGCAGCACAACTTCCACCAGCTATACAAACCAGCCGGACACGAAACAGCCATCCGGTTTTACTATCTCTTTCGATACCGTCCCGGAAGCCACGCTTCCAACTTACAACGTGCCGAACACATTCGGTTCAACCAGCTGGGGCTCCGGATCATGCCCGCCTAATATCGATGTGCCTATATCCAAGATGACCTTGCACATACCAACGCAACCGGTATGCGATACAGCGCTCATGATTCAGCCTTTCGTCCTGTTACTGTCTACTTTAATCGGCATTTACATCATTGCGGGGGTACGCGGCGGCAACGCCACGTAAAAAACCATGTTTAACATCTTAATTCCGCTAGGCGCATTTCTATCTGCCGGTGTCGGATATCTCGCTGTTCGCGCGCTCATGGGTTTAGGGATTGGCTTGATCTCCTATGGCGCTGTTGGCGTTGTTCTTGCCCAGCTTTTCACGATGGCGCAAGGCTACTATAACAACGTACCAACCTTTGCGCTGCAAATCATCGGCCTGGCCGGATTCGGTCAGGCAATCGGCATCATTGCCGGTGCCATTACCTTCCGGCTGACCTTTCTCTTGCTGCCTAAGCTGGGAGTGATTCCGAAATGACCATCACGCTATTAACCGCAACACCCGGCTGCGGCAAAACCAATCATGCGGTCTGGTCTATCATCAAACCCGCGGTGGAATCTGGCCGGGTTGTATACGTGAACCGCATTCCGGATTTGAAGCTGCCACACATCAAACTATCGGACAAGCAGCTGAACCGCTGGCATGAACGCACCTACCTGGACCCGGAAGAACCGGAAGGTAAATCCAAATTAGACACCATCCTGGAAGGATCTCTTATTGTGGTCGATGAAGCCATGTATCCCTGGCCGGCCATCGATCTGCGAGACCCTCCGGAGCATATCAAATACCTGTCACAACACAGAAAGCACGGCCTTGATTTCCTGGTCATCACACAATCACCAAAATTCGTGCATCCGCACGTCCTGGAAAACGCCGACCGGCATATTCACCTGCGCTATGAATGGTCAGGCTCGAAAAGCTACGAATGGTCGGAATACTGCCAAAGTCCGAAGGTTAAAACCAACCTCAACAACGCAGTCAAAAAGCCGTACCGGCTCGTTAAAGAAGCATTTCCGCTGTATTACTCGGCGAGTCTGCACATTGAAAAACCGAAGCGCGCCATTCCTAAAATGATCTATGCCGCGATCTTCCTGGTATTCGCAGTGCCAGCGATGGCCATGTTCACTTATACCCGGGTAGCCGACCGGCTGGAAAATCCGGTTGGCTCAAACCTGGCCAAGCAGGAAGAACCAAAAACCGAACAAACCGCGAAGCAGGGGAGTGACACACCGCCACCGGCCATCATACCGGTAGCGCAACCGGCCACCGACAATGCACCGGTCAAACAATCGCTATCGATGCTATCCGAATCAATCGACTGGGGACAAGTCGCGGCTTGCGTTTCCAGCAAATCAAACTGCATTTGCTACGACCACCAGGCGCAACGTTTGAATATTGTTCCAGATACCTGTAATGCGGCCATTAATTATGGTTGGGTTGTACCCAAGAAAATGTAAAGGAGGATTTATGTTTAAAAATATTAAGGAGTTCTTTTATATCGTTTACTTGATGTTCAAGCTACGAGACAAAACTTTAACTGAGGATCAGCTTGATATCTTGATGTTTGGTGACCTTAAAACCGCCGATAAAAGACTAGGGCGCGTACGCCATGCTGACGGCACGACTTCTTATAGGAATTTTGCAAAAAATGACAAATAAAAAAGAACTGAGTCCGGATATTGTTCTATCCCTTCAATCCGCACTTGAACATGGCTTTCACTATGTAGTTGCTACGAATAAGCGTACCAGTTTGGGCAGTCGCTCAATCTTCTTACTGTTTCATTCTTCAATGCTTGGCTGTCAAACCTTTATCAGAGAGTCAGAATTACGTGGCTCTCTTAGTTTTCATTGCGTCTCTGTCATTTTAAACAGCCCAGGTTATTTTCTTCGGAACCGCTAACGCCCAAGGGTCGCGCCGCCGACCGGCGCGAAGGGTATGACCGCAAAGCGGGCATGCTGCCCGATCCCTGACTTAACCAGTCTTTATACTGACTTCTTCTCATTGCTAAACAAAATATCCTTTGTTTGGACCTATATCAACAAGTAGCCTTGTGTTCAAGTTTGAATTATTTAATTGACATTGAATCTGCATGTAGCCAAAATTAACATCTCTTTACGCGTTCGGGGCTTTAAAAAAATCTCATATGGTTTTATAGCCTTAGTCCGGCGCTTCGCCAGACTTTTATTATTGGTAGTATTTGTAGGCACAAAATCCGTGATCGATCAGACTGCGCGTAAAACAGCTTGCTGATCGCTCCCAAATTTTGTGCCTATTTTTAGGGTAAAGAGATTTAATATCAATTAATGGAAGATCCTCGTTTAAATTTTTTTAAATCTATAAACTTGGATGATTCTAGAATATTGCATTTTCCGGGAATTGTATTTGTTTGCGGCGGCGCCAGAAACGATATTAAAATCCCCCCCACATATGTTAGAGATCATATTGTTAGGTCTTTATGGGACCTTCATCGCGACATCGCAGATAAAATTATAGAAGCTGAAGATGTTGAAGATTGGCTTAAAGAGGGACATTATTCCAATTTAATAGATTTTGAAACTGATATAGCTAAACTAGCAACCCTTATTGTGCTTTTTGTTGAAAGTGCAGGATCTATTGCCGAGCTTGGCGCATTTTCAGTTATACATGATATAGCATCTAAACTAATTGTATTCATTAGAGAGAACAGCTATCAGCAGGATTCTTTTATAAGATTAGGTCCAATTCAGTACTTAGAAGACATGGAAACATCTGTAAAAGTATATCCTTGGACACTACTTTCACCAGCAAGTAATATCAATCCGAATCATCCGCCTCAAAACCATATTAGCGAGTTTGGTCCACCAGATATTGAATCAGTAAAGCCGCTAACTATTGATATATGTAATGATATCGTTGCCGCTTTTAAAAAAAATCGTCAAACCGCAGCTTTCTCAAAAACCCAACCTGGCCATATTATGCTTTTGATAGTAGATATGGTTGATATATTTTTGGCTTTAAAGAAAGGGGAGATTCAAGAACATTTACAGGACCTTGGCATTAATCTAAGTACTAGAGTGATAATGAAATATCTCTATCTTCTTCTTAAATTAGAGCTGCTGGAAAAAAAATCTTATGGTGACCATTACTACATTGCTACTGTCCAGATTCCGTATATTAAACATAGTTTTGTAGAGAAAAAGCCAGTTCATGATAGAGTAAGATTTAAAACTATTTTGGCCGATTATTATCGCAATCATGATAGGCAGCGTCATAACGCTTTAACACAATACAGAAGCGACAAAACTCTAAGTAATAAAGGAAGCTGAAATGGATTTGATACTTCAGCTTGCGAATGATCTGGGTTTAGCAAATAGAGATATTTTATTAATAGCTAATAGTGCTCCTTATCGATATAAGGAATATAAAATACCTAAAAAGAAACCTAATACTTTTAGGGATATTGCACAGCCCGCAAGAGAAGTTAAAATTTTGCAAAGATGGGTTATTGAGAATGTTCTTACTAAATTACCAATTCATAATGCAGCAACAGCATATATTAAAGATCGCAATATAAAATATAACGCCATGTTACATGCTGGAAACCCATTTGTATTAAAAATGGATTTTTCAAATTTTTTCCCTTCAATTGTTCCAAAAGACTTTAAAACACATTTATTACGCCATCTTCCTAATATGTACACAGAAGATGAAATAAATCTACTGTTGCGCATTCTTTTTTGGAGAAATAAAAAAGAAGAAAGATTTCAATTAAGTATAGGAGGCCCAAGCTCTCCTAATTTATCTAATTCAATTATGTTTGAGTTTGATTCACTGATCAGTGACGAATGTAATTCTTTGAACATAGTTTATTCAAGATATGCTGATGACCTTGTTTTTTCATCTATTGATTTTGATCTTTTAAAAAGAATACATAATCAAGTAGCTATCTATTTAAAGAAAATTCCATATCCTAAGCTCACACTCAATAATGATAAAACAATGTTTTTATCTAAAAGAGGCAATAGAACGGTTACTGGTGTCATTATTACCAATGATGGTAGTCTCTCTCTAGGAAGAGATCGTAAAAGAGAGATAAGTTGTCAAATCAATTGGCATAAAAAAGGTAACTTGAAAAGAAGTGACACCTTGAAACTTCACGGTATGTTATGTTTTGCTAATGACATTGAACCTGGTTTTATTGATAGAATGAGAACTAAATATGGTATAGATACTATTCATGAGCTTATTCATCTTGATACTTCCAAGGATCAAAAAACGATAAAAATTTAGAAGCCAAATAATCTTCGTAAATTATTTTTTGCTTATAAAAAAGACCTTTGTAAGATCATTCCAAATCGACTTTCAAGCACTAACTGGCGTTTGTAAAAATCCGCCTTAACTTCAAGCGTATCAATTTCACTATTACGCCTTTCTAATTCTTCCTTTAACAACTTAATTTCTCTTTTAAGGCTTGAAACAAGCTGAGCTTGCCAGAATAACGCTCTAATTTCTCCAGCTGTTAAACCACGCCGCCATTCAGGAATAAACAGCAAATTGTCCCTGAATACATGACCGTCCCAATCTTTACCCAATAGTGCGCTTGCATCGCCTTCAATATATAACCTCAAAAGCCTGATAGCTGATGCCGGAACCTTTCTAGTTCCTTTTTTCCATTGCTTGATTGTTTTCAGATCCTCGCCGGTGATTCTTTCGATTTCTTGGCAGCTTGTATACTTTATTAAATATTCCATTTTTTCTGCGCAAAAGCGCCATCATGGCAAGTTTTGAGATTTAACGCCGCTCAATAAAAGCTATGTTTCATATTGATTTAAAAGGTTTATATCACTTAGCGGATATAAGGACATTCAGCAAACTGTGAATGATGTGAAGGGTTTTGAAATGAAACTAAGACTTGATAGTAGCTTATGAATTTTTTGGCGTACTTTAAGCAGTACATTATTAATTTTACATAATATAAATTGAATTGACCCCTGTTTTCTGGCTCTGTGCTTGAGCCGGAGAGGAAGTCATTGAACTACCAGCAAAAATTAATGCAGCTACTGCAACAGATGCAGCCCTCGTAAAACAACTTTTAAAAATTTTTCGCTTTTCTTCATCTTTCTCTGTAACTAAGTTACTAGCAGCAATTACATATAGCGGATTCACCTCGATTAAGTCTGCTAACTTGATACAAGCAGCGTCATTTAATCCTTTTTTTCCTGCTTTGACATCACTTAATATTGTTTCAGATTGATTAAGAAATTTTGCTAACGCTTTGTTATTTCCTGCTTTCTTAGCACCATCTTCAATATATTTTTTCATTTCCATAGTACATTAGCCCTATTGACATTCACTAATTAGTGAATTATTGTGCCATTCACATTTTGGTGAATATTACGTTTCTATCACCGCTAAGTCAATGGGGTTTTTATGAATTCATATCATTTAGCAATTCTTCGAGCCACGAATAACGGCAAATTCCCTGAATTAGGCGACTGCTGGCGCAGCTATCACCCTGAAGCAATCCTTTCTGATAGTGATTATCCGGTATTGACTGACGAGAACCGGCTACCTGTGTGTGTTGGTGAGTTTGTTAGATTGGATGCTTGGTTATCTACTTTTTCTCGTTCCCGTTCGCGGGTAACCCCCTCCCGGCCGGTAGGCGCATCCGTGAGGTGCGCCCGGCCGGGGGCAGGGGGGTCAAAAATACTTTACGTCCCAGTTACACGTAAAGTTACTGACACGGATGACAGTAAAGCGTCAAAAATGCATGCCGGAATGATTCAAAAATGATGAATCTGATTCCTGTCTTTGTGGATTATCTGACCATCCGCCAAGTGCACGAAGGCGGCAAACTTCCAGTTATTAACGGCGGGCGGGTTCTGCGCATAGATACCGATGGCGAGATTGAATACACCGTGGACACACGGCAAGGATTGGAAGGCAGTTTCGATAGTCGGGTAGAAGTCCGTTGCGATGGTCATCAGGTGGAATTTTCCGGCAACATTTCCAGATACGGGCGGCAAGATAACCTTTTTGGCTTTACCTTTGCCGATAGCATTCAACGTATCAATGAACTCCTTAAAAGCTTGGATTTGCCGCCTTTCTCCTCTGGCAAGCTCTACAAATTCGCTGATTCCGGCTGGACGTGGACAGGTGCCCGAGTCAGCCGGATAGACATAACCTGCAATTATGTCACCGGCTCCATGATCGACTCGGAAGCATTACTCCGCAATATGGCAGGGCATCACATCGGCAGACAAAAAGGCTCGTTATCCGTTAATGGCGCAACGGTCGAATACGGCCGCGGTTCAAAGTATGTTTACGGCAAACTCTACTGCAAAACTACCGAACTCAAAAAACACCGCTCCAAAAAGTCCGGCCAGCACGTATCCGATGAAGTCATTGAATTCTGCCAACACTTAGGCGTAATACGCGAAGAGTTTACCCTTAAATCACGCTTCCTTCTACAAAATGGCCTGGCATATCTAGGCGCAATCACTGATTCATTATTAATAGAGGTTTATATGAACAGAACCCAATTGCAGCGACTTGAACAAGTCAAATATGAAGATTTCAATGATCTGCCAAAACATATCAGATCAACCTATGTTAGTTGGAAATATGGTTTTCCATTAAATCTGAATGAAAGAACCTTTTACCGCCACAGAAAAGCTCTTCTTTCCTATGGCATCGATATTTCCATCCCCAACAACGTGCAAACCATGCCCATCAAGGTAAAGACCATCGAACTGGCCGCACTCACTGCGCCGGATTGGTACATCAAGAAATACGCATAGATTCATTTTTCACGCTCTGAATTCAAGATCCGCCGGTTCAGATAAAGCGTTAACAGGTGGTGTTAAGAGGTTGTTATGTTAGAAAAAGTAAAAGTTACCGGTATCACATTCTTCAAAGATACCATCGACGGCAAACCAATAGATTCCGGTGCCGCCTTCGTTGAGGAGCATTTGAACTTCCAGACCGGGAGATCGAAGGGCACCGCAACGCAAAAATACCCGCTAGGCGATGCAGGCAAAGCACAAGCTTTGATGCATCTTGAATTCCCGCTGATCTGTGAAGTTGAATTTGTTCGTGTAACTAATGGCAATGTGTCCAAGAACATTATCAACTCTATTAAACCGATTTCACAAGTTAAACCTGCCGCGTGATTTCAGCCTATACGCGCTCAATCCGGCGCGTATGGGGTGCAATCCCGCACCGATTAATCAAAGGAGTTTCTACTATGTTTCAGAAAGCAAAAGATGTCGTGATGACTATCGGTTCCAGCGTAGCAAAAAAATCCAAAGAATTGTATGACGGCTTTATCAATAAAGTCCGTGATACAGCTCTGAAAGCTGAAAGTACCGTTTCTTCGGTTGCCGTTGCTGTTAAAGAGCGTGTGATTGAAGGCGAATGGTTACCTAAATCCATGTTTGCAAGCGGTACTGCTGTTATTACCCTTGCTTCTACCTCCTCGATGGCCGCGATTGATGTTTCATCGGCTCTCACAACCTTCAGTGATGTCAATACAGCTATACCGCTGGTAGGTGCTGCCTTCCTGGCTGCCTTGGGTATCCTGGCCGCTTGGAAACTCATCCGCGGCGCGTTCGCGTAACGGATCGGGGTGCTCCTATGGCTACGGCATTTATCTCCTGTGCATCTCCCGCTATTCCCTCTCTGGTCAGTAGTGGAACGGGATATGAAATAGTTTGCAGTGATTCGAGTGCCCCATCTCTCGTACCGGCTGCTATCGGGCTTTCCGATCTGGCTTGGTCTGACGTTTCTCTGTTAATCAGCGCTCTTCTGCTTTCCGCTTGTTTGGCCACCGGCTGGAACATGATCGGCAAGCTCTTTTATCGGAGTTAATCGTGCGATGGTTATCGATTCACTGCAATCCTTTGTTCTGGCTTCAAGCCTGCTTATTATTTTTCTGCTTTTCAAATAGCGCGAATGCTTGGGTTCCTGCAACTTTAAGATGGGTAGTTACGGGAACCTGGGGCGATTCCGCTACTGCTTTATGTGCCAGTAAAGGCTATGCCTACGCTAATATTTTAGCTGCTCAGGGTGTAAATACTGGACCGATGACTCAGGGCGAATATTATTTCTATACTTATGTCGGTTTGCCTTATGGTTGGTGCGCTACTTATGAAGGTGGCACCAATGGCCCGCAAGTTTTCCAGTATCAAACTTGTCCTTACCCTGGTGAATACCGGATTGTTTCCAATCGCATGGAATGTGCTGGTGATCCGCCTCCGCCTTGTCCTGTGTCAGGCACCACCAAAAAAGACACTATTGCACTTTCCGGCATTTCAGGTCAGCAGGGGATAAGCGCTTCGATGTGTGCCGGTTCGGGTGGCTCGGATTGCGCTATTAAGTGCAATTCAGGCATTGCCAGCTATAACGATGTTTCTGGCCAGTCCAGTGTCTATTGTGAAAGTTATGAATTCACCGGCGCTGACTGTACTAATACTTCGCTTGTCGCTACGCCTGTTTCTACGGTTCCCAGCACGATAAAAGCTACACCGGTAAACGATCCGCCTAAAAGCCGGGATGATTGTCCGGGCGGCTCCGGATTTGCTCAGGTCAACAATATCGGCATGTGTCTTCCTTCCGGTACTCAATTTTCTGGCGGCTCCAGCACGACCACCAGCACAAGCGGAAGTGTAACGACTACTTCCACCACAACGGTAAATCCTGGTGGTACCAATACGACCAGCACAACCACGACTTATAAGGATGGTAGCGGTAACGTCACTTACTCCGGCACGACAACCGGTACCGATGGCATTAATCAGGCCGGCAATAATGGGCAGAGCGGTGAAAAGCTAAACCTTGGCGATGCGCCGGTATTCGATCAGTCATTACCTACAGAAACCAATTTCAATATCAAGGCACAGGGCAATCCGGTGTTTTCCACTGAGATTTTCTCTACCTCGGCCAGTTGTCCACCTCCGATCAATTTCAGTGTGATGGGTAGAGAGTTCGCTATCGATTTCTCGCCCATTTGCGCCCTGGCGGACATTATCCGGGGAATCATTCTCATGCTGGCGGCCATTATCGCTATGCGCTCGCTGGTCAATAACTAAGGAATACTAAAATGCTTGCTCCTTTCATTGCTCCCATTCTCACGGCGTTCCGCTGGCTCGCTATCACGGCGCTGCCTTTCATGCTGTCCTCGTTCGTCGTCGGCCTGCTTATTAAGCTGGGCGTAGCGGTTACCTCCTGGGCGGTCATTTCATGGGCTGCTGAATACCTGCGGGATTTTGCCAATGCTCAATTGGCTGTAATCGGTGGCGGTGAAATTGGCGCTTCCGTCATGGGTCTTTTATCCCTTTTCGGCGTTTTTGAAGGTATTTCACTGATCGTTTCCTGTTACCTGGCCAAGGCCACCTGGTTGAGTGTCAAGCCTTCATTAACCTGGCTCAATCCTCCGGCTGCTTAATCATGTCGATTACTTTAATCACTGGATCTCTCGGGACCGGCAAAACTGCGCTAGCGGTCAAGCTACTGACCGAGCACTCGTACTATTCCGATAATGCCGTAGTCGTCGGCGTTCGTGAATGGCAGGGCGGCGGGGCGTATTACCCGCTGAAAAGCATGCAAGATGCCACGGCTAATCAAAAGCTGATCGGTGAAATAGGGGGCTTACCTGGCACTGTCTATCTGGTCGACGAGGCCAAGAAAATCTGGCCGTCCAGAATTGCCGGAAAGCCTACACCTGAATTTATCGATTCGCACCTGGCCGAATCTCGCTCGATAGCACAAGACTGGATACTGACCGCACAAGCACCAACGCAAATCGATGTTGCCTTGCGCCGTCTCGTTGGCCGTCATATTCACCTGGAAAAAACCGCGCTCGGCATAAAGTATTCGGAAGCAGGGCAGATCAGGGAAGATTTGAAATTCAACAGGGATGAATCCAGAAAATACAGTTTCCCGGTCGAAAGCCTGAAATTCTATAAATCAGACGACGGCGTTTCTGATCTGCAGAAAAAAGGGCTGCGACTGCCTAAACGACTTATTTTCCTGATGGTGCTTATCTTTGTCCTTGCTGGCGTGATTTATTACTACGGCTCCAAATCCACCATGATCGGGTTTGGCAGTACAGAAGAAACACCGCAAACCAGCGAGGAAAAATTAACATCGGCATCGTTTATCCCGTCCGGCTCCGCTCACCCGCAACCGGCGCCGAAAAATGACAAACCGCTAAAGCTCAACGAAGCGCCCGATATCTATTACTTCCTGCCTAAAGACCCGGCATTCCCTGAGATTGCAAAAGCGCCGCGCGTGCCGTTGTCCTGCCTATCCAGTAAATCGCAAGGCTGCATCTGCTACGACCAGTATATGAACCGGATCAAGGATTTTCCGGTAAAACGCTGTGAAGACATCATCAAGGGCGATGATCAAGTCGCTTTTACCCGTAACCCGCACTATCTAAACTAAAGGAGCTATGATGAAATTTTTAGAGTTTATATTTGTTGAGATTATTTTCTTCAAACTGTTGGTGCCGGTTTATGTGTTTTTTATTTGCTTGCTGCGGGGGCTAAGGATTATTTCCCGTCAGCGTTTTGAGCGTCTGCTTTTTGGAGCACCGGAAAAAATGTCAGATCGACCTTATCCCTTCGATTAAAACAAACTAATGGGGGAATAATAACGATGACGGAACACAATCAGCTCATGCAAATCGCGCAAACCGCGATTCTCAACTATTCCGGAGATATCGACGTACTGAACTCAGCACTGGGAATGCTGTTCACAGGTTACTATTACGGCTGGCGCTTCCTGTACATCGTGCATTCAAAGCGCACTGTCCGGAAGTATGAAAAAGTGCTCAATATCAAAGTGAACGAATACTTCCAACCGACCGGCACGCTCTCGCATCGATCAGCCGGACTGATTGAGGCAAACAAGCATTCAAACTTCTGGAAGTGTGTCAGCGGCGATATTCAGATACCCAACAGGAAACTAATCACGGATGACCCGCAATCAGCGTAAAAGCTGACTTTCCCCTTTGCCGAACAAAACCCCGCTACTTTAAACCGCTAAAAGTCCAAGGGTCGCGCCGCCGACCGGCGCGAAGGGTATGACCCGAAAGGGGCATGCTGCCCGATCCCTAGCACAGGCTACCTTGATTCTGATTTTCTTATTTGCTTAACAATTTTTTTGCGAGACTTTCAGATTTGATTATTTCTGTGTAATCTATTAAATCATTCCAACAAGTTATAGCTGCGCTTATGACGTAGCTTAGGAAAACAAATGATTAGTTTAGCCTCACTTGATATTGCTGGCAGTACGCTACTTTTTTTCACACTTTTGAGCTTGTTATGTTCGACTGTGTTTGGATTTATATCTTACTTTTGTGCGACACGCGAGAAATATATTGAATCTGGTATTGTTAGACTTCTCGATAACTCTGAGAACTCTTATAAAATGGCCGCTGAATTCTTCAGCCATCCGCTGATTATCAAATTAACTGCTGGTGTCGCTCGGTCTACTCATGTACCACCTAAATTATTTACACTCACTCTGCTGGATGTGTTGAGTGGCAGTACTGGCGCGCCCCCTAACGATAATGATAACTTATTGACCGTCATAAAGAACGGAATTTATTCACACACAATTGCCGGAAGATCAGTGATCCTTTTTCTGCACGATGCAGGTGTAGATGTCGCTAAAGCTCGCCAAAATATTGAAATATGGTATAGCGATGCAATCGAGGTCATTGAGGAGCGATACAAAAAATTGACAACGATTAGCGTCTTTCTTATTAGTTTTATATTTTGTTTTATGCTTAATTTAGATGTAATTCATATTCTTCAGTCAGCCCGTGCTAGTGCCATGCTTGCCCCTGCAATGACTGGTGCAATGACTGGTGCAATGACTGGTGAAATTACAGCTGATAGATCTTGTGATATTGACAGTGTTGAAGAAGCTACAAACAATGGCATTATTATGTACGAATCAGATGCGCATATACGCGCGATACACGATCAGAGACAGGAACTATTTAACTCGCTGGTAAACCTTCCCATAGGCTGGAATCGTCATGATCTTAGGCATTTCACCCCGTTTGATTGGTGGTTTAAAATAGTGGGAATTATGATCACGGTTTTTTTCTCTGCACTTGGTAGTGCTTTTTGGCTTCGCTTCCTGAACAAAGGGCAAGATATCCATTCCTCATTTAAATGAGAGAGTGTGCTACCCGATCCCTGAATGAAGAAGATTTTGTAACTACTCGAAACTTAGTTATTGACGCAATTCAAATACCGAGGCAAACAAGCATTCAAACTTCTGGAAGTGTGTCAGCGGCGATATTCAGATACCCAACAGGAAACTAATCACGGATGACCCGCAAGCGGCGTAAAAGCTGACTTTCCCCTTTGCAGAACAAAACCCTGCAATTTTAAACCGCTGGAAGTCCAAGGGTCGCGCCGCCGACCGGCGCGAAGGGTATGTCCGCAAAGCGGGCATGCTGCCCGATCCCACAAACGGACTGTCGTGATGCTAGTTTTTCGATTTGTTTAAACTCTCAAGCTCATACATTTTTTGATCTAGCTATTTTTGTTATTAAAATAGCGTCGAACTCTCCTTTTCCAACCGAAAGTGAGCCGGTCGGTAAAGTGCGAAGGCATAGGTATTTATCTTTTGTCGTCTCGTCTTTGTCGAAATTCGCTCCATCGTCAGGGATATCATCTAGTTCGCAAGAGCTAATAGTTATTCTTTTCGCTATGCTCATTTCATCGCCGTATGAATCTCCTACTATTTCGCTGTATGTTTGATCTTTTTGGCTTATATTAATGCATAGAACATTATGTTTTTTGCTCAATTTAGTTTCCCCGTTGACTGCTAGCTCTTTTAAGTCCCTTCGGAAGGAAGGCATCTATTTCTTCATCTGAAAATGTCATGTCTTCATTCTGTTTGAGAGCATTTTGTGCTTTCTTATATGCTTGGAATGTTGTGCTTGGAGCACTTGAATACACCGTATGAAGTTGTGTAACTAAAATATCTCTTTCATTTTGCAGTGCCTCTAATGGTTTTTCGCCTATAGCTAGATCCGTAATTAAGGAAAAGTATTTCTCTCTGATAAGCCAAATATCGTTTGCTGCTTGCTTATGTTTTTGCGCAAGCTCTCCGAGATCATAATTTTTGGTATACGCATTTAGAACAAGAAGGCATGTAGATACAAGAACTCCGATGGTAGCTCCGATATTTCCCGCTCCAAAAAATGCAGAGATAAATCCACCTGTTGTCGCTGCAGATAGTATGATTTGCCATAATTTTAAGGATGACTGACGGCTAAAAAGAATATCTGCACATTTCTCATGAGTCTTATGTGTATAAACAACTCTTCCGAAAGATTCTCGGAGCTGCCCTTCAAAAATCCTTCTGGATTCGAGAGAATCATTAGTCTGGGAATGCTGTTCCAAAGATACTTCTCCATTCTTGTTTTGCAAACCATTCCATTTTGGGAATGGATGTTTCATACTTTATCGCATCAAGAGCGATTTTATGGCATTGTTTAGCTTTATATTGAAATAAACCCTTTCCATATACATACTGCTCACTGCCGGGAGCTCTCCAAAATATTTGTTCCTTATCTTGATCTGCCATCCACTTAAAGAAATCACGACACATATAATCGTAATAAAAATATGACTTATAACGAAATTCGTAATTTTTGATGAATTGATAAGCCAATGTGTCTATCAATAAGCCTCCAATTGGCACTTCCCATTTTCCTCTCCATGCACGCGTCATTCGACATAGAGATATCAGGTTTCCGCTGCAATTCATATTGCGTTCTTTAATTGCCTTTATTTCTGCTCTTGGATTTGTTGTTTTCCAAGAGCCACCCTTATTTGAGTCTGGATATGTATAGGTTTTTGCCTGATTAACAAAAGCTGGCATTATTTCAAAAGTAATTCCGTCTTGAAAATTAATGACAACGACTTGCCCATCTCCACCTACATCAGAGGAAGAATACGTTTTTTGTAATGAGGTGCGAACAGCCTGCAATAGGGCTGATGGGCCATTCCAATTATATGCGTTGTACTGGTGATAGAGTGCGGATGGCAGCTCGAAAACCATATCTAGGTCACTGAATCCTTTTATCGCGGTATTTCTGCCGTATGAACCTACGTAAAGGCTATGAGATAAATCTGATGTTGTATTCCAAAAATCAGTATTCAATCTACGTGTTATAGTTTTGTAGCGAGAAGAGATAGTTGAACTATCTTGAACTTGAAGATTTGTACAGAAACTATTAAACCACTCGGCGACTCCCATTTAATCTCCTCGCAAGGCTACGTTAATATTTGAAAAAATCTCAAATTTAACTTCCCCGTTCATGTAATCCGGGGATTTTAAGTGCCTTTGATTTTAACACCGAGTTATTTTTAAAAAAACCATTTCGATTTAAAGGTTTATATTTTGTTCCAATAGCCGCTAGACCTTCTGCAGATTTTATCGAGAGGGGTGTTTTTATGCGTTTTGATTATTGGTTCTTGCGTTATTACAAATATTATGCCGCAAGAAGGTTGATTGATCTTTGCTTAGTTGCGGTTGTTTTAATCTTTTCTTTTTATTTTTTCGATAAAAACGCGATGATAGGCTCTTTTACTGAGAGGGTGAAAACTGAGGTATTAAAATTGAAGAGCGTGAATAGGTCTTATGTTCGCAATGGACCCAGTGATCTTTCCTCTGACGCTGTTACTCCATTCAAGATTCCAAAATCTTGTATTTCTAGCGATGCTCGTAATTGCGTTTGCTACGATCAGCATACTACCGTCATCACAGATTTTCCTGTCGATCGATGCCAGGATATCGTTAATGGCCTTACTCGTTTCTAGTTACTTATTAGTTTTAGCAACTTATTCATTGTTTTCCTTGGCACATTAAAACATATGTCAGAATTCGAAAAACTCCTCAAAAAACTCGAGGACCTAACCACTAGCGCCAATGCATCCTGTAAAGAATTTACCAATCTATTATTAGCCCTCGGCTTCGAGATTGAAAACTGCGGCAGTGCTGGCCATAAAATTGCACGGCATCCGGCCGTATCAATAATTGAGTATCCTAACTATAATTGTGGTCATAATAAGGGTGAAGCCGTTAAACGCCCGTATATCAAAAAGCTATACAAATTTGTCAAACAACACGAAAACGCAATCAAGGAGCACTTGAAATGAAATTTGATCCTGAAGCCTATTCGATAACGATACGTAAAGAAGAAATCGACGAAGAAATTTTATATGTGGGTAGGGTAGCTGAATTCCCCAATATCAGCGTATATGAAGAAGACTTTGTAACTGCTCGAAACTTGGTTATCGATGCAATTCAAACACTGAAAAAAATCGCTGACGAAACGCACAAAGACTTTCCGCCGCCATATCTCGCAACATCGAGCGAATTTATGGAGCGAGCATCTTCGTTTCGATAAAACTACCACAATGAAAAAATTGTTTTGTCGCGCCGCTATTGGCACAATTTTGATAATCTAGCTGGCCGGATGCATAGCGCCGCCAGTAGTTGGGGTTCCTGTTGCACCTGGAATACCGCCCGGCGTTGTGTATGTTGCGCCTACCTATGTGAACCCAGGTCCTGGGTATTTATGGAACTACAATATTAATTATGGCTGGGGATGGCACCATCCGAACAACGGATGGCATCGAGGCTGGAGATAATCGAAAGAATTAAGAAAAACTTCTTTCCAAAATCATACCGAAGCGGCTTTCAAGCACTAATTGACGCCTGTAAAAATCAGCTTTTATTTCAAGCGCATCGATTTCTTGATTACGTCTATCAAGTTCAGATTTCAACAAGTTATTTTCACTCTGTAAGCTCGATACCAACTGACACCGCCAGAAAAAAGCTCTGATCTCATGGGGCGCAAATCCATTGCGCCACTCAGGAACAAAAATCAAACCGTTCGTAAAACGATATCCTTTCCATTCATCGCCTAGTAAAGCGCTAGCATCTCCGGAAAGATACAACCTCAAAAGCCTAAGTGCTGGCTGAGCTATAGTCAAATCTGGTGTATGGAGGATCAAGCGGCTTCCTGTTTTTGATGTCCATTTTGTTTAACGCCGTTAACGAATTTTATACCTTGAA
>NZ_FNOE01000030.1 GCF_900106555.1 Nitrosomonas oligotropha | reverse complement strand
TATATCAACAGTATTGCTGGCGCGGTAATTCCAGTCTTTACCAAACTGTAAGAGAAGTTAGTATCAACACCGGTACACCACTGTCGAAAGACAGCTGTGTGCCGGTTTTTTTATTTCCTTTTTTCTGTTTTAGACCCTTGTGTCTTGCACTCATGTCAATGCAGTGCTCTGATCGTCAAAAATCGCTCTTGCGATTGCTCATAGTTTATAGTTGCAACGGATTAAGTGTGTTGTGTCACAATTGATCTTTGCTAAGTGGCTAGGAGCAGGAGAATCAATCGTTAGTGCGAATTCTAGTATTTCGTCTATCGCGTTTTGACCCGGAATAAGAACTTTGATACATTCATTCACCGAGCAAATTCGGCCACGATAGGGTATATCAACAAAAAAGGGGAACGCATGCAGCATAATCCAGGATTCTTACAATTAGTGGAACAAGCCAAACAGCGAGTGAAGGAATGTACTGTGGCGGATGTTCAAGCACGGTTGGCACGCGGTGAACAATTTCACTTTATTGATGTGCGGGAAGATCATGAATTCTGGATAGATCATGCTGCGGGTGCTCGTCATCTTGGGAAAGGGATTATTGAACGTGATATTGAAACAGTAGTACCGGATAAGCAGGCGCTTATCGTGTTGTATTGCGGCGGCGGTTACCGTTCGATCTTGGTGGCGGATGCATTGCAGCAAATGGGGTATGGCAATATCCAGTCGATGCAAGGAGGGATGAGAGCACTACGCGATGCGGATTTCCCTCTTGAAAAAGATAAATCGATTTAGAAAGGAAATACACACTGATCGATCTGCGACCGGATAATAATACTCAGTTAATTTTATCCTGAGTTAACTGTCCAGCAAAATATTGACCATGTTTTTGCATCAACGGAATAACAGGTAAGTTTTATTTCTCTGCAGTTGTCCTAATGTGAGCAGCGCCGGTGTTGAGCACATTTTGTTCTCCGTTATCGGGCACCATGTGCGCTCGCTCAAGCGGTAAAGTCTCTCCGCGAAAAAATTTCGGCTCTCGTAAATTCCACAATACCATGAGCGGAACGCCAAAAAGTAGCGCGACCACGCCAATCAAGAATACGGTACCAACTCCCGCAATTGACCCACTTGATCCGTAATGGGGATCCATCATGTTCCATGCCTGAATGATGCCTACTGCAATCAGAATGATGGCGGCAACCGAAGGGAGAATGACTTGAGAAATGGTAGTGTGCCAATGGTTGAATGCGGTACGGTGAAAATACAGCACACAGGACAACGCAGCCACCGTGTAGTAAGTACATACCGCGATACTGACACTATGGATTGAATCCTTGACGATCGATTCGCTGATAAGACTCAACGTGATATAGATAATCAGCGTCATCAAACCAATCGTCCAAGTGGCAAATTTGGGTGTTTGCGTTGCTTCATTGACGGAAGAGAATTTGCGCGGAATGGCGCGATAGGTCGCCATGGCTAGCGCAGCACGCGCGGCTGGCATGATCGTCGACATGGTGGCTGAAAAAGCCGAAATTGCGATGATTAACGCCGCAACAAATGCTCCTTTGGCTCCAATCATGCTGGTTGCCAGAACCGTGATGATCGAATCGATATTATCTTTAAAGGTTAAACTCGAATTGTCATGCGCATCAATGCCCGCGTATGCCAAGGCCGCAGTAGCGAAAACGACATAGGTGATAACTGTGATAATCATGGCAATGATGCCGCTACGTCCCGCCTGCTCGGCACTGCCGTTGGTTTCTTCCGACATGGCCAGCGATGCGTCAAATCCCCAGAAAATGAATAATGCCACTAGGAATCCATTCAGAAATGCATGAAACGATGAAATGGCAAACGGATTAAACCATTCGAGTGACATAGGCTCGGCCGAATGAACGGCATTGCCCTGCAAAACTTGCATGTACAATACTGCGGCGAGGGCGATAAGTCCACCGTATTGCGTCATCGTCAGAATCATAGTGGTGCGCGATGATTCCTCGGCACCGAGTGCTGTCAGATAGGTCGTGCTCAAGATAAATAAGATCGCGACGCCAAAGTGAAACCATAACGGTGTTTCAGTCATATTCAGAATGATGGCCAGTGCATCGACAATAATCTGTGTCGCTGCAACGCCTGCTAACACGCTCGCCAATAACAGCGCCCAACCGCCAAACCAACCGAAACGTGGACCGATCGCTTTGGTCCCCCAGGTAAATACGGTTCCGGAATCGGGCGCCGAGGTGGTCAGGTGCTTATAAGACAGCGCCACGAAGAACATTGGGATCACCGACAAAATAAATACGATCGGCAGCTGATAACCGCTCTGGGAAGCGCCATATCCCAAAGCCCCGGTTAACGAGTAGGCCGGTGCGGTAGCGGCGAGGCCAATTGTAACGGCCGCCGATTTGGATACCGATCCTTTTTTTAATCCTTTGGCTTTCAGGCCGTGCATTACTGTTTCTTCGTGCATGTCATTCCTCATGTTTTACCGGAGCGCTGAGAAAGCAAATCTCCCAGGTTCGCGCAGGAAAGTAACAAAGATTGGTAATGAAGTCAAAAGCCGCATATGAACGCCAAAGCATGCGATTTCAGTTGATTCTCATGCGATACGCCAGAAAATAAAGTGCCCGAACCCGCAAAAGCGATAAATCACCAGCGCAGTATTTTCTGGATGGACGCTCTGTTTGATCTAGGAGCCTATGATGTCCAATGAACCAACACCTGTCATGGTGATGAAATAAGCATCCGTTGTGGTGAATTCCAGGGCGGTTGTATCATGGATGCCTTCGTAAGGATTACCGGCGGTATCCGTGATGACTCCAGTTGCAATCTCGATGTGATAATGAGTATGCGGCAACAAATTTTCAACCGGGCTGATGACCATATCGCCATACTCATGGAATTTCACTTGATTGGTATCACGAATATCGATAATGCGGGTGTCCGTGTCACTGCTGATTGTAATCTTGCCGTTACCTGCCGTCACTGGTTCGTCAAACTGCAATTGAATACCACTATCGGTGCGAAGCAGCAGCTGTTCATTCCAGAGAAAACTGACGGGCACGAATGGCTCACCGTCGCTTGCCATGAAATTGGTCCCACTTAATGTGGGATCGGATTCAACCGGTGTGAAACTGAGTCCGGATGGATCAGCGGAACCTGCAAAAGCATTGCCGTTGCTATCCATAACGACACCAGCCGCTATCTGGATAGTGTAGTGAGTTTCGAGAATCCAATCTTGTAATGGTTTGACGAATACCTGACCATAATCATCGAATGTTACTTGGCTGTTGTCGTGAATATCGATCGAACGTGTATCAATGCCATTACTGATGACGATCTCGCCGTTACTGGGCAGTGCTGCTTCATCGAATTGCAGCGTGATGGCATCATCGGCCTTGATAGTGATTTCTTCCATTGGAGCATACAAATTAACCCAATTAATACCGTTCAGCCACGGATTGGATGCAACCGTTGTGAAATGCATCGTGTTTGCTTCAATTCCATCAAATGCATGACCGGTGTCATCCGTGATCGCGTCCGCTGTCATTTGAACCGTGTATGAAGTGCCGGGAATAAGATCAGCTGTTGGTTTAATGGTGACAGCGCCGGAAAAAATATTGGTGAAGGTCACCTGACTGGTATCGGTGATGTCAATCGTACGGGTATCCGAACCATTGCTGATCACAATGTCACCGCTACCGACTTTTATCCCCTGATTAAAATAAAAGGTGATTTCGCTATCCACCTTCAATGTTGACTCGCTCGATAGATTGCTCCACCAAATTGCCGGGGCGGCAGAACTAACAGTAAAACCGAGTGCATTTGAATCGACGTTGCCTGCATAGGCATTGCCTGTAGTATCGGTAATAGTTCCAGCGGGGATTTGAATGTGATAGTGCGTGTTGGGAATCAAATCGGCTGCCGGGTTGATGGTAACAAAGCCGTCATAATCGTTAAATGTCACTTGGCTTGCATCGGTGATGTCGATGGTGCGTGTATCCGAGCCATTGCTGAGAATGATATTGCCGCTGCCCGGGATCATGCGCTCGTCAAAATCGAGCCATATATCGTTATCAGCAGTCAGCTCAGCGGGTGCGGATAAGTCTGAATCGAACGGGCTACGGCCGATATTGCCGATATTGCTGTAGAGGAGTAATGGCGTGGAGTCCGTAGTATTAAAACTCAATGTGTCAGGATCGTCGATACTGGTATTCACATTTCCGGCTATATCCCGGATAACCCCGCTGTCCATCCGGATACTGTAATGGGTATTCGGAATCAAGTCTTGTGCCGGGTTAATGATGACGGAATTACCGAATAATTTGCTGCTGCTGAAAGTAATCTGACTGGTGTCATTGACCGCTATTCTGCGGGTATCCGAACCGTTGCTGAGGATAATATCGCCGGTTCCGGCCATCACTTCGTTTCTAAAACTCAATTCGATACTGTCATCGGCTTTTATCGCCGGTGCATTTTTCGGATCGCTGTACGTTACGGATTTTTTTGCTGGAATTGGCGGCATCGGCTGTCCTTTTTACAAGAGAAAATTGAACTGTGTTCACGGCATAAATGATGGCGCATAGCCTGTCATCGCTGCCGGTCATTATCATGGAACATCAGTTCGGACAAATTGCCGATTAACCGTAAAAAAGCCTGGGTTATTGGAATAAGCTGCTTGAAGGTGCGAATGGTTAATTCAAATGGATTCGACAGCAGTTTATCGAAAATGAGATCAAGCGGATTGAACTAATCAGTCATCAACCGGTGTACGCCAGTCCGGTTTGCGCGAGTCCTGTCAGATGAATATTTTCCGCATTGACGCCGGTGTCCGCAGCCAGTACCACGAGTGCGCCAGTTGATATTTCGCTCGTGTCGAGCATGTTGATGTAGGGGGATTTTTCGCTGAGTGTGGGTGCGGAGCCGAACAGGTTTTGCCACAGCAGCATGACGATGTCTTCGTGACTGGTGAGTTTGGTTGCATCGATGGCGAAAGTGGCCAGTTGTTCGTAACTCAATCCTTCGTCGGCTTTAGTCAGACCGATACCGGCGTAATCCTGATTGGCAACGGTGGCAGCGCCGAATACCGCGCCGAGCAGCTTGGCGACTTCACCGGCGTGGCCGTCCAGATCGAGCGCCACACGCGCATCGGCAAATTTCACCCGCTCGATGTTTGTCAGCGTATCAGGATTACCGGGATTGGCGTTGTCGGTGAGGGTGTAGCCGCTGGAAGTCTTGTTCAGCGTGAATTGACTGCGCGCTGAACCGGCTTGCACTGTATCGATTCCAGCACCGCCATCCAAGGTGTTGCGGCTACCGTTGCCGATCAGGGTATCGTTCCCTTGTCCGGCGATGGCGTTTTCAATCGTGACGTTATTGGCGATCCAGACATTCGGAACCGGCTGACCGATATTGACACCGTTGAGTTGAACGTAGACCGGCTGACCAATGAACGATCCATCGCCCGGATTCAAATCAATCAAACCGGAAATCGCACCTTCGTAGTGAATGGTATCGGAAGCGCCGCCAGCATCCCAAAGGGTCTCGTGATAGGTATTGGCGTCGTTGTAGGTGTAGGTATCGTTACCGGCATGGTAACGGGTGTTGGCGCCATATAAATATTGTATCGCCGCAATATCGAGCACCATCGGCGTGGTGGGATGAAAGGAAAATTCGTTACCTTCCACACCTTGCAGATCCGCGTAGGTATAACTCATGATGGTGTGGATAACGCTGTCCTGATTCTTTGGCAGCGTCGGTTTTGACGGATCGTCAGGGTCAGCGAAAGGGTGCGTGAGACCCAAGGCATGGCCCAGTTCATGTAAAACAGATTCATAGGAGATATTGCCAGGATTCCATTCCTGAAAATTGAGCAGACCGTTGGTATTTATCCAGATATCACCCGCATAGGGACCGGTGCTGGGCAGATAAGCCCAAGCGAGAGTCAACTCATCGGGGTCCGAAGTATAGGCCGCGCGGATATCGCCCACTGCGCTGGGGGTTTCCACAACGGGTACAAAGTTTAAATTGGCAACATTCGCCCATTGTTGCAGCGCTTTGACAAAAGCGGCTTGATCCGCCGTGGTTAACGTTGTGAAGTCGCTTCTCCACGGTTCGCCATCACCAAACCGGGAACCGTATCCGCTCGAAAGTGAAGACCAATACAGTGAACTGTTACTGGCAGGAAAGCTGTATGTGATGGTTGAGCTCAGCCAGCGTGTGCCGCCCGCCAGAGAATCAATCGAATTGTCATGGGTAAGCTTGGTATTAGTGATGTTGCTTGAGAAAAAGGGCGACGGCATAGTGAGTCCTTGATAACCGGTAAATTGAGGAATCGGCCTTGATGTTGGTTGCTAATCTAAATTGTTGTTGCCCGTCTGTCTATCTTTACTAATACTTCACAATTTTTTTCATAAGACTTCACGAGAAATTAATATATCTTGTAATAATATGTTCATTAAGATAGAAGAATCAATTGGGTAATGTGGGTTGAGTAGTTGATATTTTAGTTAGGCAAGGGGTCTTTTAAATAATTTTTAATTTCATTTTTCATATATAAATAGGGCTGAATGATGACTGTAACTAAGAGCACAGTATCACTGTTTGTTTTCTTTTTGCTATTTTTCCTGTTGAGTTCCAGCGCCAATGCGCTACCCAGTTTCGCGCGGCAGACCGGTTTCGCGTGCAGCGCTTGCCACGTCCAGTCATTCGGACCTAACCTGACTTCCGTCGGCAGGAATTTCAAGCTCAATGGTTATACGCAAACGGATGGTAAAAATAATAATATCATTCCATTGAGCGGCATGATCCGAGGTTCCTATACGCATACGCAAGAAGCGCAAGCCGGTGGCGCGGCGCCGCGTTTCAGCAAGAATGATAATGGCACGATTGATGAAGCCGCTATTTTCCTGGCAGGCCGCCTGACATCCAAGGTCGGCGCGTTTATCGAAGGGACTTATGATGGTGTGGAAAACATCGGCGTGCTGGATAACACCGATATCCGCTTTGCTGATCACGCCGATGTCGCCGGTCAGAAAGTGGTGTTCGGTTTGACGGCCAATAACAACCCGACCGTGACCGATCTGTGGAATACCACGCCAACCTGGGGATTTCCGTGGAGTTCATCGCCATTAGCGCCAACCCAATCCGCCGCCAATTTGATTGAATCACTCGGGTCGCAAGTGATCGGCGCGACCGCATATATGATGCTGAACGATATGCTGTACATCGAAGCGGGCGGTTATACCAGTTTGCCGAAAAATGCTCAGAAAGGAATCAGCGTATTTGATGCGGAGCAGGCCAGACTGAGCGGCGGCGCGCCTTATTGGCGGATTGCGCTGCAAAAAGACTGGAGCGGTCATTATGGCGCGGTGGGCGCTTACGGGCTGCACGGTGATGTCAATCCGCAACGCATCACGGGTGCGGGCACCGACCGGTACGATGACTTCGGTTTTGACCTGACGTACCAGTATCTCGCAAACCCCGTGCACATTTATGAATTCACCGCAACGTACCTGCGTGAAAACCGCAACATGAACGCCAGTTCCGCACTGGGATTCGCGGATAAGCTCAAAAGTAATCTCGACACTGTGCGGATCAGAACCGGATATACATTCCAGCAAACGTACGGTTTGAATCTGTTTTACAATCAAACCACCGGAACGGCCGATACGGTCATCTACAGTTTTGGCGACCCCATCAGCGGCAGCCGCACCGGTAATCCTCTCAGCCAAGCGTTTATCGCCGAAGTCAGTTATACCCCGTTCGGTAAAACGAATACTTCCGTGATGAGCACGTTCGTCAATTTGCGCTTAGCAGCGCAATACGTCCACAATTTCAAGTTTAACGGCAGCGTGCACAATTATGACGGCTTGGGCCGTAATGCGGTGAACAACGACGCGTTTTACTTGAATGGCTGGCTGGCTTTCTAAAGCTGTGCTCTGATCGATCGGCAAGAAACCCGCTTTTTCGGGTTTCTTTTTTTGTGGAGGTCTTAAGTTGTGCGGCGTTGAGGATGCAGGGTAAATGTGCGATTCGATTTATTCGGCATGTTCTTCTTGATGTTCGACAGAAAACCGGTAGCCTGTTCCGCGCACCGTTTGCACCAGATTTTCTTTTCCCACCGCTTCCAGAATCTTGCGCAGTCTGCGGATATGCACATCGACGGTACGATCCTCGATAAAAACATGATCGCCCCAGACACGGTCGAGCAATTGCGCGCGAGTGTGCACACGTTCCTTATACGCCATCAGAAAATGCAGCAAACGGAATTCCGTCGGGCCGAGCGCAATTTCCACCGGTTTTGACGGCTCATCACCGGTCTGAACATGCACCCGGTGTGTCGCCGGGTCCAGTTTCAATCCGCCGGATTCGATGACGTCGTCGGACATTTCGGGCAAACGGCGGCGCAGCACGGCTTTGATACGAGCGAGCAATTCCCGCGGTGAAAAGGGTTTAGTGACGTAATCATCCGCACCAGCTTCCAGTCCGGCAATTTTGTCGCTTTCCTGCACGCGCGCGGTGAGCATGATGATCGGAATAGCCTTGGTGCGTTCTTCCCGTCTCAATTTACGCGCAAATTCTACTCCGCTCGTATCCGGCAACATCCAATCGAGCAAAATCAAATCCGGCAAAACGTTATTGACCATTTTCCTGGCTTGCTCGGCATCGTCCGCGCACAAAACGATATGTCCCGCTTTCTTCAGATTCAGCGCGATCAGCTCCTGGATTGCATGTTCGTCTTCAACGACGAGTATGGTGACAGCCATCAACCACTCCATCTACAGTTAAGAATGCTGCAATCATATAAAGAAAGCGTTACATTTTTATGACAATAGGATGAAGGTAATATTATTTGTTACGATGGTGAATCAATGTCACATGTGGCACCACATGGCAAACTGCTGTCAAAGAACGTAAAATGTGCCTGCATCGTACAGGAGAGAGGAATGACACTTACATCAATTGAAATTTGCGCTGGTGCTGGCGGGCAGGCTCTAGGCTTGGAACAGGCGGGTTTTGATCACGTCAACCTCGTAGAGCTTGATACCGTAGCTTGCCAAACCCTTCGAATCAACCGGAATCATTGGCACGTTACAGAAGGAGACCTACATCATTATTCAGCCGAGAAGTGGAAAGGAGTAGAGCTTCTTGCAGGCGGAGTGCCTTGCCCGCCTTTTTCAAAGGCAGGCAAGCAATTAGGCAGTGAAGATGAGCGCGACTTGTTTCCAGAAGCAATCCGGCTAGTATCTGAGTGCAAACCGCAAGCTGTAATGCTCGAGAATGTCCGTGGCTTGCTCGATTCAGTTTTCGATGAGTATCGCGCGAAAATTATTTCTGACTTGAAGAAACTGGGGTACACCGCCGAGTGGCGGCTATTGAATGCTAGTGATTTTGGCGTGCCGCAATTGCGTCCCCGCGTTGTTTTCGTAGCCTTAAAGAAAACCGCCGCAGAATATTTCCATTGGCCGTTGGCGCTGGCTTCGCCACCGCCGACAGTTGGCGAAGCCCTTTTTGACTTGATGGCAGCAGACAACTGGTGTGGTGCTAAGCAGTGGCGTGAACGTGCATGTGATATTGCTCCGACGCTGGTGGGTGGAAGCAAAAAACACGGAGGTCCCGATCTGGGTCCAACCCGGGCAAAGAAAGCATGGGCATCAATTGGCGTTGATGGAATGGGAATTGCTGATGCGCCACCCGAGAGAGATTTTGTTGGCATGCCCAGACTCACGGTCCGAATGACTGCACGCATTCAAGGCTTTCCAGATCATTGGCAATTTAGCGGAAAGAAAACGGCCGCCTACCGGCAAGTTGGCAATGCTTTTCCTCCACCTGTAGCTCATGCGGTAGGTATTCAGATTCAAGCAGCCCTTAATGCCGCTGCAAAAACAAAGCTTAAGCGGGCGTAATAATGGCAGAAGAGAAAGCACAAAAAGCAAAGAACCAAAGGGGTGGCGCTCGTGGAAAGCTCCGCGCGCATTTTCTGGCGAATATAGGCCGCGTTATGGATTCTGATGAATTACGCGCTGTCGCCGATAATCAATCAGAGTGGGCGCGACGCGTGCGAGAGCTGCGCACAGAAGAAGGTTACTTGATCCTTACGCACAATGACCGCAGCGAATTAAAGCCAGGACAATATTTACTCGAAACACCGAAGCCGCAACCTGCCTTTGAGCGGGCAATTTCTAAAGAAACCCGCGCATATGTTCTCGACCGCAATGGTTTCACTTGCCAGATGTGCGGTGCAGTTGCAGGAGAATCACATCCTTACGATTCAACACGAAAGACGCGCCTTCACATTGGACACATTATTGACAAAAGCAAGGGCGGCAGTGATGAAGCTTCTAATCTCAGGGCAGTTTGTTCTATTTGTAACGAAGGAGCGCAAAATGCCACACTTATCCGTCCAGACCTCAAGCAGCTTTTAATTCAAATTCGCAGAGCAACTTCAGCAGATCAGCTTGAAGTGTTGAAATGGCTGATAGCGAAATTCCCGAAACAGGCAGCCGGGGAAGTTGCGACCAAGAGCAAGTAGCAATGGATAAATTAACCCCTGATCGCCGTTCAAGAAACATGCGGCAAATCCGGGGTAAAAATACGGTACCAGAGTTGAGAGTACGCCGGCTTTGCCGGGAAATTGGATTCTCAGGTTACCGCATCCACCGGAAAGACTTGCCAGGAAAACCCGATCTTGCATGGATAGGACGGAAACTTGCAATTTTTGTTCATGGTTGTTTCTGGCATGGTCATGGCTGTGCTGAAGGCATTCGCAAGCCTAAGACAAACCTTGATTATTGGATTCCAAAAATCACCCGGAACCAGCAACGCGATGCTGAGGATATCGCCGCATTGCGTGCAGCAGACTGGGTTGTCATCGTTGTTTGGGAATGTGAACTCAGCGAAATAGATTGCCTTACAAAAAAGCTGCAACGATTTCTGTCATTTAAGGCATCCGGACCAAACGCTAAGTAATTATCGCTAACTGATCATCTCAAAGTACTTGGTTCTGGAAGGATCTCACCGGATGAAATGCCTGGTTTTTGTTTAAATCAATCAACCACATTCGGCGAAAACCGGATAGACACAATCCGCAGCAAAATCAGCACGGTGATGACAGCAATGTGTAGGCCGACTTCAACGAAGGTATATTCTTTATACCACAGGCCGATCAGTTCACCGATCAGCACCACCAGCGCCACATCCAGAATGAACGTGACCTTGACGCGTCCGACCGATAGGTAGGACTGCAAAATACGGATCAGTTCGAGGATCGCCAGGATCAGCACGATGTCTACGATGATGTGCTCGGCGATTTGCGCCCAGCCGCTCTTCAGAATCTCCGGTAAGTTGAACAACAAATTCAGCACACCCGCAGCAATCCACACATACAGCGCCAGCATCAAAATACCCACGATGAACTGAATCGTGCGCGTATGCCAATCGCTATCGGTCAATAAAAATACGCTTTTCTCTTTGGCAATCGATTGATTGATCATCTTATTTCTCCTTTACATTGAATCGTATGGATCGCCATCTTAGGGGTGCAATGTAAAAGTTTCATGACATCCGGATGCTTCCCGGTTTCATCGCCGGTGACGGTGGCAACGCTTGGTTAAATGACATCGAACTGTCATGAAAGTGAAATATTCAACTTGTAGTATGCACGGGCATTGTAGATGAGGAATTTATGCGTATTCATTTAGATAAAAGAATAATAGGGCTGGGCGGATTGGTGCTGTTGCTTTCCGCACCGGCAGCAACGGCCAGCAGTTTGGAGAATCTGGCCAGATCACTGGCCAAGATGCGCGGCGAAGTCGAGACGCTGCAAACGCAACTGGATCTGGAGAAGGAAAAACATACCAGCAAAATGTCCTCGCTCAATTCGCAATTGGCCGACTTGAGTGTTGAAGAAAGAAGACAAAAACTGAGTATCGAGAAACTACAGCACTCGATCGATAAGCTATCCGAGGGTGCAAAGAAAGCGGAGCAATCGGGTGAGACACTGAAGCCCGTTCTGCTAGCAGCGCTTGCTGATTATAAGCGCCATATTCAAACCGGTTTCCCATTCAAAATGGAAGACCGCATCAAAGCCATTGACGATCTGGTAAATAATATTACCAACCATCTGATCGACCCGAATAAGGCGGTTAACCAAGCCTGGTCCTTAATCGAAGATGAAATCCGCCTGAGCAAGGAGAATGGGATTTATCAGCAAACCATCCCTTTAAACGGAGAGAAAGTGCTGGTGGATATCGCCAAGCTGGGCACGGTATTTTTGTTTTTTCAAACCCGTGACAATCAGAGCGGAATGGCGCGGCGCGCAGAAGATGGCAGTTGGAAATATGAGCTGGTGGATAACACGGCGGACATGGAGCGGATCAAGAATTTATTTGATTCGTTGAAGAAACAAATTCGCCAAGGCTATTTTGAATTACCGAATCCATTGAGAAAATGAAGAAAATTTTATTGCTCGCACTACTGCTGCTGGTAACCGCCACCTCTGCCAACGCCAAAGAAGATAAAGCGGCAGGGGCATCCGAAAACATATCGGCCGCTGCCCCGGAAGAAAAGCCGGAAGCGGCTTCGTCCAAGAAGCCAAATGCGCCCAAGCAGGAAGCAGTCAATCTGGAAACCGCGTATAAGCGCGAGTTTGCTTTCCTGGAAGCGCAAAAACGCGAGTTGACCGAGCGGCTGAAAAGCTATCAAGCCAGCGCAAGCCGCGAAGAGCAAGCACTCAGCGGCAAAATCGGCGGGCTGGAACGCCACTCGGTGGAGCGTTCGGCAAAAATCGATCAGTTGACGACACAGTTATCCGAAGTTGAGCGCAAAGAAGCCGTGGTCAGCGAACGCAGTGATACGCTGGAAACCACTTATTTGCAAGCGGAAGCAACCTTGAAAAATCATGGCATCGAAATGCCATCAGCCATCAAGGAAATAAAAGGTAATGACCAGACTAAAGTTGGTTATGTGTTTAACCAAGCGTTATCCCTGCTGCAGTCGTTGGGTGCGGTGCAAACAAAGCCGGGGAGTTTCTTCCTGGAGAATGGCAAACAAGTACAAGGAAATCTCGTTCATTTAGGCAATATCGCGGCTTATGGCATCAGCGCCGAAGGCAGCGGCAGCCTGGTGCCTGCGGGTGGTGGTGATTTCAAGGTGTGGAAAGGTGCTGGTACCGAATCTGTCACGGCTTTGAGCAAAAATCAGCAGCCCGATTTACTGCAATTGTATCTATTCGAGTCACGCACAACCGCCATCGATGAGATGCCGGAAAAAACCATTATTGGCATTATCGATTCGGGTGGGCCGATTGGCTGGGTCATCGTGATACTTGGTTGTGTGGCGGTCTTGCTGATCCTGGTCCGGGTTTATTTACTGCGCGCCAACAGCGCTAACACGGAGCAGCTTAGCGGGCAGATTATCCAGCAACTGACTTCGGGCGATTTGGAAGTTGCAAAAAAAAGCTGCGAAGACGACTCATCGTCCATTGGGCGTGTCCTGCACTATACCTTGCGGCATTTAAAAGATGACCGCGATCATATGGAAGGTATTGTGTACGAAGCGATTCTGCAGGAATCCGGACCACTGGACCGTTTTGGGCCAGCTATTCTGGTGATTGCCTCAATCGCACCTTTGCTCGGTTTACTGGGAACGGTAACCGGCATGATCGAGACCTTTGACATGATTACCGAATTCGGTACCGGTGACCCCAAATTATTATCCGAAGGTATTGCGATTGCACTGGTGACAACGGAGCTGGGTTTGATTGTCGCCATTCCAACCTTGCTGCTGGGTTCCTTGTTATCGGCTTGGGCCAGAAATATCAAACGCGACATGGAGTACTCGGCACTCAGGATCATTAACATTTTTCTGGGTGGCGGGCTTGATCTGGAAGAAGGGAGTGTGCCTGCTGGCGGCGAGAGTGCCTTGGCATTGCACCACGCGTGACATGAGTTTCTCCGAGCAGATTTTATTAATCAAGACACTGTTTGCCGCGGGTGGGATCGTCATGCCGCCGTTGGTGCTGTGCATTTTATTGCTGTGGTACGGGTTGGGATATCGCTTCTGGGTCATGAAAGAGCCCAAATCGATGGGGGTGCGTGACATGCTCAAATACTATCAGGAGCACGATGACAAACCGGCCGGAAATATTGTCGCGCAGGCGATCAAGCAAGGCCTGTGGTTAAAGAAAAAAGGTGTCAGGAATCTCAGGCGCCATCTGGATGCGGCTTTTTATGGATACGAAAGAGAAATTAGAAAATTCTCTGTGCTGATACGTGTGGTGATTCTGATCTCCCCATTGCTGGGTTTATTGGGAACCGTGATCGGCATGATCGAGACATTCGATTCGCTGGCAACCATGACATTGTTTTCGCAATCCGGCGGCATTGCCGGTGGTATTTCGCAAGCATTGTTTACCACACAAATGGGTCTGACCGTGGCGATTCCTGGATTGCTGGCGCATAGCATTCTCAACCGGAAGCAACAACAGATCGAGCAGGATCTTTCCCAAGTTAAAGATCTGCTGTGTCATCAAGCACTTGTTCATCATACGAGAGAAATATCACATGCTGAGAAATAACGAACCCGTCGAAGCGGAAGCCACCATCGATATGGCGCCATTGATCGATATCGTATTCATATTACTGATTTTTTTCATGGTGACGACGACCTTCGTCAAGGATATGAAACTCGAGCTAGAGCGGCCGAAGGCCAGTAGCGCCGTATCGGCATCGAGTAAAGCGATCCGGCTGTTTATAGACCGTAACGGTGATACCTATATGGATGGTGAACCCGTGCGGGCGTGGCTGATACAAAGCAAGCTGCGTGATTTGCTCAGCACTGCCTCCAGCAAGGTGGTACTGGTCGTCACGGATGAAGGTGTACCGGCGGGGAAACTGGTTGAAGTGGTCGATCAAGCACGCTTGGCGGGTGCCGAGAGCGTGGGTGTTGCAACTAAAAAAGAAGCGGGGTAAAAGAAAATGGACAAAACAGAAGTGAAACAACATATCGCCGGGATGGTATCGATGCTGTTTGGATTGATACTGGTTTTCGGTTTGATTCTGGTGATGAATCATTACATGGGCAAGATTGAGCGATCACAAC
Source organism: Nitrosomonas oligotropha (assembly GCF_900106555.1). Lineage (GTDB taxonomy): Bacteria > Pseudomonadota > Gammaproteobacteria > Burkholderiales > Nitrosomonadaceae > Nitrosomonas > Nitrosomonas oligotropha_A. The sequence goes on along the minus strand of NZ_FNOE01000030.1, from coordinate 16,725 downwards.
CCCAGGAAGTGACGGAAATCGCCATGACCAAGGAAATCAAACAAGAGCCCAAAAAAGAAATCAAGAAGGTAGAACCGAAAAAGCAAGTGACTCGTCCGCAGGCGCCTGCACCTTTCAAAGGATTGGATACTGCGCTATCCGGTATCGATCTTGGGTTACTGGGTTTGGATAATGGGCAGAGAGAACTGGATGATAGTTTGCTCGGTAAAACCGGCAATGCCGTCATGACGGCTGATCTGGTGGATGTGCCGCCGAAACCGGTCGCGCGTGGATCTTTCAAATATCCGCCAGCCGCGAAGAAGAACGGCATAAAAGGCTATGTCGTTCTGTCGGTTCTGGTTGAAACGGATGGCTCGGTCAATCAGGTGCAGGTGTTGGAATCCAACCCATCGGGCATGTTTGATTCGGCTGCCTTGCAAGGCATACGCGCATGGCAATTTGAACCGGCCAAGTACAAAGGCGAAACGGTGCGTGTCTGGGCCAAGCAAAAAATCCGCTTCGATTTGTCTTGATGTCTGCGATGAACAATCGATCGAACTGGCCGCTGCATTTTCTGGTTTACGCGGCTATCGTGCTGGGCTGTTACGTGCACTCCGTCCAAGCGGCGGAGAATAAGAATAAGGTGCAATCCGCCGATTTTATCGAACTGGCGGCCGTGATGCTCAAGGACGGTCATCATGATCGTGCGTTGCTGGCATTGCAGAGTGTCGATCTCGGCAACAAAAAAACCGATCTGGCGCGGTTTTATACGCTGCAAGGCTTAGCCTATCTGGGACTGAATGATCTCGAAGCGGCCAAGGACAGTTTGCAGCAAGCCGTCAAAAACGGTCAGCAAGATCCGTCGATTTTTATCTATCTGGCACAAGTCTATTTCGGTATCAAGGATTACAAAAAAACCATCGAGGCGATCGGCAAAGCCGGAAATCTGGTCAATAAAGATGCGGCGCTGATCAGCATAAAAGCGGAGTCCTATTGGCATCTGAAAGAAACTGAAGCGGCTATCCATGCATTGAATGACGGACAACGGGCATTTCCGGCCGATTTGCGTTTTCTCAAACGCAAAGTTTTTTATTTTGTTGAGCTGGGGCTTTATCAGGAAGCTGTCAAGCTGGGCAGAGACTACCTGAAGCGATCCAACGCCAGTGCCGCCGACTATATCGCATTTGGTAATGCGTTACGTCTAAGCCGGGAATATCAGGAAGCGATCAATATTCTGGAAATTGCGCGTTTGCAGTTTCCGCAGGATGAAATGACTGCAAAATTGCTGGCGCATACGTATCTCGATCAAGGAAAACTAAACTCTGCGGCATTTATTCTGGAACAAGCAGCGTTGCTCAATCCGCAGCTGCAAGCGGAAGCGGCAGAAGTTTACCGGCGCGCGGGGCGGTTTCATAAGGCCTTGACCTTGAATGAAAGCATCAGCGATCAGAAAGTGAAATTCAAGCAAAGATTATCCATTCTGCTGGCATTAAAGCAGTTCGAGCGTGCGGCCAATATGGAGTCGAGTTTGTATCGCACTGGTTTGCTGGAGGATCAGGATGTCCGCTACGCGCTGGCTTATGCGTTATTTTCCAGCCGCCGCTTTGCCGACGCCAATAAGCATCTGGATCACCTGAAGAATGCCGAGCTGTTCAGAAAAGGCACCGAACTGCGCCGTTTGATGGAAATTTGCAAAACCGAGCCATGGCAATGCACGTAATGCGGTGGCTGGCGGCGCCGGAATCATTCCTCGTTGTTTTCTTGTTTATACCGCCTTGATGTCCGCCTAGAAGGCTTTCCTTTTTGATTAACTGAGAATTGATCTCCACGCGCAATCGGTTTGCAAATGGAGAGGGGGCTTGATACGCCAAATGAATACAAAAATAAAAAAATTTATCCGGATTTGCGGGTTACTCGCGATGATTCTAATCAACGCGGCTGCTTGGGGTGCTGAGGAAAAGGCCGAGTTCTCAATTCATTTGTTCCGGAATGGGTTGCCTATCGCCGATGCCGAGTTGTCGATCAGTAGCGAGTCTTTCGACAAATCCAGCGCGATCCTGATTTTTGAAGCGACTCCGGCCATGTACACTTGGCGGCCAGGTAGCGATGCGCCATTGAAAACCAATGCGAGCGGTAGCCTGGCCGGGAAATTGCCGCCCGGGGTTTATCAGTTCACTGTTAATACCAAAGATCAGGAATTTACTTTCGATTTGCCGTTGCGTCCGGCGGAGAATGCGCAGATTCTCGTCACTTTTTACTCGGGCAAAAAAAAACCGCTGCTGAATATCGAAAGCTCGGTGGCGGGTACTCTGGCCGGTTCAGCGGTTGGTGAAGAAAAGCGCGATCAAGGCGAAGGCACGATCTCGGTTCAAGTGATATCGGCGGAAACGCAAAAACCGGTCAAGGATGTGCAAGTGTTTTTAAGCGGTTTGAAAGAAAAATTCAGAACCGACGAGCAAGGTCAAATCACAACAACGGTCCCAGCCGGTAGTTACAGTGTCTCCTTATTGCACAACGCCTATAGCAGCCAAACATTGGACGACGTGCAAATTGAGCAGGATCAGAACACCCCTTTAAGTTTTAAATTGACACCGGCGGGTGTCGAATTGGCCGAATATGTGGTGCTCGAACCTCACTTGGCGGGTACGGTGGCTTCGGTGATCGAGGAGCAAAGAACGGCAACTTCTGTGGCCACGGTCTTGGGTGCAGAGCAATTCAGCCGGGCGGGCGATGGCGATGCTGCCAGCGCGCTGCGAAGAGCTTCCGGGTTAACCTTGGTGGGCGGTCAATTCATTTTTATTCGCGGATTGGGTGAGCGTTTTTCCTCAACGCTGGTCAACGGCGCTGCAGTCCCTAGCCCGGACGCGACCCGGCGCGTTGTGCCGCTGGATCTGTTTCCGACCAATATTCTTGAAAGTGTCATGGTACAGAAAACCTACTCGCCCGATCGTCCGGCCGAGTTTGCGGGCGGTACGATAGAAATGCGCACACGCGGCATTCCCGATGCGTTTTTCTTCAATCTAAACCTGCAAACCGGTATAAATGACAATACGACGTTTCAGGATGGCTTGACTTATAAGGGGGGCGGGGCGGACTTTACCAGTTACGACGATGGCGCGCGTGCTTTGCCGGATTCGCTGGCCGATGCGACAAAGGATGGCGTGCCTATAAAACCGGCATCAGTTTTTAATCCCAACGGATTTACGCCAGCGCAGATTGAAAAGTTCGGCGAAGATTTATCGGGAGTATGGAATGTCGACCGGAAGAAACGCGGTCCGGATACCGGCATGCAAGCATCGATGGGGGATAGTTTCACATTTGGTGATTTCCGTCTGGGATATATCGCGGCGGCCGGGTGGAAACGGGAATTCAGAAAACAAAATGAAATCAACCGCGAATTTGTTGCTGCCGATACCGGCGACGGCAGCTTGAGAAAAGTTCAGGATTTTCGTATGCAGCGCTCATTGAGTGAAGTGCAGGTGACCGGTTATGTGGGCACGGAACTACACTATAAAGAGGATCATAAGGTTTTTGCCAAGACGATGTTTCTCCGTCAGGCGTTCGATGAAGCCAGAATTTCTCAAGGATTCACCGATGCGGAGACCAACGATATCCGCAGAACGCGGCTGAAGTTCTTTTCCAATCAATTGTTGATGACCCAAGTGGGTGGTGAACATCGATTCGACCGGTTGAAAGATTTGTCGATTAATTGGCTGTATACCAATGCAACTGCCAACCGGGAAGAACCCAAAACGCGCGATTACCGTTTTGATTCCGATAGGCAAGGTAATTATTTCTTTGCGCAGCGCGCGGATAACAATCAGGTCATGTACGCAGACTTGGTCGATAAGGATCAGAGCTGGCGGGTGGACGGGAAATTGCCGGTGCAACCGTCATTCAATCACAAGATTACTTTAGGAAGCGGTTTTATTACGCAGAGTAAGACCAGGGATTCAGCTATCCAGCGCTTTAACTACTTTCCGGTTGGCCGCGATGGTTTCAGTTCGGCGGTTTTATCGCAATCGTCGCTGGAGAGCATATTGCGGCCGCAGTATATCGGCGCGAACGGATTTCAACTGCGTGACGTGACGCGCCCCAGCGATAGATACACGGCTTCCCAGGACTTGTTTTCCTATTACGGGAAAATGGACTGGTTGATGTATGACCGGATCAATATTACCGGCGGGTTGCGCTGGGAAGACAATGATCAGAGAGTCAATACTTTTACGCTGAACAACACGCCTACAACCGCCCAGCTCAAGCGAGTCGATATGCTGCCGTCCGTGGTGGGAACGTTGTTCTTGACCGATAAACAGCAGCTTCGTGCTGGTTTCAGTCAAACCTTATCAAGACCGGACTTCAGGGAATTGTCGGCAGCGCCTTTTACCGATATCAATACCAATCAGGAAACTGTCGGTAATCCCAATTTGAAGCAAACATCCATTACCAATTGGGATTTACGCTGGGAATATTATCTGTCGCCGACAGAAAATATCTTTGCCGGTTTCTTCTGGAAAGATTTAACCAAACCGATTGAATTGGTGGCGGTGCCGGGGACGGCCGGGCTCAATACGTATCAAAATACCGATAAAGCGAATATCTATGGATTTGAGTTGGAGCTGCTGAAGAAGTTGGATTTCGTGCATCCGGTGTTGCAGAACTTTTATGCCGGAGGTAACTACACTTGGTCGGCATCGAATGTGCAATTGAATGCCGATAATCTGAAAGCGCAAACGACCAACGACCGGCAACTGCAAGGCCATTCCGCCCAGATCGTCAATTTCCAGATCGGTTATGACAATCCGCAGTGGAAAACGCAGGCCACGCTGTTATACAACGTTTCCAGCAAACGTATTATGGCCGCCGGGGTGCTGGGTGCACCGGATAAATACGAGCAACCCGTGCATCAACTGGATTTTGTGTTTAGCCAGAATTTATACAGAGGGTTGTCGATGCAAGTTTCCATGCAAAATTTACTCGATTCCGAAATCCGGATTACTCAAGGCGATGAAGTCACCCGGGCATTCCGCCGTGGACGCTTTTTTAATTTGAGCGTGCGTTTGGCGTATTAGGCAGCGGTTTTATTCTCAAGCGCTACGGCTATTCTGCTGTAGCGTAATTCTCGCATTTGTTCAGTCTGTATTAATTTTGCCCCAGCTAAAGTGATACCTGGCAGCAAGAAATAGCTTGTAAAGACAGACTACTTTTGACGGGGATTCCATCATGAAAAAATTCTTCCTGGTGTTGGTTACAATGGCATTGGTTGTGTTGCTTAGCGGTTTTCGCACACCCAACGGTAATATCATTTCCAAAGGCGATTTCTCGGATAAATTGCTGATCAATATGGGGGAGCCGCATATCCGGACGGACTTGGGGCTAGTGCAGACCCGAGCTTTTGGCGGAATTATGTACATCAAGCGGGAAGTGTGGACTTACAGAATCGATGACTACAACTATCGCTTCGTTATCGAAAACGGACGAATCGTCGCCGATCATTGGACCCGGTTTTAATCGTTCGGATAATGATGCAAACGTTTCTGGAGTGATTTTAGGCTGAGGGCTTACTTGACGGTAATTTGTATTGTCATGTTAACGTAATACCCCTGTCATGCTGGCTTGGTAGATTTGCTTACCCTAAATAAAACATTGAGGTAAGTAAATGAGGTTCAAATCAAGTCGTATAAAAAAATTAATTACGGCGTCAGTTGCGTTGCTGGGTAGTGTCGCACTAAACGGGCATGCAGCAACCGCGACCTTCGATCCGGCAAGTGGTATTGTCAATCTGCCTGTCGTGGAAGTCTTGAGCGGCAGCACGTCTTCATTCTACAGCGCGCAATTACAACTGAGCGGTAGCGAGCTGCAATTGATCGCAGCCAGTCCAATCGCGGCTACAACCGGACAACGTAACGTGTTTGATTCTGATACCAGTGCGGTGCATGTTGCTTCTGTTACCGTCGGTGCGGATGATTTTTACGCCAAATTAAAATTGGTGCCCGGATCCAATCCATTGCGTTTTACTGTGGATCAACTGGTTAATAATGCATTCCAAGGTTGCCCAAGTTTCGCAGCGGCGGGCCCTAGTGCCGGTTCTTGTATTTTAAGCGGTGAAATTAAAACCAATGTCACACTGACAAAAAATATCAACTGGATTCTATCGGGCGGTGTCTATGTCGGTGGCGATAACACGCAAAGTGCGATCCTGACCATCAACCCCGGTACCAAGATTTTTGGTGAAGCGGGCGCGGATTATCTGTTTATCCGCCGCGGTTCCAAGATCATGGCCGAGGGAACGCCGGATAATCCGATTGTAATGTCTGGTCCATTACAACAGTCGCCCGGTGAGTGGGGCGGTTTGCTGATCGCGGGTAACGCGCCGATCAACGGTTGTAATGTGGGTGTCACGCTTTGTGAGGCGCCATTCGAGGCGATAACTTCGGAGTTTTTTGGCGGTAACAATCCAACGGAAAGCAGCGGCGTGGTGAAGTATACGCAGATCCTTTTTGCCGGTTTTGCCGTGCGTCCGGATGAAGAACTCAATGGCTTTACGCTGATGGGTGTCGGTTCGGGCACGTTGATTAATTATGTGCAAGTGCATGCTGGTTTGGACGATGGCGTGGAAATGTTCGGTGGTACGGTGCAGATGAAACATTTGGTGCTGACCGAAAATCGTGACGATGCGTTCGATTGGACCAGTGGTTTCAAAGGCCGGGCGCAATTTGTTCTGGTGAAGCAATCTCCTGGTATCGGTGATCGTGGTATCGAAGCGGACAACAATGAGAAAAATCACGACAGTCTGCCGCGCGCGCATCCCATTTTATCCAACTTCACCATTATCGGCCGCAATGATACCGGTGCGACCCAAGGCATCTTACTGCGCCGGGGAACGGCAGGAAATATCTGGAATTCGGTTATTACCGGATCACCGGTTTGTGTGCGGATCGATAGCGCATCGACCTATGTTAATGCCGGTTCTCCAGGCAGCTTGACGGGTGAATTGACGATGCAAAACTCTTTTGCGCAATGCGCTCAGAATTTTGCGGATGGTGACGGCGCTACATTCTCTGTCTCCGATTGGTTCTTGTCTCAATCCGAAAATAAAGCGGAAGATCCTCTACTGGATGGTTATTTACCCAAAACCGGCTCGCCACTGACATTGGGCGGGGCCGCAGTGAGTGATGCTTTCTTTGATGTGGTCGATTATGCCGGCGCGTTCAAGGATGCGAGCCATGATTGGACCAAGGAATGGACATTCCCGTTCTAACAAACACCCTTTGGAAATGTTGTCTACACTCCCCTCTAATAGTGTAGACAAAACCGCTTAACCCAAGCGCTTCTACTGTTGAAGTGTCACAACGATCCGGGAGATCGGGGGCGTTTTGAATTGGGTTTATGTTTTTCTGCTGTTTTCACTTCTTCTCGTAGCACACCTCCTTGACACTGCCATCGGCAAGTTGTCCGGGAGGTTTCTTTTATGCGAAATAGGATTGTCATCATCCTGTCATGCCAGCCGGTTAAGATTTTCATCCGAGACACACGCTATTGATTGATTGGGAGAATATGAAATGAAATTGCAATTCGGCCTGATGCTGGCTTCTGTGGCATTACTTTTTACCACACACGCAGGTGCTGCCGATATCACCGGTGCAGGCGCTACTTTTCCCTATCCGGTTTACGCCAAATGGGCCGATGCCTATAAAAAAGTAACCGGGATCCGGTTAAATTACCAATCCATTGGTTCCGGCGGCGGCATCAAGCAAATCAAAGCCAAGACCGTTGATTTTGGCGCTTCGGATAAGCCGTTGACAGTCGAAGAGCTGGAGAAAAACGGTTTGACGCAGTTCCCCACCGTGATTGGCGGCGTGGTGCCTGTCATTAACGTGGAAGGCATGCAAGCCGGGCAGATCAAATTAACCGGCGCAGTGCTGGCAGATATTTTTCTGGGCAAAATCAAACGATGGAATGATTCCGCGATTGCCGGTTTAAATAGCGGCGTCAATTTGCCGGGCAGCAACATCGCGGTGGTGCATCGCGCGGATGGTTCCGGCACCACGTTTTTGTTTACCGATTATTTGAGTAAAGTTAATCCGGAGTGGAAAGAAAAAATCGGCGCCGATGCTTCCGTGGCTTGGCCTATCGGTACGGGTGGCAAAGGTAATGAAGGTGTGGCTAATTTTGTGAAGCAAATCAAGAATTCGATCGGCTATGTCGAAGCAGCCTACGCGAAACAAAACAAAATGAGTTACGTGCAATTGCAAAATCGCGACGGCGCTTATGTCATACCGGTGGAAGACAGCTTCAGGGCTGCCGCCGTCAACACGCAGTGGAACAGCGCCACGGGATTTTACGAGATTTTGACAGATAAACCCGGACAAGATAGCTGGCCCATTACCGGCGCTACTTTTATCCTGATGCATCAATCCCAGGAAAATCCGGAACAAGCGCTGGAAGTATTGAAGTTCTTTGAATGGGCTTATGTGCACGGCGATGAAATGGCCTTGGCGCTCGATTACATTCCGATGCCCGATAATATCGTGAGACTGATCGAAGATTCCTGGAGAACTCGGATTAAAGGCAAAGATGGCCAGACCATTTACTCGGCTCGATAGTTCGCGAGAAACTCAAAATCAGAGACAGAGTGTTTCTCAACACTATGCGTAATCACTTTCTGCTAGCGGTTATCACAAAAATAAGCCTTACGCGCCTGCAATCAGGCTTGGCAAAAACGATGCCCACAGCCCATAGAGCAGCAAAATTGAATCAGCAACGGCTGCTCGATTGGGTATTTCGCAAAGCGACTTGGTTTTTTACCGCGCTGGTTTTTGTATTGCTGGCAGCCTTGTTGCTTTCTTTGCTGATCGGCAGCTGGCCGGCGATACAAGCGTTTGGTTTTGATTTTCTATTCAGTACGCAATGGAATCCGGTCACGGAAAAATTCGGCGCGCTGGTGCCCATCATCGGCACGCTGGTTACCTCACTGATTGCGCTCTCGATCGGTATTCCGGTCAGTTTCGGTATTGCACTGTTTCTAACCGAACTGTCTCCGCCCTGGTTGCGCCGTCCGCTGGGAACAGCAATCGAGCTGCTGGCAGGTATTCCCAGCATTATTTACGGCATGTGGGGCTTGTTCGTATTTGCACCGTTTTTTGCGAAACATGTACAACCGGGAATGCAGAGCACACTCGGAGAAATTGCTGGAATCGGTTTTTTGTTTGAAGGCGCCGTGATGGGAATTGGTATGCTGACGGCCGGTATTATCTTGGCGATCATGGTGATTCCTTTTATTGCTTCGGTTATCCGCGATGTGTTTGAAGTCGTGCCCGTCATGCTGAAAGAATCGGCCTACGCGCTGGGCGCCACCACATGGGAAGTGATTTGGTATGTGGTTCTGCCTTATACCAAGACCGGTGTGGTCGGCGGCATTATGCTTGGTCTCGGCCGCGCCTTGGGCGAGACTATGGCGGTTACTTTTGTGATCGGCAACGCGCACCAGTTGCACGCGTCTCTTTTCATGCCGGGTAATAGCATTGCTTCGGCATTGGCCAACGAGTTTACGGAAGCGGACGGCGATTTGTACACCGCTGCACTGATCGAACTGGGTTTGATTTTGTTCTTGATCACCTTCGTAGTATTGGCTTGCTCCAAAATTCTTTTATTACAACTGAAGAAACGCGAAGGCAAAATTTCCTAGCGTCACATGAAGATCCCCATTTATACCCGGCGCCGCATCATTAACGCGATCAACCTGACTTTCTCCGTGCTGGCGATGGCGTTCGGCTTATTCTGGCTGTTTTGGATTTTGCTGACGCTGTTCGACAAGGGATTGGACGGTATCAGCTTCGCTACTTTTACGCAGATGACACCATCGCCCGGCGATACCGGCGGCTTGTTGAATGCGATTGCCGGCAGTTTGGTCATGGTCACGCTCGCTACGCTGATCGGCACGCCGGTCGGTATCATGGCGGGTACTTATCTGGCTGAATTCGGCCAACGCGGCTGGCTTGCTCCGGTTACCCGGTTTGTTAACGATATTTTGTTGTCCGCGCCTTCGATCGTCATCGGCCTTTTTGTTTATACGGTGTATGTCGCCAAGGTTGGGCATTTTTCTGGGTGGGCAGGCGCACTGGCGCTTTCGTTGATTGTTATTCCGGTGGTCGTGCGCACCACCGAGGATATGCTACGGCTCATTCCAAACAGCTTGCGCGAAGCAGCAATCGCGTTGGGCGCACCACAATGGAAAGTGGTTACGCTGGTTACCTGGCGCGCTTCCAAGGTCGGCATCATGACCGGAATATTATTGGCGGTCGCGCGAATCAGCGGGGAAACCGCGCCGTTGTTGTTTACCGCGCTCAATAATCAATTCTGGAGCGCGGACATGAACCGTCCCATGGCCAATTTACCCGTTGTTATTTTTCAGTTCGCCATGAGTCCTTACGAGTACTGGCAGGAATTGGCCTGGGCCGGGGCGTTGTTGATTACGCTGAGTGTGCTCGGGCTGAATGTTGCGGCGCGCATTTTCATGCGTAAGCGCGATTTTTAAAATTAAAAACTCAAATGACTATCAGCCTTTCACAGCCCGATGTTTGCAAAATCTCCATCAACGATTTGAATTTTTATTACGATACATTTCATGCGCTGAAGTCGATCAGCATGCAGATCCGGAAAAATAAAATCACAGCCTTTATCGGCCCTTCCGGCTGCGGGAAATCGACCTTGTTGCGTACCTTGAACCGCATGTATCAACTCTATCCGAGTCAGATCGCCAAAGGGGAGATTGTGGTGGACGGGATGAATATTCTCGATAAGAAGCAGGATTTGAATATGTTGCGCGCCAAAATGGGGATGGTATTTCAAAAACCGACACCGTTCCCGATGTCGATTTTCGATAATGTGGCGTTTGGTGTGAAGCTGTATGAATCGCTGAATCGTTACGATTTGGCCGAGCGGGTGGAATGGGCGTTACAAAAAGCTGCGTTATGGGAAGAAGTCAAAGATAAATTGAATCAAAGCGGCACCAGTCTTTCCGGCGGCCAGCAGCAACGCCTATGTATCGCCCGCACGATCGCGGTGAAGCCCGATGTGGTGCTGCTTGACGAGCCGACTTCCGCACTGGATCCGATTTCCACGGCACGGATCGAAGATTTGATCTTCCAATTGAAGGAGGATTACACCATTGCGATTGTGACGCATAACATGCAGCAGGCGGCGCGCGTTTCCGACTATACCGCATACATGTATTTGGGTGAATTGGTTGAATTTGGCGCTACCGATTTGATTTTTACGACACCCAGACAGCGAGCCACGGAAGATTATATTACCGGGAAATTCGGCTAGTTTATTTTCTATAGGGAACTGATCCATCGTGCATCACGAGCGGTAAGACACGGAAATTTGATCGCCGGTCACAGCTGTGAACGAAGGAGGTTACCCGACTAGATTTTATTAGTACATGTGTACTAATAAAAGAGGAGAAATGCTCTATGTACTTAAGGATTTACAAAACTATAATGAAGCACGTTGTTAATGCGGTTATGTATCGGTTTTGGGTTTGTATCATTTTTAGAGTGGCATAGAAGCGTGTGTAATTAAAGTTGGCTTTGAGCAGGAATATTAATAGCCAGTTTTTTATAGCAGCCTTAAATTTACGGAGTAAGTTATGAAATTCCAATTGAGAAAGAATTACCTCGCACAAGCGGTTGCAATTGCTTTGTGCGGTACGTTTGTTACTGCAGCACAAGCTGCACCCGTTACGATTAGCGGTTTTGGCACTACCTCGGCTAGGATTGACGATGCCGGTTATTTTTCTCCATCCGGTGCGCTCGGTTTGAGCTTTTTGGGCAGAGAATATGTTAATCATGGCACTTTTGCATCTAATTGGTGGTTGAATGCCAATGGCGCTTCGGTTGCGATTGCTGATGAAGTGACCGGAAGTAATCCATTGAGTTCTTCGGCTTTTGCCATCGGTAGCAGTATTGCGGTCGTTACCAATATAGCGGGCGGCGGCGGTGGCTGGAGCGTGGTTGAAACGGTAAGCATACCAACGAGCGGTCATGTCACCGTTAAAGTGCAACTGACCAATAATACTGGCGCTACGGCCAATCATGTGCAGTGGGGTGTTGGTATTGATCCGGATCAGGGTATTCCTGGCGGAGTTGGATTCGGCACGACTAATACAATTGACGGATTAGGAAATCTTTCTTCCGTAACCGCAAAAAGTTTGGATGGATGGGCATTAACGCTGCATAACACCACCAGTGCTTCAGCATTTGCGATAGCGCCTTATGTCGATCCTGTTAACTGCTGCAGTCCTGTTGATCCTGCTGTGATGCTGGCCGCAGCCCAAGGAATCGGCAACTACGGTTTTGCCGATCATTCCATCAATTTGGCATATGATTTGGGCACTATCGCGAATCATCAATCAGTGAGTTTCGGTTACGAATACGTTATGGCCGTTCCGGAACCGGAAACTTATGCCATGTTGCTGGCAGGTCTCGGTTTGATTGGTTTTTCAGCACGCCGTCGCAGAGTGATGTAAGCAATATTCATCACTGGATCAAGATCGAAAACCATGGAGAAGCAAGATTTCTCCATGGTTTTTTACTTTCTGAACCTACGGGTTCTGAATTAAACTATATTCTTCAGAAGAATTTTCAGCTTTCTTCGTTTTCTAAACCCGGTATTGAATCAGCAATGCAAATCCGTTAGCTGGAATGGGCGGCTTCGTTACGCAATGGTTTCTAAATGAGTACAATAGCGGATCGGCGCAATCTCACCGCTGCAACCGTCATTAATCGAAACATGCTAACCAAACCATTAGATTCTTCTCATTTACGTATTACCATCGACCCCGCTTCACTGGGATTTTCCGATACCTCGGAGTTGCTGCAGCAGCCGTTATCCTGGATTGGTCAGGAGCGGGCAGAAGCGGCTGTGCGTTTTGGTCTCGGCATGATGCAGCCGGATTATCATTTGTTTGTGTTGGGAGAAGCGGGATCAGGGCGCTCTTCTTTATTGCAACAAGCGATGACGGCCGCCGCGGCTGATCGACCGGCGCCCCCGGATCTGTGTTATCTCTACAATTTCATTACACCCGAGAAACCGTTGGCTTTGCATTTGCCTGCAGGGCAGGGACGTTTGTTGCGTCAGGCCTTGCTGCAACTGGCGAAATCGCTGCCGTCGGAAATCACGCAATGTTTGAGCGGACAGGATTTCAAGATCAAGAGCGACCGGCTGGAGAAAAAATTCAGAACCGAAACGAGCCAAGCGTACAAAAAACTCGACAAGTTTGCGGAATCGCTGCATGTCACCATTCATCGGGAAGACGAACAGATTTTGTTTACCTTGCTGGATGAAAAAGGGGAAATTCTGACAGCGGAAAATTTATTGAAACTGCCCAAAGCACGCCGGGTTGAAATAGAACAGGCGGAACAGGCGTTGCGCGAGGCGATTGCGGTTTATTTTGAGGCATTCCAACGGGTCGAGAAAGAAAAAGACGCGGCATTGGCCGCATTGCAACGCCGTATCGTGCAGCCTTTGCTGAATCTTGCGTTGCAGAAAATTTTGGCGGAGTTGCAAAAACTGGTACATGAGGAGCGGCTCAACACTTTTTTCGAACAGGTGAAAGCGGATATTCTCGACAATTTAGCGTTATTTGAGACGGGTGATATCGACGAAGAGAAACGGCAAACGGAACTAGAACGGATTTTCTCCCGCTATCAGATCAATCTGGTCGTGGATAACGCTGATTTACCGGGAGCGCCGGTTATTATTGAAGACAATCCTTCAGTGTATGCTTTGTTTGGCAGTATCGATTATCAGTTTGAGAACGGCAAACTGAAAACTGATTTTATGCGCATCCGCGCCGGTAGCTTGTTAAAAGCGCATGGCGGTTTTTTGATGCTGCATGTGGATGATTTGCTGACGGACGGTTCATTGTGGGTAAAACTGCGGCGTTTTTTGCGCAGTAAGCGCTTGCAAATTGAAGAGCCCGGCTCGGCATGGGCTTCCAATGCACCCGTATTCCTTGAGCCCGAAGCGGTCGACGTGAACGTTAAAATCATTCTGGTCGGATCACGGGAAGAATACTATGACTTGCAGGAAATCGATCCTGAATTCATGCGCCGCTTCCGCGTGAAAGTGGATTTTGCCGGGAGCTTTATCGCGAGCATGGAAACTTATCATGCATCGGCTGTGTTTGTCGCGCATGCCTGCGATGCGGCAAAATTACCGCATTTCTCCGCGGCTGCGGTCGCGCGCTTATTGGAAGAATCGCACCGGGAAGTGGAAGATCAAAAACGCCAGAGTGCAATTTTTGCCCGCACCGAGATGCTGCTGCTGGAGAGCGCGGCGCTGTGCCATGCCCGTCATGGCCGTTGCGTCGAAGTGGCGGATATTTCCGCCGCGCTGCAAGCACGCAACTTGCGCCACAATTATCCAGACTTGCGCTTACAGGAAGCCATTGTCGAAGGTGAAATCGCCATTGCATTGCAAGGCGAAGCCGCCGGTCAGCTCAACGCGCTGACGCAGATTGATTTGGGCGATCACAGTTTTGGTACGGCGGTGCGTCTTACCGCGCGTACTTTTGCCGGTGAGGATGGTGTGCTGAATATCGCCCGCGAAGTGGATATGTCCGGGCCGATTCACGATAAGGGCATGCTGATATTGCAGAATTACCTGACAGGTTTATTTACCCATCTGGCGCCGTTGGCACTGAGTGCATCGATTGTTTTTGAGCAGGAATATACCGGTATCGAAGGAGATTCGGCTTCGTGCGCGGAATTTTATGCACTGCTGTCGGCGCTGGCGGAATTGCCGCTGAAACAAAGCATTGCCGTGACCGGTGCGTTGAATCAATACGGTGAGGTGCTGCCGGTGGGGGGCATCAATGACAAGATCGAAGGTTATTTCAAATTGTGTGAGAAAACGGGCTTAACCGGTGAGCAGGGTGTGTTGATTCCGTATCAAAACCGGCAGCATTTGATGTTGGATCAGAAAGTGATTGCAGCGGTTGAGAAAGGTTTATTTGCAATTTATACGATGGAACATGTCATGCAAGGGCTTGAGTTACTCACCGGCTTGCCATCGGGTAGCAGTGAATCGGCGCAGATAAACGGCTATTCATCCGATACCATTCTCGGTCATGCGCAGAAAACATTGCTGATTTTCCGCCGCGCTTGCCAATCGACGCAACACCCCAGGACCGAACACCGGCGGCTGCCATCCCGGGCGGATAGATAGCCGTGCATTCTTCCTCCGATCCGGCCGACCGGCAGCAGCGTTATCGGGAGGTGCGCAAAGTTACGCTCGTCGGATCGGCGGTGGATTTTGTCTTGGGTGTTGCAAAAATCGTCATCGGGTGGTTTGCCAATTCACAAGCATTGATTGCCGATGGTATCCATTCGTTATCCGATTTACTGACCGGATTCATTGTGTTGTACGCCGCCAAGCACTCGCATAAAAGCGCCGATGAAGTGCATCCCTACGGTTACGGACGGATTGAAACGCTGGCAACGGTCAGTCTTGGCATTTTGCTGACCGGTGTCGCGATCGGTATCTCGTACGAAGCGATCAAACGGCTCAATGATCCGGCAGTAGCAATGGATTTCACCTTATTGGCGCTGCTGATTGCATTGTTATCGGTGATTTCGAAAGAGTGGATTTATCGCTATACGATGTCCGCTGCGCAGCGTTTGCGTTCGGATCTGCTGATGGCCAGTGCGTGGCATAGCCGTTCTGATGCTTTCTCCTCAATTGTGGTATTGATCGGCATCAGCGGTGTGATGCTCGGTTACCCGTATTTGGATGCAGTGGCTGCCGTGGCAGTGGCCGCTATGATCGCCAAGATCGGTTTTGGCTTGGTGCGTTCGAGCACGCTGGAATTGATCGATGTTGCACTGGATCCGGAAAAAGTCAGCACGATCCGGCAGCACATTCATGCGGTGCATGGCGTGCGCTCGATTCATACACTACGGACCCGGAAAAGCGCCGGGAGTGCTTTCGTCGACGTGCATATCCAGGTCGATTCCCGTTTGAGTGTATCGGAAGGCCATCAAATCGGCGACAGTGTCCGGCGGCGTCTGCTGCAACACGTTGAAGAAGTGACCGACGTGACGGTGCATATCGATCCGGAAAATGATGAAACCGGTTCGTCCTGCAACGACTTACCTTCGCGTGAGGAAGTCATCGCCGAGCTCAAACAACGTTGGCCGCAGTTGCCGGTTGCATCGGTTGAGGCGATGACCTTGCACTATTTGTCCGGTGCGATCGATGTGGAACTGGATTTGCCGATTGAAATCCTGCGTAGCACTGACGAGGCTAAATATCTGGTGCAGGAACTTAAACAGGCCATTTCCGCATTGCCCTATATCAATGCAATACAGGTACGATTTAAGGTTTGATGGGTTCCTGTATTTACTACATCGTTAGATTAACGCTTGTTTTTTCACTCTAATCGTGACGCTGATACAGGCGGCGTCGATTATACTGGGCTGCAACAATGATTCAAATGATAAGTATTGTTATTCAAATAAACTGAGGTGGCTGCTCATCTTCCCATAGCACCCTCAGATGTAAGAAACCTCAGGGTTGTTTACAGAGAGGTTGATTGAAATAAGCGTTGAGTATTTCATAAGGGGTGGCATTATTCAAACTCTTGTGAGGCTTAACGGTATTGTAGAAATTAATGAAACGGAGAAGCTGAATGTGCCGATCGGCGCAGTCTTTGAAGTGAATCTTGCTGTGCCACATGTC
>NZ_FNOE01000044.1 GCF_900106555.1 Nitrosomonas oligotropha | reverse complement strand
TCTTACCCGGGCGAGCTCGTTCATTTCGATACCAAGCGGCTTCCCTTCTTGAAAGGGCAATCCGCCAATGAACCTCGCGAGTATCTATTTGTGGCAATCGATGATTTCTCCAGGGAGCTGTATGCCGATATTCTTCCCGATAAAACCCAGCATAGTGCAGCTTGCTTTCTCACAAGCACTGTTGCCCAATGTTCTTACCAGATCGACTATGCTTATTCTGACAACGGCAAAGAATTTAAAGGAACTGACGGCCATGCTTTCATCAAGGCTTGTAGGCAGCACGGTATCGGTCAGAAGTTTACCCGTATCAATCGTCCGCAAACCAACGGTAAAGCTGAGCGGGTTATCCGTACCCTGATGGACATGTGGCACAGCAAGATTCACTTTAAAGACTGCGCCGATCGGCACATTCAGCTTCTCCGTTTCATTAATTTCTACAATACCGTTAAGCCTCATAAGAATTTGAATAATGCCACTCCTTATGAAATACTCACCGCTTATTTCAATCAACCTCTCTGTAAACAACCCTAAGGTTTCTTACACCTTACTTCTCTCTTTTGTTTTGATTGGGCCGACAGTATAAGGGCCTAAATGTTAATTCTTTGTTAATAATTCCGGGTATTGAAGACGGTTTGGCGAGAGGAAATTAGCGAAGATTAAAATGAAATCCGGGTTTTCAGGAGCGGATAAAACGGTTGTTCCGGAACTCCATTGAGCCGTGCAAAGCCAGATCTGGAAAGGCTTAGAAAATATTTGATACCTTTAAAGTGATTATAGGAATCGGCTCGTTTGTATAGAGCTAAGAATGTGAATTTTTTGCTAAGAATCCGGTGTGTTGAAGGGGGTTTTGCGGGAGAAATTAGTGAAGACTAGAATGAAATCTGGTTTCTTAGAGACGGACAAAACAGCTGTTCTGGTACATCATTGAGCCTTGCCAAGCGAGACCTGGCAAGGCTCTGGAAAAATTTGATAACGTTAGAAGTGATTACCGGATACTGGCATTTTCAGCCGGCCGGGGTCTAAATTCCGCAGAGCGATTCATTGCTTCCATAGCAAATTCCAACACTGGGGTTTGCTTGCTTATCAGGCGTACTTGCAGTGAATCCGTCAGGGCATTCAAGGGGGCGCCACCTTGGTAACTGAAGCGGATGGAAACTTGATCGCCTCTGGAAACTTTGATGGGCTCGGCTAACGGAAAAACGATGTATTGCGTGTGCCAATCGATGGTGCTGCACGTTGACATATTGATGGCCAGTAAATTTTTGGTGATGAGCCGCAGAGCATTAAGTTGACCGTCTTCGGTGATCAGAATTTCGCCATCCCATTGGCAAGTTTGACTGTATGGTTCGGCATAGGCCAGCAATTGGAATACTTCGGGATCTCCCAGGCTCGTGCTGCGTTCCTGAGTGGCGTACGGATTCTGGAATTGAATGGTTGGCGCGTAGAAGCCTGCAAAATGAAAATCGTGTTGTATGGGCTGGATCGCCTGAATGCTCGCTTCTGGAATAAAGGCAGGTAATGGTCCACCGAATTTCTTCAAGTAGCGTTGTTTGAACGAATCGATCACCGGCATTTGTTTTTCGCGGAGCAGACCGGTATGCAGCATTTCGCAGATCACCACATCGATCGGTTCTGGCGGCAGGTAATGCATGGCATCGGCTTGAATCACTTCGACTTTGTCTCCGTTGCTGTTTTGCGCCAGCAGATTGCGCGCGGCGCTAATCAGTTCCGGGTTACGCTCAACACAATAAACTTTCTGTGCTTTTTGTGCGGCAAAGAACGATTGCACGCCGGT
Source organism: Nitrosomonas oligotropha (assembly GCF_900106555.1). Classification (GTDB taxonomy): domain Bacteria; phylum Pseudomonadota; class Gammaproteobacteria; order Burkholderiales; family Nitrosomonadaceae; genus Nitrosomonas; species Nitrosomonas oligotropha_A. The sequence continues at coordinate 14,562 of NZ_FNOE01000044.1, read as the reverse complement.
ACCGCCCCCCAGCTCAAGCACTTTGGCGCCCGGCTTGACGGCTAGGTCAATCGCGTCTTTAAACCCTTGCATGCGGGCAGTGTCGTTCAGCATATTGTGATGATAGTGCAGAGGAATGAATTGGCCGAGTTCCAAGCTCTCAAATTTATTTTGCATAGGAATTCCTGATCGATAAGTGCTGCGGTTAATGATGTAAACATTGCTGTACATGCTAAGAGCAACGATCATGCCAGTCTGTGACAAGACAGATGTAGACCGTGTTTGGGCTTTTTTACTCGATTTTTTATAGCGGATAGAAAGCAAGACCGGCAAAAATTGCCGCGCTAGCGGAAAATAATAGCTCAGGGTTCAAAACGTTCGATGATAACTTTGGCACACAAAAAATCTAGCGCGCTTTCGAAAAGGAAAATAATTTCTGTTGTTAACGTCTATTTCAGTAGTTAGTATATTTTGGTAAGAACCTAACTCCATGAGATATTTGCAATTCTACTTTATCAAGGGAGCGCTTTAACTTGATAAGTATCAAATATCTATTGGCTGATTTTATTTAGCATTGGATACGGTTTTCAGAATTCTAATTTTATTCGCGGGGTTTCAGTGTCCAGCTTAAGTTTTTTATTTACATCCGGTCGATTTGCTAATAGCCATGCGTTTCTTCTCTACAAATTTCTGTGCGTTATCCTATTTGGTTCAGTAGCGATGAACGTGCAGTCCGGATGCCTGCCGGTCAGCAACTGGTCAAACCACGATGCCACTGCGCTAGGGGGAGATCCATTAGGATTTATGACTGTTGATAACATGCCGCGTTTGCAACTGCTGAATGGATTAAATACCAGTGTCCCGGTTACTTGGTTCGGTTCACCGGCGATTCACCCCGATAGCCATTGGTCAGTGCGAGTGAATATCGCGTCTTATCCGAACGATGCCGATGCTGTTACCGATTTTAATGATCCAGTTCGATTGAATTCTTTTTCAGAAACTCCGGCAGCGCGTTTTTTGCTTAGAGAGAAACCGATCGTTGGATGTTTGGCACCTTCAGGACCAGCGCGCAAACAGCACTCTTCAATTTTAAAGGTTATGCGCTGTATGAAGGAAATATCATTGAAATTACCGGGGGAACCGCACCCGGCGATGAAACCGGAAGAGATGCAGCGATCGAAATTTTTCTGGACTTGAGTGCAAAAGCGAAAACCTTGGTTAACAGTAAATGCGGCATTGCAGGTGATAATAAATCGCCAACCATTCAATTGTTCACTGAAAAAAGCCCGCCCTTTGTCAGCGGCGCGGTCGACAATTCCGTTGTCACCTGGAGTGTCGTGTTTGAAGACTTGGATGGTATTGCAGATATCGATTTTGCGACGCTAAAAATCGAGAAAAAATTAATCGAGCAAGACTATGAAGATGTATCGGGGGTGTTTATGGTCAAATTCCTGGAGTTGCTGAACAACGGCAACGTCACTATGGAAAGGACGGATACTCGCTTAACCGTCACTTTTAACACCAGCTATCAGCAATTGCGCGAGCTGATTTTTGAAGCTGATGGACCACCTTATCCTTACGCGTATGCCTACGATATGCGGTTTACGGTCAGTGACACGAAAGGAAATTCAGGTGTGGCTATGGTACCGTTCTGGCTTGGCCGATCTCCCAATATTTGGTTTTCCCTAAAGGGCGATTCCCCATTAAGTACGGAAGATAAGTACATTCTAGAAATTTATGACTGGGACAAAAAAGCCGATCTCCGCTGGGAGACGTTCGCGATGACTTTGGATGGAATCGACTTTACCGGCTTGTTTTTAGATCGGGTAACGAAATACATGACGCTTTCAATCATAAAGCTGGAACCCACAGAGCTTGGACTTAACGTTATTTTTGATTTTGATTCTAAGGAATTACTCTGCGAATTCTTTTTCGATGCGTCCGGTAACGTGGGCTTTCATATCACCGATTACCACGGCTATACCGATAGTTTCGAGTATCCGCTGAGTTGTAAGTAAGAAAACGAATACCTGCCACATGCGTTACGAACACAGCATCGATTAGCGTTTTCTTCTTTTACGAATTTAGAACATTTTTCCATCGATATTCTTAAGATAGGCGGTTCTATACCGCATGATAGTATTGCCGATCCTACAGATCCGGAGATTATTGCCGAAGCTATAGCCTTGGTTGAGAGTCTCAAGTCCCTTGGCGGATACCGGCACCCGGCGCTAAGCCTCCAAATTCAATTCTATGTATGGTTTCTCCTGTAGGTAAAATTCCTACATCCTGATGAGAAGATTACCTAACCTCGTTTAAGCTCATCTTCCATTTACTTCCACTGCTCCATAATTGAAAATCTCACCTGTGCGTTACGGTGTTTTAATTCAAATATTTTTAATTAAAAAGGGTGATGAAATGGAAACCAATCAACTGCTAGACGAAATCAGAGATATCAATTTAAGTTATTTGCTGCTGGCCAAACAGATGTTGCGGGATGACAGAGTAGCCGCCATGTATCGCTTGGGAATTAATCAGGATATTGCTGATATACTGGAAAGACTGAGTTCAGCACAGCTGATTAAAATGGCGGCTTCCAATATGTTACTGTGCCGTTTCCGCTTTGACGATCGATTGATTGCCGATATGCTGTCCAACGATACCCGTGACCAATCGGTTACCAAATTCCATGCCGCGATCCTAATGGCAGGAAAACCTGCAGAAGCGATTGTATAGCGTTCAATAGACGAAATCAGGGAGTAATATCATGCGCAATCGAAGCATTATCACCGAAGCCAAGCAAATTCAGCTGGCGACAGAATTAATTGAATTGGGTGCCCGGCTACAGGTTCTGGAAATGAATACCGATCTGAGCCGTGAAAGACTGGTTAAACTGTATAAGGAAATTAGAGGGGTATCGCCACCCAAAGGGATGCTGCCGTATTCGGAGGATTGGTTCATGAGCTGGCAGCCGAATATGCATTCCTCGCTGTTTATCAACATCTATCATTATGTGACGAAAAATACCGGGATCGATGGTATCGATGCGCTGATTAAGAGCTACCGGCTCTATAACGAGCACATCAAGGTCCATCAACTTGAGAAAGTATTAAGCTTGACCCGTGCATGGACCCTGGTGCGTTTTGTGGAAAGTGGCGTATTGTGTATAGCGCCTTGTGTGAATTGTCACGGCAGTTTTGTCGTGCACTCACTGGAGATTCATTCCAATCATGTGTGCGGTTTATGTAATATTCCTTCGCGTGCTGGGAAAACGAAAAAAGCAGCGCTTGCTAATTTGCACTAGAAAAACATAAATTTGCCAAGTCAATCCAATTATTTCAGCAGGTTCTTGATGCGACTAAGCGCTTGCTTTAGATTATCCATTGATGTGGCGAAAGACAGGCGCATATAGCCGTCACATCCGAAAGCGGAACCGGGAACTACGGCAACCCCCGATTTTTCCAGCAGATATTCGCTAAACGCGATATCGTTTTGAGCGCCAATCAAGTTTTTCTTGTAGAGATCGTCGATCGATTGGCGGGCATCCGCAAAAGCATAAAAAGCGCCATCGGAAGATAAGCAACGCACCCCGTTGATTTGATTCAGTTGTTCGGTAACAAAAATATTGCGTTCCTTGAACGCCGCGATCATCGGATTCATACAGGACTGATCACCATTCAATGCCGCTTCAGCCGCTGCTTGCGAGATGGAGCTTGGGTTGGACGTGCTTTGCGATTGAATATTCTCCATTGCGGTAATAATGTGTGCAGGTCCGCCGCAATAGCCAATACGCCATCCAGTCATTGAATACGCTTTGGAAACACCATTTAGAACCACGGTCTGAGCAAATAAATCCGGGCAGGCGTTGACGATGTTAGTAAATTTCTGACCCGACAACAGAATATGCTCGTACATATCGTCCGTAGCGATCAAGATCTGCGGATGCTTACGTAACACTTCCCCCAATGCTTTCAGTTCATCCAGCGTGTAAACCGCTCCGGACGGATTACTCGGACTATTGATGACAAACATTTTGGTTTTCGGGGTAATCGCAGCTTCCAATTGCGCCGCAGAAATTTTGAAATTCTGCTCGATGCCGGTATTGATAAAAACCGGTTTGCCTTCCGCGATTAACACAATGTCGGGATAAGAAACCCAATACGGTGCCGGAATGATGACTTCGTCGCCGGGATTGATCACCGACAATGCCAAGTTGAAAAAGCTCTGTTTGCCGCCGCAGGAAACCAGAATTTGTTTGGCATCGAAGACAAAACTATTTTCCCGTTTGAACTTCGCCACAACGGCATTTTTCAGACCGGGTGTACCGCCAACCGCCGTGTATTTGGTTTGGCCTTTATTGATCGCGGCAATAGCGGCATCCTTGATGTGCTGAGGGGTATCAAAATCGGGTTCGCCCGCTCCCAATCCAATGATGTCCTTACCTTCGGCTTTGAGTTTCGCAGCCCGGGCGGTGACGGCAAGAGTAGGAGATGGCTTAATGGTTTGAACGCGGTTAGAGAGTTCCACAAAAATCCTCGCACTAAAATAGATAGACCGGCATGTTAAAATGACACAAAGAAACAATTCAATGATGGAATTATACCTGTGATCGCAACCTTCCCCAATAGTCCGTACAAATTACATCAAGCGTTTGCTCCCGCGGGCGATCAACCGGTTGCAATTGCGCAATTGGTTGAAGGCATAAACGACGGCTTGGCGTATCAAACGTTATTGGGTGTTACCGGATCGGGTAAAACGTATACGATTGCGAATATGATCGCGCGTTTGGGCCGTCCGGCCATCGTGATCGCGCCGAATAAAACGCTGGCGGCGCAGCTGTATGCGGAAATGCGCGAATTTTTCCCGGAAAATGCCATCGAGTATTTCGTCTCGTACTACGATTATTACCAGCCGGAGGCGTATGTTCCGGCGCGTGATCTATTTATCGAAAAAGATTCCAGTATCAACGAGCATATCGAGCAAATGCGTTTGTCCGCGACCAAATCCATGCTGGAACGCGATGACGCCATCATCGTGGCGACGGTGTCGTGTATTTACGGTATCGGTGACCCGGTGGATTACCACGGCATGATTCTGCATTTGCGCAGCGGCGAGAAAATTTCGCAGCGAGACATTATCAAGCGCCTGACCGAGATGCAATACGATCGCAACGAGCTGGAGTTCAAACGCGGTGTCTTTCGCGTGCGTGGCGATGTGGTCGATGTCTTCCCGGCGGAAAGCTCGGAGGCGGCTCTGCGCGTGTCGCTGTTCGACGACGAAGTGGACAGCATGTCGCTGTTTGATCCGCTCACCGGCCGTATGCTGCAAAAACTGTCGCGTTTCACTGTCTATCCTTCCAGTCACTATGTCACGCCGCGCAGCACCACGTTGCGCGCGATGGAAACCATCAAAACCGAACTGCGCGAGCGGCTGGAATATTACCATGCGGAGAACCGGCTGGTCGAAGCGCAGCGCCTGGAGCAGCGCACGCGCTTCGATCTGGAAATGCTCAACGAATTGGGTTTCTGCAAAGGTATTGAAAATTATTCCCGTCATCTGTCCGGCAAAAACCCCGGCGAACCGCCACCCACGTTGCTCGATTATTTGCCGCCCGATGCACTGATGATCATCGATGAAAGTCATGTCACGGTGCCGCAGATCGGCGGGATGTACAAAGGAGACCGTTCACGCAAGGAAAATCTGGTGAATTATGGCTTCCGCCTGCCGTCCGCATTGGATAATCGTCCGCTACAATTCGAGGAATTCGAGAAACGGATGCGGCAAACCGTGTTTGTATCTGCTACGCCCGCCGATTATGAGAAACAGCATAGCGGTAAGGTGGTGGAACAGGTGGTGCGTCCGACCGGCCTGGTGGATCCGGTCATTGAAGTGCGCCCGGTCGCCACGCAGGTGGACGATTTAATGTCGGAAGTCCATTTGCGTACCGCCAAGAACGAGCGCGTATTGGTCACCACGCTGACCAAACGCATGGCGGAGGATTTGACCGATTATTTTTCCGATCACCAAATTAAGGTGCGTTATCTGCATTCCGACATCGACACCGTCGAGCGCGTCGAAATTATCCGCGATTTGCGCCTGGGACAATTCGATGTGCTGGTTGGGATCAACCTGTTGCGCGAAGGATTGGATATTCCCGAAGTGTCGCTGGTAGCGATCTTGGATGCCGACAAGGAAGGTTTTCTTCGTTCGGAACGGTCATTGATTCAGACCATCGGCCGGGCGGCGCGTCATATCAATGGTACGGCGATTCTCTATGCGGACAGGATCACCCGCTCGATGCGCGTTGCCATTGATGAGACCAACCGGCGGCGCCAGAAGCAGGTGCAGCATAATCTGCAAAATGGCATCACGCCGCGATCGGTGCATAAACGGATTAAAGACCTGATTGACGGCGTCTATAACCATGAATCCGCGCAACAGAATCTCAAGGCCGCGCAAGTACAGGCGCGCTATGACGCCATGAACGAAACGCAACTGGCCAAAGAGATTCAGCGGGTTGAAAAGAAAATGCTGAGTGCCGCCAAGAATTTGGAATTCGAGCAAGCGGCACAATACAGGGATGAACTGAAAAGTCTTAAAAACAAACTGCTGATTGGTTTTACTGGCGTAGTATAAGCAATTATTTCTTCACTTCGGTGGAAGAAACGAAAACGAGCGTTCCGAAAGTGCGGTTCAGTGTTTTGCTGGTGAAGTTGGTCATGACCATATCTTGAACGAAACGAATGCGATCGCCCTTGTTCACTTTAGTCGTCGGTGCGGCGATCCAGAAGCGGTTGCCGCCATTTTCCAATTCCATGTAGGTATAGCCGGTAGTATCGATGATATCGACAACGGTTCCTTCGTTGTTCGCCATTTTTACGCTGGATGCATGCGGTGACTGGGAATCCTGCGGTTCATGGTGAATGGCCATGACTTGGGCGGAACTGAATAACAAACATCCCATCAAGGCGATGAGAGATAAAGAAGAAAATTTCATAGATGCTCCAAAGTGACTGTTTTGATGGGTGCGGTATCATACACCGCCTGTTATTTTGTTCCAATAGTGGTTGCCGCCGCGTATGCTCTGTCCTGGCGGACTTTTTCAAAAAAACAAATGGCCGCCGCGGCTGCCGCATTCAATGATTCGGTTTTGCCGGGCATGGGAATCACGATGTTTTCGTCTGCTGCCTGGATCATTTCCTTGGATAATCCGGCGCCTTCGTTACCGAATACAAAAGCGGTGGGGCCGACCAGAGAGATTTCAAAAAGATTCCGGTTGGCTTGTATCGATGTGGCAACGACCGTTCCGGAAAATTGCTGTGCGACCTTTTGCAAATCACTGTCTTCATGGATGTGCAAAAAGAAGTGTGCCCCCATCGCCGCTCTGAGCGTTTTGGGCGACCAGGCATCGGCACATTGCTTGGACAAATAAACATCCTTGACGCTGGCGGCAGCTGCGGAACGCAGAATCGAGCCCAGATTGCCGGGATCCTGGATGGTTTCTAACAGAACGCTGAACATCTCCTTCCCGTTGCTGACATCTTTTTTCAACCCGGGAAGCGCAATCAGCGCGAGGATGCCGGATGGCGTTTTGACCGGAGATATCTCGCGAAATAAGAGATTGCTGACAACCGTCAGTTTGGGAGGGGTATGGCCGAAGAGAATGGTGAGAAAGTGCTCATTCTCGATATCGTCAATATACGCTTGGCTGACGATCAGATTTTCCGGAGCGCCCAGCACGGAGCAATAGATCTGAATCAGATGAATGCCGTCGAGCAGCGTTAAGCCAGTTTTTTTACGATATTGCGACGACTCTTCCAGTCTGATCAGTTGTTTGATGAGCGGGTGGTCGCGCGAAGTGATGACTGGCATGAGGTGCAAATCCGCTATGAGAGTCGGTTCACGCTATGCGTCATTACCGGTGTTTAATATAGCGATATTCCGCCGATTTTGCGTGTGCTTGTAACCCCTCACCGTTGGCCAGTATCGATGCAATTTTCCCGAGCTTTTCGGCGCCTTGCTGCGATACCTGAATCAGACTACTGCGTTTTTGAAAATCGTAAACACCGAGTGGCGACGAGAAGCGCGCAGTGCGTGAGGTCGGCAGCACGTGATTGGGGCCGGCGCAATAATCGCCCAACGCTTCGCAAGCATTACGGCCAAGAAAAATAGCCCCGGCATGGCGGATTTTATCGGCCCATTTCTCCGGTTGCTCAACCGATAATTCCAAGTGTTCCGGTGCGATTTTGTTAGCGATCGCACAAGCTTCGTCCAGATCTTGCACCTGAATCAACGCGCCGCGATTTTCCAGTGAGGCGCGAATGACACTGTGGCGTGGCATTGCCGCCAATTGGCGGTCGATGCTTTGTGCGACTTGATTCAGAAATTCCGCATCCGGCGACAACAAGATCGACTGCGCCAGCTCGTCGTGTTCCGCCTGGGAAAATAAATCCATCGCAATCCAGTCGGGATCGGTTTTGCCGTCGCAAATGACCAGGATTTCAGAAGGTCCCGCCACCATATCGATACCGACGATACCGAACACCCGGCGTTTGGCCGCTGCAACGTACGCATTGCCGGGGCCGACGATTTTGTCGACCGGTGGCACGGTTTCGGTGCCGTATGCTAATGCGCCAATCGCCTGCGCGCCGCCGATGGTGAAAACGCGATCCACTTTGCTAATGGCCGCGGCTGCCAGCACCATATTATTGCGTTCGCCATCCGGGGTAGGGACAACCATAATCAATTCTTGCACGCCAGCGACTTTGGCCGGAATCGCGTTCATCAATACCGACGAGGGATACGAAGCTTTGCCGCCTGGCACGTAAAGACCTACACGATCCAACGCGGTCACTTTTTGCCCCAATAATGTGCCATCGGCATCGGTGTATTGCCAGGAACTGAGCGGTTGTTTCTCATGATAACTGCGCACCCGTTCCGCCGCTTGCTGTAATGCGGTCCGTTCAGCATCCGGCAATGTTGCTAACGAATGCTGCAATTGATCCTGCGTCAGCTCGAGGTCTTTGGCGGATTGAATGGCCAACCGGTCGAAGCGATTGGTGTATTCGATCAGCGCGGCATCCTTGCGGCTGCGGATATCGGCGAGGATGCTGGCAACTGTGACATCGACGGCATCATCCTGCGCATTTTCAAAAGCCAGGAGCTTGTCGAGACAGGAATCGAAATCGGAATCGGTGGATTTGAATCGTTTTATTTGAATCATGGTATGAATGGGTTTCAGATGCGCACGGCTATCTACTTTTTCACCGCAGCGGAAAATGCATCCAGCACCGGCTGAATGGCATCCTGTTTCAGTTTCAGTGCAGCCTGGTTGACGATCAACCGGGACGAAATCTGCATAATCTCTTCGACCGCGACAAGATTATTGGCTTTTAGAGTGTTACCGCTGGACACGAGATCGACGATGGCATCGGCCAACCCGACTAATGGCGCCAGTTCCATCGAACCATACAACTTGATCAGGTCGACATGCACACCTTTTGTGGCAAAGTGCTCGCGCGCGGTTTGCACATATTTGGTGGCAATGCGTAACCGTGCGCCTTGACGCACGGCGGAGTCGTAATCGAAACCATTGGGAACAGCCACCATCATGCGGCAGCGCGCGATATTCAGATCCAGCGGTTGATACAACCCGGCGCCGCCATGCTCCTGCAGCACATCTTTCCCGGCAATGCCCAGATCGGCCGCGCCGTATTGCACATAAGTTGGCACATCCGAGGCGCGCACGATAATCAGGCGGACATTGGCCCGATTGGTGGATAGAATCAATTTGCGTGACGATTCGGGATCGTCCAGCGCAACGATACCCGCCGCTTTGAGCAGCGGCGCCGTGTCTTCAAAAATTCGCCCTTTTGACAGGGCGATCGTGATATCAGTCATAAAATCCGGAATTATCCGAGGTTAGCTTCCGCGAAGTCCCAATTGATCAGTTTATCCAAGATGGTATTCACATAATCGGCGCGGCGGTTTTGATAATCCAGATAGTAAGCGTGTTCCCATACGTCGATGGTCAGCAGGGGGCGGATATTTTTGGTGATCGGTGTTTCCGCGTTGCCGGTTTTAACGATCGCGATTTTACCGCCGTCCACAACCAGCCATGCCCAGCCGCTACCGAACTGTGTCAACGCCGCTTGTGCGAATTCTTTTTTGCACGCTTCCAGACTGCCGAATGATGCTTCGATTTTTTGTTTCAGTGCTGCGGAAGGTTCGCCGCCGCCATTCGGTTTCAGGCTATGCCAATAGAACATATGGTTCCACACCTGCGCGGCGTTATTGAAAATCGCGGCTTTATCCGCTTGCCCGGCGGATGCGCGGATAATATCTTCAAGTGATTTACCGGCCAGATCGCTATTCGCCAGCAGATTGTTCAAGTTATCGACATAGGTTTTGTGGTGCTTGCCATAGTGAAAACTCAGCGTGTTGGCGCTAATGACCGGATCCAGCGCAGTGTTTGCGTAGGGCAGGGGCGCCAGAATATATTGTGTACCGGCTTGAGCAGCTTGAGAAAAATTATCGACATTGATAGTGGACATATGGGTCTCCTTAGTGAGTTTTTTGTAGTAATTTTTTAGCAAATCAAACATTTGATCACTTCCCTTATGGGATATTGTTGGTTTCCGTGGTGAATGTGATTTTATTGTAGCCTGCCAAGCGCGCCGCTTCCATTACCGTAATCACCGATTGGTGCGTCGCTTTCGCATCCGCGTTGATGATGATAAACGGGTCTGGCTGATTTTTGGCTGCAGTCATTAAGGCATCGCGCAGGCTCTCGATACTGGCGGATTTAACCGCTACCCGATTAATGGTGTAATCACCCAGCGCGCTTACCGTGATATCGATGTTGTTCGGTTTCTCGATATTTTTATCGACTTGTTCTGCACTGGTTTCCGGCAAACTGATTTCAAGCTCGGCAAATTTTGAATAGGTCGTCGTCACCACTAAAAAAATCAAAATCACCAATAACACATCGATCATCGGTATCAGATTGATTTCCGGATCGTTATTTTGTTTTCCGCGTTGAAAATTCATGCAAATGCCGGTTGTATTGATAACTGGTAAAGTTTTAAACGCAAATCAATGAAAAGCTCGCTATTAAATCAGGTGAGTATAATACCAGTTGTGTTTTTTGTTGCAGTGATCGAAATAAATTACACGATTATTGCACAGACTTATAAAATAGCCAGCCCTGCTTTCAGGGTGTGATAGTACAACATTCTCTTGAATATTTATTTTTAATTTTTGCCAGTTACCGTGAAATGATTAAACCGTTAATCAGTGTAGTGATGGGAAGTAAAAGCGACTGGGATGTGATGCAGCATGCGGTGGCTATTCTGGATGAATTTCATATCGCCTATGAGGCCAAGGTGGTTTCGGCGCATCGCACACCGGATTTACTGTTTCAGTTTGCCGGAGAAGCCAAAGCGCGCGGCATTCAATGCATCATCGCCGGTGCGGGTGGTGCGGCGCATCTACCCGGCATGATCGCGGCAAAAACCACGTTGCCGGTGTTGGGTGTGCCGGTCAATTCCAAGCATTTACAAGGGCTGGATTCATTGCTATCGATCGTGCAAATGCCGAAAGGCATTCCCGTTGCCACGTTTGCCATCGGCCAAGCCGGGGCGGCGAATGCGGGGCTGTTTGCAGTGGCCCTATTGGCGGTGAATAACAGTGAGCTGAGTGCACAGTTGGATGAGTATCGGCGCAAACAAACCGAATCCGTACTTAACGCCGAGTTACCGGAATAATGGCGATCATGCCTGGCGCGATGCTCGGTGTGCTGGGAGGCGGACAGCTCGGGCGCATGTTCGTGCAAGCCGCGCAGCAAATGGGCTACCCAGTCACGGTGCTGGATCCGGATAGCGGCAGTCCAGCCGGGCGAGTTGCGGACGATTTCATCTGCGCCGGTTATGCCGACCCATCAGCGCTGGAGAAGCTCGGTAGCCAATGCGCGGCGATAACGACCGAATTTGAAAATATCCCTGCGAATTCGCTTCGAAGTCTAGCCAAATCGTGTGCTGTCAGCCCGGATGCCTATAGTGTTTCGGTCGCACAAAACAGGATTGCGGAAAAACAATTTCTGAGTATCAATGGTCTTACCGTGGCGCCGTTTGCCGTCATCCAGCAGACGGATGACTTTGCCGACCAGGATGCCGCTGACTTGCTTCCCGGCATTCTGAAAGTCAGTCAATTTGGTTACGACGGCAAAGGTCAGGTCAAGGTGGCCAGCGCGGCGGAATTTCCAGCGGCGTACGCGCAATTGAATCATGCCGTGTGTGTGCTGGAAAAATTCATGCCACTGAAATGTGAAATCTCGGTCGTGGTCGCGCGTGGCAGCGACGGCAAGGTGGCAACGTTTCCAGTGGCTGAGAATCAGCATGTCAACGGCATCCTCGATGTCAGCATCGTGCCCGCCCGGATTGCTCCGCTGCTGGCCGGAAAAGCGCAGGAAATCGCCTGTCAGATTGCGAAGAATCTCAATTATCAGGGGGTGTTGTGCGTCGAGTTTTTCGTGCTGCAAGACGACGAGCTGGTGATTAACGAAATCGCGCCGCGTCCGCACAACAGCGGGCATTATTCGATCGATGCTTGCGTCACATCCCAATTCGAGCAGCAAGTGCGCACATTGTGCGGTTTATCGCTCGGTTCGACTGCGCAACTCAGTCCCGCCGTGATGATCAACCTGCTCGGCGATGTCTGGCGCAACGGCGATCCCGACTGGAATATCGTGCTGCAACACCCCTCGGCCAAATTGCATCTGTACGGCAAAGCCGAAGCACGTCCCGGCCGCAAGATGGGGCATTTCACCGTATTGAGCAACGATATTGAGACCGCACTGAGCGAAGCGCTGCATATCAAACAACAACTCGACCAAAGTTAAAGCGAACACCATGACCGAAACTGCATTGTTTGAAACCACCATCAAAAGCCTGCCATTTTTGCATCGCGGCAAAGTCCGCGATATTTACGCCGTCGGTGACGACAAACTACTGATCGTGCAAACCGATCGTTTGTCGGCATTTGACGTGATCCTGTCGGCCGCCGTACCCGGCAAAGGCAAAATCCTCACCGCGTTGTCGCAATTCTGGTTCGACAAACTCGCGCACATCCTGCCGAACCACTTGACCGGCATCGCGCCGGAATCGGTCGTGACCTCTGAGGAACGCGATCAAGTGGCCGGGCGCGCATTCGTGATCCGCCGCCTGAAACCGCTGCCGATCGAAGCCATTGTGCGCGGTTACGTGGTCGGTTCCGGTTGGAAGGATTACCAGCAAACCGGCGCAATCTGCGGCATTCCATTGCTTCCGGGTTTGAAACTCGCCGACAAACTGCCGGGCGGCGCGATCTTCACCCCATCGACCAAAGCCGCCGCCGGTGCGCACGATGAAAACATTGCCGTCGCCGAAGTAGAAAGACTACTCGGCCGGGAATTGACCACCAAAGTCAGCACCAAAGCCATCCAGCTTTATTCCGAAGCCGCTGAGTATGCATTAGCGCGCGGCATCATCATCGCCGACACCAAATTCGAATTCGGTCTGGATGATGCTGGTGAACTGTACCTGATCGACGAAGTGCTTACTCCCGATTCATCCCGCTTCTGGCCCGCCAACCAATATCAACCCGGCCAAAACCCACCGAGCTTCGACAAACAATTCGTACGCGATTGGCTGGAAACGCAGGATTGGAATAAAAAAGCGCCTGCACCGGAATTGCCGGAGAAAATTTTGCAAAAGACAGTGGAGAAGTATCGGGAGGCATTGAGGCTGTTGGTGTAATTACAGATTCTACAAAAAAGATGTTATTTTTTGATGCACTATGTTGATCATTTCTGAAGACTAATTGTAGTTAGTGTATAGGAGGTTATTTTGGAATCGAATGAGATTTTAGCTGCGATATTGAACTCTGCCGTTATTGCCTCCATGATTACCGCTTTGTTTTCAAAGGCGCAGTCGGACAAAAGTGCGAAGATTGACAACATTATCAAGGAGCGTAAGGCGTGGCGCGATAAGCTGCGGGAGCTGGTGGCAGAAGTAGAGACATACACTCAGGAACAGAATTTGAAAGGAATAGCATCCGCTGAGGCACGCTTGGTTGTTCTTTTGAATCCAGTAGATAGAGATGATCTTGCAATTATCAAAGCTCTTAACAAGATACCAGCGGGGTGGGATAAGGAATGCCTTCAAGAGTTTATGGATCGTGTTTCATACCTACTCAAACATGACTGGGAAAGGGCAAAACAAGAAACTACTACACGCATTAGTCCCCAAACTCTGGCGCTAGCAAGTTTTTTCTTGTTTTTAGTAATAATAACTAGTGAACGAACTCTGTTAGAGTGGAATGATGTACACGATTTAAATCTAAAGTGTAAGAATTCCTAGCGTTGTTTACAGTATTCAGGAGAATACTGTAGATGAACATACACAAACGCACTCGCTTAACATTATTGGATCGTCAGGAAATCTGGCGGCTATATCAAACCCGGTTGTGGAAGGTAGTTCAGCTGGCAGAACACTTCCACGTCAGCCGCCCAACGATTTATGACGTACTGAAACGAGCCAGGCTACA
>NZ_FNOE01000034.1 GCF_900106555.1 Nitrosomonas oligotropha | reverse complement strand
GAGGAAGAAGACGAGGGTGAAGGAGCGGCTGGCGGTACATCTAGCAGCACAGAAGCCCAGAGTGATGATGAAGATGAGGATGAAGAGTAATTATCGTCACACTTCGTAGAAGTAAATATAAACTATGTAAGGCATATCAAGGCGTTTGCAGATAATATATATTGGTAAGTACAAGCAAATGCTGCAATATTTATGGAAATTCAGTAGCCCGCCTATGGCGGGCTTTTTGTTACAGTAAGGTTTTTTAAAAAGATGTTGAATCATTTTCCAAAACCAAATATCGATTATCCGCATCGAAATAGAGATTATTTTATTGCGGGTTTTACTTTTTTTTGTGTTGGAGTCAGTCTGGTGATTGACGGAAGCGCAAGTAAAGAAATGCAGAATTTGCTGGGTGTGATCGCCTGGATTTTTCTGTTTGGGCTGCTGATCGGTGAAAATAGAGAAGTAAGAATGCAGGTTGTCGTTGCAGTGGCGTTTGCAACTGCCGGAGAACACTTTGCATCGATTTATATGGAAGGCTATACCTATCGGTTTGGAAATGTGCCGCTTTATGTCCCACCTGGTCATGGCATGGTTTATCTGACAGCGGTTGCCCTTTCGCGCTCAAGATTTTTCCTTGTTAATGCCAGGAAGTTAGCGGTATTTGTAATCGCAACCGGTGGTTTATGGTCGCTGTGGGGAATTAGTGGTATTCCTAAACAAGGCGATCAGGTTGGTGCGTTTTTGTTTTGTATTTTTGTTATCTGTCTTTTCAAAGGGCGCTCGCCGATGGTATATCTGGGTGCATTTTTCATTTGCACTTGGCTAGAAGTCGTGGGGACAGCAGCCGGTACATGGAAGTGGGCGTCCATAGAGCCGGTTTTTAATTGGACACAAGGGAATCCGCCGAGTGGTGTCGCTGCCTGGTATTGTCTTGTTGATGCGGTAGCAATCGGATTTTCGCCAAAAATTCTAAACGGATTGCAAAAAATGAATAGCTGGTATAAAACGTCATTTATTAAGTAGCCTGTTATGACAAAAAAACCATGAATGAATTGAATGGTAGCAATTAAGACTGGATATACAATAAATCATCTGATTACTTGGAAGGAATTTCTGTGACTGTTGTGCGTTTGCCAGATGGATCTGAGCGTAATTTTGATCAACCCGTAACGATATTAGACGTGGCTACGTCCATTGGGCCAGGCCTCGCTCGAGCGGCTATTGCTGGAAAAATTAATGGAAAGCTGGTCGATGTTTATAGTCAGATTAAAGATGATAGTGAACTCGCTATTATTACGGAGAAAGATGCTGAAGGATTGGAGATTATCCGGCACTCGTGTGCGCATTTACTCGCGCATGCGGTAAAAGAATTATTTCCAGATGCGCAGGTTACTATTGGCCCCGTGATTTCAGATGGTTTTTATTATGATTTTTCTTATAAACGGCCATTTACACCGGAAGATCTGCAAGCAATCGAGAAACGCATGTTGGAAATCAGTAAGCGCGATTTAAAGATAGAACGAAAAGTTTTAGAACGTACGGATGCGATCAATTTTTTCAAGGGTCAGGGGGAACATTACAAAGCGCAAATCATTGAGTCGATACCAGGCAGTGAGGATTTATCACTCTATTCTCAGGGCAATTTTACCGATTTGTGCCGAGGACCGCATGTTCCGGCTACATCGAAAATAAAAGTTTTTAAGCTGATGAAAGTCGCGGGCGCGTATTGGCGTGGTGATTCCAATAATGAAATGCTGCAGCGCATTTATGGAACCGCGTGGACCAATAAAGATGATCAGAAAGATTATTTGCATCGCTTGGAAGAAGCGGAAAAAAGAGATCATCGCAAAATTGGCAAACAGCTGGATTTGTTTCATACGCAAGATGAAGCGCCTGGCATGGTATTTTGGCATCCTAAAGGTTGGATATTGTGGCAGCAGATTGAACAATATATGCGAAATATACTGAAGCAAAATGGCTATCAGGAAATTCGCACGCCGCAAATTTTGGATAAGGATTTGTGGGTTCGTTCAGGACATTGGGAAAACTTTCGTGAGAATATGTTTACCACTCATGCGGACGAACGTGATTTTGCGATCAAACCGATGAATTGCCCCGGCCATGTGCAAATATTTAATCAAGGCCTGCGGAGTTATCGAGAGCTTCCGATACGATTGGCGGAATTCGGTTCTTGTCATCGCAATGAAGCATCAGGAGCGCTGCACGGTATCATGAGAGTACGTTCGTTTACTCAAGACGACGCGCATATTTTTTGTACGGAAGATCAGATACAAGATGAAGTGGTGAAGTTTATCGATCTGCTGAAGGGTGTTTATGTAGATTTTGGCTTTAAAGGATTGATGGTTAAGCTTTCGACCCGTCCGCAAAAACGTGTCGGATCGGAAGCGCAGTGGGATAAATCGGAAGCAGCACTGGAAGCGGCATTAACTGAAGCTAAGCTTGAATGGGAATTGCAGCCTGGCGAAGGTGCGTTTTATGGCCCGAAAATTGAGTTCTCGTTAAAAGATTGTATTGGACGGGTTTGGCAATGCGGTACACTGCAACTGGATTTTTCCATGCCGGATCGTCTGGGCGCAGAATACGTCGCAGAAGATAATTCGAGGCAGATACCTGTGATGCTGCATAGGGCCATTTTGGGATCCATGGAAAGATTTATCGGCATATTATTGGAGAATTACGCGGGTGCCTTACCTTTGTGGCTTTCACCCGAGCAAGTTGTCGTGCTCAATATTTCTCGCGCACAAACCGATTATGCTCAGGAAGTAGCTGCACAATTGGTGCGGCATGGCATTAGAGTTACCTTGGACTTGAGAAATGAGAAGATAACCTATAAAATTCGCGAGTATAGCTTGCAGAAGCTTCCCTATCAAATTATAGTCGGAGACGAAGAGGTGCGCACGGATACAGTGGCAGTGCGCAATCGCGCAGGTGATAATTTGGGTCAGATGACGCTAGAAACACTGCTTGTGCGTCTAAATGAAGAACTGTCTGCAAAAGTATAAATTTCTTTATAAATTACTCTTGGAGAATTTACCATAGCTCAGGAAAAATCAGTGCGCATCAACCAAGAAATTGATGTGCAAGAAGTTCGTTTGATTGGTGTGAATGCGGAGCAAATCGGTATTGTGACACTTGCTGAAGCAAATGCCTTGGCGGAAGAAGCGGGAGTTGATCTGGTTGAAATAGCGCCGACTGCGCAGCCGCCAGTGTGCCGCTTGATGGATTATGGTAAGTTTCGTTATCAAGAAAGTAAAAAGAAGCACGATGCGAAAATCAAGCAAAAGCAAGTACAAATTAAAGAAATTAAATTCAGACCGAATACGGATGAAGGGGATTACAATATAAAACTTAGGAACTTAATTAGCTTCTTGAATGAAGGAGATAAGGTTAAAGTGACATTGCGATTCCGCGGACGTGAAATGGCGCATCAGGAGTTCGGTATGCGTCTGCTGGAACGTGTAAAAGGTGATCTGGAAGCATTTGCAATAGTGGAGCAATTTCCTAAGATGGAAGGGCGGCAGATGGTAATGGTGTTGTCTCCTAAAAAGAAAGATACCAAAATCGATAAAGTAAAAGTATCAATGGAAGATTCGTCCGAAGTATCGTAGAGCAGTTGAGTGTAAAAATAAGTGATCTCCAGGTTGGTAAAGTTTCTCAAGCATGAGAACACCTGGTTTCATATCAAAGAGGAGTATTTATGCCTAAAATGAAAACTAAAAGTGGAGCGGCAAAACGCTTCAAGTTTAGGGCGAGCGGGAGTGTCAAACGCTCACAAGCTTTTAAACGCCACATCTTGACTAAGAAAACAACCAAAAATAAGCGTCAACTGCGAGGTACCGCTGCTGTGCATGCCACAAATGAAGCCTCGGTTCGCGCTATGATGCCGTACGCATAAAGGGAAAAGATCATGCCAAGAGTTAAACGTGGTGTAACCGCTCATGCGCGGCATAAGAAAATCTTAGATTTAGCCAAAGGTTATCGCGGACGTCGTAAGAATGTTTATCGCATAGCCAAACAGGCGGTCATGAAGGCTGGCCAGTATGCTTACCGGGACCGCCGTCAGCGTAAAAGACAGTTCCGTGCATTATGGATTGCGCGTATCAATGCAGCTGCTCGTGAGTGCGGTCTGTCATACAGCGTATTTATGAATGGTCTTAAGAAAGCAAGTATTGCAGTTGATCGAAAAGTCCTGGCCGATTTGGCCGTATTCGATAAGAGCGCTTTTGAGAAAATTGCAGCACAAGCAAAAGCGAGTCTTACTACATAATTGGATGTAAACCGATAGATATTGGGAGGTCGGGTAAAACCTGAACCTCCCTTTTTCTTGTGAATCTTGTGAAGTGGAACGATAGGGTAGTTGCTATTTAATCTTAATGCTCTTGTTGACATGAAAAACTTGGAAGAAATTATCACTGAAGCAATAAGCCAGATGGATAACATTGAAGACCCTGCCGAGCTGGAAAATGTTAAAGCGCGATATCTCGGTAAAAGCGGTGTGCTGACTGAGTTGCTCAAAGGGTTGGGTAAGCTGCCTGCTGAAGAACGTCCTGCAATGGGAAGTCAGATCAATGAAGCAAAGAACCGGTTGGAAGCGACGCTTAAATTCCGCCGTCATGCAATTCAAGAAAAAGAGCTGGAAGCTAAATTAACCGAGGAAGCTCTGGATATTACCTTGCCGGGCAGGGGATGCGGAGTCAGTGGTTTACATCCGGTGACAAAAACGCTGCAGAGGATTGAAACATTATTCCACTCGATCGGATTTGATGTGGTTTCGGGGCCCGAAATAGAAACCGATTTCTATAACTTCACCGCACTGAATATCCCTGAAAATCATCCCGCACGAGCAATGCACGACACATTCTACATCGATAATGGCAATTTGCTGCGCACGCATACGTCGCCAGTACAGATTCATTATATGCAGAATAACAAACCGCCAATTAAGGTGATCGCGCCAGGGCGTGTTTACCGGTGTGATTCCGATGTGACGCACACACCCATGTTTCACCAGGTGGAAGGTTTATGGATTGATGAAAATGCCAATTTTTCCGCTTTGAAAGGGGTTTTGGCAAATTTCATGGCGCAATTCTTTGAGCGGGATGATTTACCCGTGCGTTTCCGTCCGTCCTTTTTTCCGTTTACCGAGCCTTCAGCGGAAATGGATATAGGTTGTGTGATGTGTAATGGAAAGGGGTGCCGTGTTTGTAGTCATACCGGCTGGCTGGAAGTGCTGGGATGCGGCATGGTTCATCCCAATGTATTAAAACATGTGGCCATTGATAGCGAGCAATATATCGGATTCGCCTTTGGTATGGGAGTCGAGCGATTGACAATGCTCAGATACGGTGTAAATGATTTGCGGTTGTTTTTTGAAAATGATTTGCGCTTTCTCAAACAATTCAATTGAATCTGATTGATTTATTCATCATCGTTAATAATAACTGAATTTTATGAAATTTTCCGAGAACTGGCTACGCAGTTTTGTTAATCCACCGCTTTCCAGTACCGAGCTTGCGCATGCACTGACGATGGCCGGCATCGAGGTGGAGAGCATTGAACCGGTAGCGGCTGCCTTTGATAAGGTTATTGTGGCCGAGGTGTTGGCTGTCGAAAAACACCCGGAAGCTGATCGGCTCAAAGTCTGTAAAGTCAAAACTGGAAGAGCCGAGGAAGATGTATTGCAAATTGTGTGTGGCGCACCCAATGTAAGCATCGGTGTAAAAATTCCTTGCGCAATGATTGGCGCAACTTTTCCGGGTTTCACCATCAAAAAATCAAAGTTGCGCGGAGTCGAATCAGCCGGCATGTTATGTTCGGCTAAGGAATTAGGCATCAGTGATGCTACGGATGGTTTGTTATTGCTTCCTGGTGACGCACCTGTGGGTATGGATTTTCGCGGTTATTATGAGCTTGATGACCATGTTTTTACGTTAAAGCTGACACCAAACAGGGCGGATTGTCTTGGCGTGCTGGGCGTGGCGCGTGAGGTTGCGGCAATAACATCGGCTGGACTCTCTTCGCCGGAGAGAAAACCTGTTGCGGAAGAAATAAACGATACGCTGGCTGTACAGGTCATGGTTTCCGGCGCGTGTCCGCTATACTGCGGTCGAATTATGCGGGATATCAATCTCAATGTGCCTTCGCCATCGTGGCTGACTCAGCGTCTGGAACGCAGCGGGCTGCGGTCGATAAATCTCATCGTCGATATTACCAATTATGTATTGCTGGAAACCGGACAGCCTATGCATGCCTTCGATCTCGTCAAAATTAAGGGGGGCATCCAAGTACGGTATGCGGGCCGGGATGAGAAAATGCAATTACTGAACGGTAATCAAATTGACCTTGATTCTGGAATGTTACTAATTGCCGACGAACAAAAACCGCTGGCATTAGCTGGCATCATGGGCGGATTGGATAGCGGAGTAACTCAGGGCACGACGGATATTTTTCTGGAAAGCGCGTTTTTTAGCCCGGATACGATCAGCGGTAAATCTTTTCAATTGGGATTCAGCTCGGATTCGGCTTATCGGTTTGAGCGCGGAGTGGATTTTGCAGCCACGAGAGATGTGCTGGAATATGCGACTCAACTGATACAAACGATTTGTGGTGGTAAGGCGGGGCCGGTGACTGAAATCAAGCATGAACTGCCGCAGCGATCGTCTGTCCATGTACGTGTTGGGCGAATTAAACGAGTATTGGGTATCGATATCGGGAAACAGCAAGTCATTGATTATTTTAACCGTTTAAGGTTTGAATTTTTGGCGAATGAAGATGCCTTTAATGTGACACCGCCAAGTTATCGTTTCGATTTAGCGATTGAAGAGGACTTTATAGAGGAACTGGCGCGGATTTATGGTTATGACCAAATTCCGGTGCATTTCCCGCATGGTGGAATGGCGATGCTTCCGGCATCCGAAACAAAATACTCCACGATAGACATAAAACGGTCGTTAATAACACGAGATTATCAGGAAGTTATTAATTATGCTTTTGTCGATGCCGATTGGGAACTTGACTTGGTCAATAACAGTAAACCAATCGCGTTACAAAACCCGATTGCGAGTCAAATGAGCGTCATGCGAAGTAGCTTGATAGGCGGCTTGATTTCCAATTTGCAATTTAATTTGAACCGCAAGCAAGCCAGAGTCCGTTTATTCGAAATCGGCTGCTGTTTTATCAGGGATGATGAAAGCGACTGTAAGCAAGTGGAAAAGCTTGCCGGATTAAGCTATGGCGATATAGCGCCGGAACAGTGGGGAATAACGGCGAGAGGTGTCGATTTTTATGATGTCAAAGCAGATATAGAGGCTTTGTGCCAAGGTAACACTCTCTATTTCAGGAAATTTTCTCATCCAGCATTACATCCGGGGAAATCCGCGCAAATCTTGGCTGATGATCAACCGATTGGATGGTTAGGCGAATTGCATCCGCGTTGGCAGAAGAAGTATGGATTACAAAGAAACACCATACTATTTGAGATGGAATCAGGCAGTTTGATGTCTAAGTTGTTACCAGCGGTTAAAGAAATTTCTAAATTTCCACCTGTGCGGCGCGATATTGCAATTATCGTCGATAATGACGTTAGTGTGCATTCCTTGCTCGATGCGATAAATACGGGAAAATCGGCGATAGTGTCGGACTTTTCTTTGTTCGATATTTATCGCGGCAAGGGGATGGACGACAGCAAAAAAAGTCTTGCATTCCGAGTGTTGTTACAAGATACTGAGAAAACATTGACCGATGAAGAGGCCGACTCTGCGGTGGCAAGCATAGTAGAAATATTGAAGAATAAATTTTCCGCTACATTGCGCAATTGATGCATTTCTATTGCCTATGTGTCGATATTTTATTCGGTATTAATTGTTTATGGATCGATTCCGTAAAAACTGATTGTATGAGATAAGTTATTAATCTCTTTTTATTTAAAGTAAAAGTGTTACTGCTTAATAATTCTAATATAGATGAATTTATAGCTATAAAATTAATAACTAACTGGAGTGAAGTATGGCATTAACAAAGGCTGAATTAGCAGATTTATTGTTTGAAAATGTAGGGCTTAATAAACGTGAAGCCAAGGATATGGTCGAGTCTTTTTATGAAGAAGTACGTACCGCTTTACAAAATGGTGAGGGAGTAAAACTTTCAGGATTCGGTAATTTTCAATTACGGGCAAAACCTCAGCGTCCGGGAAGGAATCCAAAAACAGGGGAAGAAATTCCGATTACTGCCCGTCGTGTCGTCACATTTCATGCAAGCCAGAAGTTAAAAGCTTTGGTTGAGAAAAATTATCATGGAAAACAAAAAAGTAAGTAATACACCACTGCCGATCCCTGCCAAACGATATTTTACTATCGGGGAGGTTGGTGTTCTTTGTGGTGTCAAACCGCACGTATTGCGCTACTGGGAACAGGAATTTGCGCAATTAAAGCCCGTAAAGCGCCGTGGCAATCGCCGCTATTATCAGCATCAAGAAGTATTGCTCATACGGCGTATTAAAGAGCTACTGTATGATCAAGGATTCACAATCAGTGGTGCGCGTAACCGTTTGGAACACACTGAAGGCGAATTGATTTCACTGGAGGATACTACTGCTAATCCGCAGCCTTCAATGACGGATTTAAGTTATATCCGGCGTGAAATTCAGAGTATTGTGTCGCAATTGCGTGCATGAGTGATAGTAAGTGATGTTTACTCAGTAAGAGTTTCTGAGGTTCACGTGTATTGTTTGCTATAATTGCCCGCTCGGGGCGTAGCGCAGCCTGGTAGCGTACTTGCATGGGGTGCAAGTGGTCGGAGGTTCAAATCCTCTCGCCCCGACCATAAAAACAGTATTTACGAAATAATCATGAAAGCAATAATAAGCTATGTACAAAGCTTATTGTGTCTGAAAATTAATACTTAGAATGTTCAGAGCTGTCAAGCAACATCCCAGCGTTTCCAGTTAAGAAGCGGCGCAAATTTAAATTTCGAATGCTTGCTTGCAATGTTTGAATCGGTAAGAATCATTATCGGTTTCGAGAATATCGCAGCGATGGGTAATGCGGTCGAGTAGAGACATGTCATTTTTTATCTCCGAGTGTAATAATAGCTGATAGCACATTTATACTATAAATGGGGGCAATGTATACTTCAATAAATTATAATCATATAATAAAAAAGGCAAATTGCATTCCATTCTTATTCGGTTATGTATTTGCTAGTATTTGTTAATAAAATTAAGTTTTGTTTGCTGTAAATAAATTTACTTATTAACTTCTTTTTATCGTGGCTTGTCTAATTAATGTAAGAAGAGAGGAAAAGAAAAATGAAGAAACTATCCAAGTTTTTTATTGTTGCAGTAATTTTATCAACAGTAATGAGTATTAATACAGCCTTCGCAAGTGTTAGCTATACGTTCAGTAGTGCTGCAACATCAGACTTAATTACTGAAAATAGTGGAACGTATAGTGGTTCGATCGGCTATACGCCGCTATGGAGTCCAGGCACAGTAACATCGGCGACATTGACCTTATTTTTGTCTGATGATATTTCGACTACACTGAAAGGATTTGGCGCGATTGATATTCCTAGGGAATGGGCGCAAGTGACAAACGTAAGCGATGGTGCTTTTAATACCGGTTTGCATGCGCCTGTTGAAGTGGAACAAACCAATCCTTTATTTGATACAGCGAACGCTTTTCCATTTAATTCTACTTTTTCTGGAAGCGATGGTTTCGAAAGTCCTCTAACTTCAAACCCTATAACTGAAGTTGCATTAATCGTAGCCGCATTAGGTTCAGGCTTAGTTGAACCGAGTGTGTCGACATATACTTTTGATGTGACTGCTTTAATGAACAATGCTGGATTATCAGGAAATTTATCTTTTGATTTGATAGCTTTAAATTTGTATGATCCAGCTGCTTTGCCTCCAGCATTTGTGGCTGCAGCAGCGATATTTGGATTTAGCACTGCACTTGCTCAGACGACCTATGAAGACTTTCTTTTTACTGGAGCACAATTGTCAGTTTCTGCTGTTCCTGAGCCATCGATGTATGTGCTATTAATTTTAGGATTGTTCAGTATGTTAATGTCTAGAAAATTGTTTGGACGTAAAAACTGATTTCTTAGCTTAATCTAAAAGATTATTCTTAAGTTATTGAAATAATAAATAATTAAAGTTTATTCTGTGTGCCAGTATTATTCGAATAAATATATTGGTAAAATTTTTTAAGAATAATCATAAACTGTTAAACAGCGCTCTTACTAATTAAGATGTGCTGTTTTTTTATATGCTCAATTGCAGCTAAATGTACAACAGAAATAGTGATGAGAAAAACTCGAAAAACTCACACAATCTTTAGTGGATATCATTTTTCTAATAGACGATTAATTTTATTAGTTTTTATAGCTACGATTGGAATTTGCGTTACATGGATTTTTTATGAAGTATTTTTTACTAAAACATCTGATAACTGGTTTGAGAGCATTGCGCGTAATAGCAGTTTAATAACATTACCAAAAGATGATGCGCCGCATCATGCAGAAATGGAATGGTGGTACTACAATGGCTATTTAAGTACAGAATCAGGGAAAAAATATAGTTTCCACTACACGGTCTTCCTGATAAATAATGTCGCTCATCATATGGTTAGTCATGCTTCTATTAATGATTATCAAACCGGCAGGCACTATACTGCACAGCAAAGAACAGCGGGTAATCCATCAACAAGCAAAGAAAATGCTTTTGAATTTACCCAAGGGGATTGGCTGATGGCGGGGAGCAATGGTGCCGATCAATTAAAATTTAACATCGAGAATATAAGTTTAAACCTTGATTTGATTAGTACACAACCTCCAACTATCCATGGAGAAAATGGTGTCATTTCGATAAAAGATGCGGGTGATAGTTACTATTACTCACGCTCGCGAATGAAAATATCGGGGTCTTTGAAAATAGGGAATACCGTAGAAAATGTAACTGGGATTTCCTGGTTTGATCATCAATGGGGTAATTTTTCCGTAGGGCGATTGACATGGGATTGGTTTAGTCTTCAACTGAGTGATTCCATAGATCTGATGATCTATCAACTACGCGATAAGAAAACAAATGAGAAAATTCTCTATATGGGCACCTTTAATCAGAATGGAAATGTTGAAGCTCTATCTGCAAAAGATTTTAATGTTACCCCTAGAAAGGGGTGGGCCAGTAAGAAGACAAATATTGTATATCCGACAGAATGGGACATTGAAATACCATCTAAGAATATCAGGGTCACGATTAAAAGCAGGAATGAAAGCAATGAATTTGATGCTAAGTTAACGACTTATAATATCTATTGGGAAGGTGCGGTGAGTGTGCAAGGCACGCATACCGGTTTTGGTTTTATGGAGCTCTATTACATGGATGGTAAGAATTCAGAACTTCGTTAAGTCTTGGGTATTCGATAATAACAGTCATTGGATAAATTAATTTGTTTGATAATATGCTTGTTGTATGTGTTGGAAATATATGCAGAAGCCCAATGGCTGAAGGGGTGTTTAGACAAGCTTTTGTTGAAGTAAATAATTTCGAGAGTCGGATAAGATCAGCGGGCCTAGGTGCATTAGTTGGTCATCCGCCAGATCCTAAAGCAATTCAATTGATGATGGAAAAAGGGATAGATATTTCTGATCATCGTGCTCGTCAACTCAACCAAGAAATAATTCGCAAATCAGATCTTATTTTAGTAATGGAACTCGACCAGAAAAATACGATTGAAGAAATTGAACCGACTGCAAGAGGTAAAGTTTTTCGATTAGGCGAATGGGGAGGATTCGATATTCCTGATCCCTATCAAAAAGAAATTCATGTTTTTGAAGAAACGTTAATTTTAATCGAGCAAGGTGTATCTCAGTGGATTAAGAAATTGTAATTTGCTAAGTTCATCGATAATCAGTGTGTGCAAAATTGGGATGTTTTATTCTCAATAATTAATCAGTTAGGGACAAATGACTTTGTGCGACCGAGTCATCTTCTGGTAGAATTATAAAAACAAGAATAAATCTTTGTGTTTTACATCTTGAATGAGTTAAGTAAAAGATGTTAAGCCTCAGAAAAAATCAATGTGTGCATTCTTGCACTTTGATTTACAAGTCGTGATCAAGGATAAGGTAGTTTGAAAATTTTTTAGAATTGAAAGAATTATCCTATAGCTCTCTGCCTCTGTTTAATTAAGCTTTATCCTTTTCATATCCTCATGAGGAGTAGGCACATCGTGTGTGGAATTATTGGCGCGATTGGAAAGGCGAATGTGATCCCTGTTCTTTTGGAAGGATTGCAGCGTCTGGAATACCGGGGTTATGATTCCGCTGGTCTTGTATTTACTAATTATGGTCTAAAAAGGTTGCGCACTACCGGCCGCGTTAATATGTTAGGTCGACTTGTTGAGCAACAAAAAGCTCATGGATTGTCGGGTATCGCACACACGCGCTGGGCAACTCACGGTGAACCCTCGGAACGTAATGCGCATCCGCATTTTTCCGGGGATGAGTCACGCATTGCGGTCGTGCACAATGGCATCATAGAAAATCACGAAATTATCCGTGTACAGCTCAAGAGTTTCGGCTATCGATTTTTATCCGACACCGACACGGAAGTCATTGCGCATCTGGTCTCTTTTAAGCATAGAGAAGCAAAGGATTTATTTGAAGCAGTTTGTTTGGCGGTGGCGGAGTTGCAAGGCGCTTATGCTATTGCAGTCATGGAAGAAGCGCAAGCCGATCGAATCGTTGTTGCACGCCACGGTGCGCCGTTGATACTCGGTGTTGGAAAGGATGGTAATTATGTCGCATCGGATGTTTCCGCCTTGCTGCAAGTGACTCGTGATGTGATCTACCTCGAAGATGGTGACATCGCTGAGCTGAGTAATCACGGGTTCCACATCGTTAATTGTCTGAAAAACCGGTTAGGTGAGCCGGTCAACCGTCCCGTGTATGAATCGCATTTATCCAATGAAGAGATCGGATTAGGTTCGTATGCACATTACATGCAGAAAGAAATTTTTGAGCAGCCCAGTGCGGTTGCTAACACGCTGGAAATGTTCTCGAATACTCAATCAATCGCTCCCAATTTATTTGGCAGCGAGGCGGAAACGGTATTTACAAATACCAAGCAGATCCTGATTCTAGCGTGCGGTACCAGCTATCATGCCGGACTGATCGCCCGCTATTGGCTGGAAACGGTTGCAGGTATACCCTGTTCAGTGGAAATCGCCAGCGAGTACCGCTACCGTAATCCGGTCGCCGATCCAGCAACGTTGGTTGTCGCCATTTCCCAATCCGGTGAAACCGCCGATACGCTGGCGGCACTTGGCTATGCTAAAAGACTTGGCCACAGCTATAGTCTTGCGATATGTAACGTGCCTGAAAGCGCATTGATCCGTCAGGCCGATTTGCGCTTTTTGACACGTGCCGGCCCGGAAATCGGCGTGGCATCGACCAAAGCGTTTACTACTCAACTGGCTTCGTTATTATTGCTGACCGTTACATTGGCTAAAATGCGCCATAAACTGTCTGCTGCCGAAGAGCACCAATTGATCATGACCATGCGACACTTACCCAAAGCGCTGCAACAGGCCTTGCTAGTCGAACCGCAAGTTGAAATCTGGGCGCAGCACTTCGCGCAAAAACGTCATGCATTATTCCTCGGGCGCGGTGTGCATTATCCGATCGCTCTGGAAGGCGCGCTCAAGCTCAAAGAGATTTCGTATATCCATGCCGAAGCTTACGCGGCCGGTGAGTTAAAACACGGTCCGCTCGCGCTGGTGGATAATGAAATGCCGGTGGTCGCCATTGCACCGAATGATCAACTGCTCGGCAAACTCAAATCCAATCTGCAGGAAGTGCAGGCACGTGGCGGTGAATTATATGTGTTTGCGGATGCGGATTCGGAAATCACACCGGGCGATCATCTGCATGTCATCCGTCTGTCCGAACACGCCGGATTGCTCAGTCCGATCCTGCACACCATCCCGCTGCAACTGCTGGCCTACCACGTCGCATTGGTGAAAGGCACCGATGTCGACAAACCGAGAAATCTGGCGAAAGCAGTGACGGTTGAATAAGTTAAATGTGTGTTTTCTTGTTAAATCATGATGTTTTAATGAGTTTACTGAGAATGTGACAAAAGTCCCAAAAGGGCAAACATACTGTGTATTTGCTGCGTATTAAAATAATTGCTTTATCCGCTTGGTGGAATAAAATGCGGCTGACATTTTGAGCGGCTAGTTTTCAGTATGGTGCAAAAAGAAATATTGGCACATATGAAGGAAGACTTTCCGTTATGCTCAAAATAACGGTTGTTCTTCTGAAAGTTACTTTTTTGTGTCATAACAAAAACGAGGATGTTAGGTTGAAGTTATATAAATTATTGCCTATAGAGGAAATAATTCTCAAGCGAGTAAATATTGTTCTTATTCCGATCATTTTGAGTCAATTGACAGCATGTACCTTGATACCGGGGCAGCACATGCGGGCATTTGCTACCAAATCAAGTGTCGTGATGCCGGTTGTCGAAGATAATGAAACGATTTTGAAGAGACTTAATATCCAGACAATTAATGCACAACTAATTATTGATATGGAAAAGGATATCAATAATCGTAGTCTTGGACCGGACAATGTTGCCAATCATTATTTCGATTATCGTATTGGTTCGAACACCATAAAAGGAACTCCGGATGTGGAGCCTTATGATCAATATCGGGTGGGTTCCCGGGATATTCTGAATATCACTGTCTGGGGACATCCGGAATTAACGATCCCGGCGGGTGAATTCCGGAGCGCTGAAGCAGCCGGTAATGTGGTGGGCGAAGACGGCACTTTTTTTTATCCTTATGCCGGTGTCATTCGTGCAGCAGGCAGAACGGTCGAAGAGATTCGCGATGAATTGACATTCAAGCTTTCCAAGTATATCGAGAACGTACAGCTTGACGTTCGCGTGGCCGGTTATCGCAGTCAGCGGGTTTATGTGGTGGGAGAAGTTGCGCAACCTGGAATCCATCTGGTTAGGGATATACCACTAACCGTTCTGGAAGCCATCAATAGTGCTGGCGGCGTAACACCGAGAGCGGATCTGCGTAACATCACCCTAACGCGGGATGATAAAACTTACCGCATCAATTTGCTAAGCCTTTACGAAGGCGGAGACATCAAACAGAACGTCTTGCTGCGGCAGGGCGATGTTCTAAACGTGCCGGATAACGAATTTAATAAGGTTTTTGTGTTGGGTGAGACCAATCTGGGGCGCGGTTTTGGTGTCCGGCCGCGAAGTGTCATGATGAATAAAGCGCGTTTGACATTGACAGAGGCACTTACCGAAGGGGCTGGAATTGATCAGGAAACTGCAGATGCAGCGAGAGTCTTCGTTTTTAGAAGCGCTCTAGGAAAATCCGCCATATACCACTTGGATGCGAAATCCCCCGATGCGTTTATTTTGGCGGAACGCTTCCCTTTACAGCCACGTGACGTGGTTTTTGTAGACCGGGCGGAAGGTATTCGCTGGAATCAGATCATCAGCCAAATTCAACCTACGGTCGATTTGTTGAATATGTTCGACGGATCCTTACGAGTTCAGCCATTCAGAACCATCCCTTGATAACTTACTTGCATACCGCTCATGTCTAATTCGCACCCAGAGAATACTCACCACCTAACCCAATTCGGCCCGGATAACGAGGACGATGTAATTAATTTGGGTGAATTTTTGAGTATTTTGCTGGATGGGAAAGGGCTTATTTTGGCCATTACGTTTTTTGTTTTCCTGCTGGGCATTGGCAAGGCCTTTATCGATACGCCGATTTATAAAGTCGATGTCATGCTGCAAGTGAATGAGAAATCACAGTCAATGGCGGGTGTTGAACCGTTAATCGATATGTTCGGAACGAAACTTCCGGTAATGGCCGAAATTGAGCTGATTAAATCCAGAAAGGTGCTGGGAGCTGTCATTAATAACTTGGAGCTGGAAGTTATTGCTAAACCGAAGTTTTTCCCGTTTGTAGGCGAAGCGATTGCAAGGAGATTCGCGCAGAGTAATCCGGAGAACGCGGTGTCCAGTCCGTTATTTGGCCAGGACGAATATGCTTGGGGCGGGGAGGCGATACAAGTTGGCACGCTGGCGGTACCGGAGGCATTGAGAGATAAGGAATTCACATTGCTGGCGGGAAATCAAGGTCAATTCCAGCTCTTCTTTAATGATGAGCTCATTGCTGAAGGCGAAGTGGGTAAGCCGGTAAACTGGCAAATTGATAATCATCAGCAACCTATCCATCTATTTGTATCGTTATTAAAAGCACGACCAGGAACGCAGTTTACGCTTATCCGGCAATCCGCAAATAATGCAATATGGCAACTCAGAAATAGTTTGACGGTATCGGAGAAAGGTAAGAACACAGGGATCCTAGAATTGACGCTGGAATCGGATAATGCTGAGTATGCTATCCGGGTATTGAATGAAATCGCCAATATTTATGTACAACAAAACGTTGAATATAAATCTGCCGAATCGCAGAAAACATTGGAGTTTCTAGATAAGCAATTGCCGATCATCAAAGATCAGATGGAAGCTTCGATAACTGCCTTAAATGAATATAAAAACCAGAAAGGTTCTGTTAATCTCGATATTGAGACGCAGCATACCTTGGCAGGGGTTGTCGAAATAAAAACGCAAATCACCCTCTTGCAACAAAAACGCGATGAATTGCGGCAAAAATTTACTGAATCTCACCCGAATATAATTGCAGTTGATAAGCAGATTGCACGGCTGCAAGCACAATTGCAATCGCATAACCAGATGATTAAGGCATTACCGGAAACCCAGCAAATCATTCTGGAATTATCGGGTGATGTCAAAGTAGGCACCAATCTTTACAGCACATTACTCAATAATGCGCAGACCTTGCGCGTAGCGAAAGCAGGTACCGTCGGCGATGTAAGAGTCATTGATTACGCAGTTCTGCCGGATAAAGCGATTAAGCCGAATAAACCGCTGATTATCGGTGTGGCTTTTGTTCTGGGCTTGTTCCTGGGGATCGTGGCAGTTTTTGTCCGCAAATCGTTGTTGCGCGGCATCGAGGACCCAGACTTGATCGAGAAGCAATTGCATATTCCCGTGTATGCTACTATTTACCATAGCAAGGATCAAGATCTGCTTAACAAAGAATTGAGCAAATCCGATAAATCCATCATCAGGCATAACAGACCGGCAATTCTATCGCTTCGTAACAGGGATGATGTAGCAATCGAAAGTCTCCGAAGTTTGCGCACGACGATTCATTTTTCTTTATTGGAAGCGCAAAACAATATTATTGTGATTGCCGGACCAAGTCCGGGCGTCGGTAAATCGTTCGTCGCTGCGAACCTTGCAATCGTCATGGCCGATGCAGGCAAGAAAATATTACTGATCGACGCCGATATGCGCAAGGGTGAGATCAATAAAGCATTTGGGGTAGCTCGTGAAAATGGTTTATCCGAAGTCATACTCAATACGCGGTCCGTTCAAGACGCGACGCGAGAAATACCATCAGCCAATATCGATTTTATTCCGACCGGAACCATTCCGCCCAATCCATCCGAGTTGTTGCTGCATGAACGTTTTGGCCAGCTTCTCGATGGATTGACCAAACAATATGATCTGATCATTATCGATTCTCCGCCTATCCTGGCAGTGACCGATGCCGCGATTATCAGCCGGTTGGCAGGCGCAGCACTCATGGTGATAAAAGCCGGGTCACATACCAAACGCGAGCTGGAACAGAGTATTAAAAGATTTTCCCAATCGGGCACTCCGATTAAGGGCATCGTATTCAATGATATGCCGCAAGCCTCTTCCCGTTACGGCTATGGCTATCATTATGGCAAATACGTCTATCAATACCGTTACCAGAAATCCAAGTAGGTGGCTATAACCATGAATATCGACTTTACCGTTGTATTTCTGTTCAGCATTTTTTTGTCGATACTGATCATCCGGCTGACTGTTTCTTTAATGTATGCCTTGAATCTGGCCGATAAACCGGATGACGTGCATAAATTGCATGATGTGCATACACCATTTGTAGGCGGGATTGGCATATTGGCGGCTCTCAGCTATGCATTCATTATCATCATAAATCATTATCCTGAACATTTGCAGAAATGCATTGTTTTAGTTACTTGCTCTACCCTTATTTTCATTACCGGTTTCATTGACGATGCAGTCAAGCTGAGCTACAAGCTACGTTTTCTGATCCAAGCCATTGTTGCACTTGTCATGATCCTGGTTGGCGGCGTCGTGTTGGAGGAACTCGGGGCATTGTTCTTGGAATTTCCCCTTCATCTTGGCGTGTTTGGGGTTATTTTTACTTTGATAGCCACGATTGGCGGAATCAATGCACTGAACATGATCGACGGTGTTGACGGGTTATCGGGGTCTATTGCACTGGTAAGTCTGCTATTAATCGGTGTGACGGCTTACATCGCGCAAGATCAGCATAACTTGCTTCTGATTAGTGCGCTTACCGGCGGTGTGATCGGTTTTTTGTATTTTAACTTGCGTCACATGTATCAACAGCATGCGCGGGTTTTTCTCGGCGACAACGGCAGTATGTTGCTGGGATTGATGTTTGCCTGGTTGTTGGTCGATCTATCACAGGAACCCGATCCATCGATGACACCGGTAACTGCGATTTGGTTGTTTTCCGTTCCGCTGATGGATATGTTCGGCGTTATGTTGCGGCGGATCTGTGCGGGTCAATCTCCCTTCACTCCGGACCGGCAGCATTTGCATCATTTATTAATGCAATCGGGATTCCGAGTAAACGAAATCGTTTTTACCATGGTTTTTTTACACAGCCTGTTAGGAATTACCGGACTTGCTGGCATGTATCTGGACGTTCCAGAATTTGCCATGCTGCTGGGTTTTATTACACTATCAGTCGGATATTTCTACTTAACATATCAGCCGTTGAGATTTATTGCCACACTCCGGAATTCCCATATTCTGCTCAATACCCGGTTAGGGTTTGCACCGGTCTCGAATAACAAGGTTTTGATCGGTAGCTACACCTGTGAAGAAACGGAAACTATCGCCAAAGTAATCAGTAATGAATTCGGTCCGGAGATGAATTACTGGCTGAAAGTGTTCAAAAAATCGCCTGAGCCGGATGATGCAGGAAAAAAGTATGCGTTGATACTTCATGTTTGGCTCGATAAGAAAGATCGTGCTACGAAGGAAATGGTGAGATTGTATATAGCATCACTGCAGCGGCGGCTCATTGATCGCCAAGGGATTCATTTGCACCGGTTTTCTAACCGCAAAACCGACTTTGATTCAGCCACTGATATAGTTGGCGGTGCTTTTGGAGAATCAAAAATCAAGGGTCGCCGCAGACTGGGTCCGCAAGCGCTGTCGTTCGAAGTTGTACGTTGAATTTAAGTCAGAAGGAATAACAGGCTGTGAATAAAAAAGCATTGATTACCGGAATAACCGGTCAAGATGGCGCTTATTTGGCAGAGTTTCTGCTAGGTAAAGGCTACGAAGTGCATGGTATCAAACGCCGCACCTCGCTATTCAATACCGACCGTATCGATCATCTCTATCAAGATCCGCATGAAAAGCATGTGCGTTTCATTCTGCATCACGGCGACATGACCGATTCTTCCAGTCTGGTTCGCATCATTCAGCAAGTGCAGCCGGATGAAATATACAACCTTGCGGCGCAGTCGCACGTTGCGGTTTCTTTTGAAGAACCGGAATATACCGCTGATTCCGATGCCATCGGTACCTTACGGTTACTGGAAGCCATTCGCATTCTGGGTTTGGAAAAGAAGACCCGCTTTTATCAAGCCTCAACTTCCGAATTGTATGGAAAAGTACAGGAAATACCTCAATCGGAGACGACACCTTTTTACCCGCGCTCGCCCTATGGGGTTGCCAAATTATACGCTTACTGGATAACAGTAAACTATCGCGAGTCTTATGGTATGTATGCCTGTAATGGCATTTTGTTTAATCATGAATCTCCCATCCGGGGTGAAACCTTTGTAACCCGGAAAATTACCCGAGCATTGGCGCGTATCAAACTCGGGATGCAGGAATGTTTATATCTCGGAAATATGAATGCTAAACGAGACTGGGGTCATGCCAAGGATTACGTGCGCATGCAATGGATGATGTTGCAACAAGAGGAGGCGGAAGATTTTGTCATTGCCACCGGTGTGCAGTATTCCGTAAGAGATTTTGTAACGATTGCAGCAAAAGAAGTGGGAATCGAAATAACCTGGCAAGGAGAAGGAGTCAATGAAACCGGCATTGATCAGAAAGGCAAGGTAATTGTGCGTGTTGATCCCCGTTACTTCCGTCCGGCGGAAGTCGAAACCCTGCTAGGCAATCCGACCAAAGCTAAGGAAAAATTAGGCTGGGTGCCAAAAATCAGTTTTGAGGAATTGGTTGCGGAAATGATGCGGGAGGATTTGAATTCTGCTGAGAAATATACATTGATTAAACAGCAAGGTTATAAAGCTTATGATTATAAGGAATAATAAAGCAATGTTTTGCAACATTGCTGATAAAAATGTTCTTTCTGGTTATTGTTCAGCGTATAAGATGCGGTGCTGTTATGCGATTGACTGACTTACAACGAACTATTATTCGCGAAACGGTTGCGGAAACATTTGGTGTAGGTGCCAATGTATGGCTTTTTGGATCAAGAGTGAAAGATAACCAACGCGGCGGAGATATCGATCTGTTGATTGAAACGGATCAAGTAGACGCCGAAACCATTGCGCGTGCTGAAATCGCTTTTCTTGCAAAGTTTCAAATGAGAATGGAGGAGCAGAAAATCGATGTACTATTGGACTATCCATCGCGCAGTTCCCGGCCGCCAATTTATGCCGTTGCTAAGCAAATCGGTATTTTGTTATGAATGGCAATATCTCAATACTCCGGTTGCAAGATGCCTGACGCGAGAGCGATTGTTGCGGACAAGATCTATGACAGCGAGTTAAAGCAGTATCGAGTAGTAGCGACACGATACAGCAAACTGAAGCGAAATTTTGAGAGTACAGTAGCCATGGCATGCGAATCCTGTGGCTATTTATATGAAATATCAACAGACCGTAGTCTTGTATTAATTTATGAATTTATTCAAGAGAATTAATGAATGGAGAATACTGGAAATCAAAGCATCGCAATTACTTCAAGAAAGGTTGGTTTAAAGAAATTTTTTGATTGTTTATATTACGAAATTATTAAACATAATCTTAAGATAGTTATGGTTAGAAATTTTGAATTTCTTCCACAGCAAAATATAGCGAGGGATATTGATCTAATAATTCGAGAAACAGATCTTGATGTTTGGTTACTATGTTTAAACAAAATCTGTACAGAGCTTAGTGTGCATTGCAAAGTCAAAAAAATTTCTAGCTATTGTATCAATATGATAATTGAAGGTGTAGATGATAAAAATAACGACCTGCAGCTTGATTTGAATTATCGATTTAATTGGAGAGGAATAGATTTTTACTCAACTGAGCAGCTGTATCAGGAATCTATCGCATATGGTTCAACATATATAAATGTCGCTGGTTCTGGTGTTCGATGCTTTATTACACTTTGTCATAGCTATCTTTATGGTGGATTTCTTCCTAGGAA
The DNA here is from genome assembly GCF_900106555.1 of Nitrosomonas oligotropha. Classification (GTDB taxonomy): domain Bacteria; phylum Pseudomonadota; class Gammaproteobacteria; order Burkholderiales; family Nitrosomonadaceae; genus Nitrosomonas; species Nitrosomonas oligotropha_A. The sequence continues at coordinate 5,423 of NZ_FNOE01000034.1, read as the reverse complement.
ATACATATCGGTATTTAGAAACTTAGCAGGGGATTTGAAAGAGTTGGAAAAATTTAATGAACTTTCAGATCACCTTTTAGGTAAATGGGCAAGAAAAAACTTATGGAAGAGATTGTATAGTGAGAATTTTTATGTTCCGCGTTGGTTAGCCAACATTCATCGAATTGGAATATTTGTACATGGGTTTTATCGAAAACCGAGATATACAACAATGAGTTTATTAGAAAGTTATAAAACACCTAGAATTAAGGTGGGCTTGTGAATTTATCAAAATCGCTAATTGAACAAATTCTTACAAATGGCGGCAACTTCTTTTTTTTTATAGTAACTGCAAATTTAGTCGGCCCAATGGAATTTGGACAATTTGGCATTATGTGGGCATGCATTCAGATGATTCACGGCATTGCAATTCAGTGGATATTGTTACCGATTACTTCAGTGCCAATTAGATTTGAAACATCTCATTTAATAAATATTTCTCGCGCAAGGCTAATTCGAGGTACTCCGGCGATTATTCTTGGAATAATTGTATATGGTTTTATTTTTTCAATAGAGAAAGGCGTGTTAACAATCTTATTATTGTATTTAATTACAATATCTTATATTGCTGTAGAACTGGCGCGCTATGTATTGATCAGAGAAAACAAAATTGATAGAGCGATAATACTGCAGACTGCAAAATGGGTAGGGGCATTTTGCGTTTTCTTTTTAATTACGGAAGTTTCTTTGTCAGCTTTTTCCGTTCTTATTTCAATTGGTAGTTCTGTGATGATGGTTTGTGTATGGATATTACTTAGTAATAGGGGATTAATTTTTAGCTCACCTCTCAGTATTGAGAGTTCACATTTGGATAATTATTCTGCGCCGCTTTTGCGGTATGGATATGTAACTACATTTCATTCAATTATAACAACTTTTGTTTTGACTAATATTAATATAGCTTTATTTGGAGCGATTCAGGTATTTCGTTCGTTATCCAATTTTTTTCCAGTAGCGCTTCAATATATAGAATCACATGTAAGTGCGCGCTTAGTTGGTGCAGGTAAATCGACCCTGATTGGATCAGGGTATACTTTATGTGGGATAGTTTTTTTTGCACTATGCGTCGAGATGACTGTAATGCACTATGATGAAGTTATCGTAAATGCAATATTTTCAGATGAGTATGATAAATTTTCTTATCTATTACCATTTGTTCTTGGAATTGCAATTTTTCAAGCTCTTGGGCGACTTCTGAGCGTAGAAGTTCGTTTAAAAGAAAAGACTCATGTAATGGATTATAGCTCTATTTTATTAATTATAAGTGCTTTTCTGGTACTCGTTGCATGGCAATTTAATTGTGATGTAGAAATTATATTATTCATAATGGTTTTTACCCCACTTTGTCAATTTTTGTACTTGGTTTTATGGAAAAGTAGAAAAATATGAATATTTTGCATATTACATTAGGTCGAGTTAATCCTAATTCAGCTAATGGCGTTAATAAGGTTATTGAGGGTTTAGCTAAATATACAAATATTCAATCAGATAATATAGCACTGGTTTATACGATTCGGAAAAAACAAGTTGAAAGAATAAAGAAGTATGAAAGAGACGGATTCAATGTAATCACTTTTCGAAGTATTTGGATTCTAATTCGTGAGATTCTTAGAAATCAATCTATTTTTGACGCTATTCATTTGCACAATGTTTGGAGTTTTCACAACGATATTATTGCTTTAATCCTTTTTTTATTGCATAAACCGTACATAATAACAATACATGCAGGATTAGCACCTGATCGGGTGAAAGGGAGTAACTATTACGCTAAACGGATTTATCATGCACTTATTCAACGGTGGACGCTTGATAGAGCGTTATTTTTGCATGCACTTTCAGATGAAGAAGTGCTCCAAATTGAAAAATACTCATTGAATCGAGATCTTTTTCGTTTGCCGAATGGAGTAATTCTTCCCACAATTAGTCATTATTCAATTTCAAAAACAAATAGATATAATGATCAGCATATATGCATAGGTTATATTGGCAGGTTTGCTAAGGAAAAGAATGTCGAATCTTTGATTCGTGCGATTGGTATTCTTAACAAATCAATCGGATATACAATTAAGTTACGACTGGCTGGACCTTTAGATAGAGACGCAATAGAGCTTGCTGAATTGGCCAATAACGATTTAAATATCCAAGGAATTGAATTTATTGGACCCTTGTACGGAGCAGAAAAAGAGAATTTCTTTCTGAGCATAGATTGTATTGTTCATCCAGCTATTTCGGAGGGAGCAAGTATTTCAGTTCTCGAAGCAGCGGCATATGGTACTCCAATGGTTCTAAGCCGATCATCAGCAGCTGCATATTTCTCTGATCAAGATTTTTTTATTTCAATTAATCCAGATCCAACAGGTATAGCGAATGGTATCAAAGAAATAATTAGTAAGCGAGATCGGTGGACGCTAATGGGAAGAGCTTCACGTTCTTATGTGCAAAAGAATCTAACATGGGAAACGATCGTGACTCAGCTTCTTAAAAAAATGTCAGAGGCTTTGGCAAAGCAAGGATAGGATTATTCTAAGGTGATCTCGCAATTTCATAGAGACAAATCAGTTCGGTGGTCCTGGATTATGGGGGGGTTTACTGCAGGAGTACTTGTTGCAATTCTTCCTTGGGCGATGAAAAGTCTTGGAGTTCTGATTTTAGGTATGCTCGGATTGCGTTATTTGAAGCATGCACTACGTTCTTTGACGGTTATTATAGTATTTTTTTTTGTTGCTATTGCACTGGTCTCTGGAATTGTCAACGGTGCAGCTAATATAACATTCGCAAAATACATATTTATCGCTGTAGGTTTCACAATCTTAGCCAGTTTAGTTGAATCAAGTATGCAGGAGCAAAGATCTGTTTTGATCGGATTATTACTGGCATCGTTTGTATATTGCTTTTTTTTTATATTTCACAGTGACTGGGCAAGACTTCATGATCCAGAATACAGAGGAGATGTTGATTATGATGTGTTCTTGGCGCAAACTGCTGCAGTTATGGCGGTAATTTCTTTTCGTTTGATGCTGACTGAAAAGATTGCTCGAAGGTATTTTGTATTATTTGTGATTTTTTTTCTGATTGGAATTATTTTTCCTTATTTAATTAAAAGCCGTGGATACACAACAGTTCTAATAATTTCTATTATTTATATTTTATATCGCGAAGTAAGAATGATTTGGATTGCTCCTACACTTGTTGTGTTTATAACCTCATTGCTTATTTTCAAAGAGGAAGCTGCAGCTCTGATTATCAAGTTAACTGAAGTATATGGAATATTTGATGGTGTCAGAGATGTTACTACGGGTAGTGGAAGATTTAATGCTTGGGAATATGCTTTGTTTGAACTTTTTCCAAAACACCCCTGGATCGGTTATGGTCCCGATTCTAACTATGAATTGCTATGGGCAGCAACTATGATAAATGGTGGTCACAATGTTCTAATAGCTACAATTGTCGATTTTGGATTATTTGGTTTGGCAATGCTGTTTGCGTTGTTTTATGTGGTGGCGGTCAGGGCAATTAAAAATGAAGGAAATTGGTTTGGATTACATATTTTGATTATTGGAGTGGCATCCATTCTCAATGAGAATATGTTGTTTACATTTGGTAATCCAGGTAGCTTGCTTATCATGCTGTCAATCGCATCTCTGGGGAGAGGTTTGAAAATACAGATTTGAAAATAACCGCCTCCTTGCAAGTAGCTGTGCATTATTGCGCTTTACAATCTTCCGGTTCTTAACCATTTGATACAAGAGAGATTGGGCAAACCTGTCAAGTTAACTCTTTTAACCGCATAGCCAAAGTCTCGAGGGTTTGCTACCGAGCTGCAGACGAATAGTAACAAAAAGTATGACCCGAGAATTTTTTGTATTTGTCCAAAGATAAAGAAGAAATTCTTTTGGAGAGGAAAATTATAGGCTTTTGTTGAAGCTATAGATAATGCTAACGAAGGGGGCAGTATGTGCAAAATCAACTCAAAGTTATGGCTGAGATGGAAGAGAGATTTTGAGCAATTGTATCTTTTCTAAAACTTGGTCGTTTACGGGCGAATCCTTTGAAGTTTCAGTAAAAACTAAGAAAAATGTTAATTGTCATTATAGGGCCAGATGGATCTGGTAAAACCACAATAGGTGAGTATTTGTGTTCTCATTGTCATGAGTTGGGCTTTGTTTCATCAAAGTTGTATGCTGCAAACTTCGGTATCTTGCCACGACTTGGGGTTATTCGTAATGCAATATTTCGGAAAGGCCCTCTACCACAATCGGCTCCACCTGGTACGTATTTAGCTGGCATGCAAGGGAAGCCGAATTCATTTTTGAAAGCGGTTGTACTCTTTACTTGGTATAGCCTGGATTTCGCTTTAGGGCGGATTTCGGTATTGAGAGCAAAAAGAGAAAAAAGATTGATTGTCTTTGGTCGATACTATCATGATTTCTATTTTCAACGATCATATCAGAATTTACCAAGTTGGCTTATCAAGTCTTTTGAGTGGTTGCCTGCGAAACCAGATCTAATTATTGCTCCAATTGATGATCCTCGTAGGATATTTAAGCGTAAACCTGAGCTAACTATTGATGAAATTGCTCGAACTAATTCCCTAATTATTGAACTGGCTAAGAATAGGGAATGTTTCTATTTAATCGACGCGCGTCATGGATTGAATTCTGTTCTTGAAAAAAGCTTTTCATTGCTCAAGCAACTAGCAAGTGAGGATGCTAACTAATGGTAGTTAAGTCTATTTATTACAAAGGCAAACGTGTTGTTTCGTTTTGTGGCTTAAATAAGACTTATTTGCTCCGCATTAGAGAGTTCATCCAACCCACTGGTAATCGTCGAATTGCTCTTCGTCTATTAATGGCTGCTTCTGCGTATCCTATTTCTCTGGTAGAACGCTTTTTTGGTGCACGAGATTATTTTTTCGAAGAGGCGCTTGAAGAGCTGTATCGGGGCTTAAATGAAAAACCAGTGGCGCTGTTTGCTATTTGGGCTCAAGATGATTCCAAGTTTCGTGCTTCGGTTTATTATTATACAAAAGAAAGGATTAGGTTTTGTAAGATTGGATTTAGTGAACAGGATTTAGAAGATTTCCAAAATGAGTTAACAATTAGTCGGTATCTCGCAGCCTACGGTAAGTGGGGATTCTATATTCCGTCGAATATAGATGGTTTCTTTGGTCGTAGCGTTTCAATTCTTTCATTCGATTGCTTACCACCTAGATTAACTATTTGGCGAGGGTTGCCTGTTTCAAAGAGGAACCTATTATTAATACAACTCCAATCACTAACTGGAGTGCAGGAGCTATAGTCAAATCTGGTGTATGGAGGATCAAGCGGCTTCCTGTTTTTGATGTCCATTTTGTTTAACGCCGTTAACGAATTTTATACCTTGAA
>NZ_FNOE01000058.1 GCF_900106555.1 Nitrosomonas oligotropha | reverse complement strand
TTCCTGACGATCCAATAATGTTAAGCGAGTGCGTTTGTGTATCTTCATCTACAGTATTCTCCTGAATACTGTAAACAACGCTAGGGATTCTTACAAATAACCTTTCTGAAAATAACGAACAATCTCACAATACCATTGACTGAGATCGAGATTCTTGCTGTCCGCTCGCAAGGCTCCGGCGGGCAGAATGTCAACAAAGTAGCGACCGCCATTCATCTGCGATTCGATATCCAGGCGTCATCACTGTCCGAACACTACAAGGCCAAGCTAATGCAATTAAAGGATAGCCGCATTAGCGGCGAAGGCGTCATTATCATCAAGGCGCAGCGATTTAACAGCCAAGTCAAGAACCGGGAAGATGCACTCAACCGCTTACGTGAAATGATTAAAAGTGTCACGATTGCACTGAAAACCCGGGTGCCCACCAAGCCGACCAAAGCTTCTCAAATAAAACGCTTGGAAAGTAAATCGGTACAGAGCCAAAGAAAATCGTTCCGCAGTAAGATTGGCGAGGAATGATAAAAGCAGAAATGATGAATACGCTGGAGGATCCAGTGTCGCCTCCTCGGTAGTGCCGCCTGCAGGAAGCAGGCAGAGCGCAATTCACTAGAAAAAGATTAAAGCCGTGACTGATCTTGGGTAGATCGAACCCTCTGAGGCAGGGCAAGACGCCTACCTGATAGCAAACGGACAAGGCAAGGCGCGCATGGCGAAGGATGTATCTGCAAGACCTCCAATCATTTGGAAAACACTGCTGTTGTCTTCCGGTGAAGTTGATCTATCACAGCATATAGAAAGTGCCGGCAAGAAAGCCAGAGGTGGCCAAATTGTAAGATTGCCTAGCATTCCTGCTGACACTGGGTCTGGCTGGTACACAATTGAGAGTCTTTACGGTTGCACTGATGGCAAGGAATTCTCCGGAAAGATCAAAGGATCAGCACGACTATATTACGGATCAGCTGGGGTAGCGTTTCTTGAAAAGCTGGCTGGTGACTATCCGACGATAGAAGCCGATACCAAAACATCCATCAGCGACATTGTTAAAATATTTAATCTTACATCTTACATCTTACATCTTACATCTTACATCTTACATATCGGGAAATGCTATGAGTCATCATGAAATACATAGATCACATCGCATAGGATGGTTGCGCGCTGCTGTTCTCGGTGCTAATGATGGTATCGTTTCAACCGCGAGTCTTATTATAGGTGTTGCAGCGGCACAATCAGCACACACGGATATTATGCTCGCGGGAATTGCGGGATTGGTTGCAGGTGCCATGTCTATGGCTGCAGGTGAATATGTATCGGTAAGCTCTCAATCAGACACAGAAAAGGCGGATCTTGAACTTGAAAGAAAATCGCTAAATGATGATTATGAATTTGAGTTGAAGGAATTGGCAAGTATTTATGAAGAAAGAGGACTTGATACTAACCTGGCAAAACAAGTGGCTGAAAAGCTGATGGCATATGATGCATTAGGTTCTCATGCAAGAGATGAGTTAGGCTTGGTTGAGAGTGTTAGAGCACGTCCCATACAAGCAGCACTTTTCTCTGCGGGTACATTCACTATTGGCGCTGCGTTGCCACTATTAGTGGCATGGAAGATTCCAGATTTTCTGCTTATACCGGTAGTCGCGGTATCTTCACTTGTATTTCTGGCAGCTTTGGGTGGATTTGCCGCACGTGCAGGAGGCGCGGCAATATCTATCGGTGCAATTAGAGTTACATTCTGGGGAGCCCTCGCAATGAGTTTAACCGCGGTAGTAGGTCGGTTATTTGGTGTGGCTATATGATAAGAGAATGGTTTTTACGGTGGTTTAGTAGTTCACTACCTGGTTAATGTGACTGGACCCTGAATCGTCCCATAACGACAATCATGGCAATCCCAAGTGCCCCTGCGGCACTATGCACCAAGTCCTTTAAATGCAGTGGAGTCAAATGTAATAACGAAGCCAAGGTTGGAAATTGCACCAGCAGCAAAGTCAGGGCGATTGTTGCTCCCACCATGATACGTGAAATAAAGTTAGCCAGACCGCTAAGCGCAATAGTTAACATGACGCTTGCAAACGTGAGAGTAACTAGAGCCATGGCTCGTGCGGGTTAAACCTCGGTTGCCCTTTAGGATTTTACCAAAGCAGATAATAGGCACAGTTCGATGCATGGGATTATTTCCGGGAATTAAGGGAGAATTTGAGGGTGATGGTAACGCCGATTATTCATTGAAGTTTAAACGCAAATTGAATAGCAAAGCACTATCGGACTGAGAAAAAGACAAGTAGCAAATTTCTTTGACAAAACCATCTGTCTCATACTTACTAACGGAAATCGAATTGTTCAAAATGAATTTGTTGCCTTTGCATATCATGTTCCCGTAGCCATTGGGTAACCTTAGCCATGAATGGCGGAGGGCCGCAAAGATACACTTGTTTCTTATTGAGCTTATCAATGCTTTCCAATCGCATGAATAAAGAGGTCAAATCATTCGTCATCGGTAAAGAATGAAAACGTAAGAGTGCTTGATTTGTGGCAAACATCTGTAGTTCCTCTTCGTAAGGAACACGCTCACTTTCACGATGAACGTAAATCATGTCGGTATGCTGGGTGACTGGCTGACTTCGCAGCAAAGCTAGAAAAGGAGTTAGGCCAATACCAGCAGCAATCCATATTTCTGGTGCAATTGGGCGAGTAAGCAAAAAATTACCATAAGGTCCTTGCAAGCGGACAGCAACACCCGGTTCAATTGACTGTATATGCCGCGTGCAATCTCCCAATGCCTTAATACTTAACGTCAAACCGCCATCTTTTGCGATATGGCTTACGGTATACGGATGAAAATCACCACAACCTTGAAAATGCGATCCTTCAAAAAAAGCCGCTCGTACGAATTGACTCGGTGCGATCGGTATGGGCTTTGCCAATGGGCGTAAATTTACTTCGGTGATGTGTTTTGCAGGATGGTTGACTCCACTGACTTCGTAAGGAAGAGTGTCGCCACTTCGATCGGCACGCAATAGCCGCCATCCAACGGGTATTACCGCAGGAAGCAAAGCCGCTGCTAGGCTGACGGAAAATCCACTCACAGCCCAAATATGTCCAAAACCGAGAGCTATGGCTACGACCAACAATATATGTAAGCGCCGCCAAAAGCCGTAAGGAAGGTGCAGAAAAAAAGTCGTGGCCATGCTGAGCGTAATAATAGCCAACGCCAACCAGCCCAAGATATTTATCAATTGCGGATTGAGTGGTGATAAATATTCCTCTGCAATATCGCTGCCCAAGGGTACGTAATATCCTGCCAGCAGCACCGGGTGCATTAATAACAATACAAAACTTAGTACACCCATTCCATGATGCCAGCGGTACATCTGTTGTAATCCCCCAAAACAAGATGCCCAATATGGATTTCGGATCATTAATAGCAAGCTCGCTACTAACAATCCCGTTCCTAGCCACCCCAACAAAAGACCAATTCCTTGAGCATCCAATGGCAGAGAAGAAACGACCGTCAATGCCGGTAGCAGAGCAACGAAGATGATCAGAATTGCCGGGACTGCGATTGATCTCATACCCAATATTTTTTTGTTTTGTCGATTATCAGATCAAGCCAAATGACAAATGCCGCGAATATGGGTGTCTGATAACTTGGAATGTCTGCCGAACTAGAAACTAATGAATTTCGCGTCCGGACGGGAGACCTCTTGATGCAAATCATTCATTCCGCCAAATATAGCGTTCTTTAACAGCATATCTTCTCTAAAGGAACGCGCTTCAGCACAAGGTTTACACACGAGTACCTTGGCATTGGGATTGGAAAACACTTCAGCAAATTTTGAAGTTGGACCAAAAGGAATGATTTTCTGATGGATTCCGTCGATGGCAATGGTTACGGCATCATGAAAAAGCATAATCATCACAGTATCACCTGCTTGTAAAGCCGAGGCAGCAAATATGAACGGTAATGCAGCCCGCGTGGTATCTGTTGGGCCCCAAGTCGTAGAAATTACATAATGCATAAAACTCCCTTATCTTTGATTAAAAAAAGAATTAATAGCGTAAAGTTTGTTTTGATCCTACAGACAATTTGCGTGACTGAAAAGAAGAATGCATAAATTCAATGAATTCATTGTATACCGAACCTTGCATTTTTTATTTCATAAAATTAATGGCTTTCTAAGAAAATCAGAACGGTACCCATGAAAGTTACTGATACCAGTACAACTCTTGTTATCGTTGCCCAGAAAAAATGGTGTCTCCGATCAGATAGGATGGAGAACACGGCAACATAGAGCAGTGTCAGAAAACTGAAGGTGTAGAGGGTCTGATCGTTTTCTGCCAATTCAAAATGTGAGTAACTTATCTTCAAAAGAAACAGCAACTCCACAACCATCGTGCTTCCAATACCACGGAGCCAGTGACGAACCATCCGATATTCCACGTTTACGGTTGGCTGGACGGCTGCTTATTAACAGTTGCAAGAGAAGTTAATCATGAATACTAGCAGCATCGCAAAGCTGGAAACAACAAACTTGCCGGTCACATGCCTAGCGGTTTACAGTGCAAAGACCGCAGCAAGGTTTGCTATCTTGGTAATTAGCATCGCCATCAGTCTAATCGTTAGAGTAATTTGGATCCCATTTCTTTATCATCGAAGGGTGAATGCATATTATTTTCCATGCGCTATTTTATTTGGGATAAGATTCATAAGTAGTTGAAAGAAAAATACTCTGTCTTTGATAAGCGCAATAAAACCTTCTAAAATATAGTTGTATTGCAATTGTATGTGCAGAACGTAAAGTTTTTATTTTCTGCACTGCATAGCTAAAAGGCAGCTGTATTCCAACAACCCTTTTGCAATACCAATCCGAAGCAAAGTAACTGGTAGCACCTCAGTAACACTTCAAACAAATCTCATTTGACGCTACATCCAGGCAGGAATTTTTAACTGTCTGCTTTTGCTCATCCATAAAAAGGAGAAAAAATGTGTAATCCCAAATCGACAAGGGAGCGGCGTCCTATTGCCCTGTTTCCTTTAGGCAAGATTTTTGCAACCCCTGGCGCA
>NZ_FNOE01000032.1 GCF_900106555.1 Nitrosomonas oligotropha | reverse complement strand
GGGTCAGTGGTTCATCCCGCACCGGCGTGATGATGATCTGGCCATTGGAGGCGGTGAGCTTCACTCGTTGATCCACGTGCACATGCGCTTCCCGTACAATCGCAGCGGGCAGGCGCACCCCAAGATTATTGCCCCATTGTTTAATATCCAGAATAACGTCTTTCATGATTATGCTCCACCCGCTAAATGTTTAAACTAAAGTATAAACACAACCGCAGCAGGAAGCAAATCGTCAAACGAACATCTGCTGCAACAAGCCTTTTTTGTAAAGTTTCACGGCATCAAGCTGGGCTTGCGCTTGGATGATTTTGTCGTCGATGGCGGTGAGGAAATTGGCAATTTTGGTTTGTTCTTCTTCACATGGCAAATTTAATTCTAATTTTTCAAGCTTTGAAAAATACATATAGGTTCTTGAACCACCCTGTTTTTGTTGTATTGCAAATTCCTTGAACTCATTTCCGTAATTTAAAATTAATTCAAGAAAATTATCATCAATATTTCTTGTTGTGAAAACTGGATACAAGGTACTAACAATTCCTTTATCAACTATATTATTTCTATTGAAAGCAAATATGAGGTCATCACTCATATGTCGATAGGTAAAATAATTCCTTGGCACCACGTTGTATCCAGTATTGTCTTTACTAGCTACATCGTAACCATTGAAGTAGTTTTTTTGAAAAAAAAGACCTTTTCTAGACGAAGTAAGCACAGGAAATTGATTGTTTTTAGTTGATTTTTCTTCATGCTTGACAAGATAGTTGCCAATCTCTTGTACTTCCCACTCTGGAAACTCCCGCCCATCATCATCCTTAAACCTTAACTTTTGGCTGAAAATCTGCTGCATTACGCCTTTTTTGTATTGCGCTAATAAGTCACATTTTTGCGTGAGCTGGGTGATTTTTTCATCGATTGCCGTGAGGAAGTTGGCGATTTTGGTTTGTTCGGGGAGACCAGGAAAAGTAATTTGAATTTGCTTAATTAAACCAGCGCTTAAATTTTCTTGTCCACCCACATTGCTTAAATCTCTAATTTCATCATAACGTCCAGCTAAATTCTGGAAAACAAACTGCACACTTATCGTGTTTTGATGAAATGTAATTGCTGCACAAGCCTGATTTGTCGAAGCTTCTAATCCTAAAATAGCAACTTTCCCTCTTGTCTTACCTTGCCCATACATAGCCATTAACAATGTATCTTTAGGGAATAGTTTTGCAGATGAATTTTTTAAACCTTCTTCAGTTATAAACTCGTCTGAATTATTTATGACGTTAAAATCAATTAGGGAAGTTGTAATCCAAGGAATAGATCCGCCGCCCCAATATTCTGGTTTAGCTCTGTTTGGTGTCCCCCCTGAAGAAGTTGTAGCAATTTTATCAAGTTCAGAAGTCTGCCAGTCATCACTAAATTCCTTAAACCGCAGTTTCGGCACTTTCATACTTATTTCCCTGATTCCGAAAACGGTGGCGCAATCCCCAGTTCCCGGCAAAACACCGCAATCGTGGCATCGGTTTGCTGGCTTTGTGCTTCCAGTGCTTGGAGCTGTCCGGCAATCGCATTCAGGTCGATTTCCGCTTCCGCCTCGAAGGTGTCGACATAGCGCGGAATGTTCAGGTTGTAGTCGTTGGCCTTGATGTCTTCCAGACTGGCGACATGGCTGAATTTGTCCTGATCGGTGCGCGCCAGATAGGCTTCAACGATTTTATGGATATGTGCCGGGCGCAGGATGTTTTGCGTTTTGACTTTATCGAATGCCTGGCTGGCGTCGATGAATAAAATATTGTCCGGGTTGCGGCGGCATTTCTTGAACACCAGCACGCAAGTGGGAATGCTGGTGCCGTAGAAGATATTGGCAGGCAAACCGATCACCGCATCCAGGCAGTTCATTTGCTCGATCAAATACTGGCGGATATGGCCTTCCGCCGCGCCCCGGAACAGCACGCCATGCGGCAACACCACAGCCATCGCGCCATCCTCCGCAAGCTGGTAAACCATGTGCTGCACGAACGCCATATCGGCTTTGCTGCCGGGTGCCAGTTTGCCGTACACGCTGAAGCGGTCATCGCTCATGAACAGCGGATTGGCGCTCCAATGCGCGGAAAACGGCGGGTTGGCGACAATCGCATCGAAGCGCAGGTCACGGTGCTGCGGGTGTTCCAGCGTATCTTCCTGGCAGATGTCGAAATCGGCGTAATGCACGTCGTGCAGGATCATGTTCATGCGCGCGAGGTTGTACGTGGTGCGGTTCAATTCCTGACCGTAAATCTTATCGACGTGATCGGCTTCGCGTTTGACGCGCAACAGCAATGAACCGCTGCCGCAGGTTGGATCGTACAGTTTTTTGATGTTCTTGTTTTGCGCGGTCACCAATTTGGCGAGTAAGGTGGAAACCGGCTGCGGGGTATAAAACTCACCGGCTTTTTTGCCCGCGCCGCTGGCGAACTCGCCGATCAAGTATTCATACGCATCGCCCAGCACGTCCGCCGTGCCATCGGCCAGATTGAAGTCGATCTTGTCCAAATGCACCAGCACTTTGGTCACCAGCGCATTTTTGGCCTTTTCCGTTGCGCCCAGTTTGGATGAGGTCAAATCCAGGTCTTCAAACAAATTGCTGAAATCGTCCGCGCTATCGGTGCCCAGCGTGCTTTGCTCGATGTTTTTCAGGATGCGCGTCAGATCGGGCAGAATGAAATTGTACTGTTCGCCATCCGCATCGCTATCCGCTTGGCTATTGCCTTTCATCGCAATGGCGTGAAACAGCTCGGAAGGCTTCAGAAAATAACCCAGCTCGGACACGGCGGCATCGTGCACCGCCTGCACGATTTCCGCGCCGTCTTCGGTGTGCTCGTCCAGTTGCGCAAACTTCAATCCATCCTGTTCCAGAATCGAATCGGCAAAACGCACCACTTTCTCGGACAGGTATTTGTAAAAAATGAACCCCAAAATGTAATCGCGGAATTCATCGGCGTTCATCTTGCCGCGCAGGGTATTGGCGATATTCCAAAGCTGTTGCTGAAGCTGGCGGCGCTGTTCTTCGGTCATTGTGTTGTTGTTAGTCGCAGGGATTCGATCAGCCGGCCATTATACTTTTATACCGGCATCACGAAACCATCACGTTATGCGTTCATGAAAATAGTTAAGTATGTACCAAATTTTCATTTCTAAAATTTAATCGGGGGCCGAATTACCCCAGCTCCGAATGATCTGGAAGTACCTTAAGTCATTGCGCCCTCACTGTACCGCCGTTCGTTCAATAATCGCCAACAGAAGAAATGGATCATACTTGCGCTTCGGTATTTCCAGTTCACAGGTTCCAACACCTCTAATTGCTAACGTTAAAATAACGTTGTCTCTGTCGCTCATGGTGTCCGTCACGAATGCCCGCCGGATGCTCGGCTGATCTTCCAGCATTTGCCATACTCTCGCATACCTATCCCGCCGCTTTAGTTCCTCGATAATCGCCGGTTTGTATTTGCGTAACCGGTCAAGCAATTCTCTTGTTACTTTTTCCGCTGGTGAAAGTTCTATAGTATCCTCATCGGCCAAGGTGACAGTTAAATCCTTTTGTCTCAAATATTCGATTATTTCCGCTGCTTCCATTTTGTGTCCTTTATATACCCCCCTCATAGGGGGGCGTTCTATCCGTAACAATGTAACATTCCTTATCTGATGCTGGTTTCAGCGTTCCGGATCGTTTTTTGTACCAGTAACGTTCCTCTTCTATCCGTAACACGCCACAAGCTTTTATATCCTTACGATCTTTGCGCTATGTGTTGCGTTGTTACGTTTGGAAGGATCTGTTACCGTAACGGATTCATTGTCAGAATCGCTCAAACCGTTGCCGCTATTGGTTTGTGACAATGTTACGGATAGAAGGGGGAGTGTATAGGAAAGGTACCTATCGAAGGCGTCGGTAAATTGATCAAGCTCATAACCTTTTGCAGTTTCAAAACCAAACCTGATCGTTTTTGATCGTATGTCATACCCTTTTAACTTATTGCCAAGCTGCTTCGGCGATAGCGGTTTCCCCCGGTTATAAGTTGCCCAACTTTTTTCCTCATCTCCAAGCAATGCAGCAATCAAGTTTGCTGTGCTTATCTTTGTAACGTTCTTTGTCTCGAATACTTCCTGAATATCCGCCAGCAGTTCATTACCGATGCTATCCGTCTTGTCGTTGCCGGATAGCTTCAAGGCTGCCTTGGTGGCTTTCTCAATCCATCCATTACTGGCGCATTCCGCAATGGCAAATAGTGGTTCCCAATTGTCTTGGGCGCGGTCATTTAATGCATCGGGTAGCATTGGCCTTGCCCGTCTGACTTGTTCGCGGCAATCATCAGCAAAGCGTGCCAGCTTTCTTGATAACGTCAAGAAAAGGCCGGGTTCCGCATATCGCAGCCGATCGACATTCTCATGTCCCAGTTTGCGCCGCAATTCAAGCACGATCGATCTATCCATTAACGTATCTGACAAATGACCGATGCCGGATAAAGCCTTCGCTCCCCAGGTGCTAAATCGCTTGGGGGTGTGCTCATCGCCTACGGTTCTAATTACATAGGCATTATCCCGGCTATGCCCGGAATTGATCACGCATCGCAGTTCTTCGTTTTCTTTCATGAAGGCGTCGGTTTCATCCAGCAACAGAGTAGGGTTCCATGCCTCAATGCAGCGATACAATGCCGCCGTGCTAATGTTGCTGGCTGACAATGGCCGGTATGACAGATTCCCCAGTATCGTTAATAACTGCGTCTTGCCGCATCGCTTTTCAGGCGCGGTAATCACTGCCAGCGGGGCGATATGCACAACATCCATAAGCCAGGTCATACATACCCATAAAGCCGCCGTATCGGCTGTTTCCTTGTCGCACACGATGAAACGTGAAACAGTACTCGATATGCTAGTAAGTAATTCGTCCGGGTTTGCCGGGTGCGGCCAAGGCTCAACGTCTGGTAATCCTTCGGTTGTTTCCCGGGTCTTTTTCCGGCATTCATTTACGGCCCTATCCAGCGCCGATACAATCACGCCCAGATTTTTGGCTTCTTCATCCCTTGTCCGGTTATAGTCAAGGATAGACATAGCCGCCAGCCGCTTGAGTGCTTCCTTGTCGGTTTCCTTTTTGGTGACGCTTTCCAGTAATTCGGTTGCTTGTTGCTCTAAATCACTCATGGCTTGCACCTCTCGAAAAATTCGCGGCTTCATGGATACGGATAACAGCACTGGAAAGGGCGGAAACATCAGATTCCGCCAAGGTTTTACCGGTCAGCATGGTACGGGCTGCAATCAGCACGATAAGCGCGTCATGCCGCAGTGCGTTGATAATTTGCCAATCGTTAAAGTAAGTGCGGGTTTGCGGTTCATATTTAGAGTTCGGGCGGATAAACAAGTCCGAAGGATTCAGATCGATAGCCGCCGTGATTTCGTGAATGGAACAACCGGCAAAGCAGTGCATTAACACTTGACCTTCACGGCCTAGACTCACCGCAAGGCTGCGGCCTTTCCGGTCATCGTGGGAAGGGCAGAATGCCAGCAAGCCGCCGTTATGCCGTTTGATTACGCCCTTCAAGCGACTGGCGACTTCGGTCAATGGGTCATGCGTGGCATGGTTTGGGCGTGCGTTTGCGCCAGCCGCTGTCCCTACCGGGCGCGGTCTTTTCGCGAGTGTTTGCATTGCTACTTCCCTACCCGGTAATTAATCGGGTCTGCAAGCCATCGGTGAAGCTCTGCGTTATCGTAAAAAGTGCAACGAATGCCCATACGCTCGGGCTGCGGTGCTTTACCTTCCTTGGATAGTTTTCGGAATGTTTCTCTTGATACGGGTGAGAATTGGGCGATTTTTGGCCAGCGTGTCTTGCCGATGGCGGGTATTGTAGCGGGTAATGCTTTTTGTTTTTCTTGCATCGCGTGTCCTTATGTTGAATTAAAAAATTCACCAATAAGGCGATTACTTGGTAACCATAGTTACAACTTACACCATTTGGTGTAGTATTCACATAATAAGTATAGTTTTACTATACTTTCATAGAGGTAACCAATTTCACTTTAGTGACGCAAGCAACCACCCAAGGTTGCGTCGTTAAGGTAAACAAGATCACAAGTGCAACTATGTGCCTGCCGTGGCCTTAACTCGGCAACCGACCTCGCTAAGGACTGCAATCCGTAGCGGGGTTTTCTCATTTGGTGAGATGAGGTTCACAAATAATAGCACTGGTTGGCCAAGCTGCGATAGTTGTGGAATTCATAAAAATACATGGCGCTTCTATATTGAGAACAAACATTCATAATTACCAATAGATGTTGTGCTTCGGTTTGATAGTTTTGATGATTGTCGGGTGCGTATTCGTAGATATAAAAATTTAATGGAGAAGCTATATTTTATTTTCTATGGGGAAAATATATTTCATGAGTTTTTTCATGAGCTTCTAAAAGCTTTTAGAGCTATATTTCACGCCGCTTGCAGTGTGAAAATTTAGGGTGAGTAAGTACCAGAAAGTGCCAGAATAAACGGCATTAAAAAGCACAAATGTCACAGAATATTGCAATGTACCTAGTGCTACCAGTGGTAGTTGGTGAACAAGTGCTGTTAAATTTATGCAGCCTTAAACGGTATCACTTCCGCCCCGACTCTTTGCTTATCCAGATAATCCGCCCATTGCTGCATCATGTGCGCCCGTGGTTCAAGATACAGCGCATGGTTATAAGCCGCGGATACCGCATCGCGTTGAGTGTGCGCAAGCTGTAATTCGATATGGTCATGATTGAATTGCTGTTCGTGAAGGATCGTTGACGCCACACCCCGGAAGCCGTGCCCGGTCATGCGTCCGTGATACCCCAGCCGGTAAAGCGCGTATAGAATTGTGTTATTGCTCATCGATTTGCCGTCTCTTCGTTCGCTTGGGAATAACAGCACATCATCAGCCGCCAGCTTGTGGATTTCTTCCAGTAACGTTATAGCCTGCTGACTCAGTGGCACGATATGCGGGCTTCTCATCTTCATGCGTTCGGCTGGTATGCGCCATTCCTTTTTGTCCAGGTTGATTTCATCCCATCGCGCGCCGATCAGTTCACCCGTGCGAACAAACGTTAATGCCATAAGTTGCAATGCTAGGCGGGTAAGTGGTTGCCCGTTATACCCATCAATCTTACGCAATAACTCGGGCAATTCTTTCTCGCTCAATCGCTTGTGGTTGGTTTTTTTGGCAGGCTTCAATACATCGGAAGGCTTTATGTCCGCCGCCGGATTACGTTCCGCCAACCCGTGCGCCACGGCATAGCGCATAACCTGCCCGCACGTGGTTAATACACGCTTGGCAATATCCAGTGCGCCGCGCGATTCAACTTTGCGTACCATCGCTATAAACTGAGCCACCGTGATTTCATTGACGGGTTTATGACCAATGACCGGGAATATATCTGCTTCCATGCGCCGGATCGTGTAGTCTGCATGGCGCTCGGTCTTGTCATGCTTCCAGTGATTCCACCAAAGCCGCGCTACCGATTCAAAGCTATTGGCTGCCGCGATGGCTGCCTGCTGTTTTTCTTCCTTGCGGTTTTCCGATGGGTCTATACCTTGCGCCAAAAGCTCTTTAAAGCGGGTATGTTCCCGCCTTGCCGCCGCCAGCGATACAGCAGGATAGAACCCAAGGGACAGCATCTTTTCTTTTTCGTTAAAGTCATAACGGATACGCCATACTTTTTGCCCGTCTGGCTGTACCCATAAAACAAGACCTTTGCCGTCAGGTAAGTTATAACGCTTATTCTTTGGCTTTGCTGCTTTAATGATTGAATCGGTGAGTTTCATGCAACCCCCAAATATCGTTAAACAATACAAAAAACGGGTAACGAAAATCGAGTATATTTTTTACCCGATTTTTTACCCGTTTTTAGGAATGTTACCCGCTTTTCCCAAGATTGCCAATGATTGGCTATATTTGGGTAACTTTGTTTATTTTAAAGGGATTTTTTGGTGTTGCTGGGCAACGTTTGGAGGAAAGCTGGCGGAGAGGATGGGATTCGAACCCATGTGCCAAGTTACCTTGACCATCTGATTTCGAGTCAGCGCCGTTATGACCGCTTCGGTACCTCTCCTTGGGGTGGGAATGATACACCGGTTTGAGCTGGTTGAGGTCAAACCGGTATTTGAAATGAGGGTTTTTCGTTATGCCGTTGTTGCTAACGCGCCACGCATTTTTTGCAGTGCTTTGGCTTCAATTTGACGAACGCGTTCTGCAGATACGCCTAATTCCGCAGCAAGATCATGCAGCGTCGCGGTATCTTTTTCCCTTAACCAGCGCGCTTCAATGATATGGCGGCTGCGATCGTCCAGACATGCGAGCGATTGTTGCAGACCTTTTTCGCGTAAGTGCGTGATTTGCTCATTTTCCAGAATCTGGGATGGTTCTTCACCGTCGGTTAAATAACTGATCGGGCTGAATGCATCGTCTTCTTCATCCGAAATGGGTTCCAGCGAAATATCCGAGCCGTTGAAACGCTTTTCCATTTCCACCACTTCTTCGGATTTAACCCCCAGTTGCGTGGCCATTGCATCCACTTCTTGCGGGTTCATTGTGTCCAATCCTTGCTTCATACTGCGCAAGTTGAAGAACAGTTTACGTTGCTGTTTGGTGGTGGCTATTTTAACCAAGCGCCAGTTGCGCATGATGAATTCGTGAATTTCCGCTTTTATCCAGTGAACGGCAAACGATACCAAGCGTACGCCACGTTCAGGGTCAAATCGTTTAACGGCTTTCATCAGTCCGATATTACCTTCCTGAATCAAGTCGGCTTGCGGAAGGCCATAGCCTTTGTAACCGCGCGCGATTGCGACTACGAAACGCAAGTGCGACAAAATCAGCTGTTGCGCAGCCTCGAGATCGCCCTGATTCCACAAACGCCGGGCCAGACTGGTTTCTTCCTCTTGCGAAAGAATAGGGAAAGAATTAACAGACTGAATATAACTTTCTATACTTCCACCCATTGAGGGCAGTGTTAGAGCATTCGTCATTGTAATAATCTCCTGATTATGGATTGTGCTTACTCTTTAGTTTTTAATTAAATACATTCTAGCACTCCCATAATGAGAGTGCCAAATTTTTGAAAAGTTCGTGTTTAACGCCCGGTTTATTTGGGTTCGATTTGCCAGAGATGGCTTGCAACGGAGATGCGGGCGCCTAACCAGCCTAACCAAGCGGAAAAAAATAGCAAGCTGATACTGTCAGCTGAGGAAAGGTGTTGTAGTTGCAAATCAATACGATAAAGTTGCGCAAGGGCGACGAGCTCTTCATTGAGCGTGCGGATGGCCAGTGCCATGATAAGCCATGCGGTAGCGCCTCCCGCCAACCCCTGAATCGCACCGAAATAGAGAAAAGGACGCTGGATGAAACTATCGGTAGCGCCGATCAGTTTGGATATTTCAATTTCATCGCGCTTGGTAAGAATTTGCAGGCGAATGGTGTTGAACATGATCGCGATAATCGCAATGCTTAATAGCGTTGCCAGCATCAGCACGGCAAAACGGGCGAGATCGAGTAAGGCATTCAAGCGCTCGATCCAAACGGAATCAAATTGCACGTGTTCGATTTCCGGCCAGCTTTGTATGACCGTGCGCAATTGCTCCAATGCTTCGGTACTGTTTTCCAGAGTGTGAATAACAAAAGCATCCGGAAGTGGATTGCGCATCAAGCTGGCGGTGATATCCGTGAGTCCGGCACTTTGTTGTAACTGCTGGAGCGCGACGTCTTTGGGAATAAATTGGATTGTCTGGATTTGCGGATTTTCTTCCAAGCGCTGATTCACTTTCTCAATGCTATCTTGTGTCATATCAAGCTTAAGAAACAAACTTATTTGCGGGGAATCCGCAGTTTGTCCGGAAATGACCTGCAGGTTTTGCATGAGCACGTAAATGCCAGCCGGGAGGCTGAGGGCAATGCCCATCACAATGATGCTGAGCAAGCTGGTAACCGGCGTTGAAATCAGCCGTTTGAGCGTAAGAAAGAACACAAACCCGTGTTGCGTCAGCCATGCGCGTATCATGCCGCCAGTTTCCCTTGTTTGAGTGACAAAATGCGGTGTTGAGTGTCTTCCAGCAGCGAAGCATCGTGCGTTGCAATCAGCACAGTGACGCCCACTTGGTTGAATGAGGTGAACATGGTCATGATATCCCGGGCGTATTCAACATCCAGATTGCCAGTGGGTTCATCGGCAATCAGAATAGCCGGACGATGGACCACGGCGCGGGCGATGCACAAGCGCTGTCTTTCCCCGCCTGATAATGCAACCGGCATGGATTTTTCCTTTTTTAGCAAACCCACCTTATCCAAAGCGGCGCGAACCCGGGCAGCTACGGTATTGTTATCAAAATTGCTGATTTGCAGCGGTAGCAGGACATTATCAAAAACGCTGCGATCAAACAGCAGCTTATGATCCTGAAAAATGAAACCGATTTTGCGGCGCATATAGGGGATGGCGGCCGGTTTAAGCTGGGCGATATTCTGCCCGCTAATCGTGATGGTGCCGGATGTTGGCCGTTCGATGGCGGCGATAAGTTTTAATAACGTGCTTTTCCCCGCGCCCGAGTGGCCGGTCAGGAATACCATTTCACCGGATTCAACCGTGAGGTCAACGTTATTCAGCGCTACATACCCATCGGGATAACGTTTGGAGACATTTTTGAAAGTGATCATCGGCCTATGCCTTATGCTATCCGTAGTGTTTAATCAAACAATGCATCAACAAACTGCCGTGCGTCAAACGGCCTTAAATCATCCACACCTTCGCCGACGCCGATAAAACGTAATGCCGGTGGATTTTCCGGGTACTGCCCGGCAATTGCCGCGACTACACCACCTTTGGCAGTGCCATCCAGTTTGGTCAGGATCAGACCGGTGACACCCAGTGCTTCGTCAAACGCCTTGACTTGCGTGATGGCGTTTTGTCCGGTATTGGCGTCGAGCACCAGCAATACTTCGTGCGGCGCATTCGGCATCGCTTTGGCGACAACGCGTTTGACTTTTTTGATCTCCTCCATCAAATGCAGTTGCGTGGTTAACCTTCCGGCAGTATCCGCCAGCACGATATCGATGCCGCGCGCTTTAGCTGAATTGACCGCGTCAAAAATCACCGCCGCTGGATCGCCTTTTTTATCCGGATCGCTGTCCGGCGCAATCACGGTGACATTGTTGCGTTCCCCCCAAGCGATCAATTGCTCGCGCGCAGCCGCGCGGAAAGTATCCCCAGCAGCCAGCAATACCGATTTTCCCTCAGTCTGGAAATATTTGGCCAGTTTGCCAATCGACGTGGTTTTACCTACGCCGTTGACGCCTGTGATCATGATGACGAAAGGTTTATGTGTGGTAGTATCCAGCGGCTGCGCCAGCGGTTCCAGCATGGCAATCAGCGATTCCTTCAGTGCTTCCTTGAGTTGCGCCGAGTCCGTCAGGACATCGCGCTTGACTTGTTTGCGCAGATTCTCAAGCAATTGCTGCGTTGCGCTGACACCAATATCGGAGGTTAATAAAATAGTTTCCAGTTCCTCGTAAAGCGCCTCATCGATTTTGCCGCCGCCGAATAAGCCCGATAGCTGTTTACCTAAATTTTGCCGGGTGCGCGCCAAACCTTGCTTGAGTTTGGCGGCGAAGCTAATTGATTCCTCCGGCTTGGATTCGGATTCAACATCGGGAGAAACCGGTGTTTCAGTGGAATCTGCGGGATTTTTTTTGGATTTAAAAAAACTAAACATTCTGGTAGGCTCTTCTACTGATAGACATTGGAAATTCTCAAAGCCTATTTTATTCTGTTTACTCACATTTTGGTTGGTAAAAATGAAACCTGACTATTGTTTTACTGTACATCGCTTTTTTTCTTTTTCCGGGTTATTCATCGCGATTCTGCTGATTTCATCCGCAGCGGTTGCCAATCCGCATGAATTTTTACTCGATAATGGCCTGAGATTGATTGTTAAGCAAGATCATCGCTCACCGGTGGTGGTGACGCAGGTCTGGTACAAAGCGGGCAGTATCGACGAAGTAAATGGTGTCACCGGTGTGGCGCATGTGCTGGAGCATATGATGTTCAAAGGGACGGAGAAAGTTCCAAATGGCGATTTCTCAAAGAAGATTGCCGCTGCGGGCGGACGGGAGAATGCCTTTACCAGTTACGATTACACTGCCTATTACCAGCAATTGCATAAGAATCACTTGCCTATGGCGATGGAGCTGGAAGCGGACCGGATGCGCAATTTGATTCTGACCGAAGAGGAGTTTTCCAAAGAAATTAAAGTGGTGATGGAAGAGCGCCGGTTGCGTACGGAAGACCAGGCTCGTTCACTGCTATATGAAAAAATGATGTCGGTTGCGTATCAAGCGCATCCGTACAAAAACCCGATTATCGGCTGGATGAACGATCTGGAGAATATGCGCGTGGAAGATGCGCGCGAATGGTATGACCGCTGGTATGCGCCTAATAATGCGATATTGATTGTAGTCGGTGATGTCGATGCCAATGAAGTGTTCCGGCTGGCGCAAAAAAACTATGGCACTATCCCTAAGCATCCCTTATTACCGCTCAATGCCCGCAAACCCCAAATCGAGCCGCCGCAAACAGGCACTAAGCGCATCATCGTCAAAGCGCCGGCGGAGCTTCCTTATCTAATGATGGGGTATCACGCGCCCACGATTAGAAACGTCATGGAAGATTGGGAGCCGTATGCGCTGGAAATACTGGAAGGTGTGCTGGACGGCCATGCATCGGCCAGGCTGAATAAAAGTTTGGTACGTGAAAGCCAGATTGCCAATTCGGCCAACGCGGGCTACAGCGCGATGGCGCGCGGTCCAAGTATTTTCTTTCTGAGCGCGGTGCCGCGTGCCGGTAAAACGGTTGCTGAGCTGGAACAGGCCTTGCGCAAAGAAATCGAGAAAATCACCAAAGATGGTGTCACTGAAGATGAATTGGCGCGCGTAAAGGCACAGGTTGTCGCCGGTCATGTGTATCAGCGTGATTCTACCTTTTCCCAAGCCATGCAACTGGGGAGGCTGGAAAGCACCGGATTGTCCTACCGCGATATCGATATCATCCTGGAAAAGCTGAAAGCCGTTACTGCCGCACAAGTACGCGATGTGGCGAAAAAGTATTTTAATGACGATAGCTTGACCGTGGCGGTCTTGGATCCGCAACCGCTGGAAAAAAGAGCGCCCGCGAAAGTACCTGGCGGTTTAAGACATTAAGTCAGTTGAATCCATTGAAACGCTGACAGTCGCATTGAATTGCTGAAAATTTGAGCGGCTGTCAGGGTGAAGCGCTGAGGAATATTGTTAAGCTTCTAAGCGTTGTTTGTTTCCGGCTTAATGACTATGTGCACTGTCTTTGGATTGCTCCGTACTTCCATGTTTATGCATATGATCCATCATGCGGTGCATTTCCGATTGATCGATAACTCCGTCTTTGTTGGCATCCTTTTTGTCAAACATGGCTTCATGGTGTTTCATAAACTCTTCCTTACTGATTTTGCCATCTTTGTTCGTATCCACTGGCCCCATATGTTCACACTGATGGCCGTGCTTATCACCGGACTTTGCATCGCCATGACTATGACCTGCGGCTTGTCCGCTTTGATGTTGGTGACTGCTGCTTTGCGTTGCATCAGCGGCCAATACCGTGGTTGCATTGCCTGCGAGTAAAAAAACAGCTGCAACGGCGATAGAAACCAAATTTCTTTTGTGGCGCATCTTGTTTCTCCTAAATGAGATAATCAATGAATGAAAGAGCAAAATTTTCTTTCGGTTTTTTAGAAACGGTTCTCCCCGTAAAGTTCGGAAAACCATTTCAATATTATGCTATGTGATGCCGCGGAGAGCGTGAAGTCAGGTAACGATAAAATGCTCGCGGTAATATTTCAATTCGTTGATGGAATCATAAATATCGGACAAAGCTTCGTGCTTGCTGTCTTTGGAAAAGCCTGACGCAATCTGCGGTTTCCAGCGTTTGGCGAGTTCTTTGAGCGTGCTGACATCCAGGTTACGGTAATGAAAATAAGCTTCCAATTGTGGCATTGAGCGCACCATGAAGCGCCGGTCCTGGCAGATCGAGTTGCCGCACATCGGTGATGCACCGGTGGGCACATGCAGTTTCAGGAATTCGATCAGTTGTGCTTCCACTTCCGCTTCGTTGAGGTGCGACGCTTTGACCTTGCCAATCAGGCCGGATTTGGAATGTGTCGATTGATTCCACTTATCCATGCCGTTCAGCACTTCATCCGGCTGGTGCACGACCAGAACCGGGCCTTCGGCGATAGTATTAAGTTGTGAATCGGTAATCACCAGAGCGACTTCAATGATACGATCGGTATCCGGATTGAGTCCGGTCATTTCCATATCGACCCAGATGAGGTTATTGTTATCTTGTGCCATAATTGTTTTGATTTTTTTGAATGCAATGCGTTTAATTGTGTCATATCGCCATCAGTCCGTCACTTTTAAACAGACAGGGAATGCCCGGGTTATTTGGCAGTGATCATTGAATATTGAATGAATTCAAACTTTAGCGCTTAAAACAAACTACTATGCAAACATTTACTTTGGTTTTTATTTTCGCATTATTACTGACAACGTTGACTCAAATCTGGCTGGCGGCAAGACATATCGGTCATGTACGCACGCATAGGGACAAGGTGCCGGAAGAATTTGCCAGTCAGATCAGTTTAAGCGATCACCAGAAGGCTGCCGATTACACCTGCGCTAAGACGCGCGCGGGTTATCCGGGCATACTGCTGCATGTTGCGCTGTTGCTGGTAATTACCTTGGGCGGCGGCTTGAATGCCTTGAGTGAATTCTGGGCAGGTTGGTTAAGCGATCCCATTTTGCATGGCATGGCATTGATTATCAGCACATTCTTCATTATGAGCGCCGCTGACATTCCGTTGAATTACTACCGCACTTTTGTGATTGAAGAACAATATGGTTTCAATAAAATGACGCCAGCAATGTTTTTTACCGATCTGATTAAACAATCCGTATTGGGTTTATTGCTAGGCGCACCTTTGTTATTTTGCGTACTGTGGTTGATGGAGAAAATGGGCGAAAGCTGGTGGCTGTATGCATGGTTTGCCTGGATCGCTTTTAATTTGTTCGTTTTGGCAATTTTTCCAACGTGGATTGCGCCGTTGTTTAACAAATTTACCCCGCTGGAAGATGCGACGCTGAAAACGCGCATCGAGCAATTGATGAGCAAATGCGGTTTCAAAGCCAGTGGCTTGTTCGTTATGGACGGTTCGCGCCGCAGCAATCACGGCAACGCGTATTTCACCGGTTTCGGTAAAACCAAGCGCATTGTCTTTTTCGATACTTTGCTGGCGCGTCTGAACCCAAGCGAGATTGAAGCGGTATTAGCGCACGAATTGGGGCATTTCAAACACCGTCACGTGATCAAACGCATTGTAATTTCGTTCGCGATGAGTCTGGCATTTCTTTGGTTGCTCGGTTTTCTGATGGGGCAAAGCTGGTTTTATGAGGGACTGGGTGTAACGGTTGCAGCCGTGCCGTCAACGGCGATGGCTTTGTTGCTGTTTTTCCTGGTGATGCCGGTGTTTACTTTCCTGCTGCATCCAATATCGAGCATTTACTCCCGTAAACACGAGTTTGAAGCGGATGCTTATGCCGCGCAAAATGCTTCGGCAGATGATCTGATTCACGCACTGGTCAAACTGTATCAGGACAATGCCGCAACACTCACGCCGGATCCGCTGCATTCCGCATTTTATGATTCACATCCACCTGCGGCTATTCGCGTGGCGCACTTACAAAGTCAGGGGCAAGCATGAGTAATAACGTATGCGACTTAACTTCCAAGCAATGCAAACCGTGTGAAGGCGGCGTACCGCCGCTGTCGGGCGCGGAAGTTTCGGCTTTTTTGCAGCAAATTGAAGGATGGCAGTTGCAAGACAAACAGATCAGCAAAGCCTACGCGTTCAAGAATTACTACCAGACCATGGCGTTTGTGAATGCGGTAGCATGGATTTCGCATCGCGAAGATCATCACCCCGATATGCTGGTGGGCTACAATCAATGCGTGGTCACGTATACCACGCATGCGATCGGCGGCTTATCCGAGAATGATTTTATCTGTGCGGCGAAAATCGATAAGTTGTTCTCAATTTGAGCGCTCGCTCCGGAAAAAACAAGCCACAAACGAAGTGTTTGACTGGACAAGTGGTTGCTGCATTCGGCAGACACTATTCGGTTGAAACAGCAACTGGAGAAACCATCTCTTGTGTCATGCGCGGCAAAAAAGGTGGGATTGCTTGCGGCGACCTTGTGGAATATCAGTTGACTACCGTTGGTCAAGGTGTGATTGAAACGGTACAGCAACGCACTTCATTGCTTTACCGGAGCGACGCGTTTAAGGAAAAAATCATCGCCGCCAACGTCACGCAAATCATCATTGTAGTCGCGGCCACTCCCAGTTTCAGCGAGGAGCTGATCAACCGCTGTCTGGTTGCGGCAGAAAGTGAGAATATCAAAGTATTGATAGTACTGAATAAAGCTGACCTGATCGAACCGACCCAAACGGCGATGGAAGCGCTCTCGCTGTATCAAAATCTTGGCTATGCCGTATTGCAATTAAGCGCTACACAGGATATTTCGGCGCTTCGGCCTTATTTGTCAGGCCACCTCAGTGTTTTGGCCGGGCAATCCGGCATGGGCAAATCCACATTGCTCAATGCATTGATACCTGAAGCCAGGCGCGCTACTGCGGAAATCTCATTAGCGCTCGATTCCGGCACCCACACCACCACCCATTCGCATCTTTATCATCTCGATGGCGACAGCGCTATCATCGATTCACCCGGTTTCCAGGAATTCGGTCTGAATCATATCAAAGCAGAAAACCTGGCGTGGGGCTTCATGGAGTTTCATCCTTATATCGGGCGATGCAAATTCAATGATTGCCACCATACCCGGGAACCCGGTTGTGCTGTGTTATTGGCAGTACAACAAGGGAAAATTCATCCTAAGCGTTTAGCTTTTTATCAGAAACTATTGCGACACGATGAGTTTAGTGCAAATATTTAACTCTATGAGATAGATCTGAGTAAATAGTCAGAAAAACTTCTTTCAACCCAATATTAGTGCTTTTATAGTTATTTTGATGCATACAACTGAAATGACTCAATGAAGGTAAGATCTGAAGCAAAAAAAGAAACGAATTATCGTCATACATGGTGGGGAAAAGCTGTTGTTACGTCCTTAACGGCATGGATGTTCGCATCAACTGTTGCTGTAATTTTGGTTATATTGCATACGATTGATTTTAGACCAATAAAGCATCTGGAGCAGTTTGGAATTGATAGAAGCATGCGGCTATATTCAGATACAGCATCTATATCAATGCCTTATAAATATGTGTTTGTCGATGTCGATAAAGAAGCTTGTAAACAATTTCTTGATGACAATACTGATTGGGATCCTGAATGCCGGACTAGCAAACCCGTTCCAACCAGTTTAATAATTGATTTTGTCCGAGTTGCAAAAGAATCCCAAGCTGCATTAGTAATTATTGACGTGAGTTCACCAGATAAAAATGAACCACTTGATCGCGAAGCGCTTGCGCGAGAACTCGCGGTCGGTTCGGATCATTCTGATACTTGGATCATTGCCCCCGTTTATGCTAGACCGAGTGATTCAATCAATGGACTGACCATTGATGGTGATACGCGATTTGATATTGTTCCCAGTCATACTCGAGGACGTTTGCGGCTTGCATCAGTGGCAACTTATGCGGATCATGGAGTTATTCGTGCTTATCCAACGGCTTCATGTTTTGTCACTGCGGAGGGTCAACGCTGGATACCGACAATCCCATATCTGGCAGCATTGCTTATAAAAAATCCTTTAGTGGAACAGCACTATTATGATTCTGTAGAAACATCCAAGACTGTCGCAACTAATGCACTTCAAAGCTGCAGTAAACTGGAAATCTCATCTGATTCTTTAGTGAATGAAATAAGCTTTGATTTACCATTGTTCGATCCACTCGATACAAATCAAATTCCGGCCATTATTCATTTTTTTTACTCATTACCGAGCTTGGGCGCGCTTGCTGATGTTCATGAACGAGAGTCTGTGAGTTGGAATCATATCTACAACTACGAATACTATGAAGCGAGTAAATTGATAAGCCATGATTGCTTGCACCAACATATCGATGGTTCTTCAACAAGCCCGGGATGCTTTATAACAAATGAAGAATATTACAGGGGAAAGATTATAGTGCTTGGTTCCAGTCGAGCACAGGCGATGGATCAGATGCAAACACCAATCGGCTCAATGTCCGGTAGTGAACTCATTTTAAATGCTACCCGCGCTCTTCTGGAATTTAAGCCTTTGAGGCAATCTCCACCATTAACGATGCTCATAGAAAAGCTCAAAGGTATAGGCATAGCGATGGGGCCAATGTTCATTGCCTGGTGCCTAATATTCTTAAGTGGTCCGATTGTGCGGCAAATTCGTTGGAATCTATTGATTAGGCGCAGAAAATCAGGGCTGAAAATACTTTGGCAATGTCATTGGCAAGTATTTTATTGGCTCCGCTCACTATTTGTAGTTTTTGTTTTTATATTGGGAATTTACGTTGCTTATATACTTGAAGTGGTATATTTGCTAGATCAGCTGAAACAAGGCATTGCGACTGATCTGTTACTTCCAGCATTTGCTTTGGGGTTGCAAGGATTTGCCGTTGCGGCCAAACTAGCCTCAGCGGCTTTTTATAACATGGCTGAGGCCTTCTTTGGATTTCTATTGAATCGGGTGAAAAGTTTTTTTCATTAGAAATCCTGATACTTATCTAATCAATGGATAATAGAAGGGAAGATAAATGAATTCTTATCATTGGTGTATTAGTATTTTCTTGCTGCTATTTTCTACAGCAGTGGCGGGTAGTAGTTGTCAGGTTGTTGGAAAAATTAGTGATATTGTCAACAAAAACAATGGCAGTAGCGCGTATGTGTTACGTGCAGCTTGCGAACCTCAAGAACGGGTTGTTGCATTCGTGTATCAATGGCTCTACGAAGGGGATCGGATCGAGATTACAGGGAATGCAGAAGTATTGGTGTCTCTGGCTAAAGGTGAAAAGCGAGTTTTTACACAAAATACCAACGGAATATCACTTCATGAGCAAACAATCAATGATATTCACAAAAATCAAAACAGTATTTCGGGAAAAGTACAAATAGCGATTGGAATATGGAAAGCGCTGGAAAGACAGAGAAAATCCATACCCTATTTTAATAAAGTCCGTGGATCAGCTCAGAATTTAGTTATTACGGAAGACCCCTTATTACCTTCTGGTTTACAATATCTTCCCGCTGACTATGATCGAATTGCTTTGCTTTGGAAAGGCGGTCCGGCTACAGTAATTTCTACTTCGGCAGAAAAAGTTAAAGAAATACGAAGTGAGAGTTGGTCCTATTTAGTATTGCCAATTTCTGGAAATCAATCAGAAAATCTCATTCGATTGCAAAATAAGGATATAAGCTGGAACATCAAGACTGCATCTACAATTCCTGTTCCTCAAGGAATAAATGAAAGTGATTTAATATCCCCATCATCGCAATTGGCTCGGGCGCTGTGGATTCTTAAAGAAGGTCCGGGAGAATGGCGATTGTTTGCGCTTTCAGAGCTCGCAAGATTATCTCAAGAAGGAGTTTTCTCGGCTGAAGAATTATGGAAAGCTGCTCTTTCGGGGGAATTAGTCTCGGTACTTCAAGCAAAATAAATAACGCTTAAGAACAACATCCGCTGCTATTAACAAGAAAAGAAATGAAAAGCCTACGCCTTCAAATGGCTATCTGCTGGGTACTTTTTGCATCTACAGCAAGTGGTCAAAATCTCATCAACCCTGCGTCGAGTCTTCGCCCAAGTGAAAATCCACTTTCATTGGAATCAATACCAGCAACATCTGGAATTACAATTCCAGAAAAGCTTGAGAGCAAACCATCTGCTCAAGAACAAAGAAATCAGATACTAGGAGCTATAGAATTAGACAGCGTCTTGTTTGAAGGCAATACTGTTTTTTCAATTAAAGAGCTCAATGCGTTAGCGAAGCCATACTTACATAGGCTTGTCGGTGTTGATGAGCTTGAGGAATTGCGCCGCTCCATTACTTACTACTACATCAATAAAGGCTATATTACTTCAGGAGCAACTTTCCCACCGAGTCCGATCGAAGGAAAAACGCTACGGATAAGAATTGTGGAAGGGAAGGTCGGAGAGATGCGCATAGACGGGGAGGGTTGGTTGCGCCGAAGCTATATTGAGAATCGCTTGATTCCGGATAAAAACTCCCCGTTAAACATGAATGTGCTACAAGACCGGTTTCGCTTGTTACTGACAGATCCTCTGTTTGAGCGCTTGAATGGCCGGTTGTTACCTGGCGCTGATCGTGGTGTCAGTATTTTGGATCTGGCAGCTACGCGCTCACAG
This sequence comes from Nitrosomonas oligotropha, assembly GCF_900106555.1. Lineage (GTDB taxonomy): Bacteria > Pseudomonadota > Gammaproteobacteria > Burkholderiales > Nitrosomonadaceae > Nitrosomonas > Nitrosomonas oligotropha_A. The sequence goes on along the minus strand of NZ_FNOE01000032.1, from coordinate 9,374 downwards.
CCTTATCAGCTATCTGCGATATCGGATAACTATCGAGCACCCTCAGTCGGGGGTATTGCGCTCGGTGCAAATGCTTGGATACGAAACCTGACAAAGCAGGGCGACTTCATCGATTTCACTTTTCTAACCAGTGCCCCATCTGGGGGTGACGCCTATCAGTATTCAGGCAATTGGCTGGTACCGATTGGCGATTACGGTACACGAGCCTATTTCTCGGCTAGCAATTCGAATGTCTCAATTATTGAAGAGTCATTAGTCAATATCAATATTAAAAGTAACTCCCTCACAGTGGAAGGCGGGATTAATCAATTGCTGATTGATAATTTTCAGAGACGGCTCTCGTTTGGTGCAGGGATTAGCATCAAAGACAATGAGACTAGTTTGCTGGGACACTCTTTTTCTTTTATTCCGGGATTGCCCAATGGAAAAAGCCAAATCTCGGCGGTTCGTATCAACCAGGAATATATAGAGCGTTGGGAAAAATTTGCTTGGGCATTGCGTTCCACTTTTAGTATTGGTATTGATGCGCTCGGTTCGACTATTCAGAAAAACCATCTGAATCCTGACAGTGAATATTTTGCATGGTTAGGGCAAAGCCGAGGGGTATGGAATGTGCCGCAAATTAAAAGCGATTTCGTGTTTAAGGGGGCCGTACAAGTCAGTGATGATCCGCTTCTGCCCTTAGAGCGTATGGCCGTGGGCGGTCGCAACACTGTGCGCGGCTATCGTGAGAATCAATTGGTTCGAGACAATGGCTATGCAGCCAGCACAGAATTACATATCCATTTGGTCGGGGATAGTCAAACGAAATACCGCTTTGATTTAGTGCCATTCTTTGATTTTGGAGCGGCCTGGAACAACAATGATTCGACACCGATCCAGCAAACGATGCGGCATATTTACTCCGCCGGAATTGGATTTCAATTTCGAATGTATCGTTTTAACAGCGAGTTTTTCTGGGCACATCGGCTAGAAAGCCAATCTCCACGGCAGCACGGGGATTTACAGGACCAAGGCATTCATTTTCAGGCACGGCTTGATGCTTTCTAAAGGAACATATAAAAATGCACTACCGTATGACCGTTCTCCTGCTTGCTGCACTCCTAATCGCTTGTTTTTCTAACGGTACGCTTGCTAAAACACCCACCGATGATTTATTGCAAAAAGCCAACGATTATCTGGGTAAGGGGCAATATTATTTGGCGCTACGAGAGGCTGAGAGTGTTTTAGGAAACAGAATAACCCAAGAACAGCAATCTCTCGCCTATGGAATCAAAGGCAATACCTTATTGATCATGCAACGCTACAGCGAGGCAGAAGAATCTTTACTTAAAGCATACGAGCTGACCGAAGAGAAACAACGCAAAGCAGGTTATGCCAACAGTCTGGGTGTGCTTTACTTGAAGATGCAGGATCAAACCAAGCCGCCGCAATTCTTTCGGCTTGCTGCCGAGCTTGTCGAGAACGATCCAATCTTGGCATTAAGGATTAAATTAAATCAGATGCGTGTTCAACCAGAAAACGTCAGTCTGCCCGGCTTTACAACAATTCTCTCTGAAATTGCTGCTGTTGATTCTGCTGATGAGCGGATTCGATATTATTTGAATTTGGCGTCAATCGTAAAATCGTATGCGCTACCGTCACATACCGAACTCATACAGCATGCGTTGGAAAGCGCACACGCTGATAGCACCGTCAATACAGATAAATCGTTGCGCATCGAAGCACTCGATAGCCTTGCCGAGTTTTATGAGTCGCAAGGCAAAAGTGAACAAGCGCTGGCGTTAAGCGAACTGGCTGCTTCGCTGACAGATCGAATGGATGTGGATGATTTAATGATCCAGATTGAGTGGCGCAAGGGCAGAATCTACCAGCAGCAAAAGCGTGACAATGAAGCTTTGATCGCTTTCGGAAAAGCTGTTGATTACGTTCAGGCCATACGCAGGGATATTCCAGTGTCATACGAAGATGGCAAATCGTCTTTCCGTAAAACCTTGGAGCCGATATATTTAGGCTATACCCATCAATTGTTAAAAAAAGCCGGGCATCAAAATGGCGAAGCCAAGCAACAAACGTTATTACTGGCGCGCCAAACTATCGAGTTAATCAAACAATCCGAATTGGAAGATTTCTTGGGCGGGCGTTGTTTGATCGAAGGAATGCAACGCAGTGAGCTGGATGACATGGATATGCAAGCGGCTATCCTGTATCCGATTATTTTGGAAGATCGGTTGGAATTGCTGGTTGGTATCGGTAAAACGATACGCCAGTTTTCCGTTTCTGTTTCAAGAGAACAACTTCGTGATGCAATTAATAGTCTGTCCGGTCAATTGCGCAAATGGACGATCTCTCCAGGAGATATGGGTGATTCGGATGCTTATCAGCAACCGGCTGAAAATATCTATCGATGGATGATTGCACCCATAGAGCGTGACTTGGAAAAAGAATCCATCAAAACGCTTGTGATCGTACCTGATGGCATGATGAGATTGGTACCTTTTGCTGCTCTATATGATGGCAGAGTGCATTTGATTGAGAAGTACGCAGTTTCCGTGTCACCCGGGATGAGTTTGTTAGGAAACAGAAATAGCCGTCCATTACACAGTTACCAAACTTTACTTGCCGGAATTAGTAAACCAGGTCCCGCTGTTGAGAAAATATCGGAATCAACGATCAATAAGTTGCTGTTGGCTGATTCACAATATCGCGACCAACAGATAGTTTCACGCAGCCTATTCAATCATCATCTTCGAAATCCCGCGATCACCCGTGAAACTCATAGCCCTGTGAGCGGGTTACAAGATATTCAGAGTAAGCTGAGCTTGCCGGGTGTGGAAACAGAGCTGGTCAGCCTTAAAGAAGCACTGAAAAGCACACTTCTACTAAACGAGCAATTTACCGTAGCCAATTTTTATCAACAAGTTTCTACCCAATCATTCGACATCGTTCATATCGCATCGCACGGCTTTTTCTCGTCCGATGCAGATAAAAGTTTTTTAATGGCCTACGACGACATTCTAAAGCTGGATGATCTTAAAAGTTTCTTGAAGAGAGGCAAGGATGCTACAAAAGGGATCCAGCTGCTGACATTCAGCGCTTGCGAAACGGCCGAAGGCGACGATCGCGCTCCGCTGGGTTTTACCGGCGCAGCGCTCAAAGCGGATGCGCAAAGCGCGCTTGGTTCGCTATGGCCGATTTCCGATGAGGCGGCTTCACAATTGATGATCAGTTTCTATAAAAACTTGATGCAACATAAGAGTAAGGCGGAGGCACTCCGGCAAGCGCAATTGGAATTGTTAAAGACAGATCACTTGCGCCATCCTTCTTTCTGGTCCCCATTTATTTTGGTTGGAAATTGGTTATGAAGAATTATCGATGCTTTCCCCGGATCAACGAATTTGCTGTTGGCATCGCTGCCATACTGTTGCTTGCCGGCAACGCAGCAGCAGTCAATACTCACATTCAAACAGACGGTACATTGCCAGGAGCCGATGCGCTCAATATCAACGCACCCGGCTCAAACCATCTTTACACCCTGTCGGAAATTAACGGCAAATTATCCGGCCATAATTTGTTCTACAGCTTCTCGAATTTTAGTATTGGGACAGCCGATGCCGCATGGTTTAACTTGAACACACCCGATTTGGCCAATGTAATCAGCCGTGTCACGGGTGGAGCAGAATCCATTATTGATGGTCAGCTTAAAATGACCAATGTTGGCAGTGCACCCAGCTTTTTCTTCATTAATCCTGCGGGAATCACTTTCAATTCAGGTGCATCTGTTGATGTGCCCAGTTCTTTTTATGTGAGTACTGCCAGTAGTTTAAATTTTAGTGATGGCAGTCAATATCCTGCCAATGAAACGAACACCAGCTCGCTATCTTCCGCTAACCCGGATTCATTTGGGTTTTTGGGTAATGAAGTGGGTAACCTTAATTTGAGTGGTGCAGAAACGGCAAGAATCAATCTCAACTTCAAGCCTGGATCTGAAGTGGTTTTTGTTGCAAATCAGATTGCTATTATTAATGCAAGCATTTCAAATGCAGATATTGCTCAAGCGGGTCTTAATCTACAGATTGTTGCTACTGGAAAAGAAGATACTGGTATCAAGCTAAATGCCCTTCCGGGGCAAGCTACCTCAGGCAATTTAACTTTACAAAATGCTTATTTATTGCCTTCGGGGAGCGGATCAGGAAATTTATTGATCCGATCGGGTGAGGTATCAGCTACAGGCAGCCTCTTAGTTAGTAATAATTATGGCGAAGCCACAATTCCAACAAACCAAGGTATTGATGTGCATTTACATTCATTGTATGCAGAGAAAACTTTCATAGCGACGATAGCTAGTGCTGCAGGGGGCGCGGGAAATGTTTTGGTTAATGCAGATACTAAAATACAAATGAGTGGAGGTTTTATTTCATCGCTTAATACTAAGAATACACAAGGACAAACCGGTGTAGTGACAATTAACACCGGAGAATTAGAGCTTGATAGCAATGCATTTATTGCAGCTAACGCAAGCGGAGGAGACGCGAAAAATGTGAATGTGAGCGCTAATTCTATAACTCTAAATAACGGAGGAAGTATTGTCTCATTTTCATTTGAGAATGCAACTGGCAGTGGCGGAACCGTTACTGTTAATACCAATCTTCTTAAGATAGATCATGGTTTCATTAATACCGGAACAAGTAGCGATATGAAAGCTGGTGATGTATTGGTAAACGCAGATTCGATTGCGATGACTAATACTGGGGGCATTTCATCTTTTTCGTTAAAAGATTCAAAAGGCAGTGGCGGCACTCTAACAATTAACGCTCGAGAATTAGAACTTGATCACTCTGCTGCTATTCAGAGTAATTCAGCAGGCAATATAGATGGAATAAGCATCGATGTGACGGCTGATTCATTGATATTGAAAGATAAAAGTAACATCTCTGTGTCTTCTATCGAAAATGGGAAAGCTAATTTGGGAACTTTATCGATCAAAGCCGAACGACTTGAAATTGATGATGGGAATATCAGTAGCCTAACTGCAAGTGAGTACAAATCGGGTAAGGTCAATATAACTACAGATTTTCTGAAGTTAAGCAATAATGGAGCAATTATGTCAGCCTCCGGCGAGAAGGCAACAGGCAGTGGTGGCGAAGTTATAATCAATGCCGGTCAATTGGAAATTGACCATGCAAACATTAGAGTCAACACACTGGGTATGGGAGATGGCGGTAGTGTGGTTGTGAATGCGGATTCTATAAAAATCAATGATGGAGGTATAACCGCAAATTCCCAGGGCAATGGAACAGGCAATGCCGGTACAGTAATAGTAAACGCTGAGCTGATAGAAATTAGCAACGCTCATATTTCAAGCGATACTTCTAGCAAGGGTAATGCGGGTAAAGTGACTGTAGTGGCAGATTCCTTGAGGATTACTAATGAAGGTCATATTAGCACTGACTCTCATAATGATGGCGATGCCGGTAGTGTGGAAGTTACCGCTAATTCTCTAAAACTTGATAGTAAGGGAGGAATTTCATCTGATGCCAGCTTGAATTTCGAACTCAATGGTACGAAAGGCAATGGAGGTAACGTAATAGTCAATGCTCAGAAACTGGAGTTGGATGATGGAAGTATTAGTAGTGGAACATTCGGCGAAGGCGGTGCGGGAAGTGTAGTTGTTATCGCTGATTCCATAAAGCTTAGTAACAATGGCAAGGTTACATCTGAGACGCTTGGAAAGGCAAAGGGTGATGGCGGAGATGTGATATTGGACGCTAACATGCTTGAAATAAATGATGGATTTATTTCAAGCAAGACAATGAGTCGAGGTAATGCCGGGAATGTAGAGATAACAGCCGACATCCTGATAATGTCAAATGATGGAGAGATCTCATCAGGATCAGGGAATAGCAGAGACATAACCGCAACGGGACATGGTGGAATAGTATCGGTCAATACTGAGTATCTAGACATTAGCAATTCGTTTATCATCGGTGAAACATATGGAACTGGAAACGCTGGGCAAGTGAATATCAATGTAGATTCTTTGCAGCTACATGAGAATGGATTCATTAGCTCAAGTACCTTTGGTTCTGGCTATGCGGGTGATATTACGGTTACAGCTAACATCCTGACGGCCCAAGGCAATGGAAATACTTTCATTGATCTATCCTCAAAGAATCTTACTGGAGTTTTTAGCGGCGCAGGCTCCGAATCAAGCGGACAAACCGGAAATATCAACATAAATTCAAAAAATGTTATTAGCTTCAATAATGGAGCACAAATCAGCATTAAGAACGATGCGATAGTTGCTGAAACTCAACTTGCTTCTTTAACGCCGACTGCTATCAACATTGACACAGCCAATCTATTTCTAACGGACAGTCGGATTGCCGCTGATTCCAATGGGAATGTGGATGCCGGTAATATTAATATTCATTTTGCAGATCAGCTATTTCTCGATCCATCCCAAATTACAACGGAAGCAACAGATGGGAACGGAGGTGCTATCACAATTCAAGGCGAAGGTTCGATTTTTCTGCTGGATTCCTCCATTACAACTTCCGTCAAAGGTCAATCAGGCAATGGCGGTAATATCGCTATCACAGCTAATGGTTTGATTCTCGATAGTGGTTTCATTCAAGCGAATACCGCAGCTTCTGGTGCTAGCGGCGGAAAAGTTGATATCCAAACACCGGCACTCATTCCAAGCGGTAGTTCCTTATTTATCGGTGGTAATTCACCATTCCAATTCCAACCCTTCTCCGGCTTGAACGTAATCCAAGCTGCCGCACCGGATGGTGTCAGTGGAACGATCAGCACTGTCACGCCACAATTGAACTTGAATGCAATGATGACCAATCTGGCCATAGAATCATTCGATTCCAATGTGTTAAATCGCGACATGTGCGAGGTCAGTGACAGTAGTTCTTTGTTGCAATCCGGGCGTGGAGCGCAGCCATTGCGTGCCAGGGATTTGTTGTTGTCGCCGGTGTTTTAGCTCCGCATTACTTCTAATTGTCCGGGAAATACCGGTTTCCCGGACAATTTCCATACGTAGTTCTATCAATATCAATCATTCATTCTGGTTGTTATCGTAAAAATCATATTGGTTTCACAATAAGTTTTATTTGAATAATCGGCTTGTTCTAAGACTTCTGAGACCAAAGGATTTTCTTAACGAAAAACAGGGAGTGGATGATCATGAAAATTTTATTACTGGCTGTTTTGTTGCTATTAACTGCTTGTGCGACTCAAACGCATAACCCAAAAGAGCGCACGGAGATTTCGGAAGCGCAAAAAGAAGCGTGGGCAGAAGAAATAAAAAAATGGCGGCGTGATTCGGATAGGCTTGAATCAGTCTCTTTCAGAGTTTTAACCAAAGGAATCTATTATTGTAAGAAGCTGGATCACACTGCCACTTATCTTGGCGTCCAATTCTGGTCAAATCAGCAACTTCAACCTGAGTGGCGCGAAGTGGCGCAATCAAAACTCAACCTCGGCAGCGAGCCGCAGATATCCTTTGTAGTCCCCTCATCACCGGCAGATTCGGCAGGGCTCAAGGCTGACGACAAAATCATGGAAGTTAACGGGGTGATTGCGCAAACAGTATCCAGATACTTTGAAAATGATCAATGAAGCAGCGGCTACCGGAAACCCCGTTACATTTACCCTACAACGGGCCGGCGAGCGCAAGATGATTTCCGTGACACCGGTCATGGCCTGCAAAAGCAAAGTTTTTATGGGTAATGAATATTCTATAAACACAGCTGCGGATGGTGAAGTTGTTCAGGTTTCCAGGGGCTTATTGCATTTTGCCAGATCTGATGAAGAGGTTGCCGCAATCGTAAGCCATCAACTTGCCCATAATGCTAGGAAACATCAAAGAACAAATAAAATCACCGGTGTTTTGGGGGGCGTTGTTGGTGGTATTTTCGGCGGAGCGGCGGATGTGGCTCTCGGCTTGGTGACGGGAGGAACATTTGTTACTGGTACATTTACCCAACTTGGCTGGGCAGCAGGAAACTCAATGGCTGGGGGTATTTCGGTCAGTCAACTGCAACAAGCAGATCAAGATAGTCTGCATTTGATGGATATGGCTGGATATGAAATAGAAAATGTACCGGCATTCTGGCGCAGAGCTCAGGAATTCGATGATCCAAAAATTATCAATGGGCTAGGGAACTCTCATCCTTTCTTGCAGGAGCGCTTCTTGACCATGGAGGCCACGCAAAAAGAAATCACAGAAAGAATCCAAAGGGGCGATTCTCCCTATGCTCTCAATCTCTAAATAAAGATCAGGAAGGTCTGGATAACACGATGTTCAGGTTATCGCGGATAAGGAAATCACATTACTCATTAATCGACTCCACAAAAATTCTAAACAACTATTTTTTACAAGGAAAAAACAACATGAGCATGAAAATACTTGCCATTGCAGCTTGTTTCGCAGCTTTTAGTCTTGCAGGATGCGCGCTCACCACGGATCGAATTGAGCTTCAGTATAAGCAACAGCAAGGTGTTACGCAGATTCCTGGGGCAAATAATATTTCTGTTGCGGTTAGAGTTTCTGATTTGCGTCAAGATAAAAGCAAAGTTAGTAACAAGAAGAATGGATATGGAATGGATATGGAATGGATATGGAATGGAAATGGCCCCAATTCTTGCGACAGAAGATGCCACTGTTACTATCCAAAGAGCCATCGAGCAAGAACTCAAGGCACGAGGGTTTCAACTTGATGCAGATGCTGCTCACATTCAGATTGCGGGGGATCTGGCCAGATTTTATAGCGACCATAAAATGGGCTTTTTTTCTGGTGATGCAATTGCTGATCTGAATATGTCAGTGACTGTTAAATCGAAGAAAGGAGATCAACTGTATTCTCGACAAGTTGTTGTACAAGGCATCGAGCCCAACACATAACTTGCAGGCGGCGAGAATGCAAGGCTTGCACAACAGCGCGCTTGAAAATGGAATGAAAGCACTTTTTGAGGATCAGGCATTCTTAGCCGCTCTGGTAACAATGCCATAACTGTTCGCGCTACATTGCAGAGTCCATATCTGGAGTTGGAGTTGTCCCCTTTGAACGGACACATTAAGTTCTGTTTAAAGGAGAAATAAGATGACACAAAACTACAAGCCAGCCTACCCGGCGGAGTTTCGCCAACAGATGGTGGAATTGGTAGCGTTAGGTGTAAGAAACCTCAGGGTTGTTTACAGAGAGGTTGATTGAAATAAGCGTTGAGTATTTCATAAGGGGTGGCATTATTCAAACTCTTATGAGGTGTAAGAATTCCTAGCGTTGTTTACAGTATTCAGGAGAATACTGTAGATGAACATACACAAACGCACTCGCTTAACATTATTGGATCGTCAGGAA
>NZ_FNOE01000031.1 GCF_900106555.1 Nitrosomonas oligotropha | reverse complement strand
GCATCGCTGCTGGGTATCGCTGAAAAGGAAGAACACTTCGAACATATTGTGAACAGATGGGGCGTGCGGCGCACGCACCCGCAGTTCTGGGAAATCCTGCATGACATTACTGGCTGGCAAAAAGAGCGGGAACCCCTGATCGCTGGTATCTTCGATATCAACCGCTATGAGAATTTTTAGGATTACTACGATGCAATGAGATTCGGACAGTTCATGAATTATCCGATGAGTCTGCCGCTGGAAAAGTGAAAGGTAATTGCGGGTACCGATAAAATCGATGCGCCTCTTTGCATCGGCGCACCCTTATCTTGCTAAGTACATTTTATTGCATCCAAATATATTGTCTAGATTCAAAGTACTTATCGAGTATCTTGTAGCGATCAAATAGCTTTTTATCATCTACAGCCTGGAATCGTTCTAATTGTGCACGGATAAATGTTCTAGCGTCGTGAAATACTTGATTGTCAACAGTCGATCCTATGTATTGTCTGAACTTTTCTCCAAGGTAATCAATACAAAAGAGTCCATCTTCTATATCTTGATGAATCATATCGAGGCAGGTTGTGGCCATAGTTCGTACATACTGAACCTCGAGATCTTGACCAGGCATATTGGCGTACTGATGCAAGTAGTTCATCATTTCATTACCAAGAACAATTCGAGGAAATTTTGCAGCTTCGCTTTCCAATTGATATGCGCGCGCCACTACGCAGCCATAAAGTTCATTTTGATTCAGTTCCACTCCCCAGGCAATGTCAAGACCGCCACGTATCGGTTGGCCCGAGGCAAGGCCCACGAAACACAGAGCTCCACAGGAAGAAATGAGTCCATATATGCCGTTAATCGGTAAGTGGTTAGCATTAGGAACAAGTGAGATATATGAGAAAAGCCCATCAGAAAATCTTTGAAACTTTAACTGGGTTCTCTTCATTCGCAAATGTAGTTCGCGATGTTCCGGTTTCACTCTAGAAGAATCTGGTCCTTGGTTGATAGCAGAGTAAAAGTCGTTGAATTGGCTGTGCAAGTTCTGAATTGCGTCAATCGATTGTTTTGCTATTTTGATAAACTCTTCTTTTGAGTTCGGAGTTAGTTCGCAGCCTTCTAGCGCTGCTCGTTGACCCAAGAGGTCGATAAACGCAGCGGCATAGTTTTGCACTATTAAACGATCGTCGGAGTTTGTCATTATCAACAATATCTAAATAAAATTAGGCTCTCGAAGTACCACAGTAAATTACGTAGAGTATTTTTAATAACCAACCCCAACATTCCCAGTTCCAAAGTGTACATTCAACGCCTGCAACAACTCATCATGCACATAAACCCGCCAGTCATTCCCCAGTTCGAGCTCGCTGCTGGCAAGCTCATTGTGATAAACGACAGTAACCGGACAGTAATTCGCATACGGTTTTTGCGCTTGGGGGGTGAAAGGCGTTAGTAATGCTTTAAGGCTGGAGGTTTGTCCGATGGTGTTAGCATCGCAGCGGATTTTGATCTGTTTAGCGAAGCGTGAGCGGATGCCGGCAAGGTCGTAGAGTTGCTCGGCGGTGATGCGGAGTTCGTCGCTTTCTTCGCCGTTGTAGTTGCGATTGCTGATTTTGGCTTCGGCGATCAGCAGTTGATCTTCTTTGAGCCAGGCGCGATTGGCATCGAATAACTCACTATAAACGACCAATTCAAGGCGTGCCTTGCCATCGTCCAGGTTGATGATGCACATGCGGCCGCGGCGAGTCATTTGCACGCGCACCGAGTGGATGATGCCGGCGATCAGTTGCGGTTCGCGGCTGGGATTCAGCCGGTCGAGCCGGGTGCGGATGAAGCGTTTCAATTCCGCGGCATAGGTATCGAACGGATGGCCGCTGAAGTAATAACCGAGGCCGATTTTTTCCTGGTGCAGCTTTTCCCGTTCGGACCAAACCTCGGTTTGAATCAGTTGCGTTTGCAGATGTGAATGGTCGCCGGTTTCACCAAACAAATTGGTCTGACTGGCAGACCGGCTCATTTGTTCAGCGGATTCGATCGCCACCCCGACGGAAGCGATCAGGCTGGCGCGATTGGTATCGATGGTATCAAACGCGCCGACGCGGATCAGCGATTCCATCACGCGGCGGTTGGCGATGCGCCGGTCGACGCGGTTGCAGAAATCGAATAAATCGCTGAACGGGCCGGTTTGTCCGCGCACCGCAATGATCGAATTGACTGCCGATTCTCCGGTGCCTTTGACCGCGCCGAGACCAAAGCGGATGGTTTTGCTATCCACGGGAACAAACCGGTAGTCGGACAAGTTGATGTCGGGCGGGAGAATCGTCAAACCGTTGGCGATGCTGTCCTCGACGAAGATCTGCACTTTATCGGTGTCGTCCATGTCGGCGGACAAACACGCTGCCATGAATTCGGCCGGGTAGTGCGCTTTCAGGTAGGCGGTTTGGAATGCGATCAGCGCGTATGCGGCGGCATGCGATTTGTTGAAGCCGTAACCGGCGAATTTCTCCATCAAGCCGAACAGTTCGGTGGCTTTGTCTTCGCTCAAGTTGTTGTTGATTGCACCGGAGACGAAAATATCGCGTTGCTGCGCCATTTCCTCGACTTTCTTCTTACCCATCGCACGGCGCAGCAAATCTGCGCTGCCCAGACTGTAGCCGCCAATGACCTGAGCGATCTGCATGACCTGTTCCTGGTAAATCATGATGCCGTATGTCGGCCCGAGGATCGGCTCCAGGCGTGGATCGAGATATTCGATCGTTTTCCGGCCATGTTTGCGGTCGATGAATTCCGGAATCAGATCCATCGGGCCGGGGCGGTACAACGCGACCAGCGCGATGATATCCTCAAAGCGATCTGGTTTGGCTTTTTGCAGCAAATCGATCATGCCGCGCGATTCAAACTGGAAAATGCCGACGGCGTTACCTTTTCGCATCAACGCATACGTTGCTTCATCATCCAGCGGCAATGTTTCCAGTGAAAAAGGTTGATCAGCGGCCGATCCACTGTTTAGATGTGACTGACGGATGTAGCCGACGGCACGATCCAGAATGGTCAGCGTGCGCAGTCCAAGAAAGTCGAATTTCACCAGACCGATTTTTTCGACGTCGTCTTTGTCGAGCTGGCTGACCACCGAATCGGCGGATTCGGTGCAGTAAATCGGGCAAAAATCGGTGATTTCGCTCGATGCGATCAGCACGCCGCCGGCATGCATGCCGATATTGCGCGTGATCCCTTCGAGGCTTTCCGCCAGTTCTAGCAGGTTGCGAACGTCTTCCTCTTCAGCGGCGCGCTGATTGAGTTGCGGTTCGAGCTGGCGCGCTTTTTTGAGCGTCATGCCGATCTCGAACGGTATCAATTTGGCGAGCTGATCGACAAAGTTGTACGGTAAGTCCATGACCCGGCCGATATCGCGGATCACCGCCTTCGCCGCCATCGTACCAAAGGTGGCGATTTGCGAGACTTTGCCGGTGCCATAGCGCTGCTTGACGTATTCGATCACCAATTCGCGCCGGTCCTGGCAGAAGTCGATATCGAAGTCCGGCATCGAAATGCGCTCGGGATTGAGGAAACGTTCAAACAGCAAGTCGTAGCGCAGCGGGTCGAGATCGGTGATACCCAATGAATACGCCACCAGCGAACCCGCGCCGGAGCCGCGCCCGGGACCGACCGGCACGTTGTTGTGTTTGGCCCAGTTGATAAAGTCGGCGACGATCAAGAAATAACCGGGGAATCCCATCTGAATGATGGTTTTTACCTCGAACTCGAGGCGCGCCTGATATTTCGGCAGCTTATCGGCACGTACTTGGGCATCCGGGAATAGTTCGGCCATGCGTTTTTCCAGACCGATTTGAGCTTGGTCGCGTAAATACGCATCAAGACTTTCGTTGTTGGGCGTAGGGAACAGCGGCAAGCGGTTGACGCCCAGTTCCAGCACCAGATTACAGCGCTTGGCAATCTCGATAGTATTCGCCAGTGCGCTGGGGATATCGGCGAACAGTTGCGTGATCTCGGCCTGGGTTTTGAAATATTGCTGTCCGGTGAAATTTTTCGGGCGGCGCTTGTCATCCAGGGTGTAGCCTTCGGCGATACACACCCGGGCCTCGTGTGCGCGGAATTCTTCCGCATTGAGAAACTGTACTGCCTGCGTGGCCACGACGGGTAAATTCAATTGGCGCGCTAGCGCCAGCGATTGCTGCACCAGCATGGTTTCATTCGGGTGGCCGTCGCGTTGGATTTCAAGATAAAAACGCTCGGGAAACAAACTGGCCCATTTGCGAGTCTGAATTTCGGCTTGTTGCGGATTATTCTGCAAAATGGCCAATCCGATGTCGCCAAAGCGGGCACCCGACAGCGCGATGAGTCCTTGTGTGCCCGATTCATCGGGATGCAGCCACGATTCCCGGATTTCGGCCCGGCCGTGATATTGATTTTCCCGGTAAGCGCGTGACAGCAAGCGCGACAACAGCAAGTAACCGTCGCGTGACTGGCACAGCAATAACAACCGGATCGGCTTGTTGCGGTCGGACTCGTTGGTGATCCAGACGTCGCAGCCGAGTATCGGTTTGATGCCGTTTTTATGGGCGCTTTGGTAAAATTTCACCAGCCCGAACAAATTGGCGAGATCGGTCAGCGCCAGTGCCGGCATTTGATCCGCTACCGCTTTGGCAACGACATCGGGAATCCGGACGGTGCTATCCAAAATGGAGTATTCGCTGTGCAACCTTAAGTGAATGAAAGCAGGGTGAGCGGGCATGGTGGTACAATTCGAGTTCGCGGAAACTCTGTCATTTATACAATCGAGCGTTATTCTACCTTATGTTGAAATCACCTGAACTTTTACTTCCAGCCGGTTCTTTGGACAAAATGCGCATTGCCTATGCGTTTGGCGCTGATGCGGTGTATGCCGGGCAGCCGCGTTATTCGATGCGTGCGCGTAACAATGAATTCGCTTTGGAACAACTGCAAGCCGGGATCGCGGAAGCGCATGCGCTGGGGAAAAAATTCCTCGTGGCCAGCAATATCATGCCGCATAACGCCAAAGTGAAGACGTACCTGGACGATATGGCGCCGGTCATCGCCATGAAACCGGATGCGCTGATCATGGCCGATCCGGGGTTGATCATGATGGTGCGCGAGAAATGGCCGGATGTGCCGATTCATTTGTCGGTGCAGGCCAATACCGTGAATTACATGGGTGTTAAATTCTGGCAGAAAATCGGTCTGACACGGGTAATTCTGTCGCGTGAATTATCGCTTGATGAAGTGGCGCAGATCCGCGATTACTGTCCCGATATGGAACTGGAGGTTTTTGTGCATGGTGCGCTGTGTATTGCGTATTCCGGACGCTGCCTGCTGTCGGGCTATTTTAACCATCGCGATCCGAATCAGGGCACGTGCACCAACTCATGCCGCTGGGATTACAAAGTGAAATCCGCCGAAGAGAATCCGAGCGGCGATATTCAAGAGATTGGCAAAATCGATTTTGATTTCGGTCAAGCGATGCAACAATCCGAACAATCGGCCCTGTCTGGCGGTTGCGGTTCGATTCCACGGCACCCGGCCGCCGATCAGGTGTATCTCATCGAAGAGAAAGAGCGTCCTGGCCAGCTCATGCCGATCATGGAAGACGAGCACGGCACGTACATCATGAATTCCAAGGATTTGCGCGCGGTCGAGCATGTCGAACGGCTGGTCAAAATCGGTGTCGATTCACTGAAAATCGAGGGGCGCACCAAGTCGCTATATTATGTGGCGCGCACGGCGCAGGTTTACCGCAAAGCAATCGATGACGCCGTGGCCAATAAACCGTTTGATCTGGCTTTATTAGGCGAGCTGGAAGGTCTTGCCAATCGTGGCTACACCAGCGGTTTTTATCAGCGCCATAGCACGCAGGAAACGCAAAACTATATGCGCGGGCATTCGGAATCCAACCGCAGCCAATACGTCGGCGATATTACCGGTTTTGATGAAACCAACGGTATGGCGGAAATATTGGTGAAAAACCGCTTTCAAGTGGGCGACCGCTTGGAAATTATTCATCCCGCAGGCAACCAGATTGTCGAATTATCGCACATGCTGGATGGTGCGGGACGGCCGGTGCAGATTGCACCCGGCAGTGGCCACCGCGTCAAGATACCGTTAGCCGGAAACGTGCAGAACGCTTTTGTCGCGCGCTTTTTCTGAGTCGATGTGCCGGCACTGGTGATGGAAGAAACTGAGAATCTTTTGCGGTAGCCAGCTTAGTTTTCCCGGGAATGGGCCTTGCATGAATCCGGCGTGACCGCCTTCTTCCGGAAATTCCAATGTAACCATGGCTGATACTTCAGTCTGCGCGGGGAGTACCGATGCCGGCATGAATGGGTCGTTCCGCGCATTGATCACCAGCGTGGGTACCTGTACGTGCGGCAACCATTGCTTACTGCTGGATTGCCGCCAGTAATCGTCGGTATCGCGAAAACCATGCAAGGGTGCCGTGACGATATTGTCAAAATCATAAATCGACGCGCATTTTTTCAGCGCACGGGCATCGAACAAACCTGGAAACTGTTTCAATTTATCAAAGGCTTTGTTTTTCAGCGTATTCAGGAAATGGCGCGTGTAGACTTGATTAAAGCCCTTATCCAGGGCTGAACCGGCTGCCGCCAGATCGAGCGGTACGGATACTGTTGCAACCCCAGCTACGAGTTCTTTGGCGCGCTCTCCTTGTTCGCCTAGCCATTTTAAGAGCGCATTACCACCCAGCGAAACGCCCATCACATACACTGGTTGCGCTGTACCGGTTGTTTGCGCCTGAGTCGTGATCCACCGCAGCATCCAGTCGATTTCGCTGGAATCACCGGCATGATAGGCGCGCGATAAGCGGTTTGGTTCACCGGAACAACCGCGGAAATGAATCACGGCGCAACGCCAGTGATGGCGTTTCAGGCTGTTGATCATACTGAGAATATAATGGCTTGATGAACCGCCTTCCAGGCCATGAAAAAACACGACCAGAGGGGATTCGTCCGATCCATCGCTCCAGTCGACATCGATAAAATCCCCGTCATCCAGCTCCCAGCGCTCGCGCCGGTAGGTAAACCGTTGTGCAGGTTTATTAAAGTAGGGGTAGAGCGTTTGCAGGTTGCCACCGGGCAACCAGGATGGTGCTGTGTAGTGCGCTGTATACAAAGGAATTGTATTTCCGGAAATGGGTATTATTTTACGCTGCGGCATTCGGGTTGTTTATCGCTGTTTAATTTCAGTGAATATACCCTAACTTGCACGGATTCTAAAACAACAATGGCCAGCTGTTCAGGCTGACCATTGTTGTGAGGCCGCGAATAAACTAGAGAAGGGGCACGGCTTCTACTAGAATTCACTCCATTGGTTATTGTGATCGCCGACAGCGATTTTAGCTCTTCGTTGTGATTTGGATCTTGTAGCATGACCAGTCAGTCCATCATGCTCTGTGCTGTTCTTGTCGGCCAGTTGAGCCACGTTTGCCGGTCTTTTGCTGCTGCTTTGTGACAGGTGGAAA
This sequence comes from Nitrosomonas oligotropha, assembly GCF_900106555.1. Taxonomy (GTDB): domain Bacteria; phylum Pseudomonadota; class Gammaproteobacteria; order Burkholderiales; family Nitrosomonadaceae; genus Nitrosomonas; species Nitrosomonas oligotropha_A. The sequence continues at coordinate 23,406 of NZ_FNOE01000031.1, read as the reverse complement.
ATGGAAATAGCGCCGACCAATTCGTATGCCTGCTGTTCCAGTGAAGCGGCTGCGGCGGCGGCCTGTTCGACCAAAGCTGCATTTTGCTGCGTGACTTCATCCATTTGCGATACTGCTTGCGTGACCTGCTCAATACCGGTGTTTTGTTCTTTGGAAGCGGAAGTGATGTCCGACATAATTTCGGTTAAGTTTTTGATGGCCATGACAATTTCATTCATGGTTTTTCCGGTTTCATTGACTAATGCGGCGCCTTGATCGACTTTTTTTACCGAGTCATCGATCAAGGTTTTGATTTCTTTCGCTGCCGTAGCGCTTCGCTGCGCTAGATTACGCACTTCGGTTGCTACCACGGCGAATCCGCGGCCTTGTTCTCCGGCTCGCGCAGCCTCAACGGCGGCATTGAGTGCCAGGATGTTGGTTTGAAACGCTATGCCATCGATGACACTGATAATGTCTGCAATTTTGCTTGAGCTTTCGCTGATGGATGACATTGTAGTGACCACTTCTTGCATCATTTCGCCGCCTTTGGTGGTGATGTTGCTGGCGGTCATCGCGATCTGATTGGCATTGATTGAATTGTCCGTATTTTGACGCACGGTTGCGGTGAGTTCCTCCATGCTGGATGCGGTTTCTTCCAGTGAAGAAGCTTGTTCTTCGGTGCGCTGTGAGAGATCCAGGTTACCCGAAGCAATTTCTCCGGTTGCCAAGCGTACCGAGGCAGCATTTTTCTGAACGTCCAGTACCGTTGCGCGCAGGTTAACCCCCATCTGACTCAATGCTTTCAGTAGCTCGCCAAATTCATCGCTGCGGTTAACCGAGAATTTGTGCGTCAAATCGCCACCGGCCAGTTTATTGGCGATATCGATTGCTTGTTGTAGCGGTGTCAACGTATTTTTGACCATGCCGTAGGCCAGATAGGCTATTAATGCGATCCCGGCTGCTGTTATTGTGGCAATCATGCTGCTGAGTGATGCGGGCGCCTGGGTTTGCGACAATCCCCACCAGCCTATGCCGCCGACCGCCAATAAAAATAGAGCGGGTATTGTCATTGCAAATGCAATGCGTTTTCTGGTGGTCATTTTGAGAAAAGATTGCAGTTTTCCGATGAAATCGGTTCGCACAATTTGCCCTTTCTCGATTTTCAGGTTTTTTGCTTTGCCTTCCAGAATTTGCTGATAAGCTGGTGCTGCTTGCTCAATGGCCGTCTGTGATGCTTTGGTGCGAACCGACAAATAACCGGTGATCTGGCCATTTTCAATTAAGGGTGTTGCATTGGCGTTGATCCAGTAGAAGTCGCCATTTTTACGGCGGTTTTTAACCAAGCCGGTCCAAGGCAAACCCTGTTTTAATGTGGCCCATAAATCTTCAAACGCTTCGGGAGGTACATCCGGATGGCGCACGATATTATGTGCTTTGCCGATCAGTTCTTCTTCTGAAAAACCACTGACCTCGACAAATGTGGAATTGATATAGGTTATCCTGCCTTTAGTATCCGTAGTTGATACGATTAACGTATCATCATCAATTGGATACTCGGTGTTTGTCACCGGAAGATTCAGTCTCATGATTTATCCTTGAGGTTTGTTCGTATGAGACTGGACTTACGGTATATAAAAAAATAGATTCCGTCGGTGATTTCTTTTTTATACAAAGAATATTCCGTTTATTATGTAGGAATTATCTTATCTGTCTGAAAAGTTATTGTAAGCAGGAATTGAAGACGTATAGCATATATTCTATCAGCAGAATTTCTTCCATTGCTTTTAAATAAGTTAATAAATTGCCTTATTTCCAAACAATAGCTTGATAATTTTTTAGGTTAATATGCAATTGAAAAATTTTTATCAAAATTGCTCATAAAAGAAATTTTGATGAACAAAATTTTGATTTGAGCAATTCTCGCGATGGTAAGACTCTTATATGTAGATCATTCTTATTAGGTGTGATGATGAGAATTAAAGCAATGATCAGAAAACACAATCAGAATATTCCTATAGTTTTTAACGCTCCAGGCAGATACTATTGACGGTTATCAATATTAGTAAGTATCCAGCCGGAATGGCAGCAATTAATTGAAATGGTAGCGATGATCAGATATCTGAATATATGCATATGGATTGATGGCGAATGAATGCACGGAAAGAATCCGGTTGGATAGAAAAATTTTCTCCAGATGTGTTCTGGGATGCGCCAGATAATCAAGAAATTCTTTCCGGAGCGAAATCAACTGCAAGAATGCCAGCGCACGGAATGCAACTGCTTTCATGCATATCTCATGATGGCAACGATCATTCAGGAATCGCCGGGACCAAGACGCAGGAGAGACTGACTAAACTGGCGTGTTTATATGAAATTTCACGCGCCATGCTGCGGATACATTCTGTTGATGAACTGTGTCAGCAGCTGATTGAACACATGCGGCTTGCGTGGCAATCCTATGATCTGATTTTCCCTTTCATAGAAATTGATGGCAATTACTATGCAGCAGGTGAATCCGAATCTTTGTTAATTCATAAATTTTCTGTTCCGCTGCTGGTAAATGGCGATGTCACCGGTCAAGTGGGTGTTCTTTCCAAGGATATGAGTGTTACCAGCTGGTCGGAAAATGAAGACACGTTATTTTTAAAGAATATCGCCAGTGACCTCGGATTATGGCTGGAACAAAAAAAGCTTGCTAACGCCCAAAATGCATTAGTGCATGATGTCCGGATGATCGAAAGCGCATTTAACGCTCATTCTATTGTTGCGATAACCGATAAAACCGGAAAAATCCGCTATGTTAATGAAAATTTTTGCCTGGTTTCCAAGTACTCGGCCGGTGAATTAATTGGGCAAGATCATTGCATTGTTAATTCCGGTTACCACCCTAAAGAATTCATGAAAGACTTATGGGCTACTATTACTCAGGGTCAGGTCTGGCGCGGAGAAATCAAGAATCGCGCCAAAGACGGCACGCATTACTGGGTCGACACGACGATAGTGCCGTTTCTTGACGGTAACGGACTACCCTATCAATACGTGGGGATACGGACTGAAGTAACGAATTACAAGCAACTGGAACAAAAAATGGAGGAGCAAGTAGCGGAACTAGCCCGTTCTAATGATGAGTTGGAACAATTTGCGTATGTCGTTACGCATGATCTGCAAGAACCGCTCCGTGCCATTAATAGCTTTGTTCAGTTACTTAAGAAATATTGTGATCAACAACTGGATGAACGCGCCAGCGAGTTAATTACACATGCGGTGGCCGGTACCCACCGGATGCAAATCCTCATTGATGATTTGCTGACATATGCACAAGTCAATGCATGTCAAACGCTCGCTGAAATTGACTGCGAGCTGTTGTTAGAGAATGTGCTGACTGACTTATCCGTCATCGTGGGCGAATGCAACGCGGTAGTTACTCACGATAAACTTCCCGTGATCAAAGGTATCCGCTTCCAGTTTATTCAGTTGTTTACCAACTTGATCAACAATGCGCTCAAGTTTCGCAGAGATCAATCACCCCAAATTCATGTGGGGGTAGAAGAAAATCAAAGTGAATGGATTTTCTCGGTCACCGATAACGGCATTGGCATTGAAGAGCATTATCTGGATCGTATTTTCCGGGTATTCCAGCGTTTGCACAGCCGCCGCGAATATGCCGGTACCGGGATTGGTTTGGCCATTTGCAAGAAAGTGGTGGAACATCACGGCGGGAAAATCTGGGTCAAATCGGCGCCCGGCATTGGCTCTTCGTTCTATTTCACAATTCCGAAAGTTAATTATTAAAGATGCAACAGAAAAGAAATATTGATCCCAGAATGATCCTGATGATCGATGACAATCCGACCGATGTGTTATTGATCAAAGAGGCTTTTGCGTTCTGTGAAGGAAATTGTGAAGTGTATGTCGCTGAGGATGGCGTTTATGCACTGGAGTTTTTAAGGCGGCAAGGGGAATTTCTATCTGCGCCGCGCCCGGACATCATTCTGCTGGATTTAAATATGCCGAGAAAAAGCGGATTGGAAGTTTTAACCGAACTGAAATCAGACCACGATTTCAAGAGAATTCCTGTCATCGTTTATACCTCTTCTGTGACAAAGGAAGATATCAACGCAGCGTACAACCATCATGCAAATAGCTATATCAAAAAATCGGTGGATTTTGACGATTGCATAAAAACTGCGCAATCAATCAAGGATTTTTGGTTCACTTCTTCAGTTTTATCAGAACCTTGATTAATCATGACTTTATCTAAAATTCATATTTTGCTGATTGAAGATAATGAGACAGATGCCATACTGGTGCAAAGTGATTTGCAGCTCGCGATGGGCGATCAGACTACCGTGGTTCATACCGAACGGTTAAGCTCCGCGCTCGAATTAATCCGCAAGCAGCCGTTTGATTTAATTCTGTCCGATCTGACATTGCCGGATAGCGATGGAATTACGACAATCAACCGGCTGCGTGAAAGCGCCGCGAGTATTCCCATTGCAGTTTTGTCATTTAGAAATGATGAAAAACTAGCGATCAAAGCGATTAAAGCAGGCGCGCAGGATTATCTGGTAAAAGGAAGTTTGACCGAAGGGGTTCTGGCGCGTGTTATCCGGTATTCGATTGAGCGGAAGCGCCTGGAAGAGGGGAGCAGGAAAGCGCAAAAGCGGTTCCAGACAGTGTTTGAGAAAGCGCCGCTGGGAATTGCCTTAATCAACTTGCAGACGGGAAAATACTATGATGTCAATCCAAAGTATGCCTGTATCGCGGGTCGGAGCGTAGACCAGCTTCTCCGCCTCAATCAATCGGACATTATTCACCCGGACGATGTGCTGTCTTACCGGAAGGAGATTGAGCTTTTCATTCATCATCAATCGCACGATAGCAAAATAGTCAAAAGAGTGTTGCGGCCGGATATGTCCATCATCTGGATCGAAATGTCCCTGGTGCCGTTTGAATCCATGGAGGGCCAGGAAATATGTTATTTGTGCATGATTGAAGACATTACGGAACGCAAACGGATGATCGAGAATCTGCGGCATTTAACGACGCATTTGCAGGATGTCCGGGAAGAGGAAAGAACCCGGATCGGCCGGGAAATACACGATGTTCTGGGCGGCACGTTGACTGTTTTGAAAATGGATCTGGATTGGTTGTCAAAAAAAATTACGGCGGATCCCATGCATGAGCGGGTAAAGTCGCTGTATGCCTTGACCGGAGAAGCCATTGAAACCGCACGCCGGGTATCAGTCAATTTGCGGCCTAATGTACTGGATAATCTCGGGTTGTATGGCGCCATCGAATGGCTGGTGCGTGAGTTTGAGCAGCGTACTAATATAAAATGCTACTTGGAATCCGTCATATCGGCCATATCTTGCAATAACAAGAACTTTGAAACCAGTATTTTTAGAATAATTCAGGAAATATTTATCAATATCACCCGGCATTCGCGCGCCACGAGAGTGGATATCGAACTCATTGAAGATGATACGGATATTGTAATTACCATTAAAGATAATGGTGTTGGCATTACGGAATCACAACTGCTGAATCCCGAGTCATTTGGAATTATAGGCATGAAAGAGAGAACAGAACAGTTTGGTGGTACGCTGGAAATAGCCGGCACTCCCTCTCAGGGCAGTGTCGTAACACTCAAAATACCGCTGACCGTTGCGGTAACCAATGTCGGGGAATTAATCCATGATTAAAGTTCTGATTGCAGACGATCATGCTCTATTTCGTGATGGGCTTAAAAGGATATTTAATGAAACGGACGATATCGATGTCGTTGCGGAAGCCATAGACGGTAAGGATATTCTAAAGAAAACACGGGAATTCGACTGGGACATCGCACTGCTGGATATTAACCTGCCCGATATCAACGGCCTGGATATTCTGAAGAGAATATTAACGACCAATGCTTCGTCATGTGTATTGGTGCTCAGTATGTATCCGGAAGAGGAATATGCAATCCGCGCGATCCGCTCGGGTGCTTCCGGGTATCTGACCAAAGACAGCCCTACCGATCAGCTGATTACCGTGATTCGCCGCTTGGCGAAAGGCGGTAAATACGTCAATCCGGAATTGGCTGAGAAGTTGTTATTCAATCCGGTCATGGAATCGGATAAATTGACGCATACGACCTTCTCGGACCGGGAATTTCATGTGTTTAAACTGATCGTTGCCGGCGAATCGTTAACTGCCATCGCCAATAAACTGTCGCTCAGTGTCAAAACGGTCAGCACGTACCGCTCGCGCATTCTGGAAAAGATGAATATGAAGAATAATGCGCAACTGGTACGGTACGCGATACAACACCGGCTGGTGGAATAAGATCCGCTGCCGGTTTTAAAGCCGGTGAAAAAAGTAGTTGAGTATCAGCTGCTTGAGTATCGTCAGCTTGCCATGAAAGAAATGCCCGGCGCCGGGTATCACAACGACCGGTTGCGAAGCCGGTGCCGCCCAGTTCAACACCGCTTCCGGTAGCACGACATCGTCCTGATCGCCTTGAATGATTAATGCGCATTGTGTTGTTTCAGGCACTGGCGGTGCCTTCAGATTAACCACCGAGGGCGCGACCAGAATCAGAAACTCCGGAGCCAGTCGCTCGGCAACGTGCAGTTGGATGGCTCCCCCAAATGAAAATCCCGCCAGCAGCAGTGGAATATCCGCAACTTGATGACTGAATTGATCACGGATTGTCTGTGTGACTGCCAGCACATCGTCGATCTCACCGCTACCATGATCGAACTGACCTTCGCTCAGGCCTACACCACGGAAATTGAATTTGGCGGTGATAAACTCAAGTTCCAGCAAGGTCGTGAATAAAGTATGCACCACTTTGTTATCCATGGTTCCGCCGTGTAACGGATGCGGATGTGCGATGACGGCGATCCCCTTGGGCACAGACTGAGGTTCGCCCAGCACGATCTCGAGTTTACCCGCAGGGCCATCGATGAAAAATTTTTGAGTAACCGCAGACAAGTTGTTGACCTCAATAACGCAGCAAACCGATGGGTATCAAATTTTCAGGCGTTCCACGATGTTGCCTTTGATCAGATGTTCATCGATGATTTCATCGATATCGTCTTTATCGATATACGTGTACCACGTTTCTTCCGGGTAAATGACGATCACCGGGCCTTCGTCACAACGATCCAGGCAACCGGCATTGTTGATGCGGATTTTTCTCTGGCCGCTCAGCTTCAGCGATTTAATGCGCTGCTTGGCATAATCGCGCAATTCCTGCGCACCGAAATTGTTGCAGCATTTGGCATCGCCCTCGCGCTGATTAGTACAGAAAAAAACATGGTGCTGATAATAACTCATGAGTGTTCCCAAAAAATTGAAATAGGCGTCAGTTTAACGCAATTTTATTTCCGTCCACATGCGGCTGAGCACCCGGCGTTGTTTGTGATCCAAATCCGTGATCATCTCCAGCCGCGATAACGTATCTTCATCCGGAAATATCACTTTATTGTGCACTAATTCCGGCTTGATGAATGACTTGGCATCCCGGTTCGGATTGCCAGATCCGATCAGGTTGGTCAGCTCGGCGGAATTTCTGCCATCGAGCATGAAATTAATAAATTGATGTGCTAAGTCAGTATGTTTCCCACTTTTATGCAGCACCATGCTATCCAGCGACATGACCGCGCCTTGCTTGGGAATGGCATAATCGATGGTGAAATGCCGTCCGGTTTTTTGCGCATCCAGTGCAGCCTGAAATAAATCGTTCGAATAACCATGCACCACCCACAAATCGCCGATGGCAATCTCGCGGATGTAACTGGTGTTACTGAATGCAGCCCAGTAAGGTTTGGCGCGAATGATCAGTTCCTTGGCCTGATTCCAATGCGCTTCATCTTGATCGTTCGCCGCGTAACCCAAGTATAACAATGCCGCCGCCATCAACTCGCGCGGACTGTCCAGCACGGTAACGCGTCCCTTTATTTTCTGCAGGTATTCCGGTTCGAAGATAACGGCCCAGGTATCGACTGGCAAATCCAGTTCGCGCATTTTGCTGGTATTGAATCCCAGTAATGTCAGCGTGTAAGCATACGGGACGGAATAGCGATTGTCCGGATCGAAGCGTGTTTTCAGATAAGCTGGATGAATATTCTTCAGATTCGGCAGCAGTGCTTTATCCAGCGGAATCAGAACGCCTTGGCGTATCAAGGTATCCAGGGCGTTGCCGGTCGGTACGATCAAATCATAGCCAGTCGCGCCCGCGGCGAGTTTGGCGAGCATTTCCTCATTATCGGAAAAATAATCTTGTTCGACGTGGCAATCGCATTGCGCTTCAAAGCGTTCAATCGTTTCCGGCGCGATGTAATTGTTCCAGTTGAATAGTTGCAGGATGCGCGCAGCCGCTTGATCGTGCATGGCATCGTCTTGTTGCGGCGCGCATCCGGCCGCCAGGGCGAAGAATAATGCTAAACTCAAGCGAACCCAGCGCGGCAACGGATCGATCATGACGATTAGGATTTACCCAGCATGCTGTTATCGAATCGCGTGGCGATGATAATCAGCGTTAACGTCAACAGCATCAACAAAGTGGAGACGGCGTTCACTTCTGGCGTAACCGCTACTTTGATCATCGTATAGATTTGGATCGGCAGAATCGGTTCGCCGGCACCCTTGGTGAAGAACGTAATGACAAAGTCATCGATCGACAGCGTAAATGACATCAAAGCGCCCGCGATGATGGCCGGTCTGATCAACGGCAGGGTGATTTGCCAGAAAGTCTGCCACGGTGTTGCACCCAGGTCCCGGGCTGCTTCAAAAATGGATTCATCCATTCCATGCAAGCGTGCGCGTACGATAATCGCGACAAATCCAATGCAAAAAGTCGTATGGGCGATGATGATGGAGAGCATGCCCAGCGTCAGGTTGAGTACCTGCAGAAAGAACAGCAGCAATGAAACGCCCAGCAGGATTTCCGGCATGGCGACTGGCGTGAATGCCAGAACCGGCAATACTTTGAGCTTGTAGCGATGAATCGCCAAACCGGCCATGGTTCCCAGCACGGTGGCGAGAACACTGGCGCTGACCGCGATGATCAATGAATTGCGCGCGGCCAGCAACATTTCATGATTGTGCAATAACGCTTCGTACCAATGGAATGTAAACCCAACCCATTCGGCATTGAGTTTCGAATCGTTGAATGAAAATACGACCACAATGATCAGCGGAATGTACAAAAAAGCATACACCAGAATCGATACGATCCACAGGGCGGTCAGGCGGTGCGATGAGGATTGTTTTGCACGAAAATTGGACATGGCTTTATGTAATTCGGGTGACCGGTTTGGCAAGCCAGGAAAATAATCCGGCGATGCACAGTACCGCCAGCGTCAGCATGATGGAAAGCGTCGAACCGAACGGCCAATCGCGCGTGCCGAGGAATTGATCCTTGATCAGGTTGCCGATCATGATGTCGCCGGTTCCACCCAGAATATCGGGAATGGCGAACATGCCGAGAACGGGAATGAAAACCAGCGCCGATCCGGAAAATATGCCGGGCAGCGACTGCGGCCAAGTGACGTACCGGAAGCGCTGCCAGCGGTTCGCGCCGAGATCCTGCGCGGCATCCAGAAGAATAGGGTCGTGTTTTTCCAGATTGGTGTACAGCGGCAGAATCATGAACGGCAAGTGCACGTAAATCATCCCGATCAGAACCGCGAACGGAGAAAATAGCAGGGTGACCGGCGCCATGCCGAAAACCGCCAGTACATTGTTGATCATGTGACTGAGCGCGGATTCCGGGCCGAGGATGATCATCCAGGCATATATGCGGATCAGAAAGTTACTGGCGAACGGCAGCACCACCAGCATGATCATCAGATTGCGGAATTTTTTCCCGCTACGGGCGATCAATAACGCTAGCGGATAAGCCATGGCGATGCAAATGACCGTGGTGAGGGCGGCCACCGTGAATGATTTGAGGAATATTTCGAAGTAGATAAAATCGCTGAAGAAAAATCGATACGTTTCAATCGTCAAACCGGAATCTTCACTCGCATTCCCCGGCAGAATATGAACCGGCGCCAGCCCGCCGAATTCGCCCGGCAGGCGGAATGAAGTAAAGATCATGATCAAGCTCGGTGCGGCAAAGAATATCAGCAAGAAAGCGAGCGGCGGCGCGCTGATGAGCCATTTGACGAGACGGCTGGATGTTTGCATGCTTTTAATTTGGCTATTGATCCAGTGGAATGAAACTTGAAGTTTCCGTGCGGTTATTTTACACCAGGGTCATGAAAGAGATTTTTAATTGATACAGGCATCGATTCGATGTGCGGCGCCCTGGTCAGTACATTTTTTGGTATAAAACGCATTTATTTTTCCCCTATACTTAGACCCCGTGAAAACTTACCAATCAATTGACATCAATCCCATCAAAGGAAGAGAAAATGCCATTTAGCTATAGTAATCAGCTCAGCACTATCATCGGTTTCGCTGAGCAGCAGAATCCGGAATCAATTCTCGATATTGGCATTGGAATGGGGCAGTATGGATTTTTGCTGCGTACCAATTTGGAAAATGTAAATCTTTTTGAAATTGATGGTTCAAATGCACGCCAACGCAGCAGGGATCAATGGAAGGTTAGAATCGACGGGATTGAAGGTTTTGCAGGCTATATTACTCCGGTGCACGAGTATTCATACACCAATTTGTTCATCGGCGAGGCGCTGAAATTGCTGCCGGCACTGGGAGATAAAATTTACGACTTAGTGCTTGCGATAGATATTCTGGAGCATTTTGATAAAGAGCAGGGTGTCATTTTTCTAAGAGAATGTCGGCGCGTATGCAAGGGTTCTGTCCTGGTCAGTACACCTAAGGAATTTATTGAACAAGAAGTCCTGGCAAATCCCCTGGAGGATCATCGATCGCATTGGACTGAGGAGGATTTGAAACTTTGTGGTTTCGATCATTTTTTACCGAATCCATTGAGCCTGATTGCGATCGCAAACAATAAGAGCGAATAGGATCGCGACAGATGCAGTCTGACCTGCGCAGAATCATGCCGGGAGGTCTCCATCACTCAGAGTTCTTGTGCTTGCAAGGAATAAACCCGGGGTCGGGTTAGTCGGGCAAAAATTGCGCGGATTGCTCTTGCCAGCTCACCACGACAGGATCGCCAATGTCAAAAAGCTTCGCATGACCCGGCACGGAATTGGGAAGTAACGCTTCGATTAACGTGTTGTTGGAAAGGGCGATGATATACGTCGTGACATCGCCGATATACAAAAAATCTTTTATTTTTCCGAGTAATTGCGATTCAATCGGGATTTCCGGTGATTGTGCAACGATCCGGACTTGTTCCGGGCGCACGGCGAAAACGCCTTCATCGCCCGCTTTGACATGACCGCTGACCGGCACTGTGACTTCTCCCAGCCCTGTGACGGTTAATTTTAAATGCGCAGCGGAAACTTCCAGCACCCGGGCGCTCAGCAGATTGATCTTACCGATGAAATCGGCCACGAAACGATTGACCGGGAAATTGTAGATCCGGGATGGTTCGTCGATCTGTTCGATTCTGCCTTGATTCATCACAGCAATGCGGTGCGACAACGCCAGGGCTTCGTTCTGCGCGTGCGTGACGTAAATGAACGTGACACCGGCTTCGGCTTGCAGTTTGATGAGCTCGCGTTGCATATTCTCACGCAGCTTTTCGTCCAGCGCACCTAATGGCTCGTCGAGCAATAATAAGCGCGGCTGATTGATGAGTCCCCGGGCAAACGCCACGCGTTGTTTTTGCCCGCCGGATAATTCATGCGGGTAGCGATCGGCGAATGGTGTCAGCTCGACTTCCGCCAAGGTCTCGGCAACCCGGGTTTTAATTTCCGCTGGCGTTTTACCTGCCATCTTGAGCGGGAATCCGATATTGCTGGCGACCGTCATATGCGGGAATAATGCGTAGCTTTGGAAAACCGTATGAAACGGACGTTGCTCCGGCGGTAGACCGGCGAGGTCTTTTCCATCCAGCAAAATTTGCCCGCCGTCGGGCGCGTCGAAACCGGCGATCATGCGTAACAATGTCGTTTTGCCGCAACCGGATGGGCCCAGCAGCGTAAAGAATTCACCGGCTTTGATGGCGATACTGATGTTATCGACGGCAGTGAAATTGCCAAACCGCTTGGTTACATTGCGGATTTCGAGCAGCGCCATTACGTTTCCCGGTGAGAAAACTGACACTTTATCAAAGTTTATTGACGTACTGAATGTATAAATTCAATGGTTGATCGTGCTGATTCAATTTATGGAGCAGGCACCAAACCAGCAAGCATGTGGCGGTTTTTCTGATCACACGGATTAGGAATAATTAAACCGATTCATTATTCACGGATGAGCTATTGGAAGCAGAGGGTGCATCAGGGCCTGCTGTTGCGGCGTTCCGTTTTCCGTTACGCACGATATTCCGCTTGAGACTTTCCGGCCCATTGATCATGGCATCAAAGAAAACCGCGCAGTAGCTTTTATCGACAATGGCATTTTGGCGGTTAATTTCCGGCAGCATTAATACATGCAGTTTTTGAAGATTGTACCAAGGCACCGCAGGGTATACGTGATGTCCGATGTGATAATTAATATTGTTCCAGAACCATGAATTCATCGGATTGCTGATAATGGTACGCGTACCGGCAAGCTGACCCGCATTCCAGGGTGTTCCATAGTGCTCCGCCACAAAACGGACGCTATTGAAAAATCCAAAGAAAATGAGCGGCCAGAACCACAGTGCAAAAACTTCAGTTGCAATTCCCTGACTACTGGCCCATTCAAAAATACTGACGGTAACCACCGCATGCAGCGCTATTTCACTCCAATGCGCGAGTGCTTTTGCGCCCCGTAATTTTTGGATGGGAAAAATAATAACGAACTGGACGGCTGTCAGCACTACGCCAATGACAGCATAGGCATAGAAGAGAATGTGATCACCAATTCCTCGCTTGCCCATCGTGAATGCATCCGGATCTTTGGCGGAACGGTTAAAACGATGATGAAGAAGGTGATCTTCTTTGAAAGCGGTGAATGAAATGACCAGCGGTATCATGGTAAAAACACCGAATGCCCAGTTCTTCCATTTGGCCTTAAACAGCACGCTGTGTGTGCAATCATGCATAAAAGTCACGATGCCCATCTGCATGTAACCCATCGCCAGATAGCAGAGCCAAACGATGGTCCAATGCGGAGCATGCCAGGCGATGATACCAAGTCCTATCCATATGCCGTAAAACAGAGGAATTTTTAGGTTGGGTTGCCAACGATGCTGATAGAGTGCTTTCAGTTCGGCTTTATCAATAGAATTTGCCATAGCGATAGCAGGGACTGTAACACAGTAATGGTTCGGAAACCCCGTGTCCGGAAAATAAACTTACAACGCTAGATTCCACTATGTAATTGGTTTAATGATTATGGCGAACGGGGAGAGAGCAGGGCGGCGGGTCGATACAGGGGAAAAGCCTGTGTATCTTAAGGTTGCGGTTAGACTCCGGTGTCTGGAATTTCCGGATGTGCTATAAATTTTTTGCTTTCGTAACAGAGTATGGGGCAGGTTACGAATTGAGACGATATCGTTGGACTCGGGTTAATGGCGTTTGAGATTATTGGAATATTTGCCAAGCCAGCAATCCGGCCAATAGAATTGCGATGAGCGCCAGCAGGCGGTTCTGGCGTTTTTCTTCAATGACCAGATCGGTCATTCTTTTTTCCAGTTCGTGATTGCGGTTCTCGGACAGCATCTGATGGACCAGACGGGGAAATTCCGGCAGGATGACAGCCCAGTTGGGAGCTTCTTTTTGTACCCGGCTGGCAAATCCGCGCAAGCCGATTTGTTCCGACATCCAGTTTTCCAAGAAGGGTTTTGCTGTTTTCCACAGATCCAGATTGGGATCCAGGTCGCGTCCCAGGCCTTCGATATTGAGCAGGGTTTTTTGCAGCAATACCAATTGCGGCTGGATTTCGACATTGAATTGCCGCGATGCCTGGAATAATTGCAGCAGAACCCGTCCGAATGAAATTTCTTTCAGCGGTTTGTCGAAAATCGGTTCGCAGACAGCCCGGATGGCGGATTCGAAATCGTCTACCCGGGTATCTTTAGGCGCCCATCCGGCTTCGACGTGCGCTTGCGCAACGCGCGCGTAATCGCGGCGGAAAAAGGCCAGGAAATTTTGCGCCAGATAATTTTTGTCTTCATCGCTGAGCGTTCCCATAATGCCGAAATCGACCGCAATATAGCGGCCATCCTTGCCGACAAAGATATTTCCCGGGTGCATATCGGCATGGAAATAACCATCGCGGAATACCTGGGTGAAGAATATTTCCACGCCAACCCGCGCCAGTTGCGGGATATCGGTGCCTTGCGCGATTAATTCGTCGACATGGCTGGTCGGAATACCTTTGACGCGCTCCATCACCATGACGCTGTTGCGGCAGTAATCCCAGTACACCTCGGGAACCAGCAGCAACGGCGAGTCGAGAAAATTACGGCGTAACTGGCTGCAATTGGCCGCTTCGCGCATTAAATCCAGTTCGTCGTCCAGGTGCCGGGCGAATTCCGACACGACTTGGCGCAATTTCAGACGCTTACCATCGGACCATAGCGCTTCAGCCAGCCAGGCGCCGGTGTCCATCAGCGCAATGTCATGGGCAATGACTTCTGCGAGATTGGGGCGCAATATTTTAACAGCGACTTCGGTACCGTCATGCAACACCGCCAGATGAACTTGCGCAACCGATGCGCTGGCGATGGGTGTCGAATCAAATTTGAAAAAAACTTCTTCAACCTTTTGCCCGTATTCTTTTTCCAAGATGGTAAATACCAGGTCAGAAGCAAAAGGCGGCACTTGATCCTGAAGCTTGGCCAATTGGTCGGCGATATCCTGTGGCAATATATCGCGCCGGGTTGACAGCATTTGGCCGAATTTCACAAAAATTGGGCCTAAAGTTGCCAAAGCCAGGCGCAACCTTTCTCCGCGTGGTTTATCCAGATTCCGCCAGAATGTTAATGTCTTGACAATGACGCGCAGGAACCTTAACCGGCTATGGCTCAGGACAAATTCGTCCAATCCGAATTGGAACGCGACGTATTGAATTTTTAAGAGGCGGAATAGGCGCATGTATGATGAGAAAGCGGTGGTGAGAGAAGCCTGGCGGGGCCGTTAAAGCAGCGCCAAAAGTTTGTTATTCATGTCGGATGGGTATTCCGTTTGCTGCGAGAGAAAGCATATAAGCGCATTTGATTCTTCACTGTTCAGATGTTTTTTACCGGGTAAGCCGATTTAATCGTTGTTCCAATTGCTCGGCATCGAATCGCAAGTTTTGCACTTCTTGTGCAAAGTGTTCGATAACCGCAGGTTTTGTCAGAAAAACGCTTTCCTCGGTCCAATATTCAGTAAGCGCCTGCGACAAGCGGTCAACATTGTCAACCGGCCACCGTATGAGATGCTCGCTTGCTTGGGCAACACGATGGGCGGGAATATCACTGATCGTTTTGCTCAGATCCTGCTCAAGAATGACACGAAGATCGATTTGCTTGCCAATAGCGATCAATTCATCCGCTAGCGACTGATCACCGGTGATGGCGATCGCATCGAATGCGCTGGCTTCCCGTGTTAGCAGCTTGGACACAATCAACGGTGAAAGAGTAAGCGTCGTGTCTGCGCACATAGCATTGCTGGCTTGTTGCATTTCTCCTGCCGCGTCAATGAGCACACTGAAGTTAACCAAGGGCGGCACCCGGATACCGACTGTTTTGCCGGTATAGGTTTGCAATCGCCTGCATGCCCACCGCTCATTGCGTAATACATGATTGATGGAGGTGGTTACAACGGATGTCAGCATTATATTTAACGTTAGAAGATTGTAATAAGCGGAATAAAAGAAAAAGCCCCGTTTATTTAATTCAGCGTTTGATGCCACTGGCGCGGCGGATATTTCTTCCACCCTTACAACAGGCTCTCGAGTATAGCACTATAACCGCTTTCCATTATACCGGTCTGCATGTCTTCCTGCATGCTCAGGCTGTTGCCAGCTCATTGGCAATCATTTCGGCTTGCTTCAACACCCTTTCCGTTGCCAGTAATTGCATGTCCGGCGGGTAACCGAATTGGCGTAGCGTGCGTTTCACGATCACTTTCAGCTTGGCTTTCACGCTTGCCTTGATGGTCCAGTCGATCGAGGCATTTTGGCGCACCCGTTGAGTCAGTACGATGGCCAGTTCGCGTAACTGATCATTTTGCATCAGCTCACGGGCGCTGTCGTTGCTGGCGACGGCGGTGTAGAAAGCGTACTCAAATTCGGTTAAATCAAGTTTCTTGATTTCTTTATCAGAAGCCACGATTTCCTTGCTGATCTTGATCAGTTCTTCAATGACTTCGGCTGCCGTCAATACCTTGTTGTGATATTTCTTGATGGCATTTTCCAGCATTTCCATCAGCGACCAGCTTTGCGTCAGATTAACCCGGGCACGCAATTTCAGTTCGTCGTTGAGTAGCTTTTTCAGTACTTCCAACGCGACATTTTTGTGTTGATAGTCTCTGAGTTCCGCAAGGAAATCATCGGACAGAATCGAAATGTCCGGCTTCTTGATACCGGCGGCGTCAAAGATATCGATAACCTGTTCCGACACCAGCGCCCGGTCGATGACCTGCCGGATCGTGGTTTCGATGGCTTCATCGGTTTTGCCGCCGCCGCCATCGAATTTCGCCAGACGCGCTTTCACCGCTTGGAAAAAAGCCACTTCATCTTTGACGCTCAACGCTTGCTCATACGGGATAGCAATGGCAAACGCCTGCGACAATGCGGTGACTTCGTTGATATAGCGTTTCTTGCCGTCATCCAGACCGAGAATGTGATCTTCGGCCGCCAGAATGAGCGCCAGCTTTTGGGCAGTATCCGCTGCAAAATAATTTTCATATGCAAAACCGTGATACAGCGCGGATACCACTTCGAGTTTCTCCAGCATGAGCTGCGCCGCCTGTTCCTGCATCAAGACGGGATCGCCTTTGCCGCCGGAATCGGAATAGAACGACAGGGCTTCCTTCAAATCCGATGCGATACCGAGGTAATCCACCACCAGCCCGCCGGGCTTGTCACCATGCACACGGTTCACCCGTGCGATGGCCTGCATCAGGTTGTGACCTTTCATGGGTTTGTCGATATACAGCGTGTGCATGCCCGGCGCATCGAATCCGGTCAGCCACATATCGCGCACGATCACCAGTTTCAATTCGTCGTTGTCATCCTTCATGCGTTCGGCCAATAACTTCCGTTGCTGTTTTGTGGTGTGATGTTTCGCCATGACCGGGCCATCGGAAGACGCCGCCGTCATCACTACTTTGATCACGCCTTTGTTCAAGTCATCAGCATGCCAGGCTGGCCGCAACTGGATGATCTGGCCGTAAAGCTCCGCCGCAATGCGGCGCGACATGCACACAATCATGCCCTTACCAGCAAACACTTCCTGGCGTGCTTCAAAATGACTGACGATATCCTGCGCGATGTTTTGAATGCGGCGTTCGCTGCCGATCAGCGCTTCCATCTGCGTCCACTTGGCTTTGGCTTTCTGGGTATCGGTCAGTTCATCCTGATCCAATTCATCATCCAACTCCTTGATCAGTTTCCGGCCTTCCTCGCTCAACGTGACTTTTGCCAGGCGGCTTTCGTAATAAATGCGAACCGTGGCGCCGTCTTCCACCGCCTGCGCAATATCGTAGATATCCACATAATGGCCAAACACAGCGGGGGTGTTGACGTCGGTTTTTTCAATCGGCGTACCGGTAAAACCCAAATAAGTGGCATTCGGCAATGCATCGCGCAGATACTTGGCGAAACCATACACCACCTTCTTGCCAATTACCTCACCGCCGGCATTCTTGTCATCCACCGTTTTGGCGGAAAAACCGTATTGCGTGCGATGCGCTTCATCAGCGATCACCACGATGTTGCGCCGGTTGGAGAGTTCTTCGTACACATTGCCTTCGTCCGGCTGGAATTTCTGGATGGTGGTAAAGATCACGCCGCCAGAAGCCACGCGCAGCAATTCCTTTAATTGCTGGCGGTTTTCGACTTGCTTCGGTTCCTGCCGCAGTAATTGCTTGCACGCGGCAAAAGTATCGAACAGTTGATCGTCCAGATCGTTGCGATCGGTAATGACGACAATCGTCGGATTATGCAGCGCCAGCACGATCTTGCCGGTGTAAAAAACCATCGACAATGATTTCCCGCTGCCTTGCGTGTGCCACACAACCCCGGCTTTTTTGTCGCCTTTCGGTTGTTGCGCCACATCCGGCAAACCATAATTGGCCGGATTCTGCATGATTTGGGAATTAAGACTGATGTCCGCCGCGCGCAGAGTCGACGCCACCGCGGCGTTGACGGCGTAATACTGGTGATAGGCGGCAATCTTTTTCACCGTATGGATACTGATTACACCGCTGCGCGGATCTTCTTTCTTGGATTTCTCAAATACCACGAAATGCCGCACCAGATCGAGCAGTGTTTTTTTGTTCAACATCCCATTGATCAAAATTTCCAATTCAATCCGTGGGGGCGTATTGCATGCGCCTTCGTGGGTATCATGAAAATCATCCGGACGCATGCAATGCGCCCCTACATTATCGGGAATTTTCCACGTCATAAAACGGCTGAAATCCGCCGACAGCGAACCAGTCTTGGCTTCCAATCCATCGGAAATGATCAGCAACGCGTTGTAGTAAACAAACCGGGAATAGCGTGCTTGTATGTGCAGATTTGCTGGTACGCGGATTGCAGCGTGGCATTTTCATCGGCGGCATTCTTAAGTTCGATCACCGCCAGCGGCATGCCATTGATGAACAGTACCAAATCCGGGCGCTTATTTTGATTGTTTTCAATCACGGTGAACTGATTGGCCACGACAAATTCGTTCTGGCCGGGGTTATCGAAATCGATCAACCAGACGATATCGCCGCGCTCGTTGCCATCTTGCTGGGTGCTGACTTTGACGCCTTCGGTCAATAAGCGATGGAATGTTTCATTGTTTGCGAGTAATTCGGGGGAATGAATGCGCTCGACCTCTTTCAAGGCAGCCTGCAAGACCGCGCTTCCCATGCTGGGATTGATACGTTGCAGCACTTTTTGCAACCGGCCGGGCAACAATACTTGATCGTAGCGAGTGCGTTCGGGACGATCGCCGTCGGGTGCGATATCGGGCGCGTAGACATGGCTGTAGCCAAGCTGCTCGAATAGTTGAATTGCTAATGCTTCGATGGCGGATTCGTTGAGTTTAGACATGGTGAACCGATGCCGCCAAATTAAGCCGTAACGCGGCCGCCAGAAGCCGCTTATCCTGTGTCCACAACCGAGCATTGCCGGATAACCGTGTGGAAGCCAGCAAATGCGCGTCGATCAATCCGATGCCCAAGCCATATAAAGCATGTTTTTCGATGAACACATTCACTTCATCGGTAAAAGCAACGGGGGCCTGGGGCAGGTTATCCAGCGCAGCTAGAATGGTTTCACGCTGACGCAAGTTGCCCAGCGCCAGTTCGCCACGAACAAAGGGATGGCCTAATACGCTGTTCCCGGTCAGCAAGCGAACTAAATGCGGATCGTTATTGCGCAGATGGTTAATCCAGACCGAGGTGTCGACCAGAATCATTCCGGTCGTTATTTGCTGGTTTGCCGGCGAGGGATGGTTTCCAATTGCGGCTCGGTACCGCCCAAATTGGCCAGTCTTTTGGCGCTCTCGCGTTCGATCAGGGCTTTCAAAGCCTCTTTAACCAAAGCTGATTTTTCCTGAACGTCCGTCAAGGCTTGCGCTTTTTGCAGTAATTCGTCATCCAATACGATGGTGGTTCTCATAATTCGCCTTCCAATAAGTCATCGAATGATGCGCTTTGTCGTGCATGAAGACAAGTAGGGGCCAATAATCATTGGCCCCTAGACATAATAAGTATCCATTTCCCAGCGTTGCGGATTGGTTTGAATATATTCCGCGATTTTCAGGTAAGCATTCTCGTTGCGGATAATGTGCTCGTAGTAATTGCGTTGCCAGATACGTTGGCCGGATACACCTGGCAATGCATTCACCCGTTTCGTCACCGACGATTTAAACCCCCGCACCACATCCCCTACCGTCGGGGCGGGTTGAATGATCGATGTCGGCGACGGCACCGTAGGGGCGCGTTGCACGCGCCCTGGTTGTATACGCGCCGGTTGTTCATCCGAATCCGCACGCATTTCATCGGGGCGCGTGCAATTGGGGCCGATGCAATCCGGGTGCGTGCAATCCGCCCCTACGAGTTGGATGATGCCGTGGATGTGATTGGGCATGATGACAAATTCGTGCAATGCGATTTGGTGGCGGATCTGTCCTGTTTTTTGCCATTCTTCACTTACGATGTTTCCCGCTGCATTCAGCGTCATAACCCCATCAACGATTTCCCCGAACAACGGCATCCGGTCATGCGTGCAAATGGTAATGAAATAGGCCCCAGCCTGGGAATAATCATACCCTTGCAAACGAATCGAACGGCGGCGATGGAGGTTCGGGTTGAAGGTCATGGTGTCCGGAGGAAATTTTGCATTAAGCCATTTGTTAGTCGGCAATTCAAACCCATGAACAACATTCCCACCGTAGGGGCGCGTTGCACGCGCCCTAGTTGCACGCGCCCCGGTTGTTCATTCGAGGCGCATTTGGGGGCGCATGCAATGCGCCCCTACGGATCCGATGGTGTCGTGTATGTGTTTTTTTTGATGTTTCAATCATACGACCACCCGCACCTCGCCGCTCATTAATTTAGGGAGCAGGGTATCGCGGAGGGTTTCGAGGGTGCGGATTTTGCGGCCATTCTCCCAACATTTCTCATAAATCGGTTGAATACAAGCCAATGCTTGATCCTGAAGTTGTTTGGGCGGAAGCGGTAATTTATATTTACGGAAATCTTTTAGAACAATGCGAGGTATAACTGCACCCGTAACAATATTCTCCAAACCTTCTTTGGTAGATTCCAACTTAAGAAAAATCGCCAGTAGCAATGGATGATATTTTCCATTCGGCCTTAAGATAGCTATTGAAGACAAAATGACAACATCCATATCATTCTCGACCACAAAGACATGTTTTAAGTAACTGCCATCCTTGGCAATCAAAATGTCATTCTTCAACGGACGGCAATCCGTCCTTACCAATTCATCAAAGTCATCTTGAGAAATCTGACGGCAACTTGAAGTATTTATACCCCATTGGTACATATCCTTAACAGAAGCCATTGGAACACCGGCCGCTACAGTTGGGGGACTTGCATGTGCTCCATCGGTAATTCTGTTGGTAATATCCTCAAGAGCAACCTCTTCCCAATCCTCCTGTGCTTCCTCCACAAACCACTGCCTGAACAGCGTTTCAGCCAGGGCTTCGAGGGTTTTGTTTTGGCGGTGCAACAGGTCGATTTTGTCGTCAAGACTGCTGAGGATGTAGGCGATGGCTTTTTGTTCTGGGAGTGGCGGTATGGATACTGTAAAACTTCTAATGTCCTTTACATTCAAATGTGCAACGACACTGCCTGTCGAGCGAGCCTGCAAGTTATACCGAGTATCTGGATTTGCCAAGTAATATAGAAGAAATTTTTTGGAGACTCCACTGTGAGTGACCTTTAGCAAAACGGTTCGCTGACCTAAACAAACTTTATATCCTTCTGCTATCCAACCAACCTCACCAACCGGAGCTTCCCTTGCCAAAATAATGTCACCTGGTTCTGGGATAGCTCTCTTGCTCCATTCAAGATATGTGTTTTCTGAAACTCGATTAGCTTTATCAATATGAATTTTTCCATTTGCAATATCAGTTGTTCTTATAGAACGATATTGACTGTCCTCAACCGTAGGAGCAGTTTTGTGCTCGCAATCAACAATTTCCGCGATTTCTGAGAGAGCATAACTGCTCACACCTTCACCCTCGCCAAACTCTCCACAATCGCCCGATTCAGCGCTTCTTCTTCCTGCAACTGCGCCTCAAATTCCGCTTTCAATGCGGCAAACCGTTCGGGGAAATTAAAATCGTCTTCTTCGTCCGGTAAGCCGGCGTAGCGTCCCGGTGTCAGCACGTAATCGAGTTCGGCGACGCGGGAAATCGGCACCGACGCGCAAAAACCCCGCACATCCCCGTAGGGGAGGATTGCATCCGCCCCCGTTGCATCCACCGCATCATCAGGGCGCGTGCAACGTGCCCCTACGGACGGGGATGGATCGGCTGTGCGCCAGGCGTGGTAGGTATCGGCGATTTTCTGGATATCGTCATGCGATAATTCGCGCGTGCGGCGGTTGATCAAATGGCCGAGGTTGCGCGCGTCGATGAACAGGATTTCGTGGGGGCGGGGATGGCGTGGGAGCAAATGATTATTTGCCCGTACATCATTTGCCCCTCCGGTTGTCCCCATATGCCCCCCAATATCCATGCCCGCGCGATTCCGGTTCATAAACCACAGTGCCGCCGGAATTTGTGTATTCAAAAACAATTTGGCGGGCAGGTTGACGATGCAGTCGATCAGGTTGCCGTCGGTAATCAGGCGTTTGCGGATGTCGCCTTCGCCGGAGGTTTTGGAGGTGAGCGCGCCGTATTGCCAGCGCGCGTCGCCGCGCAGTTGTTCGCCGCTCCAGTCGCTGACGTTGAACGGCGGATTAGCGATGATGAAATCGGCTTTGAGGTCTTGGTGTGCGTCGTTCAGGAACGAGCCTTCGTTGTTCCATTTGACTTGCGAGCTGTCGATGCCGCGGATGGCGAGGTTCATTTTCGCTAGCCGCCAGGTGGTTTGGTTGCTTTCCTGTCCGTAAATGGAAATGTCGCTGATGCGGCCTTGGTGTTCTTCGACAAATTTTTCCGATTGCACGAACATGCCGCCGGAGCCGCAGCACGGATCGAATACCCGGCCTTGGTACGGTTCCAGCATGTTTACCAGCAGTTCGACGATGCTGCGCGGGGTGTAGAGCTGGCCGCCTTGCTTGCCTTCCGCCAGTGCGAATTCGCCGAGAAAATATTCGAACACATGACCTGTAAGAATTCCTAGCGTTGTTTACAGTATTCAGGAGAATACTGTAGATGAACATACACAAACGCACTCGTTTAACATTATTGGATCGTCAGGAAATCTGGCGGCTTTATCAAACCCGGTTGTGGAAGGTAGTTCAGCTGGCAGAACACTTCCACGTCAGCCGCCCAACGATTTATGACGTACTGAAACGAGCCAGGCTACAGGAATTTACTCCGCGTAACAGTACCAACCAACGGTTCAAGACGTTGCAGTACGGTCTTAAACGTCTGGCCAAGGTCGAGCAAACCATCCAGGAACGTCTCAAACGTGAAGCGAAACGCTATAACAAATCTTACCCGGGCGAGCTCGTTCATTTCGATACCAAGCGGCTTCCCTTCTTGAAAGGGCAATCCGCCAATGA
>NZ_FNOE01000069.1 GCF_900106555.1 Nitrosomonas oligotropha | reverse complement strand
TTCCTGACGATCCAATAATGTTAAGCGAGTGCGTTTGTGTATGTTCATCTACAGTATTCTCCTGAATACTGTAAACAACGCTAGGAATTCTTACAATTCAGACCTTCAGCTTGCACCGCAACTAGAAAATCATCATCAAAATACGTATCAGCCAGAAAGTCAGCGCGGTAGAAACCGAGCTTCTTGAATTGAAGCTCCAACTTCTCACGAATCTCGGCCATGGCGAAACCCAGATCACGATTCACAATTTCAAGCCTGACCCAGCTAACAGATTCAGCATCAAGACCATGTGACTGCTTTGTCTGTTCCGCTTTGTCATACACGGTAACCCGGATATTGCTACGATTGCTGCCACAAATTTGGGACTGAATTTCATCATCCGCGCCGCGAATAATCTCAGAACAACTAAACCCCTTCGTGTACATATAAAACTTATCTACAGCAGAATGGCAATCAATGGTGGTATCCAACCTAGTTAAACGAGCCTCATAGAACAAAGTCCGCGCCAGCTTTATACCCAGGATCTTGATTAAAAAAGCCCGTATTTTAAACCCACCATCCTCGCCCAATTTCGCGGGATTAAACTCAAACTTAATAAAGTTATGTGACTTATTTTTAGAAAATATAGATACCTTTAAATTGAAATAATTTTCTTTAGAGGAATAACCTTGTTTAACATTTGAATGCATGGGGATATCAAAATGAAAAGTGTGGTTATACCTCCCATTAATTTCCCGGTAATGTTTAACCCTATAATCACTAATGCCATGCGGGTCGGAATTGTCCTTATTTACTTTCTGGTTATAAGGTTCACTATTAAGAAGCTGAAAGAGGTTATTCTTAACTTCTAGCCGTTCACTTTTTATTATAGATACCGTAAAACTTACCATATCAAAAAATACATTTGTCATTTGCTTGTCCATAATAAATCACCGTTGCGATTTACAATTTATTAATACGATAACAATCAAATTAATTGACTGTTAGCTGCAAATACGATTGGTGATGAATGTGAACCGAATTAATAGAAAAATATTATCCATGTTCTTATAACGTGCTGTTAGTAATCATAATTTGTGTCTTAGATATACTGTGCAACATGAAAAATATTCGTCACTTTCGTCACATTCATCACATCAACTAAATCATCAGGATTTTTTCCGTGATGGAGTGATCATCACTTGCACACCAGCACTTGTCTTTCCGAGGTGTTTAATTTTTATCCCATGCAGTTCGAACAAAGCCTTTTCGACTCTACCCAGCTCCGCTTTGAAGGCTTTGGAGTTTGCAGGTATGCTGTGAGGGGAATTTGAATATTTCTTGAGTACCGCTATAAAATCGGTCAGAAGATATTTTTCAGCTTCACGTAGTTTCCTGGCCAGCGATATCACAGCTTGTGCTAGGTCAGAATCTTCGATAATTGAAGCTGAACCACGCCTCAGGTTATTTTCATAAGCCTCAATAAAACTACCTTCCTTAAGCTGTAACACCTGTTCAAGTGCGATACCAACTTTAGTAAAATCCCCCATTCTGAAAAGCGTCACGGGATTTTCAATTTTATCTATTAGAACAAATACTTTCTGCAAAATTCCATAGAAACCTTTGAGGATTTCGGGGAAATCCGTTTTAAACTGGCTTTTTAAATTTATTTTGCCTCCCGTTTTCGCATATTCCGCAGTAGTGAGAGGCTTCAATTGCAAATGAACCACTCTGCTGAGCAAGTCATGTTGTGAAAACGGCGACTGCAAGCTGTTAATAATGGTAGGTTTATGTAGATCAACAACGACCGCATCAGTATTGGTAAAGAACTTCCGGGCAATTGCCTTGCCACCTGTTGATGATTGACAAAGCAGGTTTTGAATATTTGGTTTAAAAACATCACCATTATTATCAAATGCTGGTACGTGACGGTGAAATGCAGCCAGCTTTATGTCTTCTATCGAGGTGAGTGGAGCAGCTACCCCAAAACTCGTTGGGTCTAGAATCTCTAGGATGTAAGAATTCCTAGCGTTGTTTACAGTATTCAGGAGAATACTGTAGATGAACATACACAAACGCACTCGCTTAACATTATTGGATCGTCAGGAAATCTGGCGGCTATATCAAACCCGGTTGTGGAAGGTAGTTCAGCTGGCAGAACACTTCCACGTCAGCCGTCCAACGATTTATGACGTACTGAAACGAGCTAGGTTACAGGAATTTATCCCGCGTGACAGTACCAACCAACGATTCAAGACGTTGCAGTATGGCCTTAAACGTTTGGCCAAGGTCGAGCAAACCATCCAGGAACGTCTCAAACGTGAAGCGAAGCGCTATAACAAATCTTACCCGGGCGAGCTCGTTCATTTCGATACC
>NZ_FNOE01000029.1 GCF_900106555.1 Nitrosomonas oligotropha | reverse complement strand
TTCCTGACGATCCAATAATGTTAAGCGAGTGCGTTTGTGTATGTTCATCTACAGTATTCTCCTGAATACTGTAAACAACGCTAGGAATTCTTACAGCTAGGAGTCCCTTCAAAACAATTGGTCGCATTGCTTTATATGCAATTGACCAGCAATTCCAATACCTGAGTGCCTATGTCGATCACATCAATATAGATCACTTGAATGATAATTTTCGCCATGAGTTATGGCATTTATTGAAAAATCACTATAGCAAATTTCGTCTTGAGCAAAAATCTCGAATTCTAGAAGCAATCAAGAGTCTCGCCATAATTGACGAAACTGGACAAAAAAAGATGGTTCAACTGCTTATCAACAATTAATTTGGTTATCTGCCATTAAAGATTATGATAATGACATTACTCAAACTTATCAACGATACTTAGAAATCGTTGGTGGAGAACCAGAACTTCCGGATTTCTCTAATTACACCACCTACGGGTGGGTAGTTCACAAATCACCTTTTAGCGAAGAAGAGCTGCTTTCATTGAGTGTCGGTGATTTAGTTAGACAGCTTGAGGCTTATCGGGTGACTTATAAACCATCCATAAGATTTAATGAGCCTAGCCTCGATGGTCTTGCAATGACATTGCGCCAGATAGTAAAGGCAGAACCACTTCGTTTTCACAACCAGTTACATAAATTTTATGACGGTGATTTGTCCTTTATTCATGAATTAATTGAAGCATACCGAGAATTATGGTCTGAAATGGTTCCATTGCCTTGGGATGAGGTTTGGCATTCTCTGTTTGAATTTTGTCAGGGTATTGTTAAGCAAGATCGATTCTGGGTTCCAGAAAATGCAGAGGGGAACGATTCTTTTGTGGCAAGTAGGCATCGGATTGTCGCTAGCATCGGAAGATTGATCGAGGCCGGTACTAAATCCGATGAGCATGCCTTCAATGAGAAGTATATGAATCAAGCTGAAGAAGTAATTCTTCCACTATTGGAAAAGCAAAAAGGAGAAGCATTTAAAGTTAATAGCGATGCTGTATCTATAGCGATCAATAGTCCTCGCGGGCAATGTCTTGAAGCACTTATTAATCTCACGTTGCGGTCTTGCCGTTTGGCAAATAAGCAAAGCGGAAGCTATTCAGCGATATGGACTCACTTTGAGCCTATTTATAGTAAAGAGTTAGTACGAGCAGAAATGGGTGAGTATGAGTTTATAACTCTTGTTGCTAACTACCTGCCTAATTTTTTGTATATGTCGAATGAATGGGTATTAGCAAATCTCGACAACATCTTCGATCAACAAAATTACCAGAAATGGCTCTGTGCTATGAGTGGCTTTGCCTATGTGAACATAGTGTATAAAAAAATTTATCATTTTCTGAAAGTTAATGGTCATATTATTCGAGCGCTGGACGATGATAATCTTCGAGATCGCGTTGACAAGGCACTCATTCAAAATATTGCAATTGCATATATCAATAACTATGAGAAATTAGTAGATGAGTCCAGCATGATTCATCAATTACTTGTTCGCAGAAAGTATGAGGAGCTAAGCCAACTAATTTGGTTCATCTGGACACAGCGGAAAGATAAAAATCTTCATACGAAGGTTTTTGAATTATGGCCACGCCTCTTGGGTGTTATTGACCTGAGTGCCCGCGAAGGAAGAAAACTGGCATCAAAATTATGCGATTGGTCAGTTTTTGTGGACGAAGTAAATGAAGAAAATAAAAATTTATTGCTGAAAATCGCTCCTTTTGCTGAGGAAGAATATAACACTCATGATCTACTCGAAAGTATTGCAAAGATTAGCAATAAGCAACCAGACGAGGCCTACGAGATTTGGCTTAAAATGCTAGAGGGTTCTAGTATGGATTCTCCTGAGGAGGCGGTGCGAGCTGCGCTTGCTAATTTGGTAAATGTAGGGCCAGATGAGCAACGCCAAGCAAAAGAAATCGTTAGCAAATATAGTGAAGCTAAAAATTATCGTCCGCATCAGTGGTTGCAAGAAATCACAGAACCGGGAAAGAATGGCTGATAATTTATCTTCTTAGAATAAAGTCTCGTGGAACTCTAGTGATTTCCGAGATGCCATTTAATCATGATCACGAGAGTTCGCGTGACCGGGGTTCCTGGCCCTTCAACCCCATTTCCGCCACAACAACGCCTGTTTATCTTCTTCTCTCACCCGGTATCCACGCCAGCTGCCAGCCGGGTGGGGATTTGGCTTCCAGCAAGCCGGTCAGGCGCAAGTTGATCCATTTGCGCGTGGGCATTTCCAGGTGCCGGTAACTCCAGATCGCGATCGAAATAGCCGAACCGACCATACCCGCTACAAATAGAATGGACCCCGTTACGCTACTTTCCACGGGCAGCCCGGTGATGTTCTCCCAATCCTGTTTTGCAACAAACTGGACCAGGTAATGCCACATATAAATAGAAAATGACAATACTCCAATCGTGTGCAGGCCGCGTGTGTCCAGACACTGGCATAAATAGCCGCGGTCTTCCCAGGTCACCAGCACGATCAAAGCCATCAAGCCAATCACCAGAACATCGGTTACACCAAAGTGGAGCGAAAGGAACAGTGCGATGGAGGCAACAATCTGAATATACGTCAGGTATCTGTCCGGCAAAGTGGAAACTGCGTTACGTGCTAGGAACAGCAACATGCCGATCGTGAAAGCGGATGCGGCGCGGATGGTGGACAAACGAAAGTTGTCGTTGACATCGTTATCCGTCGCCATACATAAGCAATAGAAAAGCACTGCAATGCATGACAACAACACTAAAGCCAGTTTGCGGTTATCGCCATTGATGGTCAGAAGCGCGGCAAAGAGCAGATAGCAAAAAAATTCCGCGCTCAGCGACCATGAAGGGAAATTCCAAGTGACCCAATCAAACATGCCCCACGAGTGGATCAGAAACAGGTTGGCGGCCAGTGATTCGGGCGTGCGCAAGGCGTCGTCAAACAAGCAGCAGGCTTCTTTTCCCAATCCCCAGTTGATCAGCGCCAGCAGCGTGAAAAAAAGTACGGTTGCCACCAATGTAATGAAATGCAAGGGATAAATTCTGGCAATCCGGGCAATCAGATAATGCAAGGTGTCACGTACGCTATAGCGTCTGGGATGTTCGATGTCATACACATAAGCCATGACGAATCCACTGAGAATGAAGAAGAAATCAACCCAGAGGTAACCTTTGTAAAAATACATAGTGATTTCATCGGGATCTATCGATGAGTGCAGATAATATCGAAAATGAACGAAGACAACCATCATAGCTGCCCAACCGCGCAATGAAGTATGCGAACGGATTTCTTTTTTATGTGAGATATGCATCATAAATTGGACTTTTCACTGATGAAACTTGCCGTTCTTTACGGCAAGCGGTTTCAAATTTACTGAATTGAAGTGTTAGGGTTTGATGTATTGGATTTATGCGTACCGGGCGAGTCGGGGATATATTGGATTGAAAAAATGCGCGCTATTATAAATGATTGACTAACAACCGCACCGCTATATATTTATCGGCAAGCAAAAATTAACAGTTTGAATGGAGTGGATCGGCGCCGGAAAGTTCCCGCCAAGATGCTAAAGTTGCTATTCAGCGATCAGTTTTTTGCCATTCACCTGGCACAGATGGAATGAGGAGAGCATGAAAGTTTTGCCTGACAACAGCCAGGCAAAATTTCTTGTTACTGGTGACTTAATACAATGCGGTATTTCGCTTGACCGCTTGCCAATCTGGCCAGCGCTTCATTGACCTGATCAAAACGAAAAACTTCAATGACCGGTTCGATCTTGTGTTGTGCGGCAAAACGCAACATGGTCGCGATACCGGCGGGGCTGCCGACGGGGGAGCCCGACACCGAGCATTGATTGGCGATCAGCGGGAATACATTGATATCCAGCGGTTCAAGCGGTACGCCGAGAAAATGCAAACGGCCTTTAGGGCGCAGGGTGGCGATATAGGCATTCCAGTCCAACTTGACATTGACGGTGGTTAGAATCAAATCAAAGCGGCCAGCCGCAGCAGCCAGTTCGCTTGGTTTTTTCGTGTCCAGCACATCGTGCGCGCCAATCGATAGTGCTTCTTTCTTTTTGTCTTCGCTCGAAGTGAAGGCCGTTACCCGGCAACCCCATGCGCGCAGAAATTGCAGTGCGATATGCCCTAAACCGCCAATACCGATGACGGCGACCTGGGCGGTGGGGGGAACGTTGTACTGCAGCAGCGGATTGAAAACGGTGATTCCCCCACAGAACAGCGGACCCGCGTTTTGTGCGTTGAGACCATCGGGCAATGCGACAACACTGGCCGCTTTGGCGCGTACTTTGTCGGCGAAACCGCCGTGGTGACCTACGATGGTGGATTCCGGCTGCGCGCAAAGGTTATGATCGCCGGATAGGCAACTGTGGCACGTCATGCAATAACCGGCATGCCAGCCCAAGCCGACTCGCTGGCCCACGGATAGATTACTGACATGCGTGCCCTTGGCCGCAATGGTGCCGATGATCTCATGCCCCGGCACGAAAGGATATTGCGTGATTCCCCAATCATTGTGCAGCATGCTTAAATCGCTATGGCAAATGCCGCAATGTTCGACCGCGATTTCAACATCGTGATCGCCCAATGCGCCGGGGTTGTATTCAAAAGGCTGTAGTTTTCCGCCAGGTTCAAATGCCGCATACGCTTTAATCATGATTTTCCTTTTTCATATCCGGTTAATCTTCGGGTTCAGCGTATTATGCGGCAATACAATGCTGTATAGAAGACAAAAGCTGCGGCACTCTGTTGACCTGGACGTGAACATCGCCAGAAGAAAAGCCCCGCCGCCGGTTACAGCTGACCGCAGGGTTTTGTGGTACCGGCAATTCAATGTGATGAGGAATAATCTCCGCAGATAAGTGATGATTACTCTTTAATAGTGAGAAATTGAAAATCTATGCTGCTGCTGTCAAGCATATCCAGCTCATTATCGACCTCCCTCTCAGCTTCAAGCCAATCACGCAGAGCATCTGTCTCATTGCCCGTGAAGCCGCGCTTCTCAGCCCGGAAATAAGCCGCGGTGGCAATCATTTCCTGGCGGTCAACCGATTTTACTGGATTCAAGACCTGATTCGCGAGTATCCGCTCTTCGCTTTTTGATAACCGTGTTCCGGATTTCCTGGTTTCTCCTTCGCTGACTTTGCTTGGCATTTGATAATCCTCCTTTAGCAGGATATTTATTCGTACTCAAAAGATTAGATTGATAAAAACCTTTATCAATTGATTATCTTAGTGAAATTTTTTTAAAAAATAAGTAAGAAAATACTTATTTTTAACTAAGTAAATGCTTAGATATTGACAGCGCTTTTATTTTTGCGGCTGTTAAAACCGCGATCATCCCGCGCGTTTTCAGCCGAACCAAGAATTTCGCATATGTTTTTAAATTCACTGCGAATAATGGCGGGCGTTCTTTTCAGATGGGCAGCAAGCAGCTTGCAATCGGTCGTTTCCAGAACAAGACTGGCTTCGAGCAGTTGATACAGAACCGGTGGCAGCATTTGCTGGGTATCGATTGCACCGATGAGCTGCGCAGCATGCATTTTCGCGCGCCGCAATTGACCCGATTCGTAGAAGGAATAATTGTTTTTTTGTTTGTAAAGATGACTAATGGCGTTAAATTTATCGAGAGTTTCAGCGTGCATCATTTGAATTTACTCCTCACATTAGGCGATATTTCCAGGATAGCAAGACAATGTGACAACCATATAACAGAGCTGTATTGAACTGGCTTCCGGTGATTCACTGTAACTGGACAGGGAGGAAACTACAATGCGGCAAATTGCCGCTTTATTTAGCCTTGTTTTTTGTATTTAACGGCCATCTGGGTATTCTGGAACGGTTGGCGGCATAAATATATAAGCGTATCGCTTATCTTTCTCTAAGCAAAATGCCTAGAAATTCATGGGTGGTGGTTTGATGCGCATGATCATCCGGAATTGCTCCCCATGTTCTGGTAATTCCAGTTCAAACAAGCTTGAATCCTGCCGCTTGCATCGGGTTGGCGGTTTGATGCAATGCTGCTTGCATGGCGTCATCGGCGGTTTCCAGTAAAACAAACTGCATTGCCATGCGCGTTGCTTCCGGAACATCTCGCAGATCTTTCTGGTTACGCGCAGGTAACAGCACGGTTTGAATACCGGCACGCTGCGCCGCGAGTATTTTTTCCTTGACGCCGCCGACCGGCAATACCAAACCACGCAAACTGATTTCACCGGTCATGGCGACATCGTGGCGCACCGGCCGGTTGGTGAAAAGCGAAGCGAGCGCGATGAACATCGCTACACCCGCGCTCGGTTCGTCTTTGGGAATCGCGCCCGCCGGAACGTGCATATGCACATCGACACCGTCAAACAGCGCTAACGGAATATTGAGATCGCTGGCGCGCGCTTTGACCAGCGTGAGCGCGGCTTGCGCGCTTTCTTTCATCACGTCGCCGAGCTGCCCGGTCAGAATCAGTCTTCCGCTGCCATTGATGCGCGTGGCTTCGATGAATAGAATGTCGCCGCCCACCGGTGTCCAGGCGAGGCCGGTGGCGACACCGGGTAAGTCGGTATGCAGCGCGAGTTCGTGTTCAAATTTTTCCGCACCCAGGATCGCATCCAGATCATTCACGTCGATTCGCACTTGCTGTTGTTTGCCTTCCGCAATGCGCAGGGCCACATTCCGCATGACCCGGCCAATTTCCCGCTCGAACTGACGCACACCGGCTTCACGGGTGTAGTTGGCCACAATGCTTTGCAGCGCCTCGGGTGTGAGCGTGCACTGTTCCTCACGCAAGCCGTTCGCTTCACTTTGACGCTGCACTAGATACCGCAAGGCGATTTGCAGTTTCTCCTCCTGCGTGTAGCCAGGGAGATCGATAATTTCCATGCGGTCGCGCACCGGCGGCGGCACGTTGTCGATCACATTCGCGGTGGCGATGAAAATCACACGGCTTAAGTCGAACGGCACGCCGAGATAATTATCGCGAAACGTCGAATTCTGCTCCGGATCGAGAATTTCCAGTAGAGCGGCGGAGGGGTCGCCTTGCATGCTGGCGGACATTTTGTCGATCTCGTCGAGCATCATGACGCAGTTGCGCGCACCCGCCTTACGTAATCCTTGCACGATGTTGCCTGGCATCGCGCCGACGTAGGTGCGGCGGTGGCCGCGCATTTCGGCTTCGTCATGCACACCGCCCAATGAAACCCGCACAAACGAACGCTGCAACGCGCGCGCAATGCTTTGGCCTAACGATGTTTTGCCGACACCGGGCGGTCCGACAAAACACAGAATCGGCGCCCGGCCGTGCGGTTTCAATTTTTGCACCGCGAGGAATTCGATGATGCGCTGTTTGATACGCTCCAACCCGAAATGGTCCGCTTCCAGAATCTGCCGTGCGCTATTCAGGTCGATTGGCGCCTCCTCGGGCAGCCGCCACGGCAATTCGGTCATCCATTCCAGGTAAGTATGCAGCATCGAGAATTCACTCGACGCCCCCGGCATGCGCTGCAAGCGGTGCAATTCTTTGCGCGCTTGCGCTTCGATATCGCCCGGCATGCCGGCTTTGGTGATGGCCTCGTCCAGTTGCGTGATTTCTTGATCGTTGTCGCCGTCTTCGCCGAGCTCTTTCTGAATTGCTTTCAACTGTTCGCGCAGCAGGTATTTACGCTCGCGATCTTCCATCTGCTCCTTGGTACGCTCGCCGATTTCTTGCGACAAGCGCAAAACTTCGATGCGGCGCGACAGGATGTGCAGCACTTTTTGCAGCCGCTCCTCGGTATCGATGGTTTCGAGCAGCATTTGTTTCTCGCTCACTTCGGTATCGAGCAGACTTGCGGTAATGTCGGCCAGATCGGAAGGCGCGCGCGTGGCTTGCAAAGCGTGTGCGAGCTCCGCCGGTACGCCGGGCAATAATGAAAGAATTTCAATGGCGCGTTCGCGCAGTTGCAGGGCCAGTGCTTCGGTTTGTGTGGTGATGGGGGCCGATTCCTCAATGCGCTTTATGCGCGCGGCGAGGAACGGGTATCCTTCGATCAGCGCTTCGATGTGGAAACGCTCAACACCCTGGCATACGACATGATGTGTTTTGTCGTCGGATGTCATATGCCGAACGATATTGGCGATTGTCCCGGTGCCGCATAGTGCTTCCAATCCCGGATTATCGACGGCGGCATCTTTTTGCAGCACGATGCCGATCGGTGCCTTGGATTGCAGCGCGTGTTCAATGGTGGCGATGGATCGTACCCGGCCGACCGTGATGGGCATCAGTACATGCGGAAATAACACCACGTTGCGCATTGGCACCAATGCAATGACATCGGCAGGCAACTCGAGTTGGCTTGTGACAGGTTGTTCCATAGCGGCTCATCCTTCAGAATGTAAGGCAGTTTTAATATTCTCTTGGAATATTTGAGCGCTTAACCAGGAATTCAAGTGAGATCCGCTGGCCTTGTTTATGGTAACCGGTTTTGTCGTGCCGGTTACCGGTAAAAATAGAACATCACGGACGATGCCGCGTTTCTTTCTTTTGCTCGTACCGGACCAGTTTGGCGAGATCGAGCAACTCTTCCGATAATAATTGCAGCGCATCGTCCAGCGTCAGGATACCGGTCAGTTCCCCCGATTCATCAACGACCGGCAAACGCCGGATGGTTTTGCGGCGCATGAATTCGATGGCTTCATGCGATGCGGTGCTTTCCTTAATGGTAAATACTTCCGCCGCCATAATGTCGCCAACGGTGATGACGGCTGCGTCCAATTCCGTTGCCACAACTTCTACCACCAGATCGCGATCGGTGACAATGCCGGCCGGAATCTGCCGGCCGTCACGCTTCTCAACCACGATGAGCGCGCCGACATGAAACTGGCGCATCAGTTTGGCAGCTTCCACAATGGTTGCATCCCGTTGGATAACAATGACTTCACGATTGCAAATTTCACCGGCAGACATTTGATTTCTCCTTTCTGGTTGTTATGGAAAAACGGCTAAGTTCATGGTTCAACGTGACCAATGCACGCGCAACAGATTTTCCGCTGGGTTATAGTGAAACTCCAGCTCACCCTGGTACGCATCGTGGATGGCTTCACCGATACCGCGCGCGAGGTGAATGTCGGTTGTGGTGATCAGTACTTCGTGATCTTTTATCTCCATTGCCATGATCCGCTTTAGCGGGTGCTCGGTTTTTTCCTTTTTCTCAACGTGCTGTACCAAATGCATGATTTCATCCCGGTGCGCGTGGAAGAAAGCACCGTGCAAGGTTAGGAATCCAGCCGGATACTGGTCATGAATACGCTGGCAGGCCGGACAGTTGTGCTGATGCGCATTGACCGGCGCAGCAAGCCATTGCCACCGGCCTTTGTGAAATACCGCGCTACATAGCGGACAAACGGTGGGTTCGGGGAGCTTGTCTTTGATTTGATAAGCATCGTGAATTTGTTCCTGGAAAACACCGTCATGCCGCGTAATTTGATGAAAACCAGGGGGTGCGTTTTTTGTGCTCATGATAAATCCCTCCTTCTACTGCAACTGTTTCAGTTTGAATGAGAAGTCATTTTTTCATCCTTTCACGTTCAGCCATGCGTTCGTGAAAGATTGAACATCCGTTCCATCTTGCGCGCTCTGATAATTTTGTCAAGCGTTTCCGTCATGGGATACGCTGGGGTATTTTCGCAGCGTATACGCACAATCCAATGCGGCGGCCAAAGGCTGCTTTGTGGTTGAGAAGGGTCATGGTCGGGCGCCTGAACTTGGTATCGCCGTGCTATTTGCGGGCATGATCTTCCAGTTGACGCTTGGCGGCATCGAAAGCATCGCGCACCGCGACGTAGACATCTTCATTAGCAACACGATTGACCACGATTTCGCTGCCGGGTACCGTCATGTCGATGTGCACGTCAAACATCCGGCCCTGATGGTGGTGTTTGTGCGGAAGCTCGATGACGATCCGGCAGCTGGTGATGTGCGGATAAAGCTTCTCCAGTTTTTCCGCTTTTTCGCGGATGTGACTTTCGAGCGCTTCGGAGTGGGGGATATCGCGCGTGGTGATTTGCAGTGTGACTTCCATGAAATTTTCCTCCTGTTGAATTGAGTTAAACGTTTCCGGTAACAACTATCCTTTGATACATACTTTGGGGCGCAGAAAAGCGACTCTACGTGCCAGCCCTGCTTGTTCCGTGACCTCAGCCACCTGATCGACATCTTTGTAAGCGCCCGGCGCTTCTTCCGCCGCACCGCGCATCGAACGGGTGCGGATCAGGATGCCTTGCCGTTCGAGGTCATTGATCAAGGTCCGGCCATCCCAGTGTTTCAATGCTTGGTTGCGGCTCATGGCGCGGCCTGCGCCGTGGCTGCACGAAGCAAACGCCTGATTGGTGCTGGTGCCGGCGAGAATATACGAGCCGGTGCCCATGCTGCCGCCGATGATGACCGGTTGCCCCACGTCACGGTATCGCGTCGGCAGTCTGGGATGTCCGGGTGCGAAAGCGCGCGTGGCGCCTTTGCGATGCACGTGCAGCCAGCGGGTTTTGCCGTCCACTTCGTGCTGCTCTTCCTTGCAGGTGTTGTGCGAGATGTCGAACAGCGTTTCCAATGAGGCCTGGGGATAGATTTCGGCAAAGGTGCCGCGCGTCAGATGCGTCAGGATTTGCCGGTTGGCCAGTGCGCAATTGATCGCGGCATTCATGGCGCCGAGGTATTGCTGGCCTTCCGGCGATTTGATCGGGGCGCAGGCCAATTCCCGGTCGGGCAAGTGGATGCCGAGACGGCTGGCCGCCTTAGCCAGCATTATCAGGTAATCGGTGCCGATCTGATGGCCGAGTCCGCGCGAACCGCAGTGGATGGAAATCACCAGTTGACCTTCGCGCAGACCGAAAGCCTGCGCCGTAACGTTGTCGTAAATGCGTTCCACGACTTGCACTTCCAGATAATGATTGCCGGAACCCAACGTGCCCATTTCGCCGCGTTGGCGTTTTTTCGCCAGCTCGGATACGTTGCCCGGCACCGCGCCGGAGACACAGCCGTTTTCTTCCACATAGTCCAGATCCGCGAGATCGCCGTAGCCCTGTTTTACAGCCCATTGTGCGCCGCCCAGCAACACTTGATCCAGTTGCTTCGGGTTGAGATTGATTTGGCCTTCTTCGCCGACGCCTGCCGGGATCGTGGCGAACAACCGGTCGGCCAGTTGATTGAAGTAGGGCGCCGCATCGCGCGCATCGAGATTGCTGCGCAGACAGCGGATGCCGCAGGAAATATCGAAACCGACACCGCCGGCTGAGATGATGCCACCCTGTTCGGCGTCAAATGCCGCCACGCCGCCGATGGGAAAGCCATAACCCCAATGCGCGTCCGGCATGGTTATCGCCGCGCCAACCAGACCGGGCAGTGCGGCGACATGGGCGATTTGTTCCAGCACTTTGTCGTCCATGCTTTCGAGCAACGGCGCGCTGCCATAAAGCAAGACTTGCGCGCGTTTATCGCCGGATGCCTGGGGCAGCGTCCAAAGATAAGTGTGCAGCTGTTGTAATTGTTGTAGATTCATACATCTACCACGCAACGGGATTCCCAGACTGGGCCAATTGGTTTTACCGCGAGCATGGTCAGTGTTGCACCTTTGACTTCCACACCGCGTTCCAAGCCGTCGTGCCATTTTTCCCCGGCGGCTTTGGCATGCCAATGATCATTCTGGCGTTGGATGTGAAAATGGCTGAATACCATACCGAGTTCCCGCGCCTTTCCTAAAATGAGATTAAGCCAAACCACCAGCGCCAGTTCAAGATCGGCTTCTTCAAATTCGAGCGCCACTGCTGTCTGAGGGCGTATCGCTTCAATGTTGGTGATAATCGCGAAAACCGCATGCGCCGCCGCCTCAAACGATTGCTCGATAGTCAGGCCGCAGCCGATAATCCCGATGTCGGCATCGTGTTCAAAATACGATGAGCTCATTTTTTAATCACTTTATAAAAATGTAGTTTTATTGTAGTATTTTTGCCGCAAGAAATGTATCAATCTGAACGATCGTTGCGATTGATCAAAGAGTAAGCCGTTTGGATGAAGCGCAAGAGGGCTTTGCTTGCCGGACACAAGTCCGATAGTGCCGCTATCTTCGAGGAAATTGCTAGATTTTCTGGAGATTCAAAGCGCCAACCGGTTTCGCATCGGCGCTCTATTTTAATGACAATGAGGAGCACAGCATGATTTTTGCCGATCGCATGGCAGCAGCCGGGAAACTGGCGGATGCATTGTCCGGATATCGCGATAAAAATCCACTGGTACTCGCCATCCCGCGTGGCGCGGTGCCGATGGCCAAGGCAATTGCGCAGCGGCTGAGCGGCGAACTGGATGTGGTGCTGGTGCGTAAGCTCCGCGCTCCCGGTAACCCGGAATATGCAATCGGTTCCGTCGATGAAAGCGGTTGGGTGTATTTGACGGAATATGCCGCACGGGCCGGTGCCGATCAGGCGTACATCGATCAGGAAGTATCGGCGCAATTGGAAACCATCCGGCAACGGCGCGCGCACTATACCCCTGAGCGCGCACCGATAGATCCCGCAGGGCGCATCGTGATTGTCGTGGATGACGGACTGGCTACCGGTTCCACCATGATTGCCGCACTGCATGCCTTGCGCAATCAGAAAACGGCGGAATTGATCTGTGCCGTACCGGTGGCGCCACCGGAAACACTGAAGAAATTGCAGGACAAAGCCGATCGCATCGTTTGTTTGTCAGCACCTGATGATTTTTATGCCGTCGGGCAGTTTTATACGGACTTTCCGCAAGTGAGCGATGACGAAGTGATTGCGTGTCTTGCCGCCGTGTGAGTCCCTATTTACCAGCACTCATTCAGAACAGCATGAATCGGGTGGAGCAGGGAGAGAACATCACGCTCACTAGCACTTGAAATTGCACGAACTGTCATCACTTCAATTGTATTGGCAAGTGAGGCGGGCGCCGGTATCCTTGAAAAGATGAGGTCGATGTGCTGCTTGCTGAAATTATAGTGCTGCTCGACCGAACCAGATACTGTGACGAAAATGCTCATCCGTTGCGAATAGAAAGCTTTATTACCGGAGAATTTGCGTGCCAGTGAACCTTAATCGCGATTCTTAATCGAATGATTTATTGGTTACAGCTCCTTACTTTATTTTTGATGACCTATGTACCTCGACAAAATTTACGTATTACAAACGGGTGTAAGTCTTAAAGTTTCTACTATGGCGCTGCAGGAATTGATTGCCAGAGCGATCAACACAAGAAAATTTCCCGAACTTCAGAGCATTCGCAGCACGACGGATTTGTACGCATATCTGTCGGTTGTTGTGTGCGCTGGCGCGGAGGATTTGATCAAAAGGCGGCAGCGTTGGATTAATCATAAAACAAAGGCGGATTTGATCGCCGGTCAGCCGGTTCCATTCAATACATTCTGCAATCTCTTCTGGCGTAATCTGGACGAGGATGACCCGGATGGCGATGAATGGCAACAATTGATTGCCAGTGACGAGTTTTATTCGCAACTGACCATTTTGCTGCATAAATTGCGCATTGCCGAACGTAACTTGCAGCAATATAACGGTAGTACAATGCTTGATTTCAATCTCGGCTCGGCTTGAGCGAGTGTGACCGGAGCAGTTAAAAGACCACGCTGTTTTGGTGTTATGAACAACAATCCCGCTACTTGAGCGGGATTGTTGTTTTAAGCAATATCAGATTCGACACCGGTTTTACTTTTTGCGGCGGATGGCCGTACCGAGTAATCCCAATCCGATCAGCAGCATCGCATAGGTTTCAGGTTCTGGAACGGGTGAAACGTACCAAGCGGAATCCGGTGAATATGATGTAGCTTGAACGTGCAGTGCTAACTGGCCATTAATTGGTAAAGGATCTGATCCCAGACCGCCTACATGCCAGGTTACTGACTCATTGGCTGTCAGTCTGTCCGATGCTCCGCCACTACCAAAATCGTAACGGAAATTAAAACTTCCACCCGGGCCGCCGCCATTAGCTGGATCGACCACAGTCACGCCTCCACCTAAATCGGTTGAGCTGGATGTGGGTTTTGTACCTACCACTGCCATTGAGCCTATGAATGAATCCGTGCCGAAGATTGCATTTAAGTCTAAAGTAGTCAGCGTGAATGTCCAATTTCCTCCGCCATCATCAGTAGCGCTCAGATCGGCAAAGTGAACATTTGCAGGACCGCCACCGGACAGTAGCTGGCCAAATGAATAGGTATTTGCTTGAACACCGCTTCCAAAGACGAGAGCACCCGTTGCAATAATCGCTATTGCTAGTTTTTTTAGTATCATGTTCTGCTCCTTTTTATATTGCAGATTTGTAGTATTACCTCTCCTAAATTCAGAATGCTCATAATAAAAGCATTAGTCATTCCGAACTCAGGCACTTTTGATTATGTACTTAGAAAAATCTTATTGATATAAAGGATATGCTTATTTTTGACTACAATTAATGAGTTATATTTGTAGGAAGATCGGAATTCTGCTGCCGTTATGGTGCTTGGAAGCATGCTAAGGGCCGCTTGCGTGATGTCTGGGAAGGTTGGGAGGGAGGGCGCTCCAGAGATTCGAGCATAAGTGCGATGTGAAGCGATTCAGTGTTGTGGTAATTTCCGGGAGAATTCGTTTCGATCGCAAATTTATACCGTCATTTCAGACCAATAACTATTCGACAGTAAACGCTTTGCCATTATTTCCTGTTTAGCGGTGATTTCGCCAAGTCCCATGAAGTGTTGCCGGTTATATAAGCGTATTACTTCTCCAGCGGGCATTGCGTTGCTATCCGGCTGATATTCGATGGTGCGGCCTTGTTGCAGCAGTAATGCCGACTGATCGTTTAACGTTACTGCCGGATATGCTTGCAATAAGCAATCGACCGGTAGTAAGCACGCATCTCTCTCGGCAGCGTTCATTTCCTCTAGCGCCAATAGCGTGTGCGCTTGAGTAACCTGGAAACGGTCGATAGCGGTACGGCGCAAACTCAACAGGTATGCGCCACCGCATCCCAGTGCCTTGCCGATATCTTCCGCCAGTGTCCGGATGTAAGTACCGGTACCGCATTGAATATTCAATTGCAATTCATTGTGCAGCAATGACTGGATTTGTATTCCGTGAATGATAATTTCGCGCGCCTGCCGTTCAATGATTTCGCCGCCTCTGGCATAGGCATACAGCGGTTTGCCCTGATGTTTAAGCGCGCTGTACATGGGCGGGGTCTGCATGATGGGACCGATAAAATCCTGGATGGTCTGTTCGCATGCGGAAAAAGCCGGATTCTGAACCGTCGCCGCCACTTGACTGATTTCGCCTTCCGCATCCCCCGTGGTGCTCATAAAACCCAGTTTCAGAGTTGTTTCGTAAGTTTTATTGGCACCCAGCAACACTGATGAGAACTTGGTGGCTTCACCAAAACAGACCGGAAGCAATCCGGTTGCCAAAGGATCCAATGTGCCGGTATGTCCGCATTTGGCTGCGGAGAAAAGATGCTTGGCGATCTGGATGGCTTTATTGGATGAAATATTGAGCGGTTTATCCAATAACAGGACACCGCTGATATTGCGTTTCGCTGGTTTAGTCAAATGAGTGCGAAGATTTGGTCAGTGTGGTGATCAGCCGGCTTGTTCAGGATCCGGATCGAGATGATGCGTCGCCTTGTCTTGCGCGATGGCTTCGTCGATTAACTTGGACAGACGTACGCCGCGCTCGACCGATGCATCAAAAACAAAGTGAAGTTGCGGTGTGATTCTTAGTTTCATCCGGTGGGCGAGATGGGTACGCAAAAAACCTTTGGCATGCTCCAAGCCTTTTTCCACCAGCACATTTTCTTCTTTACTGCATAACGTGGTGTAAAAGACTTTGGCATTACTATAATCGCGGGTTACTTCGACAGCCGTGATCGTGATTTGCCGTACACGCGGATCTTTGATTTCGTTTTGTACCAAGTCGGCCAATTCGCGTTGTATTTGGTCAGCAACACGCAGGGTGCGGGAAAAATCTCTGGGCATATAGGCTATTGCGAATCAGAACTCTGATTACAGAGACCGCGCGGTCTCGACAATTTCATAAATTTCCAGTTGATCGCCGACCTGAATATCGTTGAAATTTTTTAACGATAAGCCGCATTCAAATCCTTCCCGGACTTCTTTGGCATCATCTTTGAAACGTTTCAGCGAATCGAGTTCACAGCTGTGGATGACCAGACCATCCCGCAACACTCTGACGAGCGAGCTTCTTTTGACAATGCCATCCAGTACATAACATCCGGCAACCACGCCCACTTTAGGAATGCGATAAATTTCACGGATATCGACGAGACCGATGATGCTTTCCTTGCGATCGGGCGACATCATGCCGGAAAGTGCTGCTTTAATTTCATCAACCGCTTCGTAAATAATATTGTAGTAACGCACATCGACGCCACTGGAAGCGATCAATTTGCGCGCACTCGCATCCGCGCGGACATTAAAACCAATAATAACGGCTTTGGATGCCAATGACAGATTGACATCGGATTCGATAATCGCGCCCACGCCACTGTGGATGATATTGACTTTTACTTCGTCTGTTGAAATTTTATGCAGAGCGTAGGCCAAGGCTTCACAAGAACCCTGCACATCAGCTTTGATGATCAAGGATAGGATTTTGACATCTTCTTGCTGGTCAAAGACATTCTCAAGTTTTGCAGCTTGCTGCTTGGCAAACTTCACATCACGGTATTTACCCTGTCGGAACAGTGCGATTTCCCGTGCTTTCCGCTCGTCATCAAGCACCAGCACGGTTTCGCCGGCCTCGGGCACCTCGGATAATCCTTGAATTTCAACCGGAATGGATGTTCCCGCTTGTTTAATTGCTTTGCCATTCTCATCGTTCATGCCGCGCACTTTGCCAAAAACTGCGCCAGCCAATATCACATCACCGCGATTCAGCGTTCCGGATTGCACCAGAATGGTTGCGACCGGGCCGCGGCCTTTATCGAGCCGTGATTCAATCACAACGCCTTTTGCAGCGGTTTTGACCGGTGCTTTCAGTTCCAGTACTTCGGCCTGCAATAATATACTTTCCAGCAGGCCATCAATGCCCTGGCCTGTTTTGGCCGATACCTCGACGAACATTGTATCGCCGCCCCAATCTTCCGGGACTACTTCGTGCGCAACCAGTTCGTGCCGGATCCGTTCGGGATTGGCTTCGGGTTTGTCGATTTTATTGACGGCTACAATGATGGGGATTTTGGCTGCTTTTGCATGGTGAACGGCTTCGATAGTCTGCGGCATTACGCCGTCATCCGCAGCGACGACAAGAATAACGATGTCCGTGATCTTGGTGCCGCGTGCACGCATGGCCGTAAAGGCTTCATGTCCCGGAGTATCGAGAAAGGTGATCATGCCGTGATCGGTTTCCACATGATAAGCGCCGATGTGTTGAGTTATTCCGCCTGCTTCACCACCCGCGACACGGGTGCGGCGAATATAGTCCAACAATGAAGTTTTACCGTGATCCACGTGCCCCATGACCGTGACCACAGGTGCCCGCGGGAGCGATTCAGCTTCACCGGTGGTGGATTCGTGATCGGCAAGAAAATTCTCGGGATTATCGATCTCGGCATATTTGGCGATATGGCCCATTTCTTCGACGACAATCATGGCCGTATCCTGATCCAGCATTTGATTGATGGTCACCATGCTGCCCATCTTCATCAATACTTTGATGACATCGGCGGCTTTTACCGACATTTTTTGTGCAAGAGCGCCTACAGAAATGGTTTCGGGAACCATGATTTCGCGCACGATTGGTTCTGTCGGTGCGGAAAAGG
This sequence comes from Nitrosomonas oligotropha, assembly GCF_900106555.1. GTDB lineage: Bacteria > Pseudomonadota > Gammaproteobacteria > Burkholderiales > Nitrosomonadaceae > Nitrosomonas > Nitrosomonas oligotropha_A. The sequence goes on along the minus strand of NZ_FNOE01000029.1, from coordinate 17,202 downwards.
CGTGCATATTCTGTTCTTCGGCATGCGCCGGTTTGCTATGTTTATCTCTGCGTGTGCGCCAACCTTGTTGACCGTTGGTGAGATCGCCACGGGTCTTAACGCCTCGTTTTTTTGTGTTTTCATCTTTCCAAACGACTTGCTGCTTGGCTTGTTTTTTCTTTTTATCGACTTTTTCTTCCGGTTTTACCGCCGGTTTGTGCAGCGTTCCATCCGTCGCAGCGGCTTGAGTGTCATTCGTGGATTGTCCGGTCTCGGTTTTCTTGGCGGTGGTTGACGGACTGTTGATTTCTGCTTCTGCGGGTGTTGCCGTCCCCGGTTTGATTGCTGTTGGGGATGCTTCAGTCTCAGTGGCTTTTTCCGGTTCTATCGAAGCTTTATTGATATTGCTGGCAGACTCGGCTTTCTTGCGCTCTCTTTTCTGTTTAATCTCTTCAGCCTGACGCGCCATCAACTCCGCTTGCTTGCGCGCTTCTTCGTTGCGCAAAGCCAATTGTTCCGCATCGATGATGGAGACGGGTTCTTTGCTCGGCGGACTGACGGCCTCAAGTGGTTTAGGGATTTCCGGGGCGGTTTCAGTTTCAGCCGGCATGCCTGGTTTTGTCAGCACGCGTCTTTTTCTGACTTCCACTTGAATTGTCCGTGCCCGGCCTGTGCTGTCAGATTTTCGTATTTCGGAAGTTTGGCGGCGTGTTAACGTGACTTTGCTGCGGGTCTCAGTGGTGCCATGTGTTTTTCTTAGATAATCGAGTAACTGCGCTTTATCTTGCTCGGTTAAACTGTCTTCCGCCAGCGTTTTTTTTACGCCGGCGGCTTTAAGTTGTTCCAGCAGTACTGCCGGTAACAAACCCAGTTCATTAGCAAATTGTTCCACACTCATTTGAGCCATTTATAACCCTTCAACAAACAAAACGACAAGCAGGCTTCCGAAATAAACAACAACCCGGTTAATTTATTACTAACCGGGTGTTTAGATCAAGTAAACCATGGTTCACGTGCTTTGATAATTAATTGATTTGCACGTTCAATATCAATACCGGTTATCTCAACCAGATCATCGGCAGCCAGATCGGCCAAATCGGCTTGTGTATTAATCCCTTTCGCTGCTAGCTCGCGCACGAGATTAATATCCATACCTTCTATGGCAAGTAAATCTTCCGCGACATGTTCAACTTTTTCTTCATTCGCGATAGCATCCGTGAGCAGCACGTTACGCGCACGATTGCGGATCTCGGTGACGGTTTCTTCATCCAACGATTCGATTTCCAGCATCTCGTTCAATGGCACGTAAGCCACTTCTTCCAGCGTAACAAATCCTTCTTGCACAAGAATTTCCGCGATCTCTTCGTCGACATCGAGCTTTTGCATGAAGAGCTGGCAGATTTGCGATGATTCTTGCTCATGCTTGGCTTTGGATTCTTCCACCGTCATGATGTTAAGTTCCCAGCCGGTCAACTCGGAAGCTAAGCGCACATTTTGTCCTCCGCGGCCAATGGCCTGCGCCAGGTTATCATCATCGACCACGATGTCCATGCTGTGCTTTTCTTCATCGACCATGATGCTGCTGATTTCTGCGGGTGCCAGCGCATTGATGATGAAAGTCGCGGGATCGTCCGACCACAGCACGATATCAACGCGTTCGCCAGCCAATTCACTGATGACCGCCTGAACTCTGGAACCGCGCATGCCAACGCAAGTGCCGATCGGGTCGACACGCTGATCGTTCGATTTGACGGCAATTTTGGCGCGTGATCCGGGATCACGGGCGGCCGCTTTGATTTCCAGCAGACCTTCCTCAATCTCCGGCACTTCCAGTTCAAATAATTTCATCAGAAATTCAGGGGAATTACGCGAGAGCTTCAATTGCGGCCCTCTGGCAGCGCGATCCACTTTATGCAGATAAGCCCGGACCCGGTCACCGACACGCAAGTTTTCTTTCGGTATCATCTGGTCGCGAGGCAGCTCCGCTTCGATCTTTCCGGACTCGATAATGGCATTGCCACGTTCCATGCGCTTAATCGTACCGGTAATTAAATAATCTCCGCGTTCCAGGAAATCATTCAATGTTTGCTCACGTTCGGCGTCGCGTATTTTCTGGAAAATGACTTGTTTTGCGGCTTGTGCGCCGATACGTCCGAACTCAATGGGTTCCAGCGGTTTTTCCAGAAAATTGCCAACCTGAATATCCACATCGGTTTCTGCCGCATCACTCAGAGAGATCTGGCGCGCAGGATCTTCCACGGCGCCATCTTCGACAACCAGCCAGCGGCGGAAGGATTGGTGATCTCCTGTGGCTCTGTCAATAGAAACCCGAGTCTCGATATCCTCTTGAAATCGTTTTTTCGTAGCGGATGCCAATGCGAGCTCCAGCGCAGTGAAAACAATCTCTTTTTCCACCGCTTTCTCGCGTGCCAATGCATCAACCAACAGTAAAATTTCGCGGCTCATAGTCCTCCAGCCAAATCTATATACCTACAATTTTGGAACCAAACGCGCTTTTCCAAGATTACTCAATTCAAGATCAAACAACTTTCCTTCGCTTTCCAGTTTTATTATGCCATTATTTATTTCCCGCAAAACTCCCACAAAATTCCGTTGCCCCTGAACCGGGATGCGCAGTTTTAGTTTGACCGTTTCTCCTTTGAAACGGATAAAATCCGCTTCTTTCCGCAACGGCCTGTCTAATCCGGGCGATGACACTTCCAATCGGCCATAATCGATGTTCTCAACTGCAAACAACCGACTGAGATGATTGCTGATTGCTACGCAGTCATCAATGTTAATACCGCCCTCTTTATCGACAAATATTCTTAATAATTTGTTGTGTGCTAGCCGTTCTACTTCAACCAACTCGTAACCCATTCCTTGTAGAGTGGATTCCAATAATTCTTCTAATACCATAGCTCCACCACAAATAAAAAATGAGCTGAAAAAGCCCATCGAATTTATTGATTTTATTTTAACAAATATTTGCGAAATAGGAAACATAAACTTTCGCCAAAGGTAATATTTTCAGCGATTTTCAGTGCTTTGCCAGCACTCTCTGAATAGCCTGTTTAATGATATTTTGAGGTCGCAGTTTTTAACGTGTCTGAAATTAAGAAGTATAAGGTGCCTGGAGCCAATGATACAATTCTGTCTCAGTGTATTGAACGAATGAATACCGGAGATATTGCATGTCGACGATTGAATCAGTTTTAAATGAAACCCGTATTTTTCCGCCCTCTGACGAATTTTCTAGCCAAGCCAATGTATCCAGCTTTCAAGCCTATCAAGCTTTGTGTGCGGAGGCCGAACAGGATTACCAGCATTTCTGGGCCAAACGGGCGAAAGAGCGGATTCTTTGGCATAAGCCTTTCACACAAATACTGGATGATCGTAATGCGCCGTTTTACAAATGGTTCGCCGACGGCGAATTAAACGTTTCGTATAACTGCCTGGACCGGCATCTGGCTACCCAAGCGGATAAAGTCGCCATTATTTTTGAGTCCGACGACGGCGAGGTGATACGGTCGACCTACCGTGACCTCCATCAGCGGGTTTGCCAGCTCGCCAATGCACTGAAAGCACGCAATATCAAGAAAGGTGACCGGGTCGTTATTTATATGCCGATGCGCATTGAGGCGGTGGTCGCCATGCAAGCTTGCGCCCGTATCGGTGCGATTCACTCCGTGGTGTTCGGCGGTTTCTCCGCTAAGAGTCTGCACGAGCGCATTCACGATGCCGGTGCTGTAGCCATTATTACAGCCGATGAGCAGGTACGCGGCGGCAAGCATCATCCGCTCAAAGCCACCGTTGACGAAGCCATGCGCATGAGCGACACAACATCGGTTCAATCGATTGTGGTGTATCAACGTACCGGCGGGGAAATTCCATTTAACCCGCCGCGCGATGTCTGGTGGCATGAGATTACACAGAACGCCGGTAGCGAGTGTGAACCGGAATGGGTTGACGCCGAGCATCCTTTGTTTACGCTGTATACCTCCGGATCGACCGGTAAACCCAAGGGCGTTCAGCATTCCAGCGCGGGTTATTTGCTGGGTGCTATCGTCAGCATGCAATGGATTTTTGACTATAAACCTACGGATATTTTTTGGTGTACGGCCGATGTCGGCTGGATCACCGGTCATAGCTATGTCACGTACGGACCCTTGGCCATGGGGGCGACTCAAGTGATTTTTGAGGGAATTCCCACGTATCCGCATGCCGGGCGTTTCTGGGAAATCATTCAGAAGCATCAAGTGACAACCTTTTATACCGCGCCCACGGCGATCCGCTCGTTGATCAAATTAGGCGGCGATTTGCCCGCACAATACGATCTGTCGTCGTTACGGTTACTGGGGTCGGTCGGTGAACCGATCAATCCGGAAGCCTGGATGTGGTTTTATGAAAAAGTAGGGCGGTCGCGTTGCCCCATTGTCGATACCTGGTGGCAGACGGAGACCGGCTGCCATATGATTGCGCCCACACCGGGTGCAGTTGCACTTAAGCCCGGTTCCTGCACGTTTCCGTTGCCTGGAATTTTCGCGGCGATTGTCGATGAGGCCGGTCATGAGGTCGAAAACGGTAAGGGCGGTTTCCTGGTGATCAAAAAGCCTTTTCCTTCGCAAATCCGTACACTTTGGGGTGATCCGGAACGTTTCAAAAAAGCCTATTTTCCCGAAGATACCGGTCATGGAAAATATTATCTGGCGGGCGATTCCGCTTACCGCGATAAAGACGGATACTTCTGGATCATGGGGCGTATCGATGACGTGTTGAACGTTTCCGGGCATCGCCTGGGCACGATGGAAATTGAATCGGCATTGGTGGCTCATCCTTTGGTTGCGGAAGCGGCGGTCGTTGGCAAGCCGCATGAGATCAAAGGCGAAGCGGTAATTGCGTTTGTCGTATTAAAAGGCAAATATCCGCACGGTGAAGAAGTGGCGCGAATTACGGATACTTTGCGTGACTGGGTGGCGAAGGAGATCGGCCCGATTGCCAAGCCCGACGAAATCCGTTTCGGAGAAAATCTGCCCAAAACCCGGTCGGGTAAAATCATGCGCCGGTTATTGCGCACGCTCGCCAAAGGCGAGGAAATCACGCAGGATATTTCCACGCTGGAAAACCCAGCTATCCTGGAACAGTTAAAATATCCGTCCAAATAACATCCAACATTACCTTTTAAGGTTCGAGAAAAAACCGGAACAATATGTCATTACCGCTTGTTATTGATTATGAACATGGCATCAGTGCCATTGATGCGCAGTTTCACCGCCCCAAACGCGCGGCGATTCACCTGATTGTCGAAAAAGGCGTGGCCGCGCTGGTGGATACCGGCACCTCGTTTTCCATTCCCGGTGTCATCGCGTCGCTCGAACACAAGAACATTGCCATCGAAGATGTCGCTTATGTTATCTTGACGCATATCCATCTGGATCATGCCGGTGGCGCGAGTGAATGCATGCGTCTTTTCCCCAATGCCAAACTGGTCGTGCATCCGCGCGGCGCGAGCCATATGGCGAATCCGGCGCGGCTAGTCGCTGGCGCCATGGGGGTTTATGGCGAGGCTGAATTTAAGCGCGTGTACGGTGAGATCTATCCGATCGACGCCGCGCGGATTATCGAGGCACCCGATGAAAGCCGCATCGATCTGAATGGCCGGTCGTTGCTATTTCTCGATACACCGGGGCATGCGCGCCACCATAATTGCATCTTCGATGAGCGCAGCCAGTCTTTTTTCACCGGCGATACATTCGGTGTTTCGTACCGGGAATTCGACGTCGATGGTTTGGAATTTGTTTTTCCGACCACTTCGCCGGTGCAATTCGATCCTGCCGCAGCGCACGCTTCAATTGACCGCATCATGCGCTATCAGCCGCGTCACGCTTACCTGACCCACTATAGCCAGATCGGTAATTTGGCGTGCCATGCGCAATCCCTGCATGAATTGCTCGATGCGCATGTCGACATTGCACAACGCGCAAAAAATGATGAAGACCGCCAAGCGGTCATTTCAAAAGCTTTACGGGAAATCTTGTTGCAACGGCTGACACAGCAGGGTTGCCGGTTGCCGTTGGATGCGATTGATGAGCTTCTGCGCTCGGACATCCGTCTGAATGCACAAGGATTGATTCATTGGCTCGATCAACCGACGGAGCGTTTCAAACAGCTCTGATCGTGAAAAGACCGGTCTTGGCAGCCGAATAAAAATGGGGTTAAGGCGGAGAGCCTTAACCCCATTTTTGGAGAGAGTGAGAGTCTTACGCGGTAACTTTTTTGCTCGAGTAATGGGTTTTAGTTTTGGTTGAACTTGCTGCCATGGCAATGACCAAATAGTTTACGTACAGAATCGTACCAAGAATGATGTCGGAGATAACCCATTCGGTTGCTGATTCCGGTAAATTAAACATCGACAAAACACCAAAGAATGTGGTGCTGATGACCAATGCCGAAATAATAAAAATATGTCCTGTTTTCATGAGAATTTCCTTATTTGAAATTTATTGAAGTTGTTTGAAAAAGCGTTTACGGCAATTCGATAGCAATCTTCACAGAAAGTTCACACTTATTTCACATTTAATTCACAAATCCCCTTTTTTAGATTATGTATTTTTATTTTCTCACTGAAAAATAAGGAAATTCTTTTTAAAAAGAATTTTCAAAAAACAGTAAAAATGTAACGCATCAAATTACGCTAGAATGATTTCTATTGAATATTTCAGGAGATTTAGTGGATGACTACGCTATTTTCACCGCTCAAACTGGGCGCGCTGACTGTACCGAACCGTATTTTCATGGCGCCGCTAACGCGCTGCCGCGCAGGCGACGAGCATCTTCCGAATGCCATGATGGCGGAGTACTACACGCAACGGGCAAGCGCCGGGTTGATCATTGCCGAGGCGACGATGGCGATCGAAGGTAACTCAGCGTTTTGGAAAGAACCGGGCGTTTATTCCGAAGCGCAAGTGGTCGGCTGGAAATTGGTCACCGATGCGGTGCATGCCGCCGGTGGCAGAATTTTTCTGCAACTCTGGCATGGCGGCAGAGCTTGCCATCCATTGCTCAATCGCGGCGCGCAGCCGGTTGCGCCTAGTCCGATCGCCATCACCAATAATGAAGCACGTACGCCAGAGGGAAAAAAGCCTTATGTTATTCCACGAGAACTGCGTGACGATGAATTGCCGGGCATAGTCTATGGATTCAAGAAGGCCGCAGAAAATGCCAAAGCTGCGGGCTTTGATGGTATTGAAATCCATGGCGCGAATGGTTATCTGCTGGATGAATTTTTGCGCGATGGCGCAAACAAACGCAGCGGGCCTTATGGCGGTTCGATTGAAAATCGCGCACGGTTGACCTTGGAAGTGCTCGAAGCGGTTAGCGCTGTGTGGGGCAGCGAACGGGTTGGGTTGCGCATTTCGCCGCTGAACAGCTACAACAGCATGATCGACAGCGATCCGGCCGGATTATCCGCCTGGCTTGCCATTCGCCTCAACGACTATAACCTTGCTTATCTGCATGTGATGCGTGGTGATCTTTTTCAACAGCAAAATGGTGATGTCATGACGCCGGTTCGCCAGCATTACAGAGGCGTGCTGATCGGCAATATGGCTTACAGCGGCGAAGAAGCAGACAGGGAAATCGCTGCCGGAAAAGTAGACGCCGTGGCTTTCGGCACCAGTTTCCTCGCGAACCCCGACTTACCGGCGCGGATCAAAACCGGCGCAGCGCTCAATCCGCCCAATCCGGCCAGGTTTTATACGTGGGACGCAAAAGGCTATATCGATTACCCGGCATTAACCACTTCGTGAGAACATAAAATGCGGCTACTATCCATTATTTTTCTCTGCGCTGCACTCAGCGGGTGCTTGTCGATTCCGCAGAATGTTGCGCCGGTTGACGGCTTTGAACTCAACAAATATCTGGGAAAATGGTACGAAATCGCCCGGCTCGACCATTCGTTTGAACGTGGACTCGACAACGTGACGGCGGAATACTTCCTGCGCGACGATGGCGGTGTTAGAGTCATTAACAAGGGTTTTTCAACGGCGGAGAACAAGTGGAAAGAAGCGGAAGGCAAAGCGTACTTCGTCAGTGATCCACAGCAAGGCTTTCTGAAAGTTTCCTTCTTCGGCCCGTTTTATGGCGCTTACATCGTGTTTGAACTGGATAAGGAAGACTATCAATACACCTTCGTCACCAGCTACGATAAATCATATTTGTGGTTGCTGGCAAGAACACCGGTGGTTAGCGATGAACTGCGCGACCGCTTCATGCAAAAAGCCGCAGAACTTGGTTTTGCAACGGACAAGCTGATTTTTCCAAAACAGGACTAACTCAAATTTGCGATGTGGATTGAATTCATGTGATGCAACAATTACTGATTACACTTGGAATCCTATTGCTGGTGCTCGGCCTGCTATGGCCCTGGCTATCGCAACTACCGCTCGGCCGTTTGCCGGGTGATATTCATATCGAACGCGAGAACTTCAGCTTTCATTTTCCGCTGATGACCGGCTTAATCATTTCTGTCGTGCTGACGCTGATACTGTGGTGGTTGCGGAAGTGAAGTTGCTCAATGCAACTATCTGATTTACTCAAAATGCACAATGCAAAACTCGGTTTTAAAGTTGAGCATTCCCAATTACTTCGCCATTAGTATTGATGCTGTTCGCATGCTCAATACTTTTCCCAAATCATGTTTGGATATTAAGTGAGATCTAATTAATTCTTGAGGTTTAGCGTTCACGAGAGGCAAGAGCCTGTGCCAGGGTATGAAGCTGGATGAGACAATTACCTAGCGCTGCAAACTTAAGTTGGTGCTGTCCAATCTCCAAAGTGGAGCCATCGTTCGTAACAGCGAGCATGATAGAAGTTCCTTGCGTAACTTCGTCTCGGGCGATGTCCTTTTCCATGTGTTCGATAGCATCACGAACTGGGCGAATCGCCTTCTGGTACGATTCGAATTGATGTCTTTTCGCTCGCTCGATACCTGGATTTAAGCGATGGGACGCCATTTTGTCCGTGAGTGATAGACAACGCTTCACTGTGCTAATGCACGTTTCGAAATCAGCCAATCCTTCGAACAACAAGACCGTACGGTTTTCTGATTGTGCGTATTGGAGCAGAAGTGACCGGCCTGCGTTATAAGTGCGGAGCGCTTTGTCAGTACATAAAATGTAAGCATGCACGTATGAACGAACCTGCGGGTCGTTGTGACCTCCTCGACAAGTGAACACCAAATTTAGGAGATAGCCCGCGATGACAGGGATGTCGAGGTGGTCGAGGTCCGGCGCGGTACAGGTGGTAATCCAGGTCATCGTATGTGGCTACCTCTAAATGCAGTGCTAACGCGTAGCGTTTGACTGTTTCTTTTCTTGTTATTGTTAGGGGTTTTGACGATAGTGTGACTCATAATGTTTCTGAGAATCATAGAGTTGGTCTAAAACGGCTTCTATTAATGCGCGAATCTGGGTTGGGGATGGCCAGTTTATATATAATTTTGAAACTATTATCGGGAGTGATGATATGTTTTTTTCACTTCTATATATCGAAGTTTCAAGAATATTTATGTCCGGGTGTGCGAGAGCCTGATCTCGTAAATTAATTATATCTTTATGAAGTTGGAGCAGTGGTTCTGGAAGTGCAGGTTCGTAGAGAGAGTATCTTTTATTGTTAGAACCATACGATTTTTTAAAGGGTTTGCAGTACTCGATTAAAGCCATTCGGTAAGCTGCGCTCCAGATGGCTCCTCCAAATTTGGTATTTTCTAGCTCGCAAATAGTTCTCCAAGCGCGATTTAGGCTGGTTATAGATTCTTGATAATAGACGTATTCTTCATCCTTGCTCATTCAAACCCCTAATCAATGTGGCGGGCGGTAAGCCAAATTGGAATGCCTCGTTCGTCATCGAACTTCACCGTCCACTCCTTTCGTCAATTGATGAACCACTTTTCCTGTTGTGTTTTGTAACGTCACTTGCAGCGGCATTTTTCCCAACGCATGCGTGGCGCACGACAGACAGGGATCGTACGCGCGCACGGCGACTTCGAGGTGGTTCAGCAGCGCTTCGGTGATTTCCTGGCCGTCAAGGTATTGGTTGGCGACCACGCGTACTGATTCGTTCATGGCTTGGTTGTTGCTGGTGGTCGAGACGATCAGGTTAGCATGCGTGACCAGTCCTTTGTCGTTGACCTGATAATGATGAAACAATGTGCCGCGCGGGGCTTCGATGACGCCGATGCCTTGCGGTTGCCGGTCGCCTTTATCCGCTAATAAATCGGTGCCGGTGATGTCCGGGTCTTGCAGCAAGGCGTGGATCGATTCGGTGCAGTGTAGCAGTTCGATCATACGCGCCCAGTGGTATGCCAGCGTGTCGTGTACCGCTCCGCCGTTGCCGTAGGCTCTGAAGCGCAATCGCGCGGCTTCGGCCAGCGGCGTTGAGATGCGGTCGCAGTTGTTGATGCGTGCGAGCGGGCCGACGCGGTACCAGCCTTGTCCGGTTCCCAATGCGGAAAAATACGGGAATTTCAGGTAGCTCCAAGAACGCACTTCTTCCTTGAGGATTTGTTGGTAATCGCAGTAATCGAACTGATCGAAAATGGAATTGCCATCGGCAGCGTGCGCACGCAATCCGCCGTGGTAGAACTCCAGTTCGCCGTTGCTGCCGGTCATGCTCATGTAGTGGCTATGCAGCGTGCCGAAATCACGATGTTCCGGGTGTGCGGTGTGAATTTCTTCGTTCAGCGCCAGTGCTTCCTGACTCCATTGCAGAATATCGTCAATCCCGGTCAGCAACGCATCTCGTTCAGGCAGCGTGAGCGGTTTGTTCATGCCGCCGGGCACGGTGCCGGTGCCGTGAATGCGTTTGCCGGTGATCGCTTCGATGATTTGCTGGCCGAATTTGCGCAGTTTGACGCCTTTCATTGCAATTTCCGGGAATTGCTCCAGCACGCCGGCAATATTGCGCTGTCGCGGATCGCTGCCGAAACCGAACAGAAAATCGGGCGACGACAAGTGAAAGAAATGCAGTGCGTGCGATTGCAGCATCTGGCCGAAATGCAGCAAGCGGCGCAGTTTTGTCGCAGAGGGTGTGAGTTGTTGCACGCCCACGATCTGATCGACCGCTTTCGCCGCTGCCAGCTGGTGGCTGACCGGGCAAATGCCGCATAAGCGTTGCACGAAGAACGGTACTTCCCAGAACGGGCGGCCCTGAATGAATTTCTCGAAACCGCGAAACTCGACGATATGGAAGCGCGCTTCGATGATGTGGTTGTGATCGTCGATCAGCAGTGTGATTTTGCCGTGCCCTTCGACGCGCGTGACCGGATCGATGGCAATGCGGCGGGTTGTCGGCGATGCGGGTTTGTCTGGCTCCATAGCGCTTAATCGTAATGTAATTGGGATTTGGCAATGACCGGCTTTTGTCCAGTCAGCAGCGGTTCGAGCAGTTGCAGAAACGCATCGGCGGAAGGCGGGCAGCCGGGTAGATAGTAGTCGATGTGCACCACTTCGCTAACCGGGTATACCCTGTCGAGCAACAACGGCAATTCGGGGTCATTGGGGATCTGCGGATGAGTGATGCCGGTTCCGCTTAAATACACTTCCTCCAAACACTCCTGCAAGTCGAAATAATTGCGCATTGCCGGTACGCCGCCGTTGATCGCGCACGCGCCGACCGCCACCAAGATGGCGCAGTTGGCGCGGAATTCGCGCAGCACATGCACGTTTTCCGCGTTGCACACACCGCCTTCGATCAAGCCGATATCGCACGGGCCGCAGTGCTTGATGTCGGTGAATGGTGAACGATCCAATTCAACCTGTTCAAGTAAAACGGCGAGACGCTCGTCCATATCCAAAAAAGACATGTGACAACCAAAGCAGCCGGCCAACGATGTGGTGGCGATTTTGAATTTGCGTTTGATCGTGTGTTCAGTCGTCATTTTTTATCGGATTCCTTGACGGATAGTTCTTACACAGCGGGTGCATGGCGTTTTTGTTTTACCTGTCATTAAACGCCGGTCGAATGCGGTTATTTTCATGAATAATATAATGAATTGCCGATGCAGAAATCCCTTGATCTGGGTTACGATATGAGAGTATAACGTAACTGAACTGGTTGACGGGAATCGGTCTCGTTTCGGTCGTAAAGCCGATGACTAGGGCTGTAATCTTATCAATTCAAAGAAAAAACATTCGCGTATCCCAAGGAGAACTTTCTAATGAAAAAATATTTACCTGCAAAAACAATCGTAGCACTCGCGCTGATGGCCGGATCGCAGTTTGCGCTTGCAAACACGGTCGTAACCCTCGGTGATCAGGATTTTGCGGACGGTGCGACGCCGGCCGTTGGTCCTTTTACGACCGCTGGACTCGGAGAGCCCGCGCCGTTTGGTCCATTCATTGGTGGAGATTCCGATACCGGTTCGAATTTCTCAGCCAGTTGGACATTTTCCTACGGCGCAATCGCAGATACCATCCTCGGTGGCAGCTTGATACTTGGCATTTATGATCACGAATCCGCTGCTACCGGAAATCAAGTAGCGTCCTTTACCGTCAATGGAGTGGATCTGACCAGCGCGCTCAATACGCTGTTTGAATCGCACGGTGGTGCTAGTAAGGAGGATAACGTGTATACGCTGACGTTGCCATCATCGACTTTTGCCGGATTGGCGTCGGGTACAGTCAACGTTTCCCTGTCGCTGGCGGGTCCGGGATTGGGCTTGTTCGGTGAAACGACGTTTAACGGTGCCGGGCTTGATTTCTCCACGCTGGATATCGCCACCGCCGTTCCGGAACCGCTGACAAGCACGCTGCTGCTGCTCGGGGTTCCGGCGGTATTGGCTGCGGCGCGGCGCAAGATGGCTTGATACTGCTGCGGGTTTTGGCGGTAAAACCTTTTAGATGTAAGGAGAGATTGTATGCCCGATCCATATTTAGGTGAAATCAAGACCTTTGCCGGCAATTTTGCTCCCGCCGGCTGGGCTTTATGCCAGGGACAGTTGCTTTCAATAGCGGAGAACGATGCGCTGTTTTCATTAATCGGAACAACCTACGGTGGTGATGGCGCATCGACTTTCGCTTTGCCGAATCTCGCCAGCCGTATCCCGCTGCATCAAGGTACCGGGCCCGGTCTTAGTCCCAAGGTGACCGGAGAGCTGGGTGGCAGTGAAACAGTCACTTTGACTACTGGGCAATTGGCCGCTCACAACCATACAGCGGTCTGTTCCAATACCACCGGCAATAGCGCGAGCCCCATCAACAGCTATTGGTCGACCGATCCCGGCAGCAATACCGGAGCCTATAGCACGGCCAGCAGCAGCACCATGGCCGCTACGGCGATCGGCAATACCGGCGGCGGGCAACCGCATAACAATGTGCAACCTTATTTAGTTATCAACTACATTATCGCGCTCGAAGGTATCTATCCTTCTAGAAACTAGGATGACAAGAGAACGGCTGGCGGCAGTTGAAAAAAGGAGATTCTGGTATGAGTGATCCGTATATTGGAGAAATCCGCTCGTTTGGATTTAATTTCGCGCCGGTGGGCTGGGCGCAGTGTAATGGTCAGTTGTTGCCCATTGCCAGCAATACGGCATTATTTTCGATTCTTGGTACAACCTATGGCGGCGATGGCAAATCGACCTTCGCGCTGCCTAACCTCCAAGGTAATGTCGTCATGGGCGCAGGGCAGGGAGGCGGTCTCTCCAAGCGCGTTTTGGGTGAATCCGGCGGTACGGCGACGGAAACGTTGACAATCCAGCAGATTCCGTCGCATAGCCACCCGGCCAACGCACAAGCCGGAAACGGCAACAAACCCGCTCCCGCAGGAAATTTCTGGGCGCAGGATCTGGGCGGAAGCAAGGAATACGGCGATAGCGGACCGGCGCAGATGGCGGCTGGAACAATCACCGCTACCGGTGGCGGGCAAGCGCACGATAATCTTCAGCCGTATCTGGTGCTGAACTTCTGCATTGCGTTGCGAGGCGTATTTCCGCCTAGAAGTTGAAGCCGGTATTTCGCAGCAAGAATTCGACAAGATAATGAGAGGATAGTATGGACGATCCATTTTTAGGAGAGATTCGGCCCTTTGCATTCGGTTTTCCGCCCAAGGGCTGGGCGAGTTGCGATGGCCAGTTGTTGCCGATTGCGCAAAACACTGCACTGTTTTCGTTATTGGGCACGATGTACGGCGGAGACGGCCGCACCACGTTTGCACTGCCGGATCTTCGCGGCCGTGCCGGGATGCACGTGAATTCGGCGCATACCCAGGGAGAACGCGGAGGGCAAGAAAGCGTGACGCTTACAACCGCTCAGATTCCCCCGCACAGTCATACGGCAAACTGCAGCAATGTAGCCGGAACTCAGACCAGTCCGGCGGGAAAGTTCTGGGCGCAGGATTCCGGCGGCAATGTCGTGTTCAGCAGCACAGGTGGCGCCACCATGGCTGCCACAGCGGTTGGTAATGTCGGTGGGGCGCCACATCCCAATATGCAGCCCTATCTCGTAGTGAATTATTGCATTGCTTTGCAGGGTATTTTTCCGAGCCGGAGTTAGTTAACAAATACCACTGGGAAAGTCCGGTGGTATTTGACTTTTTAGCATTTTATATAGCAACTCAAAGTCTTATCCGACGGGTCGATACTTTAGGAACGGAAATCGCGCTCAGAGATTAGCCGAAAGTTGCATGCCAGTTTGAGAAAGATAAGGCGTACCGATTAACACAAGCGCCGCCGCCGGAGCATCATGCCAATACCCAATATTCCAGCGATCATCATTGCATAGGCAGAAGGCTCAGGTACCGCCGGTACACCAGGGCCGGAAATGAGCATATGCACGTCCCGATCAGCCAACGTGTGGCCGCTATAGAAACCGTTGGTATCCAGAACGATCTTATCGATTGCGGATGTATGAGGCGCAACGAGTGTGAAGCCAATTACATGCATGTCTGACCCGAAGTTACCGGTACCAACGTCTTCTTCGGGCATCGTAAAGCGCACGACCGAGCCGCCAGACAATACACTGCCTGTCCATTTTAACTGCCCATCGTGAAGAGAACCGGACGGAAAGTCGTTATCGAGCGGGCCGAAAACACTGGTGACCCCAAACAAGCCCGATAACTGGATCGTTGCGTGCACATTACCATTTTCAACGTACCACATATTGTCATTTGGTCCATAGGTTAGCGTGTAGCTATAGTTGTCGCCAATATGCGAAACAAGCTGGAAATCCAATGCCTGAGCGCTGCCAACAGTCAGCATCGCGGCAGCACCGATGACGCTACAGCGCATAAAAACACCTATCGATGAAAACAATTTCAACGGCGAGGAGTTTTTCATTTTTCTAAGATTCATCATTATTTTTCCTTGTATGTAAAAAATATTCCTTCAATCAAAATCTGGCTACTAATGTCATATGCTTCAATAACACATTACAAACTAGATTTTTATTTCAATACTAGTGCATATACAGAAATATATACTGAGGCATAGATGGTTGTAATGGAAAATCCATACTGTTTTTTTAGTATTCTTGCACTAGTTTTGGGTCAATGATGGTGCGCTTGACTAACCCACTCACGGATTATGCTACTTTTTCCGCAAGCATGGTAGGCTGTGCCGCCGAGAAAAGCTCTGCATCGAGCGGGAATGAATCCCTCAACTTTCTCAATAAGAGATCGCAAATCAACAGCTATTAAATCTGCGCCTGATCACGCCATTCTGGTACCGCCGTAAAACTTTCATCGCGTGGATATTATGATTTTCCTATCCAATCGAATAATTCAGAATAATCCGCCAATGTGGCGCCGACGTTTACGAAACGGGCTGGCATTGCGAGCGCCTGACTAATCAGCAGGCGATCAAACGGATCGGAGTGAATCATCGGTAGATGTGCAGCACCCGCAGCGTGCTCGGAGGAAATAGGTAGTGCGATGAAACAAGTTATTTCCGCCATCGGCGATTTCTTTGGCTGCTCGGACGTGTCCAGTGCCTACTTAGCAATAGGTTTCCCAGCTTTCGCAATGATAATTTCTTCACCCACTGCCGCTTTTTCGATAAACCGGGATAAGTGGGTCTTGGCTTCATGGATGCTGATGATTGGAATATTGGTGTTTCGCATGATGTAGACTAGTGCCGCTACAGATAATTGATAACGATCAGAGAAAGGAAATGTGCCGTGGATGCGATTGTTGAACAAGTACGAAAACAAGAACAGAAACCGAAATTAGAAAGCGCATCGTTGCGGAAGAGAATAAAAAATGTGTTCTTACTATTGTCGTTTTTGGGACTTATATCCGCCAACATTGCGACACTCGTCAGCGACAGTTTGCATACCGCTGCCTTTAATACATTAAAATCTTTCTTAGGATATGCATTGACTGATACGGCATTAACGAAAATTCTTGGCCAGAGCCCAACGGTAAAAAAAAATGATGATGTGGCTGTTAAAACAAAAGAATTGGTCGATAAAAACACCCGATTGGCCAGAAATAACACAGAGTTGGTGGAGAAGCATGCCAAGCTTAAAAAGGAATCTGATAGAAAGATAAAAACTGCTCAGAAAGTATCAAAGCGTATAGCCACTCGATCGGTTATGAGTGCAAGACGTCATATTGTATCGCTTCCAGGTGAAGCAATTCCGGTATTGGGTACATCAATAATAGTTGGAGTGACTGTGTGGGATATTCATGATCTCTGCCAGAACATGAAGGACATTAACCAATTAAATAGTGCGTTTGGGCATGCTCTTGAAGATCAGGATCAGATATGTGGCATAGAAGTGCCTACAACAGAGCAGGTTCTGGCTGAGGTAAAGGAAAATTGGCAAGAAGCATATGATAATGCCAAAGTCCAAATAGAATTATCTGTAAGAATTCCTAGCGTTGTTTACAGTATTCAGGAGAATACTGTAAATGAACATACACAAACGTACTCGTTTAACATTATTGGATCGTCAGGAAATCTGGCGGCTATATCAAACCCGGTTGTGGAAGGTAGTTCAGCTGGCAGAACACTTCCACGTCAGCCGTCCAACGATTTATGACGTACTGAAACGAGCTAGGTTACAGGAATTTATCCCGCGTGACAGTACCAACCAACGATTCAAGACGTTGCAGTATGGCCTTAAACGTTTGGCCAAGGTCGAGCAAACCATCCAGGAACGTCTCAAGCGTGAAGCGAAGCGCTATAACAAATCTTACCCGGGCGAGCTCGTTCATTTCGATACC
>NZ_FNOE01000015.1 GCF_900106555.1 Nitrosomonas oligotropha | reverse complement strand
TTTGATCCATAGGGCACGCCCGCCGTACGACACCATGATTGTATCGAAGTGTAGTGGCAACCAAATTCCTTCGATAATTGCTTCGGACATTTGCCCAATGCTACCAATTCCACCATCTGCTGGCGAAACTCCGCCGGGTAGGCTGGCTTGTAGTTTTGTGTCATCTTATTTCTCCTTTAAACAGAACTTAATGTGTCCGTTCAAAGGAGGCAACTCCAATTCAGTTTATTCCCAATTGGTGCCGAACCTGGAGCAGGAGCAGCTCAACAAACTGATGGATGCTTTCGGTTCGACCAAGGATGTCATTGGAGCATCCAATAGTAAAACGCTGGAATCCGCTGTTGATGCCTTGCGTGTCACTGTGTCGAAATTCCAAACCAAGGATAAAGAATCGGTAAACAATGCCCGTTAAATTCTGCTTTGATTGTAACTTGCTGCTGTGAGAGCGGGATTTTGTGAAGGTTATTACCCTATGCCAATAGAGGCGCTATATGAAAAAAATCGTTTTATTTTTGTTTGCATCATTGATCGTATATGCCACCTTTCTTACGGAAAAAGACCGGCTGGATAGGGAAGTTAAACGGCTGTGCGCAATAGATGGTGGAATCAAGGTGTATGAGACGGCGAAATTACCAGCTGAAAGATTTGATTAAAATGGGCAGATACGCGTACCGGCTAAATGGTTGGCTAAACCGGAAGATGAGTACTACTACGAAGGTTCTACAAATTATTTAATCAAGGGAAACCCAGCAGTTGCTGCAATTACGCACTTGGATGTATCGCAAATCTGACAATAAATTACTTGGCGAAAGCACGGTTTATATGAGACGTGGCGGTGGCATACCAGGGCCTTGGTATATGCCAGCGTTTATCTGTCCTCAAAAAACAGATGTGGATATGAAAGAGCAAATATTTATCAAGGAATGAGGAGAGAATTGTGAGTCAACAAGCTGAATATTATAAACAGGCAGAATTAGCTTTAGCAGTATATGGAAATTTTGCTACGAATGAGCCAACTCGGCAGGAATTAGTAGCCGCAGAATTTTCCGATAACCAAGCCCGCGCATTTGCCGATAGCTACAACGTAGTTGACCAATTCAACGATGCAGCTACAGGCTTATCAGCTACGGTGTTTGCCGATTCTGACAAAAATACCTTTCTTGCAGTCCGAGGTACCGAGCTTACTGATATCAGAGATTTTGCAACTGGGGTTTTTGACATCATGCTGTTTGGCAGTACGCAGCTGCATCCTCAATATAATAATCTTAAAACCAAGGTTACTGAATGGCTGGGAAACGGCACACTTTCTCCGACATTCACTGTCACCGGGCATAGCATGGGTGGTTTTCTGGCAACGGGTCATGTTAACGATCCTGATTTCGCCAGTAATGTTTCACATGCTTATCTCTACAACACACCAGGATTGGGTGGTTTTCTAGGACCTTCCATAAATACCGTGCTGGGTTGGATAGGTTTTGCCGAAGCATATGACCAATCGAAAATCAGTAATATCGAAGCGGCAACCGGTATCAGTCCAATTTCAGGCCTGGGTTTCGACGCCGTTTCCCCGATTGACATCATCATTGAAGATCAAATGGCATCGGATATTAGCGACCCTCTCGACGCGCGCAACCACAGCCAGCAAGTACTAACAACCGATAGCTTTAGCCGTCTATACCGTTTATTCCCAATTGGCGCCCAATCTGGAGCAGGAGCAGCTCAACAAATTGATGGATGCTTTCGGTTCGACCAAGGATATTAGCGGGGCATCCAACAGTAAAACACTGGAATCCTCTGTTGATGCGCTGCGTGTCACTTTGTGAAACCCGGCTCAACTTGCAAAAGAAAATTTTTCTTGTGTGTCCCTGTGTCGAAATTCCAAACCTGGAATAAAGAATCAATAAACAATACCCGTTAAATTCTGCTTTGACTGTAACTTGCTGCTGTAAGAGCAGCGGGATTTTGTGATGGTTATTACCCTATGCCAATAGAGGCCTGTTATATGAAAAGAATCATTTTATTTTTGTTTGCATCACTGATCGTATATGCCACTTTTTTTACGGAAAAAGACCGGTTGGATAGGGAAGTTAAACGGTTGTGTGCGATAGATGGTGGAATCAAGGTGTATGAATCGGTGAAGTTGCCAGCTGAGAGATTTGATCAGTATGGGCAGATATCAATTCCGTACAAGAAGAATGTTAAAGCTAGAGATGAGTATTACTACGAATCATCTACGGTTTACCTGATCAGAGGAAACCCAGAAATGTGGCGAAGCCACTATAGAGTGTATCGAGTATACGACAGCAAATTCCTCGGTGAATCAGTCGGCTATGCAAGAGTTGGTGGCGATATACCAGGCCCGTGGCATTCATCATCTTATAGTTGTCCTGACAAAGTAGATATTACTGATCTAAAGAAACAAATCTTTGTAGAAAACTGATAGGAAAAGATGATGAGTCAATTTGTCGAGTATTTCAAACAAGCTGAATTAGCACTTGCATCATATGCTCAGAATTTAATTTCCGGTGACCCATCTGAATTTGAATTAAAAAAAGCCGAATTATCTGCTAATCAAGCTCGTACTTTTGCCGAAACTTATCATGTCGTTGCTCAACATAACGATGTCACCGGCCTTTCTGTAACGGTATTTAGCGATAAAGTTTCTGGAGAAACATTTCTCGCCATACGTGGTACAGAAGAAGATGATTTAAGGGATTTATTGACGGATCTGATTAATATCACCTGGCTGGGTGATACGACGTTGCAACCGCAATATATCAGCCTCAAGCTTAAAGTTGCCGAATGGATCGAGAATGGAATACTTCCACAAAGTTTTACCGTCACGGGCCACAGTTTAGGTGGTTTTCTGGCGGCAGGGTTGGTCGCGGAGCCCGTGTTTGCTGATCATATTTCGCATGCGTACCTATTCAACGCTCCGGGTGTGGGTGGTTTTACAGGCTCCCATGCAGCAGCTTATGCGGTTCTGAATTTTCTTGGCGTTGCATCCACATACGATCAATCCAAAATCAGCAATATCGAAGCCGCAACCGGTATCAGTCCAATTTCAGGTCTGGGTTTCGACGCCGCTTCCCCGATTGACATCATCATTGAAGACCAAATGGCTCCGGATATAAGCAATCCTCCCGGCGCACGGAACCACAGTCAGCAGGTATTAACCGATGCTTTAGCTACCTATTCGGTTTATTCCCAATTGGCTCCCAGCCTGAATCAGGAACAACTTAACAAACTCATCGATGCTTTCGGTTCGACCAAGGATGTCAGTGGAGCATCCAACAGCAAAACGCTTGAATCCGCCGTCGATGCGTTGCGCGTCATTTTGCTGAATCCCGAGAATGGCAAGATTGCGCTCGGTGAAAATCAGAAGACGGAAACGGGCAATCGCGACAAGTTTTATGAGAATCTCTATGCATTACAAAAGAGTGACCAGTTTAAGGAATTAGCAGGCAAAGTTCAGTTGACACTGCTATCTGATCTATCCGCCAGCGCGATCATCAGCAAAATCGAAAGCAATGATCAGGATGGTTTGGCAACCCGCTTTGCGTTGCTCGCACTGAATCCTTTTATCTTGGAAGGAGAAAAGATTAATTACGGTGCTTTCAACACAAACGGTGAACTGGATCTCTTCAACCCGGATAGCGGCACGGGCACGTTGACTTCATCCTATCTGGTCGATCGCATGGCGATGTTGATGCGCAAGAATTGGTTCAATATCGAAGACAAAAACCCTCTGGATTCCTCAGCCTCATTTAGTTCAAGCAATCATAGCTATCAAAATATCAATGATTATTTTGAAGACGTAACCTCGGGTTACAAGATTTCGCAAGGTGAATTGTCAGGGAACACGCCGCGATATTTCTTCGGCGGTGAGAATGCGGACAATCCGGCCGCTTCCGCCGTTGAGGATCATCTATATAGCGGTGGGGGAGATGACACGCTGAAGGGGTTGGAAGGCAACGATTATTTGGAAGGCGGCGCGGGTTCTGATACTTATATCGTCAACCCTGGCGACGGCACCGATACCGTGCTGGATACCGACGGAATCGGAGCCGTTCAATTCGGCGCGGTGATTGTGCAAGGCAGAAGCGGTGTGACCGATAGCAAGGATTGGATAAGAAGCGGCGATACCTGGATGGATCAGAGAAACGATTTGGTCTATCTCCTCGCGGCTCAAGAAAATGGCAGCTATGACTTGTTCGTCAGTTTTGTCGGATCTTCCGGCAGTGCTAGGGTTCGGATAAAAAATTGGAACGATGGCAAGCTGGGTATTACCCTTGGTGATAATGCGCCCAACGATGCACCGGTATTGGATCGAATTATCGTAGGCGATTTGAAACCAGAGAAGCCGATTGATTACGATGAGCTCGACAACATTGTCGTCGGTTCTGAAGAAGCGCCGGATCGCGAGGATTTTTTATATGGCAGCGCCGAGAACGATCATATTCGCAGCCTCGGCGGTAATGACGAGGTCGACGGTAAGGATGGCAGAGATCGTATCGAAGGCGGAGCGGGCGAAGACATTCTGTCGGGTGGCGATGGTGATGATGTAATGCTGGGCGGTACCGATAGCGACATCATCCGGGGGCAAAAGAATAACGATAGGCTTTATGCGGAAACCGAGTATACCTTGGATGCCGCCTATACATTGAGCAACACTCAGACCGGAAGCGGTGAAAAAGGCGATTTGCTCGATGGCGGCGCAGGCAACGATACGCTCGTAGGCAATGACGGCAATGACATCTTGATGGGAGGTATGGGCAAAGATATTTTACTCGGGCTGGGTGGAGACGACATGATTGAGGGTGATCTCAACATCGAATCCTTCGACAGGGATTGGAAAATCAACCGCTCAACCAGCAGCAAGGATAATGTTACCACCTACACCCGGAAATATAACTTCGGCACATCACCCGCGGAGGTTGCCATGGCTGCCGGGGGTGATGACGTTATCGCGAGCGGTAGCGGGAAAGACTGGATTTTTGCGGGAGGCGGTAACGATTCGATTGACGGCGGTGCCGATAGTGATGTTATTTTTGGGGAAGCGGGCAGCGATACCATTCTTGGGCGGGATGGCGATGATGTATTGCAAGGGGATAATTCTCCAGAGAGATTGGATGCATCCTTACATGGTAACGATTTTTTAAATGGCGGCGGCGGCAATGATGCGCTGACGGGCGGTGGAGGTTCCGATTATCTTGCTGGTGGAGCGGGCATGGATGTGCTCATCGGTGACGACAAAGGAATTCCGTTACCCTATCAGGGCGATGATTTTCTCGATGGTGGTGCCGACGCCGATCGGTTGATTGGTGGCGGAGGTAAGGATACGCTGGCCGGTGGCGCAGGAAACGATGAGCTATACGGCGGAGCAGGCGATGATACCTATCTCGGCGTTGAAGAAGGCGATTTGATCAACGATCTGGAAGGAAACAATATCATCATGTTGGCCGATACCGGCAGCAGCGGAATACCGGCGGGCGCGCTGGCCAGATTGAGTGATACTGCGGTAAATTCCGGCGCGCAATCGCCGAATACACCATCGGCGGTGACATGGCTTGGCGATTCCGGCGTATTGCGTGTTTCCTTGGGAAATGACGGAGCGCTTGATCTGCGCAACGCGCTTTACGGTATGGCGGCACAAATCCAATTTGACCATGGCAACAATTCAATCAGCCTGGAGACTTGGGTCAGCGAGAACTTGCGTGAGGCGGTAGTGTTGGATTTGTCGTCCATTACGGTTGACTCCGGACAACCGGTGGTACAAGCCTACGGCGGTGCAGGCGCGGATTTCATTCAGGGTGGCGGCAACAACGACAACCTCAAAGGCTACGGCGGCAACGATTTCCTGTTAGGCGATACCGGCGATGATCTGATTACCGGTGGAACGGGGAATGATGCGTTATTCGGTCAAGTCGGCAATGATACATTACAAGGCGGCGCCGGTGCCGATCGCTATACTGGGGGCGGTGGCACGGATATTTATTCTTTCAATCGCGGCGACGGTGCCGATACGATTACCGCAGCGGCCAGCGAAGACGCAGCTGGCGATGAAGTTCAACTGGGTACCGGTATCGCCGCAAGCGATCTGCGTTTTTTTGCATTGGCGGACGGCAGTTTGCTGATGCGTATTGGAGATACGCAAGACAGCATACTGTTTGAAAGCTGGTTTAACCAAGGACCGAATACTTCAGCGCTGCGGTTCAGCGATCATTCGTTGCTGAATGCCAGTGAGGTCGGTGCGCTGGCCGAGAGCATTCTCGGCGGAACATCGAGCGATGATAATTTGCTGGGCACGATTGCGGATGACCGCATGGAAGGCAATGCAGGCGACGACACGCTCGACGGTAGCGCGGGAGACGACATACTCATCGGCGGCGAGGGTACCGATACTTATCTTTTCGGCTGGATGTCGGCGGGAAACGATGTGGCAGTGGAAGTGGCCGATGGCATGAGCATCGTAGCGCTGACGGAAGGTGTGATGCTGGCCGATCTGCGGCACGAGCGGATAGGCAATGATTTGGTCCTGACATTGCACGGCGGTGGTGCGGCGTTAACGTTGCAGGATTATTTTGTGTCACCGCATATTTGGACCATTCGTGAAGAAAACGGAGCAGTAATCAATATCACCGACTGGCTCACGGCGTCTGAATCCGATACCGATATTACGCAATTACAAGCGGATTTCCTTGATACCGCGCGTGCGCAATGGGTCAACGATTTGTTAAACAGCCGCTTTCAAGCGGATTTTGGCACTTATGCGCGAATAGACGATGCAACTTACCGTGCTGAATCGGTGGCTGCCTCTGAAACAGAAATTGTGCTGCAACATTTTGCGTTACTGGATACCGCCGTCGATACCGCTGTCATCCAGCGGCAATCGGACAGTTCCGATGATTCCAGTACTACAACCGATCTGATCAATGCCTCGCTTCCTAGTGCTCCGGAGGCGAATCCATCCTCCGAGCGGAAGTTTATTCCGATTGCCGAATGGGGGCGGCTACTAAAAGAATTGGGTGCGACAGGTACCAGCACCGAGGGACTGGTACTGGTTTACGATAACGGCGTACTCATCGGTTTCATCACCGGTGGTCAAGCCGCAACATCGTCAACATCCGGTGAGCTTCGGGATTACTGGCAAACCACAACAACCATCAACACGCAGGTCGAGCGCATTCAAGGCGGTGACAGCGATAATGTCATCATAGGTTATAAATACGGTAACGGTTATCAATATAACGATGGATATGGGCAAAGCGATATTGCTTTGGCCAGTGAAATTTCGTTGATCGACGGTGGCGGTGGTGACGATACGCTCTATGCATCGGGAAAAATCGCGTTAAATAATGAAATGTATTACTTCACCGATGTCGCGCCGAATATCGGCGGATTTCTTTATGGAAACACCGGTAACGATACGTTATATGGTAACTATGCCCGGGATACCTTGGCGGGTGGTGATGGGGATGATTTTCTCGATGGTAAGTTCAGTCAGGATACCTACGTCATACTGGCAGGAGAATCCGGTTTCGACACGATTTGGGATACGGGGACGCAGCTGTGGCAAATCGGAAGCAACGGAGACAAGGACGGTGTTAGCTCACACTTGAATGACACGTTGGAAGCGAAACCGGTTGCGCAGGATGTATTGCGTCTGGCAGGTATTAACCCGGGCGATATTGCCGTCACACCGGGGCAACGGGTAGTTGAAGGGGTACGCGCCGTCCGCTATGAAGGAAATGAGCCGAGCGATATTGAGACTCTCTACAGCCAAACCACACACGCTACGATCGTTTTGTCATGGACGGGTGGCGGCGTTGAAATTGTACTGCCGAATTCGATCGATCTGCCCGGCATGGGATTGGAACGCATACAGTTTGGTGACGGTTCAGAACTGACTATGCCGGAATTGATCGCACTGGCCGGTTCCGCACTCATAATTGATCCGCAGGAAATGAATAATCACATCGCCGGCAGCAACGGAAATGATGTGATTTATGGTGAAGGCGGCAACGATACGTTGGCAGATGGTGACGGTGACGACATTCTAAATGGTGGCGCGGGCAACGATATCCTCACGGGCGGGACGGGAAGTGACACCTATTTGTTCGGTAAAGATTCCGGTCAGGATATGATCGACAGTGAGGACACGACCGCTGGAAAGATCGATTCGGTGTTGTTTGATGATGGTATTACACCGGACCAAGTGCGCGTCAGTCGTTCCGGCAATGACTTGATACTGGCCCTGATAGGCACCTCGGATACTCTTACAATCCGCAATTACCTGGAAAATGAAGGTATTAATCCATTTTCTGTCGAACAGATCCGGTTTAACGAAGACGGCGTCATCTGGGATCCGGCAACAATTAAAACAAAACTGGAGAGCAACAGAGCGCCCGAGTTATCCATTGCTCTTCCCGATCAAAAAGCAACCAAGGGAAATATCTTCAGTTACACCGTGGCTCCGGATACATTTGCCGATCCGGATGATAGCGACATGCTCACTTTCAGCGCGGCATTAGCTGATGGCAGCGCCTTGCCGTCATGGCTCGATTTTGACCCGGAGTCACTGACATTCAGCGGTACGCCTGATTCCACCGGTCTATTGAGCGTGCAGGTAAGCGCAAAAGATACCGGTAATCTGATCGCTGCGGATACTTTCGATATTGATATTAGTGACTTGGAGCTGACGAGCAACGGCACATCGGGTGCTGACAAGTTGATTGGCAGTAACGGCAACGACATACTCAACGGTTTGGGCGGTAACGATAGTTTGACTGGCGGTGCCGGTAATGATCGTCTGAATGGCGGCGCAGGTAACGATAGTATGGCGGGTGGAACCGGTGATGATGTTTATACCGTCAATAGCGCATTGGATATCGTGATGGAAAACTTCGGTGAAGGCACTGACACCGTTCGATCTTCGATTAACTATACACTGGGCGCCAATGTGGAAAATCTCCATTTGACCGGCACTGGCGTGATCGAAGGAACGGGCAATGAACTCGATAATGAATTGACCGGTAATAGTGCCAGCAACATGCTTACGGGTAATTCAGGCAACGACAAGCTGGATGGCAAAGAAGGGAGCGATGAACTGATCGGCGGCAGCGGCGACGATGTATATGTAGTCGATAACGCGGGCGATTTGATCATCGAGTTAAGTGCTGAGGGAATCGATAAAGTCAGATCGAGTGTCAGTTTCACATTAGGTGCGAATATTGAAGACCTTGTCCTGACCGGTAGTGCAGCGATTAATGGAACGGGTAATGAAATGAACAATGTTTTGACCGGCAATAGTGCTGGCAACACATTGCAAGGTGAAACCGGTAATGATCGTCTCAACGGTAAGGAAGGCGCCGATATCCTAATCGGTGGAAGCGGTAACGATGTCTATATCTTTGGACGGAATTATGGAATAGATACTTTGATCGACCATGACTCTGCGCCGGGTAATTTCGATACCGTGCGATTCCTCCCCGGCATTAGTGTGGATCAGATATGGTTTCAGCGGGCAGGTAATAATCTGGAGGCAAGTGTTATAGGAACAATGGATAAAGTAGTGATCGACGACTGGTACCTCGGATCGGTTAATCACATCGAGCGTTTTAAAACCTCCGATGGTCTGACGTTACGAGATTGGCAGGTGGATGATCTGGTCAACGCGATGGCAGATTTCGCTTTACCTGACTTGGGAGAAACCATTCTGCCGCCTGATTACGCATCGATTCTAAGTGCTACCATAGCATCGCACTGGGGCTAATATTCCCAACGCCACTCGGGATGGGTCAAGAAATGTTTTGAAAATTTTTCAAGCACCTATCCCAATAAGGCATTCCCTCAAACCGCTTAACCAGAAAATCGACGAATGCCCGGACGCGTTGCGAGAGATGGCGGGTTTGCGGATAAATGGCGTATGCGGCAAGTTGTGAGTAGTGATATTCAGTCAATAGCGGCACCAATGCGCCGCGCTCGATTTCTCGGTATACGATAAAGGCCGGCATCAGCACGATGCCCAGTCCGTTGACGGCAGCATCGCGAAGAAATTCACCATTGCTGGCTTTCAAGTAAGGCGTGATGCGGGTTTTGATCAATTGACCTGCGGCATCGTAGATGTTCCAGTTGTCGATATTGCTGATCAGGTTATACACCAGGCAGCGGTGTTTGATGAGTGCTTCCGGCGATTCCGGTTCGCCCATGCGTTCGAGGTAAGCCGGGCTTGCGCACATGACGGCTTGAATGGGAGCCAGGCGGCGCGCAATCAGGCTTGAATCGGGCAAGCTGGCGATGCGGATGGCAAGGTCAAAACCATCGGCCAGCAAATCTACATGGCGGTCGTTAAAATCCAGATCGAATTCGATTTCCGGATTGGTTTGCAAGAATTCGTTGATGGCGGGTCCCAGGTGCATCAAACCAAAGCTCAGTGGCACCGCTACTTTCAGACTGCCTTTTAATGCACCATGAAATTGCGAGGTGGCGTGCTCGGCTTCGAGGATATCGGCCAGAATGCGCACCGATTGCTGATAAAAAGCACGTCCGCTATCGGTCAGATTCATTTGCCGGGTGGTGCGGTGAAACAATTCCACGCCGAGGTGTTCTTCCAGTTCCTTCAAACGGCGGCTAACCACCGATTTCGCTACATCCATGCGATCGGCAGCGGCGCTGATGCTACCCGCTTCGACGACGCGCACGAAGGCGTTCATATTCTCATATCGATCCATCAGAGTGTCTCATTGTTGTTAATAGCAGAACAATCATTTCTTATTATGGTTATTTATTCTTATTATAACAACGATGATAATGCTCCCTGTCAACCGATCACAACGATAAATCACAATAAAGGAGAAAGTCATGGATACAGCAGTGAATTCTGTACGAATAATCCCGGCAGTGGCCGTGCCGGAAGGCGCCGGTGTGACCGTATACCGTACGATTGGATCCCCGGTGTTGCGCGATTACGATCCGTTTTTGCTGTTGGATCACATCAGCAGCGATAAGCCGGAAGATTATAAGGCAGGCTTTCCGTCTCATCCGCACCGCGGATTTACGACGTTTACCTATATGATCGACGGTCATATGGAACATCAAGACAACATGGGCAATAGCGGTGATCTCGGACCTGGCTCCGCGCAATGGATGAAAGCGGCCAGCGGCATTATCCACTCGGAAATGCCGAAGCAGAAGAATGGCTTGATGCGCGGATTCCAGCTGTGGATCAACCTGCCCGCAGCACATAAGATGGATCACCCGGAATATCAGGAATATCCTGCGGAAGCTTTTCCTGTGGTGAAAATGCAGGATTATACGGTGAAGGTTTTAATCGGCCGCTTTGCCGATACGAGCGCGCCGATCACGGATGAGCTGACCGGGGTGTCTTATTACGATGTGCAGGTGCAGCCAGGCAAATATTTTCAACACCGCCTACCAGCCGGGAACAATAGCTTTCTCTATGTTTTTGAGGGTGATGGGCAATTGGGCGAGCAGCGTGTGCCGCTACATTCGTGGGTGCCACTGGGTGCGGATGAGGGTTCATTCGACTTCGTTGCTGGGAAAAAGGGCGCGCGCCTGCTGGTTGTTAGCGGCAAGCCGATTGGTGAGCCGGTGGCGCGGTATGGTCCATTTGTCATGAATACCCGGGAACAAATCGATCAGGCGATGCAAGATTTTCAGTCCAACAATTTTGTGCGCGATCGTGCATGGATTAAACGTAATCAATAACACTTTTAAGGAGATCATCATGGAAAAAATCAGTCAATTCGTTGCGCGTGTCTTTCTGGGGCAAATTTTTTTACTGTCCGGCTTTTTCAAAATCAGCGGCTATGAAGGCACGCAGGGTTATATGGAAGCGATGGGTGTGCCGGGCATGCTGCTGCCGCTGGTGATAGCCCTTGAGATAGGCGGCGGCCTGGCGATTGTGGCGGGATGGCAAACCCGATGGGTGTCGATTGCATTGGCTGCGTTTACGTTGGCCGCTGCGGCGATTTTTCACAGCAATTTATCGGATCAAATGCAGATGATCATGTTCCTGAAGAATATCGCGATAACTGGCGGATTCATACTGCTGGCTGTGCATGGCGCAGGGGGATACAGCCTGGATGGGCGGCGCGCGCAGTAAGCAGCTATCGATCATTCTGTTGGGCTTGAAAACCCGGCTGCTTGCGGCCGGGTTTTGCGTATTCGCTCAAGTTATGGCTTGTATCGGGCAGCGTAACAGAATACACTTGGTTGCAATTTTTAGCGTTTTAGCCGGGTTTTGGCGATAGCATTTTCTACTGTAGAATTTCTCCGCATGGAAGCAAAATTACATCATAAACGCCCCAAGCATCTGAATCTGCTCAAGATCAAGCAACCGCTGCCGGCGGTGGTTTCCATTCTGCATCGCATCAGTGGTGCTTTGCTGTTTTTTCCCGGTATTCCCTTATTGCTGTGCGGTTTGCAGATGCTATTGCAATCATCGCAAAGCTTTGAAGTTCTCCAGGATTATCTGCGTAATCCGGTGATTAAACTTGCACTGTTGCTCCCTCTGTGGTTTTTCCTGCACCATCTGTGCGCCGGTATCCGCCATGTCTTACTGGATCTGCAAATCGGTATAGTATTGGCGCAAGCGCGTACCAGCAGCAAGCTGGTGCTGGCGGCCGGATTTCTGTTGACGGCACTGATCGGGTGGCAGCTATGGTGAGGCCATCGAGACTTGCCGTGACTGGCGCGCACTATGGCCTGAAGGATTGGCTGGCGCAACGTGTGACAGCGGTGCTGATGGTGATTTATCTCATCGTGCTGACCACAGTCTTACTGGTTGCCGCGCCGCAGGATTATGCCGCTTGGAAAGCTGTATTTAGTCATCAATGGCTGCGCATCACCACCTTGGTATTTTTCATTTGTCTGTTCTGGCATGCCTGGGTCGGCATGCGTAATATTTTGATGGACTACGTGCATGCCACAGCGATCCGCCTGACTGTGCAAATTGCCGTCATCACCGCTTTGCTGTTTTATCTGATATGGGCTACGGAAATATTGTGGAGTTGATGTGGCAATAACCAAAAGAAAATTTGATGTAGTCATCGTGGGTGCGGGCGGTGCCGGAATGCGCGCGGCGTTGCAGTTATCCGAAGCCGGATTGAAAGTAGCGGTGCTATCCAAGGTTTTTCCCACCCGTTCGCATACCGTTTCGGCGCAAGGTGGAATTGCCGCAGCGCTGGGAAATGTGACGGAAGACCATTGGCACTGGCACATGTATGATACGGTTAAAGGCTCTGATTACCTGGGCGATCAGGATGCCATCGAATTCATGTGCCGCCAGGCCAATGAAGTCGTGTATGAGCTGGAGCATTTCGGTATGCCGTTCGATCGGCTGGAAAACGGCAAGATTTATCAGCGCCCGTTCGGTGGGCAATCACAAAATTTCGGCGGCGCGCAGGCAACGCGTTCCTGTGCGGCGGCGGATCGAACCGGTCATGCGCTATTGCATACGCTGTATCAACGCAATGTCAGCGCCAATACCCAGTTCTTTGTCGAATGGATGGCATTGGATTTGATTCGTGACGAGCAAGGCGACGTGCTTGGCGTCACCGCGCTGGAAATGGAAACCGGTGAAGTTTCGATCCTGCAAGCCAGAGCCACTTTGTTTGCTACCGGCGGTGGCGGGCGGATTTTTCAAGCCAGCACCAACGCCTTGATCAATACCGGCGATGGTTTAGGGATGGCGGCACGCGCTGGAATTCCGCTGGAGGACATGGAATTCTGGCAATTCCACCCGACCGGTGTTTACGGCGTGGGTGTTTTGATCAGCGAGGCCGTACGCGGGGAAGGCGGTTATTTGCTGAACAAGGAAGGCGAACGTTTCATGGAACGCTATGCTCCTCATGCCAAGGATCTGGCCAGCCGCGATGTGGTGTCGCGTGCCATGACGACGGAAATGAAGGATGGGCGCGGTTGTGGCGAAGAAAGCGATCATTTGCTGTTGAAATTGGATCACCTGGGTGCGGAAATCATCAAAACCCGCTTGCCCGGCATTCGTGAATTGGCGATGAAATTCGCGCATGTCGATCCGATCAACGAACCGATTCCGGTTGTACCGACCGCGCACTACATGATGGGCGGCATACCGACCAATTATTTCGGGCAAGTGGTGGCACCGTATAAAACCGGCCCGGAAGAAGTCGTATCGGGATTTTACGCCGTCGGCGAGTGTGCCTGTGTATCGGTGCACGGCGCCAACCGCTTGGGCACCAACTCGCTACTTGACCTCGTCGTATTTGGCCGTGCTGCAGCCAATCAAATTATTGAAGACTTGAAAATTCATCCGCACCACAAGCCATTGCCGGAGAATGCCGCGGATAGGACTTTGAATCGCCTGACGCGCTTGGAAAATCAGAAAGGCGGCGAGAATGTCGCGCAAGTCCATGCCGCACTTGCAAAGACGATGCAAACCTACTGCGGCGTGTTTCGCTTTGAAGATATGCTGCAAAAGGGCGTGGAAAAAATTCTGGAAGTCGGTCAGCGTGTGGGGCAAACGGAAATTAAGGACAAAAGCGCAGTGTTTAATACTGCGCGAATCGAAGCGCTGGAATTGGATAATCTGAAAGAAGTCGCGATCGCCACCATGATTTCCGCCGAAGCCCGGAGCGAAAGCCGCGGCGCGCATGCGCGTGACGACTTTCCCGGACGCGACGACGTCAAATGGTTAAAACATACGTTGTTTTTCAGCGAAGATAACCGGTTGGATTACAAGCCGGTAAGGCTGAAACCGTTGACGGTTGAGTCTTTTCCGCCGAAGGCTAGAACTTATTGAGTTTAAACGCATGGCGCTACCGCGCGATCAGCGCGCTCGGATGCTGAATCAGCAGGGTGTAATGATCTTTGTTGCGTGACACCCAGCCGCGGACTTCCAGCGGTTTTCCCACGTACGTTGCAAGCTCAGGAAATAACTTGAGATTACTGTTGGCGACGCGGATGTCGATTTTGTCGTTAAAGAGCAAGCGGGTAAATTTACGGCTTTTTCTGATCGCCACCGGGGTTCCGGCAAATCGCTGCCAGCCTTTGGTGTGATTGGCGATTTCGGTGATGGAGCGGGATTGGTACTCCGGCATTGACCATATGCCCAGCTTTTGTTTTTCGGCATACTGCTGTGCTTGGATCAGCTTGTCGCTATAACGGCCGTTAGGCGGGATAATGCTGATCGCAGCCAAGCCGTTTTCCAATAAAGCCAGATTCACGTGTTTGCCATTCGGCAAAAATACATGCGCCAATAGACGCTTGTACTTATCTCGCCTGACTTCATCAAATTCCAGATAAACCTGACCTTCCCGCAACTGATTCTGCAGCCATTTTTTTGCGGCGATTCCGCCCGGTTCTTCGCTGCGATGACGGCTTTCGATTTCCGGTGTGTTGACTCCCAATAGACGGACTTGTTTCCTGTCTTCCAGAATGATCGTGTCGCCATCGTACACCCGGGTGACTTGATACAGTTGGCGGCTGGGTTGGCCGATAATTTTGACCGGTTGGGCATTGGCCGATGGAGTATCGGAATAAGTGACACGCCCTTGTGCATCGATACTGCGGTAAATTTCGCTTGCCGGTGCTGTGGTTGCAGCGAGACTGAAAAGCAGAAAAAGCAGGCGGATCGGTTTGCTGCGGAACATGGGTCGTTTAGGTTCAATACGATTTAAGTATCTGGATCATCAGGTAAAAACTGTATTGTATTTACTCTATCTCAGTAACAGGAATTTTGTAATCCAAGCAATCTACTAACGGGCAGAATTTCAAAAAACATAAAAATCGCCCGGCAAAATCTAATATAGCGCAATATTCTTGAGGAAAGTGGATTAAAATTGCCCCTGACAAAATTAAGTGAAAATTTAACCAATGCAAGCCGGATTTTTTCAGCGCCAACAATAGATTCAATCATTCCAATAACGACCATTTCCGGATTTCCCCTTGTTTATTTAACTGTGCAGCATGACATCTGAAAATTTAATTGAAATCAGCGGATTGAATTTTTCCTACGATACGCGCGCGATTCTGAAAGGTATCGACATGACGATGCAGCGCGGAAAGGTGATCGCCATCATGGGGGGTAGCGGATCGGGAAAAACCACGCTGCTCAGATTGATTGGCGGCACAATTCAGCCGACTTCGGGCTATGTGAAATTTGCCGGAAAAGTGGTGCATGAGTTGGATCGCGATGCGTTGTTCAAACTGCGCCGCAAAATGGGCATGTTGTTCCAGTTCGGCGCGTTATTTACCGACTTATCGGTGTTTGACAATGTGGCGTTTCAGATGCGCGAGCATACCAATTTGCCGGAATCGATGATCCGTGACCTGGTGCTGATGAAACTGCACGCCGTGGGTTTGCGCGGCGCGCAACATTTGATGCCTAATGCATTGTCCGGCGGTATGGCGCGCCGCGTCGCGCTGGCGCGTTCGATTGCGCTGGATCCGATGTTGATTATGTACGATGAGCCGTTCACCGGATTGGATCCGATTTCACTAAGCGTGATCGGCAATCTGATCCGACGTTTGACGGATGCGCTTGGTATGACTTCGATCGTGGTTACACATGATGTGCAGGAATCACTGAAGATTGTTGATTATGTGTACTTTATTGCGGATGGTGTGATTGCCGCAGAAGGCACACCGAAAGAAGTGCGCGAATCCATTGCGCCGTTTGTGCATCAGTTTGTGCATGGTGAAGAGGATGGACCGGTGCCGTTCCATTATCCGGCGCAATCCTACCGTAAGGATTTGAATCTGGAGAATGCTCTTGCCTAGACGTATCGTATCCGGTATTCAACATATCGGGCATCGCGTGATTGAAAGCGTCTGGCGATTGGGCATCGCCAGCCGCTTTTTCATCCTGGTACTGTTAAAATCCGGCACCAGCTTGCGCCGTTTTAATCTCGTCATACGGGAACTCTATTTCACCGGCGTGTTATCGCTGATCATTATTGTCGTGTCAGGACTCTTTGTCGGTATGGTGCTTGGGTTGCAAGGTTACGAAACGTTGCAAAAATACGGTTCGGAATCCGCAGTCGGCACGTTGGTGGCATTGTCGTTGGTGCGCGAATTGGGTCCGGTCGTCGCTGCATTGTTGTTTGCAAGCCGCGCGGGCTCGGCGATCACCGCAGAAATCGGTTTGATGAAAGCAACCGAACAGCTGGCGGCGATGGGCATGATGGCGGTTGATCCGATTGCCCGTGTGGTGGCGCCGCGCTTCTGGTCAGGCGTGATTTCGATGCCGTTTCTGGCGGCCATTTTTTCCGTCATGGGTGTTTTTGGCGGTTATCTCGTGACCGTGGTCTTCATCGGTGTGGATGAAGGTTCTTATTGGTCGCAAATGCAAAGTGCAGTGGATTTCCGCTTTGATATCATGAACGGTTTTATTAAGAGTTGTTTTTTTGGTGTGGCAGTGACGGCCATTGCGGTTTTTGAAGGTTACGATGCACCGCCGACGGCGGAGGGCGTATCGGGCGCGACAACGCGTACCGTGGTTACGTCGTCATTGGTGATTTTGGGATTGGATTTTATTTTGACCGCTTTCATGTTTAGAGGAGTGAGTTAATGCAGCGGACAACGATGGATTTGTGGGTGGGATTGTTTGTGGTCATGGGCGTCATCGCGCTCATGATCCTGAGCCTGAAAGTGGGCAATCTCAATGTGTATAATCCTTCTCAAAGCTATGTCATTAGTGGAAATTTTGAAAATATCGGTGGCCTCAAAGTGCGTGCGCCAGTGAAGAGCGCGGGCGTTGTGGTCGGACGCGTCACGGATATTCAATTCAGCACGCAAACATACGATGCGGTGGTTACCATGAGCATGGACAGCCGGTTTCTATTTCCTAAAGATACATTTGCCAGTATTTTGACTTCGGGTTTGCTGGGTGAGCAGTATATTGGATTAGCTGCGGGCGGGGACGAGGCCATGCTGAAAGATGGCGATAAGATCATAAAAACTAACTCAGCCATGGTGCTGGAAGAATTGATCGGACGTTTTTTATTCAATAAAGCGACGGAAGACGACTCTTTGTGATCTGGATGGATATTTGTTAATTTTGCAGTTGTTGGTTTAGTATTGTAACTATGACTAAAAATTTTGGTGAGGGCATGATGAAGAAATTTCTTGGAATAATGATATTAACACTCGCGAGCTTATTGGCGTTCCCGGCATGGTCAGCGGAACTGTCGCCTGACCGGCTGGTTGACAAAACGGTCAAGGAAGTGATGGAAATTATTCAGAAAGATGAAGAATTGAAAAATGGCAATAAAGAAAAAATGCTCGATCTGATCGAGACCAAAATTCTGCCGCACTTCAATTTTAGCCGTATGACTCAGCTCGCGATGGGACAACACTGGTCAACAGCAGCGCCGGAACAACAACAAAAACTGGTGAATGAATTCCGCACATTGTTAGTGCGTACCTATTCCAATGCGTTGAACAGCCATAGTCACGAAACGATTAAAGTCAATCCGGTCAAGCAACTGGGTGATAAAACAGAAACCACAATCCGGACTGTAGTCATTCAGGGGAATGGAAAAGAGCCATTGCCGATTGACTATAGCATGGAGAAAAAACCGGATGGATGGAAAGTCTATGATGTGACAGTCGCCGGTGTCAGTCTGGTGACCAATTACCGCGGAAGTTTTAACAGTCAGGTGCGTAAAGGCGGTGTCGAGGGATTGTTGAAAGTCTTAACGGATAAAAACAAATCCCTGGAAGGTAAGAAATAGTAACGGCGGGAAATCAATTGAGTCCTTCGATTCCGATGATTTTTCGTGAGGGCAACACCGTGATCGTGCAGGGTGCTGTCACGATCGATCATGCGGTGATGCTGACGAAAAGCGGTATTGCGTTGTTCGACGATCAGCCGCTGACGATCGATCTCGATCAAGTGACCGAAGTGGATTCAACGATCGTCAGTATCTTGCTGGAATGGCAGCGTGCGACGCGTAAAAACAGCTATGCGCTGCAATTTATCAATATGCCCGAGAGCCTTAAAAGCCTAATCCAATTATATGGGGTTGCGGAGTTAATTCCGCTCGCTGTCAATCCAGTTCCCGTGCAAAACGCTTCCTGACCGGATGCTGTTTTGCCATTTCTGAAATTCCGAATTGCTCTCCTTTTGATTTCTTTATTCGATGCAACCTGCTATTGAAGTTAAGCACGTCTCCAAATGCTTTGGCGATGTGTGTGCACTATCCGGTATTGATCTTGAGATTCGCGCGGGAGAGTTTTTTGCGCTGCTGGGTCCGAATGGCGCCGGTAAAACCACGCTGATCAGCATCATCGCCGGTTTGACACTGGCTGATAGCGGTACGGTCAGCGTGATGGGACATAATGTCATCACGCAATACCGGCAAGCGCGGCAGAGTTTAGGCGTGGTGCCGCAAGAATTGGTTTTTGACCCTTTTTTCACGGTGCGTGAAATTTTGTTAATCCAGTCCGGTTATTACGGTATTAAACACAATGGCGATTGGGTGGATGAAATTATTGAACGCCTGGATTTGACCAGCAAAGCCAACGCCAATATGCGTGCGTTGTCCGGTGGTATGAAACGCCGTGTTTTGGTTGCGCAAGCGCTGGTGCACAAACCGCCGGTGATTATTCTGGATGAGCCGACAGCCGGTGTAGACGTGGAGCTGCGCCAATCGCTATGGGATTTTATCCGCCAGCTCAATCAGAATGGACACACGATTGTGTTGACGACACACTACCTGGATGAAGCGGAAACGTTGTGTAACCGGGTGGCGATGCTGAAAGATGGAAAAATTGTCGCGCTGGATAGCACGCAGAATATGATCGGAAAACTGCCTGCCGGAAAATCGGTGCGGCTCAGATTGTTGCCTGATACCCTGCCAGCCGCCCTGCATACATTACAACTCAGTCATACCGGCGGAATGGTTGAATTGCGGATCGATACCTATGCGCAAGTGGAATTGATATTGTCGGCTTTGCGATCCGCGCACATTGAGATACTGGAAATGCATTTGCAGCAACCGGATCTGGAGGATGTGTTCGTCAACATGATGAGAAACAGCGGAAATTAAGTGACATGACCGGATTCTTCACATTGCTCTATAAAGAATTGCTGCGTTTCTGGAAAGTCGGTTTTCAGACGATTGTCGCGCCGATGGTTTCAACGCTACTGTATTTGCTGATTTTCTTTCATGTGCTGGAAGCGCACGTGGAAGCTTATCCGGGCGTGGCGTACACCGCATTTTTGATCCCTGGATTGGTGATGATGGCGGTCATTCAGAATGCTTTTGCCAATGCATCGTCTAGCATGATTCAATCGAAAATCAGCGGCAATATCGTCTTTATCCTGCTCTCGCCATTGTCTTATCACGCCATATTCTTTGCCTACATTATCGCTTCCATCGTGCGCGGATTGCTGGTCGGACTCGGGGTTTATTGGGTCACGCTGTTTTTCTTCGATATTCCCCTCGCGCAACCGGTCTGGTCGATACTTTTTGTCGTGCTTGGCAGCGCGATACTGAGTGCGTTGGGGTTGATAGCAGGTATCTGGGCGGACAAATTCGATCAATTAGCGGCTTTCCAGAATTTCATTATTTTACCGCTGACTTTTTTGTCCGGTGTGTTTTACACCATTCATTCGCTACCGGCAGGCTGGCAGTATTTTTCTCACCTGAATCCGTTTTTTTACATGATTGATGGATTCCGCTACGGCTTCTTCGGCGTATCGGATATTTCGCCTTATATTAGTCTCCTGATTGTGGCAATATGCTTGGTGGCCATATCCATGCTGACCATCCGCATGCTCAAAACCGGATATAAATTGCGGCATTAAAAATAACAATTATTTGATTTTGCATGTTCATCATGCGCGAAGGAGAATAGAAATGCTTACTGCAGAAAACGTAAAAACTTATATTGAATCGGCATTACCTTGTCAGCACGTGCAAGTGGAAGGCGACGATGGGCGTCATTTTCATGCACTGATTGTCAGCGCGGAATTTACTGGCAAAAATATAGTTCAGCAGCATCAGCTGGTTTACAAATCGCTGGGCGAAAAAATGAAACAGGATATTCATGCGTTGTCGATGAAAACGTTAACGCCTGAGCAATGGACGAATAAATCCTGATCGTTCCAAGAAATTAGGCTTTGACCGGGCATTCAAGATTTCAAGTCATTTTATCAACCGGCAATTCACGATAATTGCCTTTTGCTATCGATTTATCTGGAATTTCATTGTTTAGATTACTAGGCGCTTTAGCGGGTTTTTTCCTTCTCGGTTTTTGGGGCATTTTCCTGGGTTATTTTATCGGGAGCTTTATCGACCGGTTCAGAGCTTTTGGTCCGGGCGGAATGAATCCATTCAATGCCGCGCGGCGTCAATCGGTTTTCCTGGAAACCGTTTTTATTCTGATGGGCAAGCTGGCCAAAGCGGACGGAAGGGTATCCGAAACAGAAGTGTCGCATGTCGAGCAATTCATGCAGAAATTACGCATGACGCGCGATCACCGGTTGAAAGCCATCACGCTGTTCAAGCAAGGCGCTTCGGCCGATTACGATATTCGCCCGCAACTCGATGTATTCCTGAAAACATGTGGTTATTCCCCCAATTTGCGGCAAATGCTGCTGGTTTATCTCATCATCATGGGATTATCCGACGGCCATTTGAATTCCGCTGAGGAAGAACTACTAAGAGATATTGCCGGTCGTCTGGGTTATCACCAGGCCGCTTTCGATCAGTTGCTCGACATGATCATGAATCAGGCGCACTTTGCCGGAGGGCAAAGCACCTCGGCCAATGCGCTGGAAGATGCCTATAAGGCATTGGGCGTCAGCAAAGACAGCACGGATCAGGAAGTCAAACACGCTTACCGCAAATTGATGAGTCAATATCATCCGGATAAACTGATGGGGCAGGGCGTGCCGGAGGAAATGATCGCCGTCGCGACCGAACAGGCCAAGGAAGTGCAGACGGCCTATGACCTGATCAAAAAGAACCGGGAACAAAATCGCGCTACCGCTTAGCTGCGCACGTTATTGAACGCACAATGAAACCGTTGCTGTATACATTCCGCCGTTGTCCCTTTGCTATTCGCGCCCGGTTGGCGATCACGGTCAGCGGCGTTGAAGTCGATCAACACGAAGTCAGTCTGCGCGCCAAACCCAAAGAAATGCTGGAGTGTTCACCGAAAGGCACCGTGCCGGTTCTAAGATTCGCCGATGGTAGCGTGCTTGAGCAAAGCCTGGATATCATGCGGTGGGCGCTTTCGATCCATGATCCCGAGCATTGGCTGGATGACGATCAGGCAGTTACGGCTGAGATCGCAGCACTGATCAAGCAAAATGACGAAACGTTTAAACCGGCGCTCGACCTGTATAAATATGCCGTGCGCTTCCCACAACACTCTGAGGCTTATTACCGCGAACAAGCCGAACCGTTTCTAGCGGAACTGGACATACGCCTGAGCAAAGATGGTTATCTAATATGTGGCCGCTATACACTGGCCGATATGGCTGTCTTCCCATTCATCCGGCAGTTTTCCAATGTCAATCGGGATTGGTTTTATGCCTCTCGCTATCATCATTTGATCGCATGGCTGGATCGGTTGATCGGTTCCGAATTATTTCAAAATGTCATGCAGAAAGAAGCTGAATCACTTAAAGAAGACGTTCTGGAAAATAAAAACTAACTTTAAAACTTATGAATAAAAAAAAGACCAATATTAAAAAATAATATTGGTCGAATCTTAGTTGATATAACTCAACCCCAAGCTCTACGCGAATAGTATTTTTTATCTTTAAAAGCGCTGCTAACCGCAGCTATTACCAGATACCCCGTAAAAAACAGGATACTGGTACTCATCCCTTCAAATACAATCAAACTGACTGAAGCTAAAACACATATCAAAGCCAAACTAAGGGCAATCGTTGTGTTATGACTGACATCATTCTTACTCATTTTTAGCACTCCAAAAAAATTAATAATAAAGCTTCTGAATTCATTCGGAGTCCAAGCTTAATTAAAAGTTCACAATATATTCACAAATTATTCACATAAAATTTACAAATACTCATCAATGCATTTTATGAATTCTTTTTTGTAAAAAAATAGTGTCAGGTCTAGAAAATTGCCGCTTCGCGGTTCTTGCATTCCATTGCAATGATTCTTTGCTGTCCAAATAAAGATGACAGTCAGTCCGTAAGACTACTAAACAATAGTCATGAAAGGCATTCTTAAGATAAATAATTGATAGCATGGCCGAGAAATGTGCGTTAAAGTTTCAATTTATTTGATCACAACTATTAGAGAGATCTCGTCATGACTATTACTCTGATTGCTTTCGATGGCTCAGAAAACGCGATGCGTGCTATAGATGAGATAGTGGATACACTGGATACAAGTAAGCTACATGTGCATCTACTCAATGTGTGCGAGCCAGTTCAAATGAACGAAGTGGTTTTTAATGAAGATCCGCTTTTAGATATACTGAGCATCAAGAAGGCGCGTGAAGAAGCGGGGATGGCATTACTGACGCCCGCAAAAGCTCGCCTCGAGAGTGCAGGTATTCCGTTTGATGTGCATGTGCGCACAGGGAATCCGGCCGAAGTCATTATTGACTTGTCGCGTGAGTATCACTGTGATTTGATCGTGATGGGTACGCGCGGCATGGGTACGATAAAGAATCTGCTGCTCGGATCAGTGGCGAGCAAGGTTATTCACCTCACCGAAAAGCCGTTGCTGCTCGTCAAGTAGTCGCGTCGAAACCGGGTTAAGCAATGGTAAGGCTTGGTAGGGGTGATCTATGCCTGGGAATAATCTTATGTTTTATATTATTGACTATGGTGGACAATAATGCGGGAAATAAAAACAAAAAGAACACAACCAGCTTGGCACAACATCTGCATTGATTCGGTATTAGAAAAACTGGACACAACGTCAGCAGGACTGACTTGGCACGAAGCCGAGGCGCTTTTGAACAGTCATGGACCTAACCGCCTGCTGGATCCGCCAAAACGCAGCGACATCATGCGTTTCCTGCTGCAATTCCACAATATCCTAATTTATGTACTGCTCGGTTCCGCAGTCATCACGGCAGTTCTGGACCATTGGATAGATACTTTCGTCATTCTGGCGGTGGTGCTAGCCAACGCAATCATCGGCTTCATTCAGGAGGGAAAAGCAGAAAAGGCGATGGATGCTATTCGTCAAATGCTGGCGCCCCATGCCTCGGTACTTCGTAGCGGTGAGCGTCATAGTATTGAGGGAGAAAAACTTGTGCCCGGTGATATTGTGCTGCTTGAAGCAGGTGATAAGGTTCCCGCCGATCTGCGGCTGCTGAAAACACACGGTTTGCAGATTCAAGAGGCGATTCTTACCGGCGAATCCGTGCCGGTAGAGAAGCATACCGAGCCAGTTCCCTTCGATGCGCCGTTAGGTGATCGTTCCTGTATTGCGTTTTCCGGTACGTTGATCACCTCCGGTCAAGGCAAAGGCGTGGTGGTGGCCACTGGTACTTCCACCGAGATCGGGCGCATCAGCGGCTTGCTGTCGGAAGTGGAAACACTGACCACGCCACTGGTAAAACAGATGGGGGCATTCGCTCAGTGGCTGACCATCTTCATTCTGTTAATTGCCACGTTTTTGCTTGGTTATGGTTATTTTGTCGGCCATCATGAGTTTACTGAGATGTTTATGGCAGTGGTGGGACTTTCGGTTGCGGCGATTCCAGAAGGCTTACCCGCGGTACTAACTATCACGCTGGCGGTGGGTGTGCAGTCGATGGCACGACGCAATGCCATTGTACGGCGATTGCCTGCGATTGAAACCATCGGTTCCGTTTCGGTGATTTGCACCGATAAAACCGGCACACTGACCCGCAATGAGATGATGGTTTCCTCGGTGCTAACGCATCAACATCTCTTTACATTGCAAGGCATAGGCTATGAGCCGCAGGGAACACTATTGCTGGAAAATACCGAAATTTCTCCCGCCGAATATACTGTTCTGGAAGAGCTCGCACGCGCTGCAACCCTGTGTAATGACGCAGCACTGCATGATCATGAGGGTGTGTGGACGGTGGAAGGCGATCCGGTGGAGGGTGCGTTGCTAGCCTTTGCCAGTAAAATAGGCATTGAAATTCGAAAGGAACAGGCAGCCTGGACGCGCACCGACGCCATTCCTTTTGATGCCAAACACCGTTTCATGGCAACGCTGAATCATGACCATGAACACCGCGCATTTGTGTCCATCAAAGGTGCGCCGGAGCAGATTCTTGCCATGTGCGAAACTCAAAGCGTTGCGGACGGGAATGTGGAGCCATTGAACAAAG
Organism: Nitrosomonas oligotropha; assembly: GCF_900106555.1. Taxonomy (GTDB): domain Bacteria; phylum Pseudomonadota; class Gammaproteobacteria; order Burkholderiales; family Nitrosomonadaceae; genus Nitrosomonas; species Nitrosomonas oligotropha_A. Next base: position 47,077 of record NZ_FNOE01000015.1, on the reverse strand, counting down.
CTTATTGGCAAGAAAGGCAGCGAAGCTGCCAAGGAAGCAGCCGAGCTCGTGCTGGCGGATGACAATTTCGCTTCCATTGCCAGCGCCGTGCGCGAAGGGCGAACGGTCTATGACAACATCAAAAAAGTCATCAGTTGGACATTGCCCACCAACGCTGGGGAAGCGATGATCATCATAGTGGCGTTATTGCTCGGTATGACGCTGCCGATAACCCCGATTCAGATTTTATGGATTAATCTGATTACCGCCATTACATTAGGTATTGCGCTCGCTTTCGAACCGACCGAGGAAAACACCATGCGCCATCCGCCGCGCCCAAGAGGAGAACCGCTGCTGGGTGGTGAGCTGGTGTGTGGTACATACTGTTGGTATCCATCTTGTGTCTTTGCGGTGTATATGGCATTTATTCCTATGCGACTGACCGGGGCTACAGCATAGAATTGGCCCGCACCCTCGCGGTGAATACGCTGGTGGCAATGGAAATATTCACTTTGTTCTTTATTCGCAATATATACGGCACATCGCTCACCTGGAAAGCGGTGCGCGGCACCAAAATGGTGTGGATGTCAGTAATTGTCGTTACCGTAGCACAATTGGCCATTACCTACCTGCCGCCTCTACAGACAATATTCGGCACGGAAGCAATACCGTTTCTGGATGGCTTGCTGGTCATCGGGATTGGTGTCGCGCTATTTGCCATCCTTGAAACCGAGAAACAGATCCGCCTGCGTCTTAACACCATCAAATCATGAAATGAATATTCTCCAGCTTATCTTGTAGCAAGTTACCTGCCCCGCACGACCATGGTATCGCATTCCAGAAGATGCAATAGATTCTCGGCTGTACTTCCGAGCATCGTTTTAAAAAATCCACTTCGGCCATGTGTACCGAGCACTACAAGGTCGATCTCCTTGTGACTTACGTAATCGCACAGTAGTACTTCCGGATGGCCTCTGTCAATTACACGATGAAGGCGATGCAAAACTGATGGTTCAAGTGCCATTTCGGCAAGAAAGCTATCGCACTGATCGTTGGCAATGGTCTTCCATGCTTCATTCGCCAGTATATCTCCTCCCAAACCGGCACCCTCATAAGCGTGGAACAACGTTAGTTGTGCATCACTAAACCAACGTATTGCAGTCTCTAAAGCTGGCTGCGATGCTGGCGAAAAATCTGTCGCTACTACCACATGCCGATAGGGGCCTCGTACCCGGCGACGCACGATCATTAGTGGAACCGGTAGTTCTTGCAGTAGTTTGTCGAGGGTGCTGCCGAATTGAGTACGAGCGAGAGATTCATCGCGTCCCAGACCAGTGACCACTAGATTGCTATTTTCCCGGCGTGCGGCCTCGAGCACGACTTCGTAGGGAATGCCTTCAGTCACGCATACTTCAGCGTCTATATTATCGGACGCCAAATCCATACTCAATCGACGTGCCGCAACTGTCCGGTAATCTTCTGGATGTCGCCACGAAGGTAGCTCTTGCGTCATCTTCGCATAGCGAACAGCATAGGTAGGATCTATTGCATGTAGCACTAGTAATTTAGCGCTCCAGGCTTGGGCCAATTGCGCCGCACGGTCTGATGCGCGATCACATCGACTGCTGAGATCAGTGGCTAGTAGTAAATTATAAATATCAGAATTTTCTATCATAAAGTTATCTCTTTCAAAAATTGTCATATACAGTGCGGTACATAATTCCACTCAACCTGAAAAGACACACTAGGTAGTTGGGACTAGAATAGAATTAACTATCTATTTTCATTTTTAATATTCCTCCAATTTGATATGCCTAACATGTTTAACCAGTTAGGGCAAATTTAGATTGTGTGCACTTTTACAAATGGGTCGGTTTTCGATTTTTGTTAATACTTTGAGACGAAACAGAATCATATCGTTCATTTTTGCACCAATGATAGCATTTGCATTTGCATTTGCATTTGCATTTGCATTTGCATTTGCATGTGCAACCGCATCTCCAGATACACAAGCCGATGAGGGCGGTGCGAGTTTTTGGCTACCAGGGCAATTTGGCAGTCTCGCCGCTACACTGACCAAGCCGGGCTGGTCTCTTTCGTTTACTTACCACCACGCTTCCACGAGTACAGCCACAGGCAAGAATTTCGAGATTGGCGGCAGAATCGAAACAGGTATAAGTGCCCGTACCAATCTGCTATTTATCACACCAACATACACCTTTTCCGATTCCGTGCTTGGCGGTCAGGCAGGAATACCATTTGAACCTCAGAGGTTATAAGGAATTTGATGCCGAGAATAGACCAGAAGGCTGGAATGCTTGGATTACGCTAACGATACCGATTGAAACCGGTAACAATAGGAAATTACTATCAATCAAATAATTTATTGCTGAAGCGCACGAGAAAAATGATCATGATGAAATTTAATGAGTGCTGTAGTAGCGAGTCGTCTTTGGAGGTAGTGTAAACCCGATTCTTCAGGGATTCCTTGGGTAACAATAATTTGTGATCTGTTTTCTCGATGCCGATTTGATTGTTTTCGTTTGGGATCGCTTCTTTGAAACAGAACAAAATATGACCGCATAAAAGGGAGCAATTTCAATTCCAGTGAATGTTGGAGTTTCTGGCGTTACTGCAATCTACAAGCGCAGCGTTACATGCGGCAGAATACCTTTGGTTTCTGCCTTACGGGTTATACGGCACTTCAACCCCAGAATATTCCCGTGGTGTCACGTTCGACCTCGGTCAGCAGTTTTTCAATGTCTTTGTTCTCGGCGTTGGACTCGAAAAGATGCCATTTGCTATTACGGTCTGCGCAATATAAAAACCATGTATTTTTCTTCTCGTCTTTCTTGAACCGAGCGACTGGCATTTCGGTCCAGATTGAAGGGTCGTCATAGCGCGGACGACACTCAAACAGTTTTACTTCACTTCCTCTAATTTTGTATTCGATTCGGATCTGGTTTCGAACATGGGGCGGGACCTTACTCCGGCAATATTCGCCAAAGAGCTTCTCGATTCTTTCTCGTTCAAATTCGGATAGTGGCATTTAATGCGACTCGTGATGTTGGGACGTATAACGCCCAAGGTGAGCTGTACCGGAGTGCACAGCACGGAAGACACCAATACTTGCCAACAAGTATTGGTGTCCGCTTGACCGACAAGTTAGGTGACGAGGATCGCACGGCGTATGTATCATGATTTTTCGCTTAGCAAGCCATTCAGTCGGATGAGTTCGTTGGCAAGAGGTTCAATTTCGAATCGTTCGCCAAGCATTTCGAAGACGCCCGAATCAATGAAGTATGCACGGAAAAAATGCAGCGGCACCCCATTCCTCTTACCGTCGTAACCAAAGTAATGGGGAAAAATGTGACCAACTACACCTCTTGCTAAGTACTTATCCAGACGCTCGTCAAAGTGCTCCATTGCATCGCGAAGTGGCTTGCATACGCGTAATGGATTGTCATCTGTGATGCCAAATTCTTTGCGCAGTGCTTCCGCACGGTTTACATGGATTTGTTGACTATCGCGTATTGGCCAGAAGTACCTCGCTACTGCGGCGCCTTGTACAACGACGTTCTGAAGCTCATCTAGCATTGATTGAACGTCAATGTCTTTCTCAGTGTCTGGCGTGTCTGCGTTGGCGAAGTGTTCAAATACATCGTTTAGGACCTCGATGGAGCGAACAGCAGACTTCGTGCAGAACGCCATGCTCAACGAATAGAAGATTCGGTAGTGCGGATGAATTCCTCGGTCCATGAGAGATTCCTTTGCGTTGCCTAACGTAATATATAGGACATTCTGTCCAATAATCCTGTAGATGATGTCGTATAATTGAAGCTATGTTGGATTATCATCATGTATTTTAATATCAATTAGTCAATTAAATAAGCCAAGTTTTATAAGTCAATACGACAATGCAACCGGTTAAAAAATTGCTCGATTAAGTTCGTGAGAAAATAAGATATAACCGCACAGTTTAAGGCATGTTTTGAATTAGCGTTGTAAAGTTATCGCGAGTCTTCCAGGTCATTTATAAAAATTAATCATATTGATCTGATTCCGAATATTTCTATGAAAAAACTCTCCCCCGAAGTCATTGCTAAGCGGCTTGCTCATCTTCCCCATCCAACGTATGCGGAAGATCTGCCAGTCAACACCCGTCGCGAGGAAATCAAGCAAGCGATTGAAAATCACCAAGTCGTGATCATTTGCGGTGAAACCGGGTCGGGTAAGACTACGCAAATCCCAAAAATCTGCCTGGAGTTGAAGCGCGGAGTGCATGGTTTGATCGGGCATACGCAGCCGCGGCGGATTGCGGCGCGGACGGTGGCGGGGCGGATTGCGGCGGAGTTGAATAGTCCGTTGGGGCAGGCGGTCGGTTACAAAGTGCGCTTTACCGACAAGATCGGCGCGGATAGTTACATCAAACTGATGACCGACGGTATTCTGTTGGCGGAGACGCAGGGCGATCCGCTGTTGCAGGCTTACGATACGCTGATCATCGACGAAGCGCACGAGCGCAGTCTGAATATTGATTTCCTGCTCGGTTACCTCAAGCAATTGCTGCCGAAGCGGCCGGATCTGAAGCTGATCGTGACTTCCGCGACTATCGATGCGCAGCGTTTTTCCCGGCATTTCAACGATGCGCCGGTGATTGAGGTGAGCGGCAGGCTTTATCCGGTGGATATTTATTATCACCCGCCGCTTGTGGACGATGAAGAAGACGGCGATATGCAGCGCGCCATTATTCATGCAGCCGATGAGTTGATGGCACTGGGTTCCGGCGATATTCTGGTGTTTCTGCCGGGCGAGCGCGAGATCCGCGAAACCGCCGAAACCTTGCGCAAGCATTCGTTTCACCGTTTTCATTCGAGTATCGAAATCTTGCCGCTATTCGCCCGGTTGTCGGTGGCCGAGCAGGAGCGGGTGTTTCAACCGGACGGCGCGCGCCGCATCGTATTGGCGACCAACGTGGCGGAAACGTCGCTGACCGTGCCGGGGATTCATTATGTGATCGATACCGGATTGGCGCGTATCAACCGCTACAGCTACCGCAACAAGGTTGAGCAATTGCTGGTGGAAAAAATCTCGCAGGCATCGGCCAATCAGCGCGCCGGACGCTGCGGCCGGGTGGCGAATGGGGTGTGCATCCGGCTGTATTCCGAACAGGATTTTCAGGGGCGAACGGCGTTTACCGATCCGGAAATCCTACGCTCGTCGCTGGCTTCGGTGATTCTGCGTATGAAGTCGCTGAAAATCGGCGATGTCGAGGATTTTCCGTTTCTCGAACCGCCGTCGCCGCGCATGATTGCCGACGGTTATCAGTTGTTGGCGGAACTTGGTGCGGTTGACGACAGCCGCAATTTAACCGACATCGGCTGGCGGTTGGCTAAGTTTCCGATTGATCCCAAGATTGCCCGCATGATTCTGGCGGCAAAGCAGGAAAATTGTCTGCATGAGATATTAATTATTGCTTCCGCATTGAGTCTGCAAGATCCGCGTGACCGCCCATTTGAACAGCAAGCGGCTGCCGATAATGCGCATCGCCGTTTTCAGGACGAACGCTCGGATTTTCTGGCGTATTTGAAATTGTGGGATTTCTTCGATGATCTGCTGAAACACAAAAAATCCGGCAAGAAACTGATGGCGCAATGCCGCGAGCATTTTCTGTCGTACCGCCGTTTGCGCGAATGGCGCGAGGTTCATGGGCAGTTGCATGTGCTGATGACCGAGCTGGGTTTTAAACCGAATGAAATACCGGCGGGTTACGATGAAATCCATCGCGCATTATTACCCGGTTTGCTCGGTAATATTGGTTTTAAAACCGAGAAGGAAGGAGAATATCTGGGCGCGCGCGGTATCAAGTTCGCGATTTTTCCCGGCTCGGTGTTAAAGAAAGGCAAAGCCAAATGGGTAGTCGCCGCCGAATTGGTTGAAACCAGCAAGCTGTATGCACGCTGCGCCGCCAAAATCGAGCCGCAGTGGCTGGAGAGAATCGCCGCTAATTTGTGCAAGAAACACTATTTTGACCCGCATTGGGAAAAGAAACAGGCGCAAGTGATAGTTTACGAGCGCGTGACGTTGTATGGTCTTGTCATTGTCCAGAAACGGCCGGTTCACTACGGCTCGATCAATCCCAAGGAATCACGCGAGATTTTCATCCGTTCGGCGCTGGTGGCGGGTGAATATGTCACGCAAGCGCCTTTTTTTGCGCATAACCAAGCACTGATTGAAGAAATCGAAGCGCTGGAACACAAAGCGCGGCGGCAGGATGTATTGGTCGATGAGCAGGAAATTTTCGCTTTTTACGATGCCATCGTTCCGGCAAATATAACCAACGGCGCGGGATTTGAAAAATGGCGTAAGCAGGCCGAGCAAAGCGATGCGCATTTGCTCTATCTACAGCGCGAATTGCTGATGCGCCATCAAGCCGGTCATATCACCGAAGTGCAGTTCCCGGAAACGATGACGCTGCCGGATGGCAGTGTTTTACCGCTCACATACCGGTTTGATCCCGGCCATGTGCTCGATGGCGTGACGGTTTCCGTGCCGTTGCCGCTGCTGAATCGTTTGGATACCAAACAACTGGATTATCTGGTTCCCGGTCTGATCCGTGAAAAAATTACCTGGTATTTGAAAGCGCTGCCGAAGCAAATCCGCCGTATTCTCGTGCCATTGCCGGAATCGGTTACCGGATTCCTGGATCTTCAAACCCGCCCCTGGCAGCAAATGTCATTACAGGAGGCGTTGGAAAAATTTATTGTGCAAAAGACTTCATTGACAGTTCCGGCAGAAACCTGGCAGATCACCGATATGCCGTCACATTTGCTGATGAATATTCGTGTGCTGGACGATGCCGGGCAAGAGCTGGCCATGAGCCGTAATCTCGCCGAATTGCAAACACAGCTTGGCAAAGCGGCGCAGATGACTTTTGTAAAGCGCGATGCCGGGACCGATGACATTGGTATTGAACGCGATGCTATCACGCAATGGGATTTTGGCGATTTGCCGGTGGAGGTGCCGTTTAAAAGAAACGGGCAACCATTAACCGGTTATCCGGCGCTGATCGATAAAACGGACAATGCCGCTATCCGGCTGTTTGATACGCGGCAGGCTGCGGACAGCGCGATGCGCTTGGGTGTCAGACGGTTATTGTGTTTGACGCTGAAAGACCAGCTCAAACAGATAGAAAAGAACTTGCCAGGATTAAAGCAAGCCAGCGTGCAGCTGGTAACCCGGATCAATCCAGGCGATCTGAAGCAGGATATGCTCGATGCCATCGTGGATCGCGCGTTGCTGCATGATGATCCGCTACCGCGCACAGCGGCTGAATTTGCCGCGCACGGCCAGCGGGCAAGAAGCCGTCTACCGGAAGTCACCGCAGCGCTTGCCCGTTTGTTGCAACAAATTGGTAGTGAATATCAGCTCGTGCTGGGACGATTAGCGTCAACACGAAACGATCGCGTCAAATCGGAATTGGATGAACAGCTTGGAAAGCTGATTTATCCTGGATTTCTCAGTAAAACGGCGTGGCAGCGCTTGCAGCAATTTCCACGTTATTTGAAAGGGATGGCGTTACGTCTGGAAAAATTAACGGGCAATCCCGAGCGTGACGAGCGCAATAGCGCCGAAATCACGCCACTCTGGCGGCAGTATCTGCAACATTGCGAGAAGCATCAGAAAATAAGCCATCAGAATGACAATCTCGATGAATTCCGCTGGCAGATTGAGGAATTACGCATTTCACTGTTTGCGCAGGAGTTGAAAACGCCGTTTCCGGTGTCCGTTAAACGGTTACAGAAGTTATGGGAAAGTGTGCAAGCATAATCTGCGAAGGCAGGTGAAGGGCAGTTCCGAAGCTACCGGAGGGCAAAAGTAGCACGGAACTGTTTTGATCATTGCGAGTGATGTCGATTACTTAGTTTATTTCTAGCGCACACGGCAAGAGCTTGTGCCTTCGATAATGATAAATCCGTCAGCATCTTTGATCTGACCGGTTACTTTGCCACCTTGGATGAAAATAGGGCTGATAGCGACAGCACCCGCAACGATATCACCCTTATCACTATCGAAATCAAACTCAACTTCGTCGCCCGTACTCGATTTAAGTTCAGCGACGGCTTTATTGTCACCCGATTTGACGACTGCCGAGTAACTGCCTGGTGTCAGGTTCCGTCCATCCACCGAAATTGAAGAGCGGTTTGATTTTTTCTCGCATTTGATGCGAATGCCCGCAGCGTTTGCATCAGCTGCAGCGAGTGACGTTGCAAAAAAAATTGCAGTTGCACCTAATAGTGTTGAAATTTTTAACATTTTTGTTTTCATTGTTAATCTTCCTTAAGTAAGTTTCATGAAGTTTTGTTTTTCACTCATTGAATTGAGTTTTTCGTGTGATAATTTCCCACACAAAAAGCATTATACGTGGGAAAATTTTCCGCGTAAATGGTTTGTGGGAATTATTCCCATAAAAATGAAATTAATTTTTTAAAGGATCGATGATGATGGCAATTTTTAACTACGAATTGACAAGGTGGCGTAGCGGATTCGCTGCACGCTGTTTGTGTGGCAATGTCAGAAAAACAGCCCAAACACCGGCTGCTCAAGCGGTTACTCAGAATTTGAATGTTACGAAACATGAAATGAAAAACGGGAGCCGAGGCTCCCGTTTGAACTAATTGTTGCGAGTATTTTGGAATGGATACATTTAACAAATATCGCCGCTGATTAAAGCGGCAGTCGCATCGGCGATGAAATGAGCTATGAAAATTCTCGTCATAAAAATCAATAGCGGGTAACAATAAGATTACGATCTTTTTGTAACCATCAGATTGTCACTTTATGGATGCTGTAGATCCGGATAAAAACTGTGCGTAATTCGCTCGATATAAGCGACAAGATTTTCTTTGGTTAATGCATGTTCTTTAAGCGGAGATTCAATGGGGCAGCCGCTGATATTGATCAATAATCCGAATGCCGATGCGTCCAATGTCGTCGGCCGGTCGCCAAAGAAATACGGTTTGTGGCCGAGATATGCCGCCAATGCGTCAATATCCTGTTTGCCCAATGCGAATATTTCTTCCGTTTGATGCCTTCCCATGCCATGCCCATGAATCTGCTGTCGAATTTTTTTACGTGTGTGGCTTGCTGCGATATCCCGGATGATGGGCGGTAATGCACCGAAGATGGCTTGTTTGTTGACTTGCCAATTTTCATCGGTAAATTGCCAGCGTGAATACAACGCTACCCAAAATAAATGCTCTTCCAGTAAGCGCTGCATGGCAGTGGATATGGCCAATTCTTCAGCGGTCAATGCGGTATCCAAATCGGCATAAGCGGATTTGAGATGCTCGATGATGAAACGGGAATCGCCAAGCTTTCTGCCATTATCTTCGATGTACGGCAGTTTTCCCTTGGGGGCACGCATTGGCAACGCGGGCTTAATTTCATGTTCAATTCCGGCCATGCGCAAGTAAGTTTCTATTTTGCAGCAGAAAGGACTTAAATTTGGAATGCCCCAAGTGCGTTCAAATTGATACAGTTTCAACATTTTTTATCCTTATGTCATTTATATGATGGTAACTTGTTTATTGCAAGTTAATCTATATTATAAGCTTGTTAATTGCAAGTCAATAAAGTACATTAATAGGGTGGAGTCATTTTTAGAGTGAGCAGGTAATTTATGGCAGACAATTTAAACCAGACAGACTTTGAGCGATCGTGTTGTCCGGTTGCGTGTGCGCTCGATAATCTGGGCGATAAATGGACGCTGCTGCTTGTCCGGGATTTGCTGCTGGGTAAAAAGCGCTATCAAGAATTTCTAACATCGCCGGAACAGATCGCTACCAATATATTGGCAGACCGGTTAAAAAAATTGGAAGCCGCTGGAATCATTGTGCAGCATGCCTATCAACAAAAGCCGGTAAGACATGAATACGCGCTGACGCAAAAAGGGGAAGACTTGCGTCCGGTATTGGAAGCTTTGGTTAAATGGGGAATGACCTATTATCCGGGTACAAGGGTATTCAAATCATATGTGCATCGCTCTGCTGATGCCGAGAAAGATGCATAGGAACTTGGGTTCTATCGATCGTGTTAATCGATAAAAACCCCGCCCTAGTCGGCGGGGTTTTTATAAAAGCAGATCAAATCTGAGGCTCCGGTTTATCCCCGGTGTTCTGAGCTTGCCCGGCTGCAACTTTGTTTTCCAGAATCTGAAGACGGGACTCCAGTCTTGCGACGAGTATTTTTGTTTCGGATGATTCGGCGGGAATTTGCGGCTTAGCGGCCAAGGCATGACTTTCCAAAGCTTCTACCCGGGTTTCCAGCAGCTCTGGCAGATTCTCCGTTTCAGGTCCGGCCAGATGGGTGAATTCGACACTGTCTTCGTACGGTTCGCGTGTGGTTCCGGTTGCTTTAATGATTGCACCGGCAAGCAATCCGCCAGAAATTGCAATGACCAATGTGATGACGATACCATTGAATTGTGCGATGGCGACATCCGGTACGACCAGGAAAGCACTCAATCCGCCCAGTAACCCTGGCATACCGTGTAGGTTGTGCACGCCGCAGGTGTCGACCAGTTTAAAGCGTGATTCGAGCCTGGGTTGCAGAAAAACGTAACCCAGAACGGAGACGATACCGGCCAGCAAACCGATGCCAAAGGCGCCGGTAGGCGAAACGATATTACACACGGAGCCGATGGCAACACCACCCGCCAGCGCGGCATTCGCCATATCCACCATGGATGTTTTGCCGCCGTGCAGTTTGCTGCTGAGGAAATAGGTGGCAATGGTCGCGCCGCATAGTGCCAGCAATGTATTGGCTACGGTTTGCGGCATGTTTTCCAGCGGCACCAGGGCGGTGGCAAAGCTCGGCCAGAACAACCAAAGTACCATGGAGCCGAGCATCGCGAAACGATCCGATGTGTGATCCGATTCAATCGGTTGGCTGCGTTGGTAAGCTGTAGTTAGTACCAGCGACATACTCAACCCGAAATAAGCACCGAAGGCATGAATCACGATCGAGCCAGCGGAATCCTGAAAACCGGTGGTATAGCCGATGGCATCGTCAAGCACCAGCCATTCGTTGATTAAATAGAGTGGGACCACGAGTAAAGCGAGCAAGGCGTATTGAAAAACGCGCAAACGTCCCAGTACCGCTCCCATTGCGATCAATGCAGTGGCAACCGATAGCTCCGCATACAGGAGCGCATCGAGCGAATGCGGTGAAAGCTGATGGCCGAAAATACCATTGGCGCGAAATAATATATATAAAGGCAAGCCGACAGCGACAACCAAATAAGTGCCTGTTACAGCCCCGAACCCATAGCGGCGTACAAAAACCATTAAAAAGCCGAAACCGATCAGCAGCATGGCAAGAATATGGATGATGTAATTATATTGTGCGACTGTGCGCGCTTCACTTAAGGCTGGCGCGGCTTCTGCGCTGACCCAACTACTGAAACTGAGGAGAAACAGACTTATTGCGCCCGGCAATATCAAGCTAAAGCTTTTTTTCATGTGATTCTTCCTTATTCTAGTGATTTCTCGGGTTAATCCTCGACGAGATCCAGAGGAGGGGTGACATATAGAATGCCCCCACACAGAGTGTGAGCTTTAATTCCCCCAAAAACAATAGGGGAAAATAAATTTCTGATTTCTAATGGATATGAATTTATGAATGAAGATAGGACAGCAGTGTCCGGGAGGAAACACTGAGTTTTGGCAGCTGCAGTTTATTTTTTATCAGCGGAAAATGCTTCGATGCATGCCTGCTTTCAGTGCTTGAATGGCATCTTCGGTAGTGCTGACAATTTGCTGATGCGGGCAAAAGATGTTTTTGGAGAGTTCGCGCTGTGCATAAAATTGCCGGACATAATCGAGTTTTTGCCATTCCGATACCCGGGGTTTCGTCCAAGTTTTATCATCGCGTCCGAGCGCATAGAGTTTTCTCTCGCTGGTAGCGCAGCGGATGCCTTCATAGCTGACATTCATGGCGCCTGCCGATGACTTAACCACCAACGTGAAGCGGATAACCTCGTCTTGACCGATCCGGATGGAAGTGGTGTCGACCAAATATTGGTTGCTCGTCACGGCACCGGCGTCAAACGCCAGCAGATTCTTCAATTCGGGGTAAGCGGGGAGGTGCGTCATTTGCTCAACCCAGGGTTTGTCACTCTCGAACTCATCCTTAAATGGCGGTTTAGCACAGGCGAGCAGCAGCAAAGCGCAGATCAGCGCAATGAAGATGGATTTCATGCCGTGGCTAAATCATTCAATAACGAAGCGCGAACATCGGCAGCGACAGGATCAATTGCGGCCTGATAAGCCGGATGATCAACGCCCATGCTCAATGTTGCGTTTTGATGCAGTGCTTGAATCATTGCCGGGGTAAGTTCAAAGCGCAGGAAATGGACGGACGATGTTTTTTCGCTATTTTCCCGCTCCAGGTCTTCGTCGGCAATGGCATAAACCGGCGCATGTCCGGCAACTTTTACCCACACCTTGTCTTCGATGCCGACTAAGGTCGCCAGTTTGGCGGCTCTGACAACCGGATCGGCGTATTCGATCATCATCGTGGCTTTCCAATTATGACCATCTGGAATCAGCGGTGTATAGGTCTCCAGTTCATGGACGATTTCCGCTTCCTGGAAAATACGCTCAACGTGCAGCATCTCCTGGATTTGATAGCGGATCGTCAGAGCATCTTCAAAAATCAGCGTGATATTTTCCCCCAGCGGGACTTTGCGTATTTTCTTATGCGTCATCATTTGTGCGCGGAAGTCTTTGCGGATTTTGGCATAGGCTTCCAGCGTCAAGAGGTTTTCGCGGGTGAGTGTGGTCGTCATCTGTTTTTCACCTGGTGAAGGAGTGTGGCTGCCGGGTTGATCGTCGCTAACCGCTGGTTTATCGGGGGTATCAGGGTCATAAGCCAAACGAAGTAACGTAAGCGGATGCAGTTTCTGTGCTTTGCTTTCGCCGATACCTTGCTCAATATGGCGCGCGGCAATTGCGCAATCCGAGCTGATGTAATCCGGATTTGATGCGGCCATTTGCTTGAAAACCGGACGGCCAATTTTCATCGAGTCAGCAAAGTGTTCACTTTTAACGCCCCAGGTGCCGTCATGACCTGAGCAGCGTTCCACCGTGTTGACGGTGGTGTCCGGAATGAGTTGCAGAATATCCCGGGTTTTTTTTCCGAAGTTTTGCACGCGTTGGTGGCAAGGAATATGGTAGGCCACGTTACCCAGCGGTTTCTTGAAATCCGTCTTAAGCAAATTCTCCTGATTTCTCAGAGCCAAGTATTCAAACGGATCAAACATGGCGGCAGCGACAGCTTGCACTGCTGCGTCATGCGGAAACATGAGCGGTAATTCCTGTTTGTACATCAACGTGCAGGAAGGCACGGCCGAGAGAATGGCGTAGCCGTCTTGCGCCAGTTTCAACAAGTGTGGAATATTTTCATTTTTGAGCTTTTCCACGGCATCCAGGTCACCCAGTTCTAGTTTCGGCATGCCGCAACAAGCTTCTTTTTCTACTAAACGCGCTGGAATTTCGTTATGTTCCAGTATTTTTAGTAAATCGTGGCCGATGCCGGGTTCGTTGTAGTTGACATAGCAGGTGGCGTAAATAGCGACTTTGCCGGGCGTGCGCGCACCGTCTTTAACGGGGAAGGTATCGTTTGGTTTAGCGTTTGCGCGAAATTTATCCGCCGTATATTCAGGCAATTTACGGTCGGCATGGATGCTCAGCGTGCTATCCATGATTTTGCGTACAGCTGGTGTGTTATTCATGGCGTTAACGGCTTGCACCACCACGGGAATCGTCGCCAGTTTGCCCATTAAATCGGTGCTGGAGAGCAGCTCGTCGCGAAAACCGGCGCCTTGTTTTTTATATTTGACCGCTTTGGCGCGCAGCATCAAATGCGGAAAGTCAATGTTCCATTCATGCGGCGGCACATAGGGGCATTTGGTCATGAAACACATGTCGCACAGATAGCAACGATCGACAACTTCCCAAAATTGTTGTTTATTAACGCTATCCAATTCCCCGCTGGTGCTTTCGTCAATCAGGTCGAACAAACGTGGAAATGCCGTGCAAAGATTGACACAGCGGCGGCAGCCGTGGCAAATATCGAAAACACGTTCCATCTCCTGATTTAAGCTGGTTTCGTTATAGAAGTCGAGATTCTTCCAGTCGATAGGATGACGTTTCGGTGCTTCGAGACTGCCTTCACGAGTAGCCATAGCGGGATATCAGCGTATACAAAGTTTTAGTTTAGACTTGCGGCTGCGGGGTTGACCGGATAGCCGGAAAACCCCGCAGAAATTTCGGAATCAGCGAAATAATCGTGGCACGATAAAATTAATCGGCCAGACTATCCAGTGCACGCTGGAAACGGTTAGCGTGTGAGCGTTCCGCTTTAGCGAGCGTTTCAAACCAATCGGCGATTTCGTCAAAGCCTTCATCACGCGCGGTTTTTGCCATGCCTGGATACATATCGGTATATTCGTGTGTTTCACCGGCGATGGCGGTTTTCAGGTTGTCGCGGGAAGCACCGAAGGGCAAGCCGGTAGCCGGATCTCCGCAGCTTTCCAGGTACTCCAGATGACCGTGCGCATGGCCCGTTTCACCTTCGGCAGTAGAACGGAATACGGCAGCCACGTCGTTTTGGCCTTCTACGTCAGCTTTTGCCGCAAAATATAAATACCGGCGATTGGCTTGAGATTCACCGGCAAAAGCGGCTTTCAAATTTCCTTCGGTTTTTGATCCTTTCAGTTCCATCATGCTCTCCTTTTTAGATTGACGGGTTTTTATAGTTCATAGAGATGAAAAAAATGCATTTTTGTATCGCGTAAAGCTGAGACTGGCTGAGAAACGGGGACGTGAAGTGATGGTTGTGCATCTTGCCAACGTTTCCTTCAGCTTAATCAGCGCATGGCGAGTGCGTAAAAATACAAAATCCAATCCGTGCGTGGAGACTATCGAAGGGCTTATGGATTGTCAACTATCTACGATGGGGAGAGTGAGAAACAGTGCAATTCTGCAGTGGATGGAGAAAAGATTTGCAGTGTGAATTCTTGTAGAATGAGCATATTCCGGTTACTCAAAATGTATTGCCGCCGTTTGGGCCCGGTTCTGTGCGTTTTATGTTTTCTTTCTTTGAGTTGGCTTCCTGAGTTTAATTACTGCATCAATTTACGCACGCTATGCCATCACTTCCTTACTGGCGTCTATCCGGTTTTTATTTTTTTTACTTTGCTTTCATTGGTGCATTTTCACCGTATTGGAGCTTGTATTTACAATCCCTGTCATTTAACGCGCTGCAAATCGGCGTGTTGATGTCATTGCTGCTGGTTGCGCGGATTTTTTCACCGGCGGTTTGGGGATGGTTGGCGGATCATACCGGTAAGCGCGTGCGCGTCGTCCAGGTGGCAGCGGTCAGCGGTTTATTGAGTTTTTGCGGCTTCTTTGCAGGCGAATCCTTTGCCTGGATATTTTTTGTCATGTTGTTGATGAGTTTCTTCTGGAGCGCTTCGCTGCCACTGATGGAAGCCATTACGCTCTCTCACCTGGAAAATTATACCGATAAGTATGGGCGGATTCGTTCTTGGGGGTCGGTGGGTTTTGTTTTAGCGGTGGTTGGTATTGGTTACTTGCTGGAGCAAGTGGAAATTATCTGGCTGTTATGGGTTGTGCTTGGGCTTAAGCTGGGGATCGTCATTTTTTCTTATCACATTCCTGAAAAAGAAATCATGCGTCACGCTACCGGACTGCATTCGGTTCGGCAGATTTGCCTGCGCCCGGAAGTCATGGCGTTTTTGCTGTCCAGTCTGCTAATGTTGTTTGCGCATGGCGCCTACTATACTTTTTTCTCCATTTATCTGGTGGAGCATGGTTATGACAAAGGATTCGTCGGGTGGTTATGGGCGACCGGCGTGATTTGCGAGATCGGTATTTTCTTCATTATGCCCTGGTTGATGCGGCATTTTCGTTTAAAACATATTCTGATTTTTAGTTTCGCCTGTGCTGTTCTTCGTTTTGTATTGATAGGGCAGTGTGTGGAGTGGCCGATCGTGATTATTTTTGCACAGATTCTGCATGCGGCGACTTATGGTACGCATCATGTAGCCGCCATGATGGTTATTCATCAATTCTTTCAAGGGCGCCATCAAGCAAAAGGTCAAGCAATTTACACCAGTACTGCATATGGCATAGGCGGTGCATTAGGTGCAGTGTTCAGCGGATATACTTGGGATTGGTTGGGCGCGGATATTACTTTCTTCATCAACGCAGCAGCAGCATTGGCCGGCTTGGTTTTAATCGCGTGGAAAATGAAATCGTTTAACCATTAATGCTGCATGGCGAGCTGGGTTTGTTGTATCTGTAAACTTTATGGGATAATCGCGCGTTAACGATTTTTAAATTTTTTACCCGATCCGATGCAAACACTATACGACAAACTTTGGAATCAACATGTAGTGCATACTGAATCTGATGATCCGGGCAGTATGGCGCTGATCTATATTGATCGTCATCTCGTACACGAAGTAACCAGTCCGCAAGCATTCGAAAGCTTAAAGCTGGCGGGAAGAAAACCCTGGCGCCTGAACTCCATACTTGCCGTGGCGGATCATAATGTGCCGACTACGGATCGCAGCCACGGCATTCATGATCCTATCTCGCGTTTGCAAGTGGATACGCTGGATCAGAATTGTGCCGAGCTGGGAATTACCGAGTTCAAGATGAATGACTTGCGGCAAGGTATTGTGCATGTGATCGGTCCGGAGCAGGGCGCTACATTGCCCGGTATGACGGTCGTTTGCGGTGATTCACACACCAGCACGCATGGCGCATTTGGCTGTTTGGCGTTTGGCATCGGCACATCGGAAGTCGAGCATGTATTGGCGACGCAGTGTTTGTTGATGAAAAAATCAAAAACCATGCGCATCGCGGTCGAAGGTCAATTAGGTTTTGGCGTCACCGCCAAGGATATTGCATTGGCCATTATCGGTGAAATAGGTACCGCAGGTGGCACCGGCTACGCGATTGAATTTATGGGCAGCGCCATTCGCGCGTTATCGATGGAAGGACGCATGACGCTGTGTAATATGGCCATTGAAGCCGGTGCACGCGCCGGGATGGTCGCGGTTGACGATACCACGATTAATTACATTAAAGGACGGCCTTTTGCGCCGCAGGGTGAGATGTGGAATAGCGCGGTTGCTTATTGGCGCACACTCTTTAGCGACGAGGGCGCGGTTTTTGACCGTACCGTGACTTTGGATGCCGCGCGGATTAAACCGCAAGTGACGTGGGGGACTTCGCCTGAAATGGTGACAACGATTGACGGTGCCGTGCCTGATCCTGCGTTGATTGGTGATGAAGTCAAACGCCACGACATGCAGCAAGCGCTGAACTACATGGGGTTACCGGCCAATTTACCCATCACGCAGATTACACTGGATAAAATTTTCATTGGTTCGTGTACGAATTCACGTATCGAAGACCTGCGCGCGGCGGCGCACATCGTCAAAGGTAAACATATTGCTGCCAATATCAAACAAGCGCTGGTCGTTCCAGGCTCCGGATTGGTCAAGAAACAAGCCGAGCAAGAAGGACTGGATAAAGTTTTTGTCGCGGCTGGGTTTGAATGGCGTGAACCCGGTTGTTCGATGTGTCTGGCGATGAATGACGACCGTTTAACGGCGGGTGAACGGTGTGCCTCAACTTCAAATCGGAATTTCGAAGGGCGGCAAGGACCCGGCGGCAGAACGCATCTGGTCAGTCCGGTGATGGCCGCTGCTGCCGCAATTGCCGGGCATTTCGTCGACGTGCGCGAATTCAATCAATAGATTACAGGCTGCAAGCAACTGCTCATACAGATAAATGGAAAAATTTCATACTTTTACCGGCTTGGTGGCGCCGCTGGATCGTGCCAATGTGGATACCGATGCCATTATTCCGAAACAATTTCTTAAATCAATCAAACGTTCCGGTTTTGGCCAGAACTTATTCGATGAATGGCGCTATCTCGATCATGGGGAGCCGGGCATGGACGCGACGCAACGCCAGCCGAATCCCGAGTTTGTGCTGAATCAGGCACGCTATCTAGGGGCGCAGATACTGCTGGCACGAGCCAATTTTGGTTGCGGATCGAGTCGCGAACACGCGCCTTGGTCGCTTCAGGATTATGGCTTTCGCGTCATCATTGCTCCCAGTTTTGCCGATATCTTTTTTAATAATTGTTTTAAGATTGGCTTGCTGCCAGTTGTGCTTGACGCAGCGCAAATGGATCATTTGTTTGAAGAAGTTAAATCGGCAGCGGGGTATCGCTTGACGGTAAATCTCCAGAAACAGGTGGTGATCACGCCGCAAAACACAGAATTTAAATTTGAGGTTGATGCTTTTCGTAAATATTGCTTGCTGAACGGCTTGGATGAAATCGGCCTCACTTTGCAGCATGCCGAGAAGATTAAACAATTTGAGCAGAAACGGCGCAATGAGCAACCCTGGTTGTTCATATAAAAATTATTACTAAAAATTAAAATATGATGAAAATTGCTGTTTTAGCAGGCGATGGAATTGGACCTGAAATCATCGCGCAAGCCGTACGTGTGCTGGATACTTTAAAAACGGATGGCTTAGCTATCGAGTTGGAATACGGCTTGATCGGCGGCTGTGCGGTTGACGCCACCGGAGAACCTTATCCGGCTGCGACGCATCAATTGGCCAGTCAAGCGGATGCGGTTCTACTCGGAGCCGTTGGCGGGCCGAAATACGATGCGTTGCCACGCCATCAGCGCCCTGAAAGAGGCTTGTTGGCTATCCGCAAAGAATTGAATTTGTTTGCCAATCTGCGTCCGGCGATACTCTATCCCGAGCTGGCCAATGCTTCCAGTTTGAAGTATGACGTGGTTGCCGGACTCGATATCATGATCGTGCGCGAATTGACGGGAGATATCTATTTTGGCGAGCCGCGCGGAATTGAGACGCGAGACGGACAACGTGTCGGATTTAACACGATGATTTACAGTGAATCCGAAATACGGAGGATTGCCCACGTCGCTTTTCAAGCCGCGGCTAAACGGCAGGGAAAATTGTGCTCCGTGGATAAAATGAATGTGCTGGAATGCACACAATTATGGCGCGACGTGGTTATCGAAGTGGCAAAAGAATATCCGCAAGTCACGCTGTCGCATATGCTGGTCGATAATGCCGCGATGCAGCTGGTGCGCACTCCGAAGCAATTCGATGTCATCGTTACCGGAAACATGTTCGGCGATATTTTGTCCGATGAAGCTTCGATGCTAACGGGATCGATCGGCATGTTGCCTTCCGCTTCGCTGGATGAAAATAATAAAGGTTTGTACGAACCGATTCATGGTTCGGCGCCGGATATTGCCGGAAAGGATCTGGCGAACCCGCTGGCAACGATATTATCGGCGGCCATGATGTTACGTTATACATTCAATCGGGAAGAAGCCGCACAACGCATCGAGAATGCCGTCAAAAAAGTTTTGGCTGCAGGCTACCGCACAAAAGATATCGATGAATCTGGAATGAAGACGGTTGGCACTAAAGCGATGGGTGACGCGGTGTTGTCCGCGATGTAAAAGCGGCCCTGGTAGCGGATTAATGTACGAATGATTGAATTGGCGGTGTATTGGCGCATTACTCACTGATTATCAATTTGTAATGTAAGCTAATATTTAAGCAGTGTTTTATTTGATTAACTGGTTGTCAATTTTAAGGTAAGAGATAAGCAATGAAACAAGTTGGTTTTGTTGGTTGGCGTGGCATGGTAGGTTCCGTCTTGATGCAAAGAATGCGGGAAGAAGAAGATTTTTCTCTGATTGATCCTGTTTTTTTCACGACTTCACAAAAAGGCGGTACAGGCCCTGAAATTGGTAAGGAAACGCCGCCATTAAAAGATGCTTTCGATCTGGATCAACTGAGTGCAATGGATATCATCATTTCCTGCCAGGGTGGAGATTATACCAATCAGGTTTTCAAGCAATTACGCCAATCCGGCTGGCAAGGTTATTGGATCGATGCCGCTTCCGCATTGCGTATGGAAAAAGATGCCGTGATCATACTGGATCCGGTCAATAAACCGGTCATTGAACAAGCGCTTCATGACGGCGTGAAAAACTATATCGGCGGTAATTGCACGGTCAGCTTGATGCTCATGGCCGTCGGCGGCCTTTTTGAGAAAGGCATGGTGGAGTGGATGAGTGCTATGACCTATCAGGCGGCATCGGGCGCTGGTGCGAAAAATATGCGCGAATTATTGCAACAAATGGGTGAAGCGCATCGCGTAGCCAAGGATTTGTTGAATGATCCTGCTTCCAGCATTCTGGAAATTGACCGTGAAGTTGCGGGCACATTGCGCGATAAAAAATTCCCCACAGAAAATTTCGGTGTGCCGCTGGCAGGCAGTCTGATTCCTTGGATCGATAAAGAAGTCGCCAATGGACAGAGCCGGGAAGAATGGAAAGGACAGGCGGAAACCAACAAGATTCTCGGAAGCAGCGACCAGCAAATTCCGGTCGATGGCATCTGCGTGCGTGTCGGTGCCATGCGCTGCCATAGCCAGGCGCTCACCATCAAACTAAAACAAGATGTGCCATTGGATGAAATCGAGGAAATTATCGCTCAATCCAATGATTGGGTGCAGGTTGTTCCTAACGAAAGAGAAGCAACCACTTCCAGATTAACACCGACTGCCGTAACAGGCTCTTTATCCATACCGGTGGGACGATTACGTAAGTTGGCGATGGGTAAAGAATATTTATCCGTTTTTACCGTCGGTGATCAATTATTATGGGGCGCAGCGGAACCGCTGCGAAGAATGCTGCGCATACTGATTCAGCATTGAAATTCTCATTTCTTCACACTTTAGGTACATTTTAACAATTATAGGTCTGTTTTATATGAATTAGCCTGTAATTTAAGGCATAATCTTAGCTTACATGATTGCGTCACAATGTTAGCCTTTCGATATCTTTTTTCAAAAAACTAGAGAGGGTACTTCGGTGTATAAAACATCTTTCAGAGTAAGCTTGCTTGTAATCGTTCTGATGTTGCCATGGGCTGTTGTTCAAGCCGCAGGACTTGGTAAGCTGACACTCAATTCCGCTTTGGGACAACCGCTTGCCGCTGAAATCGAAATTGTCACTACCAGCAGCGATGATGTGGCATCTCTAAAAGCCAGTGTCGCCACTCGGGAAGCGTTTGCGCAAGCCGGTATCAACTATGAGTCGGTGCTATCGGCTGTCAAAGCGTCGGTAGAATTACGGTCGAACGGCAATCCCTATATCAAGCTGACCTCTCCGCAAGCTGTCAACGATCCTTTTTTGATGATATTGATGGAGCTCAGCTGGTCTTCAGGCCGGATATTACGTGAATATACGGTTCTGCTTGATCCGGTTGAGACGAATACGCAAAATCTTGCGGCAGCCAGTACCGGTTCCACTCCGGCGATAGTAGCAACCCGCCTGGATGAGGAAAGAACGTCTAGCGCTGAGAAAGATAACCCAACTGCAAATTCATCACCCAAGCGAAAAAATAATGCTGCTGGGCAAACGAAAAAATCCTACGGACCGGTAAAACGGGGAGATACCCTATCATCTATCGCTCGCCAGGTATCACCAGCCGGTGTCGATCTTAATCAAATGCTGGTGGCGCTCTATCATGCAAACCGGGATGCCTTTATTGCAGACAACATGAACCTGCTCAAAGCCGGTGCAGTTCTGAAAATACCCGAGAAAAACGAAATTGCATCGATTGATACAACTACCGCAAAAGCAGAAATTAAAATGCAGACTGCGGATTGGCGCAGCTATCGAGGGAAACTGGCGGATATTAGCCGAGAATCACCGGCATCCCGCACGATCAGCCAATCGGATCAAGGTCAGATTACAACCACGCTGGATAAGAAATCCGCTGCAGCGCCAAGTGCATCTAAAGAAGTTCTGAAACTATCCAGTGGTGCTCAATTGCCGGATAAGGACGGTAAGACTCCTGACGCAAATCTGGTCGATCGTCTGCGTATGATGGAAGAGGATGCCATCGCACGAAACCTAGCTTTAAAGGAAGCCAATGAACGTGTGGCGATGCTGGAAAAAAGCATTGATAATCTTAAGCAATTATTAGAACTGAAGGATTCCGTTCTGGCGCAAGCCCAACTCAAAGCGGAACCGGCTTCCAAAACTACTGTTAAACCGGAAATCCAAACTGCAACTGCAGTAGATACGGTAGCTGAAAAAGGTCCGAAGCAGGAATCGGAGTCCACTGCCGTGCAAGAGATTCCAGTTACTCAACCGGCACCCGAAGCAGTGGCAAAAACTGCGCCAGTGACTCCATTACCCTTGCCGCCAGAAGATGCTGAGGGTCAGTCCTGGGTCGATCTGTTACTCAATTACATTGAGTATATTGCTGCTGCATCGGTGCTAGGGTTGTCGCTGATTTTGCTCATGATGAAAAGACGCCGCAACCAATTGGAAGAAGCCGGTGAGGATGAGGAAGACAAGAAAGAGAATTTCTCCTCAGCCATGCGATCGCGTATGGCGACAATGACTGCTGCTCAGGCAGCTACGGATGCAGCGGCTGATGTATCGGGCGCAGAGCATGAAGAAGATGATTTAACTTATCAGAATATTAATGCTTCTTCCGAGGATGAAGAATTTGATAAGGATGCTCAATATTACGAAGACAATGTCGCGAAATATGATTCTGTTTCAGAATCGCCAGTTGACGATGAACAATCGGCAAATGAGTTGCAACAGGATGAGCAACCCATTGATGAAAATGTGCAGGATAATTTTGCAGAAGAATATGGTCAATCGGATGATTCCGATCAGGATTCGACCACTCCAGCCAATGAGATTGATTTCGATTTGAGTGACGAGGCTACTGATGCTAAACATCAAGTGGCTGCAAATCAATCATCGATTGGAGATGAAGCTGGATTATCGAGCGCTGCAGAAGATTTGAGAGCGCCTGAGAGCACTTCAGATTATGCACTGGAAATTAATTTTGATGATTCGGAAAAATCTCTCGACTCTGTGAATCTAAATGACGATGAAAAAATAGATTTTGATTTAGGCGATTCTGATATTGATTTCACTGAAGATAAAACAGTGAATGAAATCGAAGTGCCGTCATTAGATGACGAATCAATAGCGATTGACAGCAGTGAGAAATTCTCTGGATTAGATGAACCCTTGGAATTTGATTCATCGCTGGATGTTGCGCATGAAGCCATTGAACCGGAATTGGAATCCAACATTCCCGATTTAGCCGGCATTGATTTGAATCTTGGAGATTCCGCCCAAGAGAGTGAAAAGGATGAGAATCCTGATTTGGGTGAAAAGAGCGAACAATGGCAGGAAGTGGAAACCAAACTCGACTTGGCAAAAGCTTATCAAGAAATGGACGATAAGGAAGGCGCCAAAGAAATGCTTGAGGAAGTCATCCGGGATGGCGACGATAAGCAGAAGAAAGCTGCAAAGAAAATGCTGAAAAGCCTGTAATGGCTTCTTAACGCACATTGCACCCAATCAACCTGTATGGCAATTCTAGTTTGTGCGGATAGCGCTGGTTTTAGAGTATGACGGCAGCCGTTATTGCGGATGGCAAAGCCAACCGCAAGGCTGCTCGATTCAAGATACGCTTGAGGCAACCCTATCCAAGATCGCACAGGAAAAAATTCGCATCATCACTGCAGGCCGCACCGATACCGGAGTTCATGCGCTGTATCAAGTCGTTCACTTTGATACATCAGCGCAGCGCCCGGTCAGTGCATGGATACGTGGTGTCAATGCGCTCTTGCCCAATGATATTGCCATTCTATGGGCAGCAGAAGTATCCGGCAAATTCCACGCAAGATATAGCGCTGTAGAGCGGCGCTATATCTATTTGTTATTAAATCAACCGGTTCGTCCTGGTCTCAATAACAACAAGGTGGGATGGTACCATCACCCGCTGCAATTAGAGCAAATGCAAAGCGCGGGCGCTATTCTGGTGGGTGAGCATGATTTCTCCGCATTCCGGGCGGCGGAGTGTCAAGCGAAATCTCCAGTGCGGACAATCACCCGGTTGACTATTTCCCGTCAAGAGAATTTATTTGTTTTTGAACTATGTGCAAATGCATTTTTGCATCACATGGTGAGAAATATTATCGGTTGCCTTGTTTATATCGGGAAAGGCAAGTATTCTGTCGAATGGATGCATGCATTGCTGGATAGCTGTAACCGGACATATGCGGCGCCGACATTTTCTCCCGCAGGATTGTATCTGGCAGGTGTGAAATACGATGCTGACTGGAGAATGCCGGAGTTTTCCCAGCTCTCGGTCATTCCGGGGCTATCGATACATAACTAAGTGACACACAATACGATATAGATTTTCATGTCAGTGCGCGTAAAAGTATGCGGAATTACCCGTAGTGAAGACGCAATTGCAGCGATTCAGTGCGGTGTTGATGCCATCGGTTTTGTTTTCTGGCCACATAGCGCGCGTTATATTGATCCGGAATCCGTGCGCCGGATTGCCGAAGTGATTCCCCCTTTCATCTGCACGGTCGGTGTCTATGTCGATCCAGATGCGGCTTGGGTCGAAGAAACCGCTCGTGCTGCTAAACTCAATCTGCTGCAATTTCATGGTGATGAATCGCCGGAATTCTGCAATCAATTTTCCCAGCCTTATATTAAAGCGATTCGAGTCAAACCGGATACAGATTTGCTACAATACGCCCAACGTTACGGGGCAGCAAAAGGATTGTTACTCGATACTTATGCTGCGGACATGCCCGGAGGTACTGGACACGCTTTTGATTGGCAACTTATTCCACAGCAATTGTCTCTACCGCTCATTCTTTCCGGTGGTTTAAATCCCGATAATGTAGCAAGAGCGATCAAACAAACCCAACCTTGGGCGGTTGATGTCTCAAGTGGTGTGGAAGCCTCAAAGGGTATTAAGGACGAGAAAAAAATTATTGCTTTCATGCAAGGAGTTAAACAATTGTGAGTGCTTATGACCTGCCGAATAAAGAAGGCCATTTTGGTCCCTATGGCGGCATATTTGTCGCTGAAACGTTAATTTCAGCTTTGGAAGATTTGCGCAAGCAATATGAATTTTATCGCGATGATCCCGAATTTAAAGCAGAATTTGCTTATGAATTAAAACATTATGTCGGACGTCCCAGTCCTATTTATCACGCCAAAAGGTGGTCGGAGCATTTAGGTGGCGCACAGATACTTTTAAAACGGGAAGATTTAAACCACACCGGTGCGCACAAAATCAACAACACCATCGGCCAGGCCTTGCTCGCGCGGCGCATGGGTAAAAAGCGAGTCATTGCAGAAACCGGCGCGGGCCAGCATGGTGTGGCAAGTGCCACAGTAGCCGCGCGTTACGGTATGGAATGCGTGGTTTATATGGGTTCTGAAGATGTGAAACGGCAGGCCACCAATGTTTATCGCATGAAATTGCTGGGCGCCACAGTCGTGCCGGTCGAATCCGGGTCACGAACCTTAAAAGATGCCTTGAATGAAGCGATGCGCGATTGGGTCACCAATGTTGAGGATACTTTTTACATTATCGGTACCGTAGCAGGACCGCATCCTTATCCAATGATGGTGAGAGATTTCCAGGCCGTGATCGGGAACGAAGCCAAAGTACAAATGCAGGAGGATTTCAACCGTCAACCGGATGCGCTGATTGCTTGCGTCGGTGGTGGGTCGAATGCGATCGGTTTATTTTATCCTTATATTGGCGATACCAATGTGCGCTTGATTGGCGTGGAAGCAGCGGGGAAAGGTATTGATACACATCAGCATGCGGCAACATTATCAACGGGAAAACCGGGCGTACTGCATGGTAACCGTACTTATCTGATCCAAGATGAAAATGGCCAGATCATTGAGACTCATTCCATTTCTGCCGGCCTTGATTATCCCGGTGTGGGACCGGAACATGCCTGGCTTAAAGATTGCGGCCGTGCTGAATATGTCGCGATCACTGATGATGAAGCATTGGAAGCATTTCATACGCTGTGCCGGTATGAAGGTATTATGCCGGCATTGGAGTCAAGCCATGCGCTGGCTTACGCTGCCAAATATGCGCCTACTTTACCCAAAGATAAACTGCTGCTGGTGAATTTATCCGGACGAGGTGACAAGGATATGGCAACGGTTGCACAAATGTCCGGTTTAACGTTGTAATGATTGAGTAGCAGTATTTTGCAGTTTTCTGAGAAGAATTGATAGCGGATGAGCACATGAGCTTTATAAAGAGTTTAATGAATATTTTCAGCGATCAGAATGACGCTAAAAAGATAAATCGTATTGCCACGAAATTCGCTGCACTAAAAAATCAAAACCGGAAAGCACTCATTCCATTTATTACCGCCGGTGATCCTAATCTGGAAATAACTGTTCAACTGATGCATCAGCTGGTTCAATCGGGTGCTGACATCATCGAGCTGGGCGTGCCTTTTTCCGATCCCATGGCGGATGGACCGACAATTCAGAGATCATCGGAGCGTGCATTAAAGCATCACGTCAGTCTGCATGATGTTTTGCACATGGTGGGTGAATTCAGAAAAACGGATAGCACGACACCGGTTGTTTTAATGGGGTATGCCAATCCGGTTGAAGCCTTGGGTTATGCAACCTTTGCGACCAAGGCGAAAGATTGCGGTGTCGATGGTGTCTTGATTGTCGATTATCCGCCTGAAGAATCGGCCGAATGGGTGCAATGCCTCGAGCAACAGGAAATCGATGCGATCTTTTTGCTGTCCCCGACAACACCGCAGGCACGCATTGAACAAGTGGCGAAAATGGCCAAAGGCTACGTTTACTATGTTTCCCTAAAAGGGGTGACCGGCGCATCCCACCTCAATCTTCAGGATGTTAGCGCGATGCTGGCACGGTTACGCCAATATATCGCATTGCCGATCGGCGTCGGATTTGGCATTCGCGATGGCGCAACAGCCAAGGCAGTTGCTGATCTGGCCGATGCCGTGGTGGTTGGCAGCCGCATCATCGAGGAAATCGAAAAATCTCCAGAAGCCGAGTTGCTCGGAAACGTCGGAAATCTGATCGGTACCTTGCGTAAAGCTATTGATGAGAATTGAAACAATGTTTAAAACACGTTTTAGGAAACGTCACAGATGAGCTGGTTTCAGAACATTATCCCGCCAAAGATCAAGAGAAAAGAAGCGGGTGAAAAGAAAATAGTGCCGGAAGGCTTGTGGAGTAAATGCCGCACCTGTGAAGCGGTTTTATACTACACGGACCTGGCCAAGAATTTGAATGTCTGCCCTAAATGTGATTTTCATAATCGTATTTCGGCGAGAAATCGTCTCGATCAACTGCTTGATCCGGAAGGACGTTATGAGATCGGTGCTGAAGTAGTTGCCACTGATGCGCTGAAATTCAAAGACAGCAAACGTTATACGGATCGCCTGGCGCAGGCGAAAGAAAACACCGACGAGCAAGATTCCTTAGTGGTGCTGCAAGGCACCATTAAAACGATGCCGGTCGTTGTCGCGGTATTTGAATTCGGTTTTATGGGCGGTTCGATGGGTTCGGTCGTAGGCGAACGATTCGTACGTGGTGTTAAAACCTGTATTGATCATCACTTGCCCTTTATTTGCTTCAGCGCCAGTGGCGGCGCTCGCATGCAGGAAGGTTTGTTCTCCTTGATGCAAATGGCGAAAACAACGGCCGTGCTGACTAAACTGAGTCATCGCAAATTACCGTTCATATCGGTTCTGACCGACCCGACGATGGGTGGTGTATCCGCCAGTTTTGCTTTTCTTGGCGATGTGGTGATTGCCGAGCCCGGTGCACTGATCGGTTTTGCCGGTCCGCGTGTTATTGAGCAAACGGTGCGTCAGACACTTCCCGATGGCTTCCAGCGCGCTGAATTTTTATTGCAGCATGGTGCGATCGATATGATCGTGGACCGGCGGCAAATGCGTGACAAGATTGTCAATCTCTGCACGCAATTGATGCGTATTCCTGCACCCATTCCTTAAACACCGTTTGATCATTTCATTTCCTGCTTAATACAGGCACGCCAAATGGAAGCTGACTCGCTTGCTGATTGGTTAACATATCTGGAATCGCTTCATCCCAAGACGATTGAAATGGGATTGGCGCGTGTCAACCGGATTCGATCCAAACTTGCTTTAACACCGCAATTTCCCATTATCATGGTGGGGGGTACAAATGGTAAGGGGTCGGTTTGTGCAATGTTGGAGTCGATATTATTCTGCGCTGGCTACAAAGTGGGATGTTATACCTCGCCACATTTGCTGCGCTACAACGAACGTGTCCGCATCAATAAGAATGAAGTGGCTGATAAAAGCCTATGTGATGCTTTTGCACACATCGATGCTGCTAGAAAGGACTGCGATACTTCGTTGACTTTTTTTGAATTTGGTACATTGGCGGCGGTGCATATATTTATTCAAGCGCGTGTTGATGTAGCGATCTTAGAAGTCGGTCTCGGCGGACGCCTGGATGCGGTGAACATATTCGATGCGGATTGTGCAATCGTAACCAGTATTGATCTTGATCACATGGATTATCTGGGAGATACGCGGGAAAAAATCGGTTTTGAGAAAGCCGCGATTTTTAGAAAAGGTAAACCGGCTATTTGTGCGGAAGCTGACATACCCGATTCTGTTTATCAGCAAATTGAAACGTCCGGCGCCCAATTTTTCCGTTTGACCCAAGAATTCGGTTTCTCAAATAAAGGCATACAATGGGATTACTGGGGACCGAAAGGGGGGCGGCATTCTCTTCCATTCCCAGCGCTCCGGGGCGCCAAGCAACTGCAGAATGCAAGCGCTTGCCTGGTCGCATTGGATACCCTGTGCGAATTGTTACCGGTCAGTATGAAAGACATTCGGCAAGGATTGGGCGAAGCGGTCATACCGGGCAGATTTCAAATGGTTTCGACACAGCCGATGATTATCCTGGATGTTGCTCACAATCCCGCTGCAGCCGCCGTTTTGGCGGAAAATTTAGCGGCGACGAAGCCATCCGGCCGCACTTATGCGGTATTTTCCATGCTGCAAGACAAAGATATCCAGGGTGTCATTCAAACATTAAAAAACGCTATCGATTTCTGGCTGGTCTCGGCTATACCATCTCCTCGCGCTGCATCGGCCGATTATTTGATTAATGAAATTCATCAAGCGGGTATTTCAAGCGATAAGGATGTCATTCACCAGTTTTCCGACAGTGCGGCGGCTTTTGTTTTTGCCTGTGAACAAGCCGGTAAAAATGATAGAATTTGCGTATTCGGATCGTTCTATACGGTAAGCGGGGTGTTGCAGTATCTAGGCACACAACAAAGCAGGTAATAATCGGCTATTTCAAATGAATAAAAATATCAGTGAAGAAGAATTATTACTCAGGAAACGCGCAAGGCGGCGTCTGGTTGGCGCTATTATGCTGGTACTTGCTGCTGTAATTGTACTGCCGGCTATATTCGATGAGCCAAAAGGCGGAAGTGAAAAACAGGAAATTGCAATCAACTTACCGGCGGTTAAGAACAATAGGAATGATTTGGCGCTCAAAGAAGAGCCTGTGAGCCGCGAATTTTCGGGTATGGACGATGAGGCATCGCCTGAGTTACCCGGAAAATCGAAAGTAGGTCTGCAACCTCATGATGAATACTCCGGAATGTCAAATGACCAGAAACGCATTCCAATCCCAGGTATTAAACCAAAATTTGACCGGCGTCCGGTAGCCGTCGTTCCTGAAGTGAAAAACAACGCAGCAGTGAATACCCCAGCAGCTGCACCTGCACTCGTACCCGCACCTGCACCTGCGGCAACTTCAGCCAGTCCATCCGCAGCAGCATCTGTAGCAGTACCGGTGGATGCAGCTAAAGCATTTGTCGTGCAACTGGGCGCATTTTCCGATCAAGCAAAAGCTAAGCAGCAGCAAGCCAATCTATTATCGAGCGGGTTTAAAGCTTACACTGAAACACTGAAAGTCGATCATAATGAGGTGACGCGTGTACGGATCGGTCCTTTCACGACACGAAGCGCCGCAGAAGCTGAATTAAAAAAACTAAAAAAGATTGGGCTTGACGGTGTAGTGGCTCCCAAATAAGGTAATAATGGAATGGTTTTTATTTTTCTGTTATGAATCAACGAGAACTGGATTGATTTTAACTGATGACCGCGTTTGATTATGTCGTTTCCGGTATTTTTCTTGTTTCAATACTTTTAAGTATTTTCCGGGGATTTGTCCGGGAGACGCTATCCATTGCCGGCTGGGTAGTTGCTTTTATAGTAGCCAGTGCGTACGGATCGTTTTTTGAACAGTTTTTACCGGTTGAAATTGTCGGTGAGACACTGCGCATTTCGATTGCATTTGTTTTAACGTTTCTTTCGGTACTGCTGATCACTGCACTGGGGACTATGTTGCTGACTTCATTGATCAAAGGTATCGGGTTGGGATTCATCGACCGATTGTTTGGTTCTATTTTTGGTCTTTTGAGGGCGATGGCGATTGTAACGTTACTGACTTTAATCGCCGGATTAACGACAATTCCCAATCAAGTATTTTGGCAACAGGCAGTTCTGAGCCGCCCTTTGGAGGCGATTGCACTGCAAGTGTTGCCTTGGCTTCCAACCGATCTATCAAAACGTATTAGTTTTGAAAGAAAAGAAAATTCTTAAGATGGACCAAGGACAACAAAACTAACGGAGCAGTTCTATGTGTGGAATTCTCGGCATTGTTGCAAAATCACCCGCCAATCAGTTACTTTATGATGGTTTGCTCATGTTGCAGCATCGCGGACAGGATGCAAGCGGCATTGTAACAGCGCAAGGGAATACTTTTCACATGCATAAGGGTTTAGGGTTGGTGCGTGACGTATTTCGCACCCGAAACATGCGTGCATTGGCAGGTAATATCGGTATCGGTCATGTGCGCTATCCTACCGCCGGGTCAGCTAACTCTTCAGCCGAGGCACAACCTTTTTATGTCAACTCGCCATTTGGGATTGTATTAAGTCATAACGGCAATTTAACCAACGCAGAACAGCTGAATCAAGAATTGTTCAGAACCGATTTACGGCACGTGAACACCAATTCCGACTCAGAAGTTTTGCTCAATGTGCTGGCGCATGAATTGCAGGAAAGCACGCGCAATGGCCAGCTCGACCCCGCTACTATTTTTACTGCGGTGGCGGGTGTTCATAAACGCTGCAAAGGCGCTTATGCGGTGGTGGCGATGATCGCAGGTTATGGATTGCTAGCCTTTCGCGACCCCTTTGGCATACGGCCGTTGGTTTTTGGTACTGCAGAAAGTGAATTGGGCGATGAATACTTGATCGCATCGGAAAGTGTGGCGCTGGATACACTGGGTTTTAAATTGATACGCGATATACAACCCGGGGAAGCCATTTTTATCGATGAAGACGGCAATTTTTACAATAAGCAGTGTGCCCCCGATGCTTCGTTGAATCCCTGTATTTTTGAATATGTCTATTTGGCCCGGCCCGATTCCGTCATTGACGGTATCTCAGTTTACGAAACGCGATTAAACATGGGAGAACATCTGGCTGAGAAAATCAGAAGTACGATGCATCATTTGGATATTGATGTGGTCATCCCGATTCCCGATTCCAGCCGCCCCAGCGCCTTACAACTTGCCAACAGCCTAGGCATTGATTTTCGTGAAGGATTTGTCAAGAATCGCTATGTCGGCCGCACCTTCATCATGCCGGGTCAGCAGCAGCGGCGTAAATCCGTGCGGCAAAAACTGAATGCCATGGGTATCGAATTTCGCGGCAAGAATGTTATGTTGGTGGATGATTCCATCGTTCGCGGCACAACGAGCCGGGAAATTGTTCAGATGGCACGCGAGGCGGGCGCAAATAAAATTTACTTTGCTTCCGCAGCCCCACCGGTGCGATATCCGAATGTATACGGTATTGACATGCCGACGCGCCAGGAATTGATCGCAACTGATCGCACGACAGAAGAAATTTGTAATGAAATTGGCGCAGATTATTTGATTTTTCAAGATTTGGATGCACTAAATCATGCTGTCTCAAAAGTATTGCCTGCGGTTAAAAGTTTTGAAACTTCATGTTTCAACGGTAATTATATAACCGGTGATATTACTTCCGAATATTTACAAACCCTGGAATCACAACGCAATTCCAATCATTCAATATTACAGACTAAACTCAATACTCAATTGGATTTGAGCTTGGTTTTTTCCGAATAACACACTGAGCTGAGCGTTCAATAAACATCATGTCATTTTGAGTCTTGCTATTTGCCGCTCATTGCTCTGTTCATAATAAACTTTTCCTTATTTCTATAAATATCGTTTTCGCTCAAGGTTCATTCTATGTCAGATCATTTACAGCCTGAAACGCTGGCGCTCCATACCGGAGTTCATCGCAGTCAATTCAACGAACACTCAGAAGCCATGTATCTGACTTCAAGTTTCGTTTTTGAGAGTGCCGCTCAAGCAGCTGCGCGATTTTCCGGCAATGAACCGGGTAACATCTATTCTAGATTTACCAATCCCACCGTGACTGCGTTTGAAGAACGGCTGGCTGCATTGGAAGGAGCCGAAGCCTGCATTGCCACTTCCTCCGGCATGTCGGCCATATTGGCCTGCACAATGGGGTTATTGTCGGCAGGCGATCATATCGTTGCATCGCGCAGTTTGTTCGGCGCAACAGTCAATTTATTCAATAACATATTGAAACGCTTCAATATCGACACAACTTTTGTGTCGGCGACCGATGTACAGTCATGGCAAGCCGCGATACAGCCCAATACCAAGCTGTTTTTTTTGGAAACACCGTCTAATCCGTTAACGGAAATCTCAGATATAACGGAACTCAGTAAAATTGCCAAGAAAGCAGGCATTTGGCTGGCGGTCGATAATTGTTTTTGTACCCCTATTCTGCAGAAGCCGCTTGAGTTAGGCGCTGATATCGTTATTCATTCCGCGACTAAATATTTGGACGGGCAAGGCAGAGTGCTGGGTGGTGCTGTACTCGGTAAGCGCGAATTGTTGATGGATGGCGGAATCTATGGATTCTTGCGTACTGCTGGGCCGACACTCAGTGCTTTCAATGCCTGGGTGATACTGAAGGGATTGGAAACGCTTAAATTACGCATAGAAGCGCACTCGTCAAATGCATTGCAAATGGCACAATGGCTTGAAGCACAACCGAATGTGACGCGTGTCTTTTATCCCAGCTTAGCCTCGCATCCGCAGCATGCATTAGCACAATGTCAGCAAAAATCCGGTGGCGGGATTGTGACATTTGAAGTTAAGGGGGGTAAAGAAGCCGCTTGGCGTGTCATTGATTCGACACGTTTAATATCGATTACCGCCAATCTGGGCGATGCGAAAAGCACGCTGACCCATCCGGCTACAACAACCCATGCGCGTATCAGTCAAGAAGCACGGGATGCTGCCGGTATCACCGATGGATTGTTGCGTATTGCAGTTGGACTGGAAGCGGTGCAGGATCTGCAAGCTGATTTGCACCGCGGACTGACATAATGGCACGATGCCATCGTGATGAGCGGCTGCCGAATTGCAGTTAAATCACTTCGGCTTTTTCGATGATGACATTTTCAAGTGGAACATTCTGATGGCCTGCGTGATCACCCGTTTTGATCTTCTTGATTTTATCCACAACATCCTGACCTTCAATCACTTTGCCGAACACGCAATAACCAAAACCCTGCGGTGTTGAAGATTTGTAATTCAAAAAGCCGTTATTAGTGACATTAATGAAGAATTGCGCCGTTGCGGAATGAACATCCGCGGTACGAGCCATTGCGATAGTGTACGAATCATTTTTAAGCCCGTTGGCAGCTTCATTCTGGATAGGTGGTTGTGTCTTTTTTTGTTTCATTCCAGGCTCAAATCCGCCGCCTTGAATCATAAAGTCGTCAATAACACGATGAAACAATGTATTGTCATAGAATCCGCTGGTAACGTAATTTAAGAAATTCTGCACGGTTTCCGGCGCATTCTCGCTATCCAGTTCAAGCGTAATAACACCATAATTGGTTTGTAATCTGACCATATCTATCCTATGTAAAGTGATGATTTTTGTTATTGCGTATTTTTCTCAAGTGCGGGCAGTTTTATCACATCTTCAATAACGACGCTATTTTTGGGTACATCACCGCCAAAAGGGCCGCCAGATCCGGTCGGCAGCGATGCAATCTTGTTGACAACTTCCATGCCGGAAACCACCTTGCCGAATACTGCATATCCGTAGCCATTCTGAGTCGGCGCTTTGTAATTCAGGAATGCATTATTGGCGACATTAATAAAGAATTGCGCCGATGCCGAGTGTGGATCCGAAGTACGCGCCATCGCAATGGTTCCGGGTTCATTTTTTAAACCGTTATCGGCCTCGTTTTGGATCGGCGATCGTGCCGGTTTTTGTTTCAATGCGGTATCGAATCCGCCGCCTTGAATCATGAAGCCAGCAATCACACGGTGAAATACGGTATTTTTGTAAAATCCATCGTCAACATATTGCAGGAAATTCTCGACGGTTTTCGGTGCTTTTTCCGGATAAAGCTCGAGAACGATACTGCCCAAATTGGTTTTCATTTCAACCCGTGTCTCTGAGGCGTGAACAGGTAAGCACAGTGCAATTAACAATAAAAAAATCAGAATTTGACAGCGATGCATAGTTAAGTATCCTCATTGGCAAGTAGCGGGTAAGGGCTTTGCGCCTACGTTATGTTATACTGGAAGGCTATTTCAAAAAGCGCTGGAACGGCCAGATTCTATCAAGAAGATGGCTAACTCTACAATTTTATCTGTTGACCTTATGCTCAAAATTTATAACTCAATCGCCCGGGAAAAACAAGATTTTGTTTCAATAACGCCTGGAAAAGTAAAAATTTATGTATGCGGTATGACGGTTTATGATTATTGTCATTTGGGACATGCGCGAGTTTTGGTGGTTTTCGATACGGTTAGCCGCTGGCTCACAGCTAATGATTTCGCAGTCAGCTATGTACGGAATGTGACTGATATTGATGACAAAATTATCAAGCGTGCGCAGGAAAATAATGAATCGATCGAAACGCTGACACAACGTTTCATTCAAGCAATGAATGAGGATTCGGCCGCGCTGGGTGTTTTGCCGCCGAGCCACGAGCCGCGCGCGACGGATTTTGTTGAGCATATGATTGCAATGATCAGCACGCTGGTGGAAAAACGCTTGGCTTATCATGCGAAAAATGGCGATGTGTATTATTCCGTGCATGATTTTCCCAATTACGGAAAACTTTCCGGTAAATCCCTGAACGACCTGCGCGCCGGCGAGCGAGTGGAAATTGATTCAAATAAAAAAGACCCGCTGGATTTTGTGTTGTGGAAATCGGCAAAACCGGGCGAGCCGTTCTGGGAATCTCCTTGGGGCAGGGGGCGTCCGGGCTGGCACATCGAATGCTCCGCGATGAGCGAACAGTTATTAGGCATTCACTTTGATATTCATGGTGGTGGACAGGATTTGCAGTTCCCGCATCATGAGAATGAAATCGCACAAAGTGAAGGCGCGCATGATCATCCTTTTGTCAATTACTGGATGCATAATGGATTCGTCCGCGTCGACAACGAAAAGATGTCGAAATCATTGGGTAACTTCTTTACTGTCCGCGAGATTTTAAAATTCTATCAACCCGAGGTGGTGCGCTTTTTTATTTTGCGCGCGCATTATCGCAGTCCGCTGAATTATTCCGATCAGCATCTCAAAGATACCAAGCTTGCGTTGGATCGCTTGTATATTGCACTCAAAGATGCCGGTCCGGTCAATGCGATAGCGCTGGATTGGAATAACGCCTACGCGAAACGATTCAAAATGGCCATGGATGATGATTTCAATACGCCGGATGCAATTGCTGTTTTGTTTGATTTGGCGAGCGATATCAATAAATCGGGCTCAAAAGAAAATGCCGGGCTACTGAAAACGCTGGGTGCTTTACTCGGTCTTTTGCAGCAGAATCCGCAAGAATATTTGCAGAATACAATCGCTACCGGCTCATCGGATGCTTTGACGCCGGATGACATTGAGCTGCTGATTCAACAGCGTATCAGCGCACGTAAAGAAGGGCGGTACTCCGATGCCGACGCCATTCGTAAAAATCTGCAACAACAAGGCATCATCCTCGAAGACGGCGCGCAAGGAACGACTTGGCGCCGCACTTAGCGCACCTATTTCACTCAAGCTAAATTTTCCACAGATATAGCGTGGAGTTGGAGAAATCATCGAGTTTGATACTTTCATCCGCTACCACACCCGGGATAGTGAATGTATTGCTAATCAACAGACTTCCCGGGCGCATTTCCTTACCGGCCTTTTCCCACAGCGCGGCCATCGGCACCGGCGACAGATAAGCATAAACGACATCGTATTGGGAGAAATCCTGCTGCCAGAAATCTCCCCACACGATTTTGCAGTTTGGAACACCCAGAAAGCTTCTTAATTTACTGATCAAGAACGGTAAGGGAGCGGATTCAATGCCGTGAAACTGACCATTCTTGTGTGTTCTGGCTAGATTATTCAACAGACCGCCACATCCGCTGCCCAGATCGACAAAAGAAAATCGCTCTTTGCCTGGCAGTAGTGATTCCAACGCTTGATTTGCACGTTGACTGGAAAGATACAGCGGTACTTGGGTTTTATAGGTTTTTCCATAGACCAGCCATAGGCCGAGAAAAAACACTAGGAACCATGTCGAGGAAATATTCCATGCCAGTGCAACAACAACCAGCGGTATGAAACCCAGATGAATAGCAACCCACCATACCGGCATGCGAATGAAGTAACTGAGTAATCCCGCCAATAATCCTTGCGTCAAACTCCATTCAAATACACTCAAACCGGGAAAAGCTTGTGACAGAATAATCAGATAAACCGTCAGAATGGTCACAATCTGAACAACTAACGCGGCAATACCGGGATGGATTCGTTTTAACATGATAGGCTATTGAATGAGTTATGGATTTTGCAGTATTTCTTTATTCGGTTCGGCCTGCATATCAACATCAATGGTTTGGCCATCCATCGTCACGGCTTTCTCGGCTTTTTCGTTCATGACGACGATACTGATCCGGCGGTTGATCGGATTGACAGGGTCTTCCTTGTCAAACAACACCGCAGACGATAAACCGATTACTTGCAGAACCTTGTTGGTATCCATACCGCCAATAATCAGCTCGCGGCGCGAAGCATTCGCGCGATCCGCCGATAATTCCCAGTTACTGTAACCTTTGTCCCCGGTAGGGAAAGGTTTGCCATCGGTATGGCCGGAGAGACTGATTTTATTCTCGACGTCATTGAGCATTTT
Source organism: Nitrosomonas oligotropha (assembly GCF_900106555.1). Taxonomy (GTDB): domain Bacteria; phylum Pseudomonadota; class Gammaproteobacteria; order Burkholderiales; family Nitrosomonadaceae; genus Nitrosomonas; species Nitrosomonas oligotropha_A. The sequence continues at coordinate 9,706 of NZ_FNOE01000015.1, read as the reverse complement.
GCCAATCTCGCGCAAAATGGTTTTGGTGTACGGCTGCAAATCGGCTTTTCCCAGTGCAAACATGGGGCGATTTTGCTCATCGACGATCTGAATTCTTAAGCCATCGGACGTGATATCCAGCAAAAGTTGATTGGCGAATTTTTTCAGTGTGGGATTGTTTTCAACCGCTTCCTCGATTTTTTTCTTCAAGCCTTCCAATTTAATGCGCTCAATACGTTCCTTGATAATTTTCTTGGCTTGGATGTCGTCTTTAATTTCACCTTTTTTCACTTCGCCGTGCTGACGGGTCAGATCGGTGCCGCCACCTTTCAATATGCTGCTGGTTTCGCCTATGGACGATCCGCCTGTCATGGCGACCTTGAGCGGTGTTTTGAAATATTCCGAGATGCCTTCCAGTTGACTCTTAGTGGATGATCCCAGCAGCCACATGAGTAAGAAGAATGCCATCATGGCGGTGACAAAGTCAGCATAAGCAATTTTCCAAGCGCCGCCGTGGTGACCACCAGCAACTTTCTTGATTCGCTTGATGACTATCGGGCGTTGTGAAAGATCATCAGCCATAATTATTCTCGCAATTCAAATGGAACATCATTCCGAAGCGGTTATTTTGATTTACTTTGTTTGACATGCTCTTCCAGTTCCAGGAAAGACGGTCTTTCGGTCGTGAATAGCACTTTGCGGCCAAACTCAATGGCCAGAACCGGTGAATAGCCGTTCAAATTGGCCAGTAATGTGATCTTGATGCACTCAAACATCTTGCTGGACTCATGGAGATTATGTTCGAGTTTGCTCGACAGGGGACTGACGAATCCATACGCCAATAAAATTCCCAGGAATGTCCCGACCAGTGCCGCAGCAATCAAAATACCCAATTCGGAGGGTGGAAGATGAACGGATTCCATCGTATGCACCACCCCCATCACCGCAGCGACAATGCCGAAAGCCGGTAACCCATCGCCGAGTTTGGCGACCACATGAATCGGCACTTCGCCTTCCTGATGGTGCGTTTCCAGTTCACTGTCCATCAGGCTTTCGATTTCGAGCGAATTGAGGTTGCCGCCGACCATTAAGCGCAAATAATCGGTGATAAATTCGGTGATATGGTGATCGGCCAGAATATCCGGGTATTTGGTGAAAATAGGGCTGCTGGCGGGATCATCGACATCGCCTTCAATCGACATCAACCCCTCTTTGCGGATTTTTCCCAGCACTTCATACAGCAGCGTCATCAAATCCATGTAAAGTGCTTTGGTATATTTGGAGCCTTTGAAAACAGTCGGTAACGCTTTCAACGTGGCCTTGAGCGCTTTGTTCGAGTTACCGACGACAAAAGCGCCCACTGCGCCACCGCCAATCATGAGCAATTCGACCGGCTGCCACAGCGAAGCGAGATGCCCGCCCGCCAGTGCAAAACCGCCAAAAACAGAAATAATGATGATGAGATAACCAACGGATACAAGCATTGCGATGACTCCCTCGAATGTAATTACGCAATTTTTTGATGGCAAATTCTGGAGTGGGAAGTTAACACATCACTCCGGAATTCATTCTTGGGGATAAAGTTGGTTTTTTCCCGGTATTTCCGGATTTTTTGTATTACTTAAGAATTTATTTCATGGAAACAACAAGTAAGATTGTTCAAGAAGATGCTATGATTTCTTCATGAAAAAGATAACTTTCGCATGAATAACGATTGATTATGATGCGGAAATAGTGCTTTCTTGCTGGTGTTGATCGATTTCTTCCTGCTGTTGTAATTCCCACATCTGCGCATACGTGCCGCCGCTTGCCAGCAATTGTTGATGCGTGCCGCGTTCGATGATACGGCCATGATCCATCACCAGAATCTGATCGGCATCGGCGATCGTGGACAGCCGGTGCGCGATGGTCAGTGTGGTGCGGTTTTGAGCGATGCGCTTCAATTCCGCCTGAATACGCTTTTCGGAATTGGAATCGAGCGCCGATGTTGCTTCATCAAAAATCAGAATAACCGGATTCTTCAGAATGGTACGGGCGATGGCGACGCGTTGTTTTTCACCGCCGGATAGCTTCAAACCGCGCTCGCCCACAATCGTGGCATATTTTTCCGGCAGGCTTTCAATGAAATCATGGATATGGGCAGCACGAGCGGCAGTATACACTTCCACTTGCGTGGCCTCCGGCCGTCCGTATGCGATGTTGTAATAAATACTGTCGTTGAACAGCACGGTGTCCTGCGGCACGATGCCCATCGCGGCGCGCAGGCTTTGCTGGGTCACCGTGCGAATATCCTGGTCATTGATTTGAATGCATCCTGATCGCACATCATAAAAACGGAACAGCAAGCGTGCCAGCGTCGATTTACCAGAACCGCTGTGACCGACGACGGCAATGTTTTGCCCGGCGGGGATATCGAAACTGACGTCGAACAGTATCTGGCGGTTAGTTTCATAGCTGAAATCGACATGATGAAAGCGGATGGTTGCCTGATCGGCAGCGAGAACTTTGGCATCCGGTTGATCCTGGATTTCCCGGTTTTCATCCAATAATGTGAACATGCGTTCCATATCGGCCAGCGAATGCTTGATTTCGCGGTAAACAAAACCGAGAAAATGCAGTGGCATGTACAGTTGCAGCATAAAAGCATTGATCAGTACCAAATCGCCCAATGTCATGATGCCGTCGATGACTTGATCAGCCGCCAGCAGCATCAGTAAGGTAACACCGACTGCGATGATTGCGCTTTGTCCGGCGTTCAGCGTGGCCAGTGAGGTTTGATTGCGGACAGCGGCTTTTTCCCACGATTGCAAATGCTCATCGTAGCGTCGCGCTTCCCAGGCTTCGTTGCCAAAATATTTTACCGTTTCGTAATTCAATAAGCTGTCGATCGCCTGGGTATTGGCTTTGGAGTCCATATTGTTCATGGTGCGGCGGAAAATCATGCGCCATTCGGTGACGATCAAGGTCAGTGCGATATAAGCCAGCAGCGTGAGGGAAATGATAATGGAAAACCGGATATCGTATTGCTTGATCAGAATGGCCAGTACCAAACCGATTTCCAGTAGCGTCGGCAGAATATTGAACAGCATGAAATTTAGCAAAAAGGAAATGCCGCGCGTGCCGCGTTCAATGTCGCGCGAAACACCGCCAGTCTGGCGCTCCAGATGAAATCGCAGCGACAGCGAATGCAGATGGCTGAATACTCTGTTCGCTACTCGCCGGATCGCCCGTTGCGTCACTTTGGCGAAAATTGCGTCGCGTAGCTCACCAAACAAAGTGCTGCACAAACGCAGAACGCCATATCCGATCAACAAAAAAACCGGTAGCACCAGTTCCGCGCGCGGCTGATCCAGAGCATCGACGATTTCCTTCAGAACCAGCGGTACCGAGACATTGGCCAGTTTGGCCAATACCAGCAAGCTGAGCGCCAGGATCACCCGCACTTTGAATTCCCACAAATAGGGTAATAGTGCGGCGATGGTTTTCAGGTTATTGCGCGTGGCGGCAGGTTTTTCAAGACGGGTGGGGCGCATTAGAAGCGATCAACGATGTAAAGTATGGAAATAATTGAAAATAAAGGAGTTGTGCAAATGGGGTTTCTTTGCGCTACGGCATTAAGGTAACATAAGTACGATTATTCTGCTTTTCCGCTATTGGGTTGAGTATGAACAATGCATCATTTCGGTGAAATTTAATAGGTTGTGTCGCATTCATTATGGAAATTACTTGTTATCGAGATCTTGAAATCAACCAGGAAGCGCGTCACTTGCCCGCAAGTACTTACAACCTGGCGATTACCTTATTGTCGCGTTGTCCGACACGGCATTTGTTTGTTCCCATCCGCAGCATGCAGTACATGGCAATCGTCGACCATGAAGAATTTGTATTTATCGATGGCGAACGTAAATGCTGGGTCGATATCGCGTGGCGGAATTTTAAACGGCAAGCGCGTGATGCATTGGATCAACCGGTTGCGTACGATGCCGTGTATTACCGCGAGAACATGGCAGCTGTGATGAAGCGCTTACAAAGTGAATTTCCCGCGGCGTTGCAGATGCTGGTCAATAAAACCGTGCTTGAAGGTCCGGCGCGGATTATTCATTTCCCGGCGAGACATTAATCGTCTTCTTTCAACTCGGCATCCCAGCCTTTCGCCTTGGCGCTTGTTATCGCTTCGGAATACAGCCGCATGTGACGCTCACGTAAGTCATCCGGCAAGCGGCTGGGTAAGTGTGCGTAGGGTTCCCATGCCGCATGGACTTTTTCGTACAAAGTCTGCATCTGTGAAGCGCTCCAGCCCACGCAGGTTTCCGTTTCCGGCAGAATACCAAACACCCAGGCGTCACGCACGATGCGGCCTAAGTGCGTGAGTCCTTCATTTGCATCTTGATTGATACCGGCATATCGCTGATTTGTCATTGCAATAATCTCATAAAAATTTCAATTCACGGGAAGCTGTTTAATACTTAATAATCGAACCTGATGCTACGACGCCGGTTCCGATTTTTTGTTGAACCGGTTCAGGATGTGATACGACATGCTGTTGGCAAGCTCTTCCTCGGCAAAAAATACCATGCCGATCTGATCTTTCCGCAGCAATGCGGTCTCGTCTTCGCTGCGGCTGCGTAACACAATCTCGATATCCGGATTCAACGTACGCGCGGTATCAATCATTTGCCGCACATTCAGCGGATCCGCCGTGGCAATGACCAGCATGGCAGCATCCTTGATATGCGCTTGGATCAGCACGGAAGGTTCCGTGGCATCGCCGGATACCGCGGTAGTGCCTTTTTTACGCAAATCTTGCACCAGCTCGCGATTTTGCTCCGCAACAATATAGGGAATATTTTTTTCGTTCAACGCCAGGGCGATACTTTGACCGACATGCCCGTAACCCACCAGTACCACTTGACCCTTAAGAAACTTACGTTCCGTGCTCATCGGCAGTTCCGCGTAGGGATCGTCGCGATTTTCGTATTTTCGTGCCACAGTGGAATGCTTCAATATCAAGTTTCTGAACGGCGTAACCGCGGCAAATGCAATCGGGTTGAATGCGATGGAAATTAACGCGCCAGCCAGCACCAAGCTCATTCCTTCCGCTGGCATCAATCCAAGCGATAAGCCCAATCCGGCGAGAATAAAAGAGAATTCACCAATTTGCCCCAGGCTGGCGGCAACGGTCAGCGAAGTATTGAGCGGATAACGCAAAATAAGAACTAACAGCATGGCTGCCATCGATTTGCCGACGATAATAATGGCGACTACCGCTAAAACCCGTATCGGTTCTTCGATCAGCACAGCCGGATCAAACAGCATGCCGACGGAGACAAAAAACAGCACGGCAAACGCATCGCGCAACGGTAGGGATTCTTCGGCGGCACGCTGACTGAATTTGGATTCGCGCATGACCATACCGGCAAAGAAAGCGCCCAGCGCAAACGACACATTAAATAGCGCTGCGGCACCGTAAGCGATACAAATGGCGACCGCGACGACGGCTAGGGTGAACATTTCACGTGAGCCGGTGCGGGCGACCTGCCATAGCAGCCAAGGCAGGAAGCGGCGGCCCACGATCAGCATCAAAGCGATAAACGCGGAAACCAGCAATAATGTGATGCCGATGGTGCGCCATAGCGGATCGGCTGGGCTTCCGCTTTCATTCGTGCCGCCCAGCATAGTCGCAAACGACGGTAACAATACCAGAATCATAACGGTAACCAGATCTTCGACGATCAGCCAGCCGACGGCAATACGGCCGTTCATTGTTTCCAAAAGACCGCGCGACTCGAGTGCTTTGAGCAGCACGACCGTGCTGGCACAAGATAGCGACAAACCCAACACCAATCCGGCGCCCAGACTCCAATCCCACCAGGACGCCAAAGCCATACCCAGACCGGTTGCAACGGCCATTTGCACGATCGCACCGGGTACTGCGATGCGCTTGACCGACAGTAAGTCATCCAGCGAGAAGTGTAATCCGACGCCGAACATCAATAACATGACACCGATTTCCGACAATTGCGAGGCAATCTCGACATCCGCGACAAATCCCGGTGTGGTCGGACTGATGGCAATCCCGGCCAGGAGGTAACCAACCAATGCGGGCGTTTTAAGCTTTTCGGCAATGAAACCAAAAATCAAAGCTAAGCCAAAGCCGGCTGCAATCGTCGTGATCAGGGCAACGTTATGTTCCATTCAAATCCCAAGGTTATGGTTTATTGGCTTGAACTTGAGGGTGTTTCTATTGTAACGGTGTTGCCGGGAGTTTTATCCGACAAAGCCGGTGTGTTCAAGAATTTTTCAAATTCGATGCGTTCTTCTTCGATCGCTTCCAGGATTTGAAGTTTAAATTCTTCGCGTGAAAATGCTTCTTCCAGCATCAGCAGGAGTTTCTCTACGGTCAAACCAATGGTAATACCGCCAATGATACCACCGATAGCCGCGCCGATGGCTGTGCCGATGCCGGGGATGAATGATCCCAATGCGGCTCCCGTTGCAGCGCCCGCCGCAGCACCGCCCAAAGCGCTGACCGCTTTACCGGCGGTTACTTTGATCAGGGCTTGCGCGCCGAGCTTGATAATGCCTTTTCCAGCCACTTTGGCGGTAATTTTACCGGCGATGGCGCCAGTAATCGCACCGGCAGTGCCAATACCGCCGGAAATCAGCATGCGGTTTTCCAGATTGACGATCACGCTATGTGCCGGTGGTTCCTTGAGCGCGCTTAATGAAGCGTGCCGGACGACTTCAAGCTGGGAATTATCGAGATGCTCAACGCGATTCTCAGCCAGAATCTGCTCCACTTTCTGCATGTGCTCGGTACGTAACTGCTGATTACTCTGCAAAACTTCCTCGATGGATTGTTGCACCGGACCGAACACATTGCCTTTCATCAGATAATTTTGCAGTTTCTCAGCCATCCAATTTTCCAGCACACCGGTTGCCAATGCCACAATCCGCTCATATTCACCCGGCAGGCTGTAATACCAATCGAGATAGGCATCGACGTTGTCGGTCATTTGCTGAAAACCGGTACCGGTGGTTTCGCGCAGTTTTCCCAGTGATGCTTCCATCTTGCTGAGGCTATCGAGGTAGGCTTGTTCAATCTGCGCTGCGGTTCCGGGCTTATAGTATTCATCACCGATCATTTCCACTTTTTGCACGACAATTTGCCTTGAAGCGTGAATCTCTTCGATAGTCTCAGGGTTGGAACGCAACCAGGCATCGACATAAACCGTCGACGGAACATAGATAAAGAAAACAAAGAAAGTGGCAAATGCCGAGGTGATTGCCCAAGCCCACGGTGAAACGGCGGGCGGTTCATCACTATCCTGCAGCGGTGCGAATACACGACGGTATTCCGATAGGGGCACCATGAAACTGGAAATCCCCAGCGCCACATTATAAAAAAACAGCAAACTGCCGAGGAAAACAGCGCCGAGATAAAGCGGGTCGTTCAATGAATGCAGACTGCCCAGCGCGTAACGCTTCAAGCCTTCGATGAAACCCAGCAGCCGGTTGGTTTCAAGAATCAAGATGCTGTTTGTGGTGCCATCGAGCCGCTGGCTTTCCTGTGCAATAGCTTCCGTTAACGATGCATATTGGCGGTTCACATCACTAGGATCGGCAAATAGGACAAAAAATACCGCCATGGTTAATGCAGCTGCCCAGCGCGCCCAAGCCAGCGATTTATGCACAGCAATGTAGGGTTTGTACTCACGTGCTGCGATGGGATAGAAAAACGCATAAATGACGGCAAAAACCGGAATGGCGGCAAAGAATACAACCCATTCCTGTTTTTCAGCGGAGCCGAGATAAAACAACAGTAAAAAGGAGAAGATAACTGACCACAATAACCACCCGATATACGACAGAATCCGCCGGGTAAAAAACCAATGCAGGATGCCCAGTTTTTTAAATTGACTGGACAAATAAATTCTTTCAATCGTCACCGCGTAAATTGCCGCAACGTAAATCGGCAAACCAAAAAACAGTGTCACTAATAAAGCGAACCACAGCTGCCGGTCCGGGATCAAGCGGCCCAAGAAATGCGCAAATGCCAGCCAGCTTGCGGCAAAAGCCAGATAACCGATAAACCTCACAAAACTAAAGCTTTTAAGTGCAGAGAACACCACGTGATTCCTTCATGATTGACAACTGGGGATAAATGTTTCGCAGCAGGGTGGATTAATAAATTTAATAGCTAGTTGATAGTAGACTTGATCCGGTCAGGGACTGTCAAGCTGTGATTCGTTGCTTTGTAAAGTTTCATGCTTTAAGTAAAAGCCGGTTAAATTTTGCTTGAACTATGGACTAACAAATTGTATCTGCTAGTCTAGGCGTTTTTATTGAATGCGCGTTGTGAAACACTGGACTACTATCGAACTGCCAATACCGGATTGGCTCAATACTTGGGCTACCGGTATTCCGCAGACTTTTCCTGAAATAAACCAGCGAATGGCGCTGGTTATTGATCTGGCGCGCACCAACGTGCAGCATGGTGGAGGGCCGTTTGCTGCCGCTGTTTTTGATCAACGCACGGACGAACTTATTGCGCCCGGTGTCAATTGGGTTGTTCCGGGAAAGTCTTCATTGCTGCATGCGGAGGTTATGGCCCTCGCTTTAGCGGAACAACTGCTGGGTAGCTATGAGTTAGCCGGTCAAGGCTCGTTTGAACTGGTAACCAGCGTGGAGCCGTGTTGTCAGTGTTTAGGTGTGTTGTTATGGAGCGGTGTTGCTGCGCTTGTCTGCGGCGCGCATTCCGAAGATGCGCAAGCGATCGGTTTTAACGAAGGACCACGCTCGTCGAACTGGGAAACGGAATTGCGGCAAAATGGCATTCGCGTGACGCGGGAGGTGATGCGGCCGGAGGCAATTGAAGTGTTACAAAGTTACAGCGGGGAAATTTATAACAGTCATTTACGTGCCCGGCAGAACCATAGCGATTAAATTATGAAATTTTTACGTGATTTTACAGACCAGGCTTTGCAGCAAAGCGTAACGCCGAGCATTCCGTATGAATTGATAAAACTGACATGAAACAAAAATTTCTTGCACATTGTTTGTATTGTTTCATTATGTCGGCGACAATGACCGGCTGTGTTTCGGCTACTGTCACCGCAGTGAATCTTGGTTTTTCCGGGGCTTTTGTTGAAGAGTGGCTGTATTCATGGGGTATTGCTTTTCCAATCGGCTTTGCGCTTTTGTTGCTGCTTTCACCTGTGTATCGGCGTGTAGTGGAGTCAATACTGCATTGATCTTCGCATTATGATTAATGTGATCATATTTTGCCGCATCAAGATCTAAAGGTTTCCCTTATTTGTAAGAAACCTCAGAGTTGTTTACAGATAGGTTGATTGAAATAAGCGGTGAGTATTTCATAAGGGGTGGCATTATTCAAACTCTTATGAGGCTTAACGGTATTGTAGAAGTTAATGAAACGGAGAAGCTGAATGTGCCGATCGGCGCAGTCTTTAAAGTGAATCTTGCTGTGCCACATATCCATCAGGGTGCGGATAACCCGCTCAGCTTTACCGTTGGTTTGCGGACGATTGATGCGGGTAAACTTCTGACCGATACCGTGCTGCCTGCAAGCTTTGACGAAAGCATGGCTGTCAGTTCCTTTAAATTCTTTACCGTTGTCAGAATAAGCATAGTCGATCTGATAAGGACATTGAGCAACAGTGCTTGTGAGAAAGCAAGCTGCACTATGCTGGGTTTTATCGGGAAG
>NZ_FNOE01000074.1 GCF_900106555.1 Nitrosomonas oligotropha | reverse complement strand
ATCAGCTTACAGGCTTAAGATTGGTACACTTTTATTCCGCGATTGCGACGAAATTTAGCGCGCCTCAGTGGTACATTTTTACACCGCTATTTATATACTAGATTTGTCCGCTTTGGTGAGCCATTGAAATCAACCAGTTAGCTGACTTAAAGCTCTGGTTAGCATCTTTAGCGTGACAAAAACGTGACAGCGGAATTACTTCTCTATCTTTTCCTGTCTCAATTCTTGACGCAGCAAATGCTAGATTCTCAGTCGCAAACTTGGCATAACGATCCACCATATTGCGCGATTTCCAACCGCCCAGGTATGCCGCAAATCATGAAACCGGAAATCTTCCAGCCCTGCTTTCTTAACCGCATTCACCCAAGCCGTATTGGTTACATCCCAAAGAATCGGTTAACTGCGATAAGTAAAACAAAACTGTTCATGCTTACCCATTTGTTCCTGTAAAACTACTACTGCATCCGCATTTAACGAAACGCCTCTCGGTGTACCATTTTTAGTGCGATTCAACCATGCAGTGCGCCGATCTAAATCGACTCGATTCCACTCCAATCCGATTATCTCACGCGCCCGACAGCCAGTTGCCAGTGCAAACCGGATCAATACCGCCATAGGCAGGTGTAAATAATTTTGTGTAAATGGTCATATGGCAGGAAACAGCTTATATATTTTTGGAGTAAAAACGACCACACCCAAACCACTGCCGACCGGCTTAATTGATAGCCTGCTGACCGATTACAAAAAGCCAGAAGATTTACATGGTCTTCTCAAGCAACTTACCAAAGCGTTGGTTGAATGTGCCCTGCAGGCAGAAATGGCCGAGCATCTTGGTCACGATAAGCACGAAATGGTAATCAATGCCACTGGCAATACCAGAAATGGTAAAAGCCGTAAGACCCTGAAAGGTGAATTCGGTGAGTTACCCATCGAGATTCCCCGTGACCGTGAAGGCAGCTTTGAGCCTCTGATCATTTCCAAGCATCAGACCCGCTGAGCGGGCTTTGATGACAAGATCCTCTCGCTGTATGCCCGTGGCATGGCGACGCGTGAAATCCAACAGCACCTCACTGAAATGTATGGCGCCGAAGTATCGCCTACACTCATTTCTACGATCACTGATGGCGTAATGGATGAAGTGAAGCAGTGGCGTCCTGGCCTCTCGATGCGGTGTATCCTGTGATCTATCTCGATTGTATCCACGCCAAAGTTCGTGACGCTGGTAGCGTTCATACCAAAGCGATTTACCTGGCGATCGGCATTAATATGGAGGGCCATAAAGAAATACTTGGCTTATGGATTGCTCAGACCGAGGGTGCCAAGTTCTGGTTCAGCGTTGTCACTGAACTTAAGAATCGTGGCGTGCAAGATATCTTTATCGCCTGTGATGGCTTAAAGGGCTTTCCCGAAGCGATTGAAACTGTCTATTCACGTGCCATTGTACAACTCTGCATCGTACACATGGTTTGTAACAGTCTCAACTACGTCGGCTGGAATAAACGCAAGGAAGTAGCTGCTGATTTACGTTTGGTCTACAGCGCGCCACCGAGCTAGCAGACTTTGAAGATAAGTGGAACAATGCTTATCCACCGATTGCTCTGTCTTGGCGCAATAATTGGCAGCGCATCATTCCGTTTTTCGACTACCCGCCTGAGATACGGCGCATTATTTACACCACCAATGCGATTGAATCTGTCAACATGAGCCTACGCAAAGTCAGCAAAAACCGTGGATCGTTTCTCAACGATGAAGCCGTGATCAAATTGTACTATTTGGCTCTCAGCAATATCGCCAAAAAATGGTCTATGCAACTAAGAGATTGGAAACCTGAACTAAACAGGTTTACTATTCAATTTAACGAAAGAATGCCCCCGTATTTTAACCACCGTTTACACAAAATCTAGGACAACCCCAATACCAGGCGGATGATGTTGATCAGTCATTCCGGGGTAATGGGAAATTGACCCCGGAGCAGGAAGAGATCCGGCAGTTGAAAGCACAGATCAAGCAACTCAAGCTGGAGAGGG
>NZ_FNOE01000027.1 GCF_900106555.1 Nitrosomonas oligotropha | reverse complement strand
CTATTCAACAAGGCCCATAATAGAAAATCCAGACAATTCCATAGGACCAAATAGTAAATATAGATATCCATAGGACTAATAGATAAAAAACGTATACTGGCCACACCACTCCAAATTTATATGTAGTAGTTCAGATTTGATCAGACAGTAGGTCTTGCCAGAAGGTGGGATTACCCGGTTTGATAGAGGTGCAAATCTTTATCAACCAAACGCGAAAGCGTAAAGGAGTAATCCCATGAGTAGTGTTCACCGAAATGTTATCAAACACAAGATTGGTCTGCTTAATCTGTCGGCCGAACTTGGCAATGTATCCCGCGCCTGCAAGGAGATGGGTTTTTCTCGCGATACTTTCTATCGCTATCAGGCAGCAGTGGAAACCTGCGGTGTTGAGGCCCTGATTGATGCAAACCGGCGTAAGCCCAACATCAAGAACCGTATAGAAGAAGAGACAGAGGCGGCGGTCACCGCTTTTGCTCTGGAGCAACCGGCTTTTGGCCAAGTTCGTATTTCCAATGAACTGCGCAAACGCGGGATCTTTGTTTCTCCATCAGGTGTCCGTTCAGTGTGGTTGCGCCAGAATCTGGAGTCGTTCAAGAAGCGTCTGTCAGCTTTGGAGAAGCATGTCGCTGAGACTGGAGCGGTGTTGACCGAGGCACAGGTGCAGGCACTGGAGAAGAAACAGGACGATGATGTTGCCCACGGCGAGATCGAGACGGCTCACCCCGGCTATCTTGGTAGCCAGGATACTTTTTACGTCGGCACTCTCAAGGGCGTGGGGCGAATTTATCAGCAAACCTTCGTCGACACTTATTCCAAATGGGCAGCAGCCAAGTTGTATACCACCAAAACACCGATCACCTCAGCTGATTTGCTCAATGATCGGGTATTGCCGTTCTTCACCGAACAAGGTATGGGCGTCATCCGTATTCTGACCGACCGTGGTACCGAATATTGCGGCAAGCCAGAACATCACAATTACCAGCTCTATCTGGCACTGAACGAGATTGAACATTCCAAAACGAAAGCCAATCATCCACAAACCAACGGTATTTGCGAGCGTTTCCACAAAACAATCTTGCAAGAGTTCTACCAGGTGGCATTCCGGTGCAAGATTTACCGTTCCATCGAAGAGTTACAGCACGATTTGGAGACTGGATGACGTACTACAATGGGGCATATACTCACCAAGGAAAGATGTACTGTGGGCGAACTCCAATGCAAACTCTAATTGACGCAAAGGAGGTATGGGACGATAAAATTACCACATTAAAAACTGAATTTGATCTAACAGGCACATCGTCAAATCGGGTGACTGTCAGATCGAGCCTGAATTACTATACATCAATATTTCCCACTCATCTGGATAAAAGCAGCGAAACCCATCTCAATCCATTGCGACTGAAAGAAAATCTATCCGTCTATTTTTACATCTTTTATTCTGATCGCTTCCAAGGCGTCAAACTTTTTTGGGTCCATCATTTCTTCCAGTAATTTCTTGATATCTGCAATACTGGTTTTATGCAGACTTATCTCGAGCTCAACCGTCACTTCGACTTTCATAAATTACCCCCATTTATTTGCATTTGATCAATAGATTACGAGTGATTATTGCGCCGGAAGTTGTCGAATATCCAACCGATGATGATTGTGTGTTTGCGCCAAGCTCACGGATTGCCTGAGAGAAAGGAACAACTTCACCCTGCTGATTCAACAAGTGATACCCACGCGTGCCACAGACCTCGCCCGCTTTTTCAAGGCAGTTGCTATAGTTCATTCCGGAACCACCGCAGTTGATGTTATGCCCTTTAGTACCGTCGGCTAGAAACACCTCCTTGGAGGTAACACAACCTTGCAGCAGTGCAACAACGACAATAAGTATAGAAAGCGGTTGAGACATGTTGATTCCTTCTAATGATTAGATCACAAAGCCACAGTATGGAAATGAGCAGCTTCCCGGCTTGATTTTATACCACATCGCAAGGCGCTGTTAGGTTCGAATGCTATTAAGAATCAGGCAATCTCTCTATAAACAATCCTGAGATTCCTGGCAACTCATGAAATACCCAGTAAGAAAATCGCTTGGAGTTGCTTTTTGTTACACGATATTATCAGGCAGAAATAACAAAAAACCCGCATTTAAGCGGGTTCCGTAGTCGTTTTCACAAATCATTGCCAGACAATGCAAGACATTCAATCATTCCCACTCTATGGTAGCCGGTGGCTTGCCGGAAATGTCGTAAACGACGCGGTTGATACCGCGAATCTCGTTAATGATGCGGTTGGAAACCTTGCTGAGTAATGAATACGGCAGTTCCGCCCAATTGGCGGTCATGAAATCCTGCGTTTGCACAGCTCGAAGAGCGATGACGTATTCATAGGTGCGCCCATCCCCCATCACACCGACAGATTTGACCGGCAGAAAAACCGCAAACGCTTGCGAGGTTTTTTCATACCAACCGGAGCGCTGCAATTCTTCGATAAAAATGTGATCGGCCTGTCTCAGCAGCTCCGCATATTCGTATTTCACTTCACCCAGTATGCGCACCCCCAAACCCGGTCCGGGAAACGGATGGCGGAAAACCATATCGCGCGGCAAACCCAGCACCAATCCCAGTTCGCGCACTTCGTCTTTAAACAACTCACGCAACGGTTCGAGCAATTTCAGGTGCATCGTCTCCGGCAAACCGCCGACGTTGTGATGCGATTTGATAGTATGCGCTTTCTTGGTTTTTCCACCGGCCGACTCGATCACGTCGGGATAAATCGTGCCTTGCGCCAGCCACTTGGCGTCGCTGATTTTGGCCGATTCGCACTGGAATACTTCGACAAATTCCCGGCCGATAATTTTCCGCTTGGCTTCCGGATCGGTGATACCGGTAAGACTGCGATAGAAATCACGGCTGGCATCGACATGAATCACTTTAACCGCGAGATTTTTAGCAAAAGTCTCCATCACCTGCCTGGCTTCATTGGCGCGCAACAAGCCATTATCGACAAACACGCAAGTCAGCTGATCGCCGATGGCACGGTGAATCAATGCCGCCGCCACTGAGGAATCCACACCGCCGGACAAACCCAGAATGACCTGATCGCTGCCGACCGTTGCGCGAATCTTCCCAATCGCTTCCTCGACATAATCCGGCATATTCCAATCTTGCCCGATGCCACAGATGCCATGCACAAAGCGGTCGATCATCGCTTTGCCTTGCAGCGTATGCGTCACCTCGGGGTGGAACTGGATGCCGTAAAAACGGCGTTTGTCATCCGCCATCGCCGCAATCGGCGTGGCTGCGTTACACGCCATCACCTTAAATCCGGCTGGTAATGCTATCACCGCATCGCCATGGCTCATCCAGACGTCCAGTAGATTGCTTCCGTCCGTATTCTTACGATCCTTAATATCTTTAAATAACGCGCCGTGCTGC
Organism: Nitrosomonas oligotropha; assembly: GCF_900106555.1. GTDB lineage: Bacteria > Pseudomonadota > Gammaproteobacteria > Burkholderiales > Nitrosomonadaceae > Nitrosomonas > Nitrosomonas oligotropha_A. The sequence goes on along the minus strand of NZ_FNOE01000027.1, from coordinate 36,510 downwards.
GTCGTCTGTATTTCGGCATAACCGAATTCGCGCACCGCGGCATTTTCAACCGTACCGCCCAACTGCGCCGCCATCGTTTGCATACCATAGCAGATACCCAGCACCGGCACGCCGAGCTCAAATACGACTTGCGGCGCGCGCGGCGTTTCGTCTTCCATGACCGAAGCGGGGCCGCCGGAAAGAATAATGCCTTGGGGTGCGAAAGCTTTGATAAATTCCGGATCGGCATCATACGGATGCAATTCGCAATATACGTTCGTTTCGCGCACGCGCCGCGCAATCAATTGCGTGTACTGAGAACCGAAGTCCAGGATGAGGATTTTCTGATGCATTGAAGAAAGTTCTTATTTGACGTGATAGTTAGGCGCTTCTTTGGTGATCTGCACATCGTGCACATGCGATTCACGGATACCGGCTGAGGTGATTTCGACAAACTCCGCTTTTTTGTGCATCGCGGCGATGGTTTCACAACCCAGATAACCCATACTCGAACGGACGCCACCCATCAACTGATGGATCACGGCAGAAATGCTGCCCTTGAACGGCACGCGCCCTTCCACACCCTCGGGAACCAGCTTATCGTTGTTTTTCTGTTCTTTGTCTTGGAAATAGCGGTCGCTTGATCCCTGCTGCATGGCGGAAAGCGATCCCATGCCACGGTAGCTTTTGTACGAACGTCCCTGAAACAATTCAATCTCGCCTGGCGCTTCCGTCGTTCCGGCAAACAATCCGCCGAGCATCACGGTATTAGCACCCGCCGCCAATGCTTTGGCGATATCGCCGGAATAGCGGATACCGCCATCGGCGATCATTGGCACACCGCTCCCTTTCAATGCTTCAGAAACATTATGAATCGCGGTGACCTGCGGAATGCCGACACCCGCGACGATGCGCGTGGTGCAAATGGAACCGGGACCGATACCCACTTTCACTGCATCCGCGCCATGATCGACCAGCGCTCTGGCCGCAGCTGCCGTCGCCACGTTTCCGCCAATGACTTGCACCGACGGCAAATTCTTTTTGACCCACGCGATACGATCCAGCACGCTTTGCGAGTGACCATGCGCCGTATCGACGACAATCACATCGGCACCGGCTTCCGCCAATGCAATGGCGCGTTCCTCGCTGCCTTCCCCGACACCGATCGCCGCCCCCACGCGCAATCGTTCCTGTTCATCCTTACACGCCAGCGGATATTCCGAAGTTTTAATGATGTCCTTCACGGTAATCAATCCGCACAGCTCGAATTGATCGTTGACTACCAGCACGCGTTCCAGCCGGTGTTTGTGCAACAGCGCCAGCACCGCCTCACGCGACGTATCTTCCTTGACTGTCACTAACCGGCTTTTCGGTGTCATGATATGTTTGATCGTCTGATCGAGATTCGTCTCAAAACGCAAATCCCGGTTGGTGACAATACCGACGACTTTTTTACCGTTCACTACCGGTAAACCCGAAATCTTGTGCTGGCGTATCAGTTCCAGCACTTCCCGCACGGTCATATTCTGATGGATGGTCACCGGATCCTTAACCACACCGCTCTCGAAGCGTTTGACTTGCGCAACGTGCGCGGCTTGCGCTTCGATCGTCATATTTTTATGGATGATGCCGATGCCGCCTTCCTGCGCCAGGGCAATCGCCAGCGGTGCTTCGGTTACCGTATCCATGGCCGCCGACAGTACCGGAAGATTGAGTCTGATGGTGCGCGTCAATTGCGTTGCCAGACTGACATCACGCGGCAAAACCGTCGAGTGGGCTGGGATTAACAGAACATCATCAAAGGTCAATGCTTTTTGAATCAATTGCATGATAACAATCCTTGGCAAAGCGACATTATAGCCAAATTCAGACATGAATTTCGTGCCAAATCAGCCAAGAACGCAGCATATTTCCAGCGAATATGATTTAATGCGAAAAATCTTTAAGTTGCATGAATACGAAACCGATGTATTTCAGATTATTCATGTTCTGGAGCACGCTATGAGAATTTTTGTATTGACAGTGATCATTCTGTTGATGAGCATCAGCGCCAATGCGCAGATTTATAAATGGGTCGATAAAAACGGCAAAACACAATATACCGATCAACCGCCTCCGCCGGATGCCGCCCAGGATGAACAACGATTAAATATCAAATCCGCGCCGGTCGCTGGAAATCAAAACAACTCCAGGAATTTATCCGACGACAGAGAAGAATTCGACAAACGGCGGCAACTTAGAAGAGAAGAAGAAACTAAACAACAAAGCAAATCGGAAGAGAACAAAAAAAAATGTATAGATGCGCAAACTCAGCTTAGAATGTACACCGATTCACCGCGCCTGACCATTCCCGATGGAGCCGGTGGTATGGTTTATGTGGACGATGATTTGCGGCAAAGAAAAATAGCCGATGCCAACAAGACGATTGCAACTTACTGTAAATAGAAAACCTTCTTGAACTAGATGATTGTATCTCACGGCAAACTACTCATTGTCATTCTTCTCTTTTTGACAGGTACTTCGGTTTCGGCTGAAGTACCTGTTTCACATTCAGAACGCGATCTCATTGCTCAGCAGAAAACCGGAAATCCTGCCGGCAACGCAGCCAGACCGGGAATGCAGTGGCAAATCCTGCCAGGGGAAGATATTCCGCAGATCGGTCATTTGATGTTTCCGCACGATGCAGTTGCACGTGACGCATTCGTTCGCGCGGTTATCCGCACAAATCCCGAGCACTTTCCCGATGGGGCCTATCGTCCCATACCGGCTGGCACCATTATTCACATCCCGGATTTAAGAACGATCGGCAAGTATGCAAAACCGGCAACCAAGGCGCATCCATCCAACTCAAGCCGCGGCGCGAATAAGCGTCCACCGCAAGCATCGGCTCCGGATAGCGCAATATCCGGCTTGAACGAAGCGTTGCAACTGATCGCGCAATTGGAACAAATTGCTGAAAATGAAACCAACGAACTCAATATTCTGCTAAAGCGCATCGAATCCATTGAAAAGCAGATCATCGCGATGCAAGCCATACTCATGACCTATGTTCCGGCAAGCAGTAATGAGCACCGCATCGAGAGTCCATCACCTACTCCCCCGGAAGAAATTGCGCAGCCTTCCCAGGAAGTAGCTGCAACACCACCTGCTGATAGTAATAGTGCGCAACCCGCAGAAAATATCGCCACAGCGCCGCAGTCACCCGCCGACACGCAACAACCGGCCAATCCAAATGTGCCGGTTGAAACCAATCCAGCTGCGCCGGAATCCGCCCTGCTCTTGGATAATGTCTTTCTTCTCGGAACTTTGCTGACGCTACTGATTATTTTCCTGATCGCGCGCAACTATCACAGAATCAAGGAAAGACTTGCGAAATCCCGCGACGCAGCACTACCGTTCGATCCATCCGAGCGGCATCAATACGAAGCGCTGCTGCTGCGCCGCAGTGACGAGAAAAAAACCGAATCACCGCAGAATCCGCCCGAACCGCCTGGACAACTGGTATCCGAAGCACGCACGCTGATCGAACAGGAAAATCCCGAAGCCGCCATTCAAATGCTGCAAAAACAGCTCGCCAAAAACCAGCAGGACATTCCGGGCTGGCTGCTACTATTCGAATTGTTGTACAAAGCCAACAACAAAAGAGATTTCAAGAAGAATGCCCGCCGCTTTAAACGGCTTGGTGAATTCCCCGATATCTGGCAGCAAATCCAGAAACTGGGCAATCAACTTGAACCAAATGAGTCGCTGTACTTCGACGAGCAAAAACGCAAGGAAAAGTTCTTTTCCGATCCCACAGGAGCCGACAAATAAAAAGCGCTGGCTTTCTTGTCATCCGCCAGCGCTCTTCTTTATAGCCAATTGACTTACTTCAGTGCAAGACTCTCCAACGCTTTTTGATGATCCCACTTGCCGTGGAATAACAATCCCTTCTTGCCGGGTGTGCGGTCGCTGGTCCAGGTGATGTGATTACCATCTGGTGTAAATACCGGCAAACCGTCGAAACCTTCTTTATCGGTCACACGCACCGGCTCTTTCTGACCATCGGTGTCGACGATGTACAGCTCAAAATTGCGGTGCCCGTGCAAATTGGTCGCGAAAATGATGTATTTTCCGGAAGGATGGTAAAAAGGCGCCCAAGACATCGCATTCAAGCGCGTGATTTGTTTTTGATCGCTGCCGTCGATATTCATCGTGAAGATTTCCGCTTCGCGGCCATTATCCGAAAAACGCCGCCACACAATCCGTTTGCCGTCCGGGCTGAAAAACGGGCCGCCGTCGTAGCTTTTGGTTTGCGTCAGGCGTTTGACATTGGAGCCGTCGGCGTCCATGATGTAAATATCGATCATTGATGCCGGATTGGCTTTAAAAAGCGCTTGTTCTTCTTCGGACAATTCACCGCTGTATGCACGGCGGTTGGAAGCAAAAGCGATCAATTTGCCGTCCGGCGACCACGACGCTTCGGCATCGTAACCCAGGGTGTTGGTTAGATTCCGTATGTTTTTGCCATCGAAACCAGTTTCGTAAATATCGTAGAACTCGTCGTAATCCCAGGCATACGACTTCTGTTCACCCGCATTACGGCGCTCGATCTCGGCGGCCATTTTAGCTTTGGCTTCCTTGTCGTCGTGCGTTGACGAAAACAATACTTTTTCCTGCGCCGGATGCACCCACGCGCACGTGGTTTTGCCGGTACCCGGCGACACCTGCGTCACCGCACCGGATTCGATATTCTTCAGGAAAATCTGATAAAACGGATTATCGTCCGCCACTTCCGCTTGATAAATCATCCACTTCGAATCCGCCCGGTAATACGCCTCACCGGCGCGTTTTTCCTTGACGGAAAGTTGTTGTTCGCCGGTGATAAAATCGCTTGCATACGCTTGGCTTGTAGCTAGAAACGCCAATGGAAATAAAAAACCGCTCAAAGCATGGAATGTGTTCTTCTGTGTCATCTTTTTCATAGAAATTTAAGAGTCTTGCCGCCAATAAATGAAAAAGCATTTAAGCATAACCCTAAAAGGAAAGTAAACACACGATGATATAGAATGCAGGCAGCGGTAAAACATTGTGTTTATCTGAATATTCCAATAAATAGCCTATCCTCCAGATTTAAAAAAAGAATGCGAACATCACTAAAACTTATATCAGCTTTTTTCCTTGCGATCCTTTGCGTTTTCAGCAGCCAGATCGGCGCCGCAAGCAATCCAACTTTCCACCATCACATGGAAATCCAATTATCGCCGGGCACTTCCGGAATCCGCGTCAAAGACCGGATTCAGATCCCGGATCACATGCGTAATGCTAAAGAGCCCGTGCAACTTGAATTCTATTTGCACGCCGGGTTGGCGGTTAGCGATGTGCAGGATGCCACGCTTGAAGCCGATGCCAATGAGGTTGCACTGAAATCTCGACCGATTTCGATCCGGCATTACACGGTGACCGTATCGCCCGGGCAGGATGCGTTCACGCTGCAATATGGCGGCCAGATCCATCACGCGGTGCAAGGGCCGGGGCAGGAATATTCGCGTAGTTTCGGTTCCACGCCGGGCGTGATTTCACCGGAAGGCGTGTTCCTGGCGAGTGCCAGTGCGTGGTATCCGCAGTTCGGCGATGCGCTGGTATCGTTTCAGCTGGACATTCAAACGCCCCCCGATTGGGATGTGGTCAGTCAAGGGACTTTGCTGCGCGAGAACAAAACCAGCGCGGCACAAAACGTGGTTTGGGAGGAAAAACAACCGCAGGACGATATTTATCTGATCGCCGCGAAATTCCAGCGCTACACGCAATCCGCCGGTGCGGTCAACGCGATGGTGTATTTACGCAGCGCCGATCAACCATTGGCGCAGAGGTATCTCGACGCCACCGCGCAGTACATTGCGATGTACAACAAGCTGATCGGCCCCTATCCTTATACGAAGTTCGCATTGGTTGAGAATTTCTGGGAAAGCGGCTACGGCATGCCGTCGTTCACGCTGCTCGGTTCCAAGGTGATCCGCCTGCCGTTCATTCTTCACTCGTCGTACCCGCACGAAATTCTGCACAACTACTGGGGCAACGGCGTGTTCGTCGATTACGCCAAAGGCAACTGGGCGGAAGGCCTGACCGCTTACCTCGCCGATCATCTGGTCAACGAGCAGCGCGGCAAAGGCGAGGAATACCGTCGCGATGTACTGCAAAAATACGCCGATTTCGTCGGCAAGGAGAAAGATTTCCCGGTCATCCGTTTCGTGTCGCGCCACAGCGCCAGCTCGGAAGCCGTCGGTTACGGCAAAACCATGATGTTCTTTCACATGCTGCGGCAGGAACTCGGTGATGACGCGTTCACCAAAGCACTGCGGCGCTTTTACCAGCAATTCAAATTCCAGCAAGCGACGTTCGCCGATTTGCTCGCCACGTTCAACACCAGCACCGGTCAGGATCTGACACAACGCTTCGAGCAGTGGGTGCATCGCACCGGAGCGCCGGATCTGGTGCTGCGCAGCGCGGAAACCGAGCGCACGGCGGATGGATTCAAGCTCACGCTCACCGTCGAGCAAACCCAGCCAGGCGAACCGTACCGCTTAAAGGTACCGGTTTCCATCACGCTGGAAGGCGAGGACATGGCGGTGGAATCGCATATCGTCGTCGAGCAAGCCAAACAAACGGTCGAGATGACATTCGCCAACCGCCCGGTGCGCATCGACCTCGATCCGCATTTCGACGTGTTCCGCCGTCTCGATAGCCGCGAGATTCCTTCCGCGTTATCCCAAGGTTTCGGCGCAGAAAAACCGCTGCTGATCCTGCCCGCGCGCGAACAAAAAGCCGTGCTGGAGGCCTACCGCGCATTGGCGGCCAACTGGCAGAAAACGCAATCGAGCCCGTTGGAAATCGTCACCGACGATCAATTGAAAACGTTACCGGAAGATCGCACCGTTTGGATTTTGGGCTGGCAAAACCGTTTTGCCGATGCCGTACCGAAAGCCCTGACGGATCGTGGTGTTGCCGTTCAATCTCAGCAATTGCAACTGGAACATAAACGCTATCCGCAAGCCGGTCACGCCGTGGTATTGACCACCCGGCAACCCGCCAATCCGGACAAAACGCTGCTGTGGGTCGCCGCCGACAACCCCAAGGCGATTGCCGAACTCGCCAACAAATTGCCGCATTACCGCAAATACAGTTACCTGGTGTTCAAGGGCGATGAATTGACCAACATCGGCAAAGGCCAATGGCCGGTTCTGCAATCGCCGCTGACACAATGGATCAAACAGCAAGACGGCCACACGATTCACACCACGCACACTGGCATCACCAAGCCGCGCCGCGCGCTGGCAGAACTGCCGCCGGTGTTTTCCGAGAGCCGCATGATGGCGGATATCACGCACCTGTCGCACGAATCGTACAAAGGGCGCGAACTCGGCACGCCGGAGCTGGACGATGCGGCTACGTATATTGCCAAACAGTTTCAGCAAATCGGCCTGCTGCCAGGCGGTGACGACAACAGCTATTTCCAGACCTGGCAACAGGATGTCGGCCTGCCGAAAGGCAATATCACGCTGCGCAATGTCGTCGGCATCCTGCCCGGCACCAATCCGCAACTGGCCGGGCAAAGCCTGGTAATCGGCGCGCATTACGACCACCTCGGCACCGGCTGGCCGGACGTGCGCGCCGCGCATCAGGGCAAAATCCACCACGGCGCGGACGACAATGCCAGCGGCATCGCCGTGATGCTGGAGCTCGCACGTCAGATCGTGCCGAAATGGCAGCCGGAACGCACTGTCATTTTCACCGCATTCACCGGCGAAGAAGCCAATCTGCTCGGTTCCAAACACTATGTCCGCAAGAATGATCAATTCCCGGTTGAAAAAGTCATCGCGATGTTGAATCTGGATACCGTCGGTCGGCTGGAAAACAACCCGGTCACCGTGTTCGGCACCGGCAGCGCACGTGAACTGGTACACATCTTCCGCGGCGCGAGCTTCGTCACCGGCATTCCGGTCAACGCCGTGCAAGACGATTTCGGCTCCAGCGACCAAGCGGCGTTCATCCAGGTCGGCGTGCCCGCCATCCAACTATTCGCCAGCGCGCACGAGGACTACCACGCCCCCGGCGACACCGCCGACAAAATCGACACCGCCGGACTGGTCAAAGTCGCCGCGATCCTGAAGGAAGCCACCGAATACCTCGCCAACCGCATCGAACCGCTGACGGTCACGCTATCGGCAGCCCCCGCTCCCGCCGAATCCGCCGCACCGAAGGAAAAACGCAAAACCAGCCTCGGCACCGTCCCGGATTTCTCTTATAAGGGTGAAGGCGTACGCATCGACAACACCCTCCCCGGCTCCCCGGCGCAACAAGCCGGACTTCAACCGGGCGATATTCTGATTCAACTGGCTGGGCAACCGGTTAGCGATTTGGCATCGTATGCGGCGATCTTGCGCACGTTGAAGGCGGGGGAGAAAGTGGAATTATGGCTTAGAAGGAATGATGCAGTGATGGTGGTTGAAGTGGTGTTGGCGGAGCGGTAGCAGCCTAATTGCCGATTCCGGATCGCTTTGATTGTTGGAGCTGCAACCGAGCCACCGGATGAAGCTTGGCATCAAAATTATAGAGTGTTACTCTATGAAAATTCAGTGGTTATGCGACATTATCAACAAGATTATTGAACAAAATTTTATATATATTACGTTAAGCATTCTCAATGCTACGAATAACGAATGACCGAAAGAACTTTTAGAACTGGCAGAAAAACCGGGGAAACCATTAGTTGGTACGCACCGTCTCAAGTTGGTTCGAACGCATGCTGCATTTACTGCGGAACATTCTTGCAGGGACCTAATCCTCCGGAGTCTGACAAGGAACATCTCATTGCAAGGAACTTCGTCCCCACGGGAACAATGGATGGTCAACCATTCAATTTCCTCTTTCGTGCATGCAGGCCATGCAATGCTCGCAAGGCTTCCGCTGAGCGGCATGTCTCAAGCATCACACTGTTCAATAGCCCGGGCCGCATTGATAATACTAGAGTGAACGAAGTCGCAATTCGAAAGGGAAAAGGCGACTTCCACCCAAAGAAGAAGGGAGTGCTGATACAGGATGCCCACGAACATACATCCTTAACCACTGCGATTGGTCCAATGTCTCTGAAGTTCGGAATGATTGGGCCCCCGCAGCTAGACAACGATCAAGTCGGAGAGGTCGCATTTAGCCATATCCAAGGCTTGTTCGCTCTTATATGCTCGGAGGATTATCTCGACCCACTAAAGATGCGCTTGCTACCACAAGATCAATTCACCTGGTATGGGAGCTACACGCACAACGATTGGGGCAATCCGCAGGTAATCGAGATTGCAAACCGAGTTCGTGATTGGGATTGTCTTGCGAACATCGAATCGGCTCAGGGTTACTTTAAGGCCATCATGCGTTGTAGCAATGAAGGCTGGTTCTGGGCACTAGAGTGGAATAGGCAACTCAGGCTTTTAGGCAGCATCGGCGAAGCGCGCATGAAGTTGTTTGAAGGGCTTCCATCCGAAGGTTGGATACCAACTCCAACAGGGCGAATGCGCCAGAATGTACCGCTCGACACGAAAGATGATTGCCTATTTGTCGGAGTTGTCCGTGACTGAGCAACATAAGTGGAAGGGATCAAGTCTTGCTTTTTCTCGTAAGCAAGCTGTTCGAGCGAACGTGGGTGTTGCGCGACATCGAGCGGCGTTTCCCGCGCAGCCTTGGTAATCTTTTCCACGTGTTTAGTCACAGGGTCGATCATTGCATTTGTTTCATGAATGATGGTGAAATACCGATCCCCGTGTTTGAACAAACGGGCGATGGCCGTAATATTCTTCATGAAATTTATTATCACCAATTATTAAAGAGCGCTACGGAATGAAAGTTACACTGAAAACAACGCCTTCCAAAGAAAGCCAAGTAATCCTGGATTCCCTGCAAAAAGCCGTAACGCAGGCACTTGAAAGGAAACGCCGCTTGGGTCAGTACGCTGTCGTCTGGCGGGACGGTGGGCCAGTGATGATTGGCGAGGATGCGCCGAAGGTATCAGAAAATCCTGTCAATCGACCGATCAAGTAACCATCCAAGTAGTGCAACCGTGAGAAGCAATCGGCACCCATGTACTCGTCAGAACCGGCTTGCTTGCAGCGCCATTACCTAACCTAGTTCAAAGGAAACAACTCCAAAGCTTCTGCACTTAAGGCGATTTACGTACTTTTAGGTACGAGGACTCAACTGAGGGTTTTGTTAAGTTATTGTTTTTGTTGTTTCGATCAGCAGGATTCGCATCGACGTCAATCTCTCCAGCTGGTGCTGGCTTATCAAGATCAGTATATTGCAATACGCCAAAGGGTTGAATTTCGTTGTCGGCGGGTAATTGATCGCGATTCCAGCCTCCTCCAAGCGCACGAATAAGCGCCACCGATGCTTTCAGTAGATCAGTCTTGATCTGCACAGAATCGATACTTGCCGTCAGCGTACCGAGTTGGGAATAAATGAGTTCAAGACTGGATGCCAAAGCGCCCTTATACAGTTCCATGGTAAGGTTTTGTGTTTTACGTGCAGCTTCGACGGCGGCATCCTGCCGCTCGGCAGCAATAGTTATCCAATGAGTCTGGGTCAGGTTATTCTCAACTTCGCGAAAGGCGTTCAGTACGGTCGAGCGATATAAATTTTCTGTCTCGCGATAGACCGACCATGATTGTTGTAGCTGCGCCCGACGATACCCACCCTGAAAAAGTGGAATGGAAAAAGAGGAACCATAAGCCCAGAAACTGTTAGCCAAGCTAAGCAGATTGAGTCCGGAATCCTCAAGCCCTCCCCCAAGCCGGAAGGATACGTTTGGAAAAAAAGCGGCGCGTGCAATTCCAATGGTGCGGTTAGCTTGTGCCATCCGGCGCTCCATAGCGGCAATATCGGGCCGGCGTTCAAGTAAAGTAGATGGAACTGTCTGTGGAAGGCTAAAATTCGCGGCAAGGAGGTTATCTACCGGCTCGAGTTTAAAACTAGCTGGGGCAAGATTAAGGAGAATTGCAATAGCCTGTTCCATCACTTTGCGCTCACCATGCATCAGAGCCAATTTTGACTCAGTAGCGTACAACAGAGACTCAGCACGCGCTACGTCGAGAGCAGAAGCGATCTTGCCTTCGAACTGAGTCTCTACAACAGTTAATGAGTAGTTATAAAGGTCGATCGACTGTTTGTAAATCGCGATTTGTGCATCCAGTCCACGCAGTGTGAAATAATTCGATGCAATTTCCGCCTGCAGAATAAGGCGCGCCAGTCCATAATCGGCCGCGCGTTCCTCAGCACGATAGATTTTGGCTTGTGCGGCATTCCGGAGTTTCGACCAGAAATCCGGTTCCCAAGATGCAATTCCATCCATCAGAACTTGAGTATCGCTATCAGGTTCTCCGGGAGCACGGAAGAGGGTATGGTCGGATTGTCTGTTATTGTTGCCACCAAACCCAAAGCCCATTTGGGGGAAATATCGAGATCGTGCCTTCATCATTGCATAACGTGCTTGAATAAACCTTTCGGCTGCAGCATGCAAGTCTGGATTGGCTGCCATCGCCTGTTCTACGAGGCTGTCAAGAATTGGATCGTCATATAGCTTCCACCAATCGGGCCGGAGTACATCATCCGACGGATTAGCCTTAACGAAAGAACTCGTTCCCTCCCAAGAATCCGGAACAACGAATTGAGGTTCTTGATATTTAGGTGAAAGATCAAATGCAGGAAAAGGAAGAGAACTGCAAGCCGCCAGACTGATTGCTAGAAATAAAAAACCACCCAATCTTACGCCGAAACGATAGAGTCTTGAAAATATGGATTCCATTTTTACGCCGCCAGTCAATTATAGTCAAATGATTGAAATGATCGTTATGGTGCATGCTATCCGTCTAACGCTTGTTTTGGGCTCGGATCCGGCATTTTTGGATGTGAGGCTGATTTCGACTTCTCACGTGATTCCACTGGTTCATTGATCATGTCATATCCCGGTCTGGGCGTTACAATTTTCACCAGGTCGCCTTCAAGCAGGGCAGCGCTGGGATTGTTTATCAGTCGGTCCTCTGTCGTGACGCCCCCGCTTACTTCAACAGTAGCGTCGAGGAACCTGGTTACCGTGATTGGCTTGAAGCGAACACGGTCATTTTCATCTACATAGGCAACTCGAACTCCCATTTCATCAAATACCATCGAGCTGGATGGAATCGAGAGATGATTATGCGCAACCTCTACGGTCAGATTGACTGATGCATAGGAGCCAGGCCACAGATCCCGTTCTTCATTTTCAATCACAAATTGGGTAACCACCGTACGTGTACTCTCATTGAAGCCGCGCGCAGTAGTTAAAAATTCGGCAGTGAAATGCCGGTTGGAAAATTGCGGCACCGTTAAATCGGCTTTCAAGCCATCATGCATAACAGCACCGTATGCCTCAGGTACATTGACAAACAAACGCAACCGGCTGATGTCCGCGACAGTAAAAAGATTGCGGACTTCACCTTCCGGTGTACTGATAGTGCCTTCCTTATTGATGAAGTCTCCCACATTAATGCTACGGTTAATGACTACACCGTCATACGGCGCAACAATTGTTTTGAACTGAATTAATGCTTCATAGTTACTGACTCTTTGTTTGGCGGCATTGACCTTTGCCTGTTGGGCTTTTGCTTCGGCAACCTTTACCGAAATCGCTTGCTCGGATACCGCCTGGTTTTTTCGCAAGGCAATATATCGCTCCGCAGTGAGTTTAGCAAGATTATTAAGGGCTATTTCCGACTCCAAATCCGCCTTGCTTTGCCGGTATTTGGCATCAAGAGCCGGTGCATAGATTTCGGCAAGGACATCCCCTTTTTTCACGATCGCTCCCCAATCTTTGTGCCACATCTTCACATAACCGGATACCTGGGCATAGATCGGCGCCTGAAACCAAGCCTGAATGGTACCCGGAAGCTTGATGGTTTCTGTAGAAGGCAGTGGCTTGGCATAAACGATAGCTACCGTCGGAGTGTCATTTTCAATCGCTTTTTCTTCTAAAGCGGCCATGTTTCCTCTGGACTCAATGACCCGATAACCCATGTAGGCGACACCAAGAACGATCACCAAAATCATCATGCTTTTTTGCTTTGATTTCTCCATATCATGAGTCTCCTTGTTGAAGGGCGTCTTGCTGCTCATTTTTAGAAACGCTTCGCTTGCGGCTGTAATAGATGACGGCGTACACACAGGGAACAAAAAACAGGGTATACACAGTTGCGAACGTCAAGCCGCCAATAACCGCACGACCCAGCGGCGCATTGGTGGATCCTCCCATAGCCATCGGAAGCATGCCCATAATCATGGCTGCCGCAGTCATCAGTACAGGACGAATACGCGCTTTACCTGACTCAATCGCGGCTAACAAAGGATCGCCATGAATTTGGATGCGCTCCCGTGCATAGGACACGACCAGTATGGAATTCGCCGTGGCCGTTCCCATCGCCATGATGGCGCCTGTCAGAGCCGGTACGGAAATGTTCGTTTGGGTCAGGAACAAAGCCCAGGCAATGCCTGCTAACGCACCCGGCAATGCTGTAATGATGATGAAAGGATCCAACCATGATTGAAAATTGATGACAAGCAGGAGATAGATCAGCACGACAGCCGCTATGAGGCCGATAATCAGTTCGCCATAGGTAGTAACCATATTGGCGGCTTGACCAGCGATTTGAACTTCGGAACCACGAGGGACTAAATCGTCCATCTCATCAACAATCTTCTTGACATCGTCCAGCACACCGCCAAGCCCACGCCCTTCAGCAGATACATAGACCTCGATCAACGGCATGATGCCCCTATGGGTAACCAGACCGGGTGTTCCTACCGGTGATAGTTTCGTTAGATTGCCCAGGAGTTGATAGTCCTGATCCAGGCCATCATCCCCTATCTTCTTGACAGGAATCGTGTTCAAGTCATTTACACTTGCGACCTGAGGTTGAGGATTATATATATTGATCTGATAGGAAACCCCGGTTTTCAGATCCAGCCAGTATTTCTGATCGATCTGCTGGGTTCCATTAGTGGTTATCAACATATTCAGAGCAATGTCCGTTTCACTCTTGTTAACACCGAGTCCAAATGTTCTTTGGCCTTCGACAAACATGGTTGGCGTGCGCATGGTTTGCTGGATGACTACGTCGGAGGAGCCAGGAATTTTGCGTAGCTTAGCTTGCAGTTGGCGTGCATATTCGTAGTTTCCGTATATGTCCATCCCGTTAATCTGAACAGTAATTGGAGAAGGAGAACCGAAATTCAAAATTTTCGCTATCAGATCGGCTGGCTGAAATGTGAATTCACTTCCTGGATAGCGCTCTTTCAAACCTTTATGAAGAATTTCACGGAGATCCCACACTGCCGATTTTTCGTTGAACAGGGTAATTGTGAGATCGCAATCCTGCGTTCCGATGGTGGGCGTCGGAATAAACGCTAGGTTATGCGGTCCGACGGGTATGCCGCAATTACTGACGATATCTTCGACCTGCCCGGGAAGCAATTCTTTGATATCGTTAGAAACCAGCGTGGCAATGCGGTTTGTGGATTCCATCCGTGTACCGAGGGGTGCCCGCATGTGCATCTGGATGGTTCCTGATCTGACTTCAGGAAAGAAATCACGTCCGTTGAAGTAGAACAAAATAAGAGAGATAAGCGCGAAAGCCAGCATGATCGTTGCAAGTCGACGGCGATTTTCAATTGTGTATTCGAGCAATCCGCTATACCAAACACAGAATTGAAGAAAGCGAGCCTCGAATCCCTTCTGAAAACGGGAGAAAATTCCCATATGATGCTTTAATCTCTGCTGAAAACCGGCAAACCTCCCCGCTGGCTTTTCATCGCTCTGGTGCGATTCCTTTTCGTGTTCCTCCGCATGAGGATGCTTAATCAGATATTTCGCCATGGTCGGTACAAGCGTACGCGACAGAATGAAGGACGCCAGCATAGCAAATATCACCGCCAGCGCCATTGGCTTGAACAGAAAGCCCGATACGCCAGAAAGCGTAAACAGCGGCAACCAGACAATGCATATACATAACGTAGCAAGCAGCGTCGGAATAACGATCTGATTTGCTGCATCAATGATTGCTTCATCGAGTCCTTTACCCATCTCCAGGTGGGTATCGATGTTCTCTATCATCACTGTCGCGTCATCGACAAGAATCCCTACCGCTAGCGCCAATCCTCCCAGCGTCATGACGTTCATCGACTCATTCAGCACTTGCAGGAAGATAAGGGAGGTTAAAATACACAATGGAATTGAAGTCGTAACGACTACCATGGGACGCCATGAGCCCAGCATGAGCATGACAATCAAGCCGACAAGCAGACCAGCGATCGCCATCTCATGCGTTACCTCCTCAATGGACTCCCTCACGAAGAGCGATGCATCAGTAATGATTTTGACATCCACATGAGACGGCACGATCTCCTTGATACGTGGAAGCGCTGCCCTGATGCCGTTGACTACGTCCAGGGTCGATGCCTCACCACTTTTCATGACGACAATAATAACAGCCTGTTTACCATCCACCATTACGGAGTTTGTTTGCGGGGGACCTGCAAGCTGAACATCGGCGACGTCACGCAAGAAAACGAAGGAATTGCCTTCTCTTTTAATCGGAATCTCATTGAATTCCTCGATATTGGGCGGCATCGCGTTTGTTTGAACCATCCAGTCTGTCTGACCGATCTTCATGTCACCCGCGGGCAACACGATATTCTGTCGATCGAAGGCCGCATGGATATCCGTTGGCGACACATTACGAGCCAACATTTTGTCTTTATCGAGGGACACCAAAAGCTGTTTGGGTTTTCCACCGTAAGGATGTGGAAGAATCGCCCCCGGGATCACTACAAGCAAGGGTCTGATTTGCGTATAAGCAAGATTATAGAGTTCTGCCGGCGTCATCTCATCTGAGGTAACCTGCAGACTGGCAACCGCTACCGAAGATGCTTCCAAACGCATGATCATCGGCGGCGAAATATCCGGTGGCAGCGCGTTGACGATGGTCTGGCTTATCGCTGTGACTTCCGCTTCAGCGCCAGGGAGGTTAGTATGGGGCTGAAGAAAAATATTTGTGATGCTGATGCCATAGTAAGCTTGACTGACGATATCCGAGATACCTTCCACCGTCGAGGTCAGCATGCGCTCGAAGTAAAAAGTGATACGACCGGACACATCCAGCGGCAACATGCCGGCGTAAGCCCAAACTACAGAAATTACAGGAATTTTGATAGCGGGAAAAACATCGGTCGGTGCATGCCGTATCGCTCTGATTCCAAATATAACGATCAGAATTGAAAGAACTACAAAGGTATATGGTCTTCGTAAAGCGATCAGTACAATTTGATTCATACTATGCTCCCATACTTCTTCGGTAAAAAAATCGCTTTATCCACAAATACTGCGCGTAAGAAGGAGATTTAATCCATTTGCAAACCCTTTTGCTTTTGTGAAGGTTTAGCGCGTTATTAATTTTCAAAAAATGGATATTCCCTAAAAAACCTCGGAAGCTTTCAACCACCAGTCTATGTAGTTGCGCTGATTAAGACGAGGTGTCATGTTTTTTATCTTTCATGACGGATTTATTATTTCATCTGTAAAATTAGATGTATATACGAGTGTAACCTTATGGCTTAACCCAGTATTGAAGTTGTCCCCTTGAATCGTCCCGGGTTTCCGGAGATAAAATGATTCGAAAGAAGGAGAAGATGAAGGATCAAATCAGTTATTCACCGGAAGTACGGGGACGAGCGGTTAGATTGGTATTTGAACAGCAGAAAGAGTATGGATCGCAATGGCCGGCGATCAAATCGATTGCATCGAAGATTGGCTGCACAGCGGAGACGGATCGGGGAATTCGAGGCGGCATGTCGACATCGGATTACGAACGTCTCAAGCAACTGGAACGGGAAAATCGTGAGCTCAAACGAGCGAATGAGATATTGCGGAAGGCACCAGCTGGCCGGACGTGGGCGCCGCGCATCAAGGCAAAATCCATCGCGGTGCGGACGAGGACTACCACGCCCCCGGAGACACCGCCGACAAAATCGACACCGCCGGATTGGTCAAAGTCGCCGCGATCCTCAAAGAAGCCACCGAATACCTCGCCAACCGCATCGAACCGCTGACAGTTACGCTATCATCGTCAGCCCCCGCTTCCGCTGAATCCACCACACCGAAGGAAAAACGCAAAACCAGCCTCGGCACCGTCCCGGATTTTTCTTATAAAGGCGAAGGCGTGCGCATCGACAACACCCTCCCCGGCTCCCCGGCGCAACAAGCGGGACTGCAACAGGGCGACATTTTGATTCAACTGGCCGGGCAGCCGGTCAGTGATTTAGCGTCGTATGCGGCGATTTTGTGGTCGTTGAAGGCGGGGGAGAAAGTGGAATTACGGTTTAGAAGGAATGATGAAGTTAAAGTGGCTGAAGTGGTGTTGGTGGAGCGCTAGCAGCCTAATTGCTAATTCCGTATCGCTTCGATTATTGGAGCTGCAACCGAGGCTGGATAAGCTTGGCATCAATAATAATTGAGTGCTACTCTATGAAATATTGGTTTTTCCATGCTTAAACGATCATGTTTTCGCTTTGCTTTTAATGTACTAGATGGAACAGATTTGTAGCTAGCAACATTGTCGTATTAGATTCAATTAACTTTCATATTTAACTTATCAGTTAATATTAGAAACATGATTATTGGAGAGAACACCTTTCACATTGTTCACAGTTACATCCCTGCTGGGGTGTTCCTCAATTTAAACGTTAGCTGCTCGATAGATATTGATCATGTCTGAAGACATTCCATTGTCACACAAGCTCGAACAGCGTTTGAACCACCCATGCTTCCCTCAGCCTCCCAATCAGCAATTACGGATATGGCGGTACATGGACCTCGCAAAGTTTGTTTGGTTGTTGAAAGAGAAGCGATTGTTTATGTCGCGGCTCGACAAATTTGCCGATCCCTATGAGGGGTCGCTGACTAAAAAAACCATTGAAGGTATTGATCTTTTTCTCCGCCAGCATGGATCAAAGGATAGTTGGGCTGAAATGTCCAACATGTACCGGGAGAACCAGAGCAGCACTTTCGTCTGTTGCTGGCACGGCAACGAGCAGGAGTCGGAAGCAATGTGGCGGTTGTACTGCGGGAGCGGTCACGGTATTGCGATACAAAGCACGTATGACCGATTGGTGGAAACCATTAAAGAGCAATTAGAAACCTACGTTGGTTGTGTCAAATACATCGATTACGAACGTGAATGGTTTCCCGATGCAAATGCCTTTTACCCGGTAATGCACAAACGCTCAGCGTTTGCACATGAGAATGAGGTACGACTTGTCTGCTCTCCATCGAGTTACCGCTTGATGCCGTTGGAGCAGAGACCAACATCCATTTGCATTCCTTGGGATTCAACGACAATGATTGAGCGTGTATACGTTGATCCATATGCTCCTGAGTATTTCTACAACGTGGTCCAATCTATTGTCAGTGCATTCGAGCCGTCAATAAGTCCTCGCCTTTTTTGGTCTCAAATGAAGGCTGCTCCTCTCTTTTAGGCATATGCAGCTAATTCAATCGTTAGGGTTAATATGAAACGAAGCTTCGTTACCATACTCTTGCTGCTAGCTGCCTTGCCGGTTGATGCCTGGGAGTACAAATCGCTTTCCGGCCAATACCGCATCGCGGGTCAAACAGTCATCGATCCACCGCCATCCGAGGCGCGGGACACACACTTACACCTTGAGTTGTCCGGCGCTGCCGCACGAGATTTATACCATGCCATGAAAGTTGTCGCCAAACCAGACGAGTGTGCCGATGACGGGGCCATGATAAAGACTGTCGGAGAAATGCAATGCCTTCGCTCTCAGGATGGAAAAGAGTTTCAGTGCTCGTTCGCAATCGACATTGCAAATCAAAAAATTACGGGAGCCAGTGTGTGCTGATGGTTTCCCGTTCACCTCTCACTCCGCAGTCAACCGCGGTGTCCCAACCGCGACGTTGTTGGGAATCCTTCCGCGCTATGCAATCCGGCACTGGTTACTTAAACGTTTCTTAACATTGCAAATAATCTAAGCTCAAAATATTGAGCTACATCAAAATACTATCATATCAACCTGATAAAATTCTTTAAGCCGCAGTGCGAAACGTCTCGTTCGCGCGGTTAATTCTGTTATGCTGATTTTGCTGCGATTGGCGAATCCGGCCAGCAGCGCTTAAATCTGTCATTTGTTCCAAATTCTGTTTCTCTACAGGCTGTTAACCAATAGCCTGCTCACATCATTCTGATAAGGAGAACATCATGGCCATAAAAGACAATCCCCGGTTCTACGAGCTTATTGTCGTCACTGAGCTGGTTGACGTTACAAGCGATACCAAACCCCCTGAAGTTTTTGCGTATGCATTCTCGTCCGATGGAAGCATGCTTACCTCTGCGCCAGTTAAAGATGGCAGCAAAGCGGCGTTGCGCATTCCTGTATCCGCCAGTAAAGAACGGTTGCGCATCCTGGTTGGTCCGGCATCCGAGGAGAAAAACGCTGGGTACGACGATTTGATGCGCCGCGGTGCACAGCAGCAGTTTCTGCTGGCCGATCCGAAAAATCCGGTCAAGGAATTGCGGTTCCGCGTGTTCCCGGATATTTGGCATTGCTGGTTTTTCCGGGCGTGTTTCGTGCGCGGAAAGCTGATGAAACGGATTATCGTTGGCGGCACGACGGTCGAATATCCGGTATGCAATGCAACGGTCGAGGTCTTTGAGGTCGATCCGCTGCATGTCCTTATTCCGAAGCTGCCGGACGCCATTATCGACCGGCTGCGCGATGTGATCGTGCGTCCGCGCCCATGGCCATCGGTCGTCGATCTGCCGCGAGTCCCCGAACCGTTTCCGTGGCCCGGCCCGGGACCCGATCCAGCACCATTTGAGCGGCGCATGATGATGGCAGCTTCGGGCGCCATGCAGGAAGCCGCTACGCCGGAAGACACCGCGGATGCGTTCGATGAAATCGCGAACGCGACGGAATTGAAATATATCGCCAAAGCCGGCAGCCGGTTGCAATTCCAGCAAGCGTTGATCGACCATGCGTTCATTATCCGTCCGTTGCTCTGCCGTTTCTTCCCACTGCTGGTGACCAAGCAAAAAGTCGCGACCACGACCACCGATGCCTGTGGAAAATTTCAAACGGTGTTTTTCCGCGGCTGCAACGATACCGACATTCCCGATCTTTATTTCAAAGCGCGCCAGCGTTTGTTCGGTTTCCTGGATGTGACGATTTACGAACCCAAGCCGGTCTCGTGCCATACGCATTGGGATTACGTCTGCGGCACCGAGGTCACGTTGTACACCAAGCATCCGCTGGCGCAAATCTGCTCACCTTGCCCGCCGGTGATCGGCCCCGCTAATTGGGTCGCGTTTCTTGCCATCGGTGCGCATGCATTAAGCCATATCTACGGAACCGCGCCGTCGCTGCAAGGCAGCACTGACGACGATAATCGCGGTTTAACCGATAGTGGCGCGCCGTGGGGCGGTTTGCTGCGGCCGCGCCTGGAGTTTTCCAATGCATTGGAAGCGCTCGGCGCGAAGTATTACCGGGTTTCCTGGCGTAAAGGCGATAGTGGCGATTTCGCGCCGCTGAGCAGCGCGGTTTATCACTATTACCGCCACGATGTGAATACGCCGACCGGACCGATGCCCGCGTGGACACCATATCTGCTCGGTCCTAAGAACGCCGACGACGGCGCCGGTCACATGGTGCCCGATCTGTTCGAGATTCCCTACCCTTCGGTCGCGCCCGAAGGGGTTTGGGATGCGCCACCGCATATCAGCGAGATTGTTGAGCATTTCAGTAATGCGAAATTCCCAACGCAAGAATTGGCGGCGGGCATGACGTATGACGGTAATGGCGATACCGTTGGAGCGGATAACAGCGGTAAGTATCAACTTAAGTTGGATTTGTTCAATGCCAACGGTCAGCCGGTCAACATCGCGGCATCAGGCATCCAGTATGTCGTGCCGGATGTGCCCGATCTTACCGGCACAATTTACACCACCGCTGCCGCACCGCTCGGTTTGGTTGTTGGCAGTAGCATGATCGTGACGCTGCACGTCGATAATAATCACTGCTTTGCCGGTATCGACGCGCCAACTATCGGGGCCTTGGCAGCCGATCCGTGCTGCGGCGTGCTGAATTATGCGGCTAAAGACTCTGTCACGATGACATGGCAAGCCAAACATCCGCATGGATTCGCGCGCTATCACTTCGGTGTGGTTCGCGGGGCCAATAGCGTGCTGCAACTCCCTACTCCCGGCGGTTGGGACCCTGTTGGCAGCGGCTCGTTCTCAACCACCCGCGCGGTATCGAATCTGCTGAACGATAACCTGCCTGCGGGTTGCGCGATCGACGGCTGCCCAGTGGCTGGCTTCAGCGAAAATCTGTACGTGGATGCCACGGCAACGGACGGCTGGACCAGCGAACTTGGTTACGATGCCAGCGCAGTTCGTGCGTTTGTATTGTCGAGTGCGGCAGTTTAAGAGGAATTGAAATGCTGGGGCTGTAGCAGATTCGCTGAGCTTGTTAGCAAATTTACTACAGCCCCAAATTTTTCAGGTTCCTGGAAGTAATTAGTCCCGGATTTTCAGCCGGAATCGCGGCGCCCGTTTCTTCTCCGAGGATGACAGCCGGTTAAGTCCCAACACGGTGATGCGGTGCGCGCTGTTGAAACTGGGCGCGCCGTCCTGGTCGCGCAGAATGGACGATACTTTGTATTCCAGATAACCTGCTTGCGGATCAAAGCGGATGTCGTGAATCCAAATGCCTGCCCGCTGTACCCGCTGATGTTCGCATTCGTTGACAAGCTCCCAGCCGGTCAACATCGGAATGGCATAGTCGTAAGGCAGCTCATTGATGCGAACCGTTTGGGTGCGTACCACGCCATCGGCGCTTTTGCGGCAGGTGTCCGTTTTTCCGGTACGGGGATTCAGCGCCAGGAAATCTCCGTGCAGTTTGACGCTGCGGCCACGGATCTGGGCGGCGCGGGTCTTGATGCGGTGCGTGTGCGTGTTGTTATCCTTGAAAATGGTCTGCGTCACCCAGTGCGGGGTACCACCGAGACTGGGTGCTGCACTGGCTTGCGACAAATTGTAGGCCACTTGCAACAGGCGATAATCCACGCGATCTCCCCATTGGCACGGCCACAGACGCCATTCGCATTCAAAGGTATCGGTATATTGGAAATCAAATCCGCGCGGAATAATTGCAACCGCATCGTATTTTCTTAACATGCCTTTGTGGCCGGTATTTTCCAGTGTGGCCACCGCACCTTGATTTTCAGTCTGTACTACCGAAGATTCGATACCGTTGTGATCTTCTTCTATGGTGGCGTCAATTGCCGTGGAATGGTAACCCAATGCCGTATAAAACACGCAAAATTCAAAAGCATCTTTGCGACTCTGATCTTCCAGCGTACCTTTTGCCTCGAATACCAGAACCGTGGAACCGGTGTTTTTAACCAGCTTGCTGTGCGTAATATCGGCCCGCATCGAGTTGACTTCGCGATCCTGGTTCAGATAGCGCAAATCCCAGCCATTTAATACGACCGTGCCGCTATCGACATAATCCGGCATTTCAATCCATTGCAGCAGGGTTACCGGTTCCGCCCCGTTATCACGCTGCATGCATTTTTTCCCTTCGAGCAGAATGAATTTGCCTTGATCTTCAAATACCGTTTTTGCGTCGGACTTGAGCGACAGTTGCTCAAAGGGTGTGAGGATTTTTGTGCGGTCTTCCGCATCAGGCGTTTTCTTTTCCGGTTTTTTGGTTGCGCAAGCGGAAAGGGAAAGCAGCAGGCACGTTGCAAGCAGTATCAATACAGCGCGGATCATTTTTACTCCCTTGAAATTGAACTAGGGAAAGTCAGCGGTTGTTTTTCTTGGCGCGTAATCTTCTCGCTTCTTTCGGATCGATAATCAAAGGCCGGTAAATTTCAATCCTGTCATGTGGCTCCAGCACAGCCTGCAATTGGGTCAATTTACCGAAAATACCCAGTTTGTTTTTAGTCAGATCAATCTCCGGAAATTCATTCAAAACGCCGGAACACCGTATCGCATGTTCAACCGTACACCCCGGAGATACATCGAGTTTTTTCAGAAACTGAACCTGCGGCAGCGCGTAAGCGACCTCAACCTGCATCGGCGCCGTTAACGCTTGCCGTAAATCACTTCCGCCCGCTCGATGAAATGTTCCACGAAACTGTTTGCAATCATATGAAATACCGGCCCGACCAGTTTCTCAAGAATCCTGTGCGAGAAGGTGTAATGCAAGCGGAATTTGATTTTGCACGCGCTATCCGACAGCGGGATAAATTGCCAGTAACCATCCAAGTGTTCAAATGGCCCATCGAGTAAGCTCATTTCGATCAAATCCGGCGGGAAGCGTTTGTTCTTGGTGGTAAAACTGTGTTGAATATGATGATAATCGATCTTGACGGTTGCGTGCGTCGTGATCTCGTCTTGCGGTTCGACGGAGGTACCGCCGCACCACGGGAGAAATTCAGGATATTTCGCCACATCATCCACCAGCGCAAACATTTGGCTTGCCGAGTATTCAACCAAAACTGATTTTTCTATTTCTGCCATAAAAGTAAATCACCCCGTATCATGAGGTAATATCGAAAAACTGATAAAATACACGAAATCTAGTGATTCCCACCCATTTCATACC
Organism: Nitrosomonas oligotropha; assembly: GCF_900106555.1. Classification (GTDB taxonomy): domain Bacteria; phylum Pseudomonadota; class Gammaproteobacteria; order Burkholderiales; family Nitrosomonadaceae; genus Nitrosomonas; species Nitrosomonas oligotropha_A. The sequence continues at coordinate 12,789 of NZ_FNOE01000027.1, read as the reverse complement.
TGCATGAGTATAGTACAAAATAAAAAAGCCTTTCACGATTATTTTATCGAAGAACAGTACGAAACCGGCATGGTACTGGAGGGATGGGAAGTCAAAGCCATTCGCGATGGCCGGGTTCAGTTGAAAGAAGCTTATGTTATTATCAGCAACGGCGCGCTGTACTTAATTGGCAGTCATATCAGTCCGCTCAAGACAGCTTCAACGCATATCAATCCCGATCCGGTCAGAACCCGCAAATTGTTATTGCACGCGGAAGAAATCAAACGGCTCATCGGCAAAGTCGAACGCGCCGGATACACGCTGGTTCCCCTCGATATGCACTATAAAGCGGGCAGGATCAAACTGGAAATCGGCTTGGCCAAAGGCAAGAAACAACACGACAAGCGCGAATCCGAGAAACAGAAAGAATGGGAGCGCGACAAGCAACGCTTGATGCGCGCCAAATAAAAACGGTAATGCGTTACCGGACTCAATTTCAGAAATAATTTTTATTTTACGACTATGCAAAAACCTATTGCGATCTGGTTATTAATTTGTTGTGCCCTGGTATTCGCCATGATAGTGGTCGGCGGTGTTACGCGCTTGACCGACTCCGGGCTTTCCATTGTCGAATGGCAGCCGATTGTCGGCACCATGCCGCCCATCACGCAGCAAGACTGGGATGTGTTGCTGGAAAAATACCGCGCCACGCCGCAGTATCAGCAAGTCAATAAAGGCATGAGCGTCGATGAATTCAAAAGCATTTTCTGGTGGGAATACTTCCACCGCGTACTCGGCCGGTTGATCGGTCTGGTATTTTTTGTACCGTTTGTTTATTTTCTAGTGAGAAAGCAAATCGACCGGCCGCTGGGCATCAAACTGGCGGGGATATTCGTATTGGGTGGCCTGCAAGGATTCATGGGCTGGTATATGGTTATGAGCGGTTTGGTCAACGATCCGCATGTCAGCCAGTACCGTCTGACCGCGCATTTGGGATTGGCTTTTGTCATTTTTGCCGCGATGTTCTGGGTCGCATTGGGATTGCTGTCGCCGCACCGCGAATATTCCCCGGAAAATGAGAAACTGCAAGGCCTGCGACGGTTTTCCTTCAGTCTCTCTTCATTGATTTTTATCATGGTGTTATCCGGCGGTTTCGTGGCTGGTATTCGCGCAGGCTTGGCCTACAACACCTTCCCGCTGATGAACGGGCATGTGATTCCACCCGACCTTTTTATCCTCGAACCGTGGTACCGCAATTTCTTCGATAACATCACCACGGTGCAATTCGATCACCGCTTGATCGCCTGGATACTGGCCTTTTCCGTGCCGATTTTCTGGCTCAAATCACGCACCGTGGAACTGCAAGGAACCACACGCCTGGCGTGCAACCTTTTCCTGCTGATGCTGGCGGTACAAATCAGCTTAGGTATCGCAACGCTGCTCCATGCGGTGCCGATTCCATTAGGCGCATCGCACCAAGGCGGGGCGGTGCTGCTGTTTGCCGCATCCCTATGGGTGAGCCACCGGTTACGTTAGTCATTCGCAGAAGCGGCATCGTCCCGTTCCCGTAACGGGACGATGCCATCAGTACCCCAATTCATCCCAGCCATTGCCCCATGCGGTGCATTTCGTTCAGCTCCCATTTCAATGGATAAAAAAACCCGCGCCAGCAACCCCGGACCCGCTAACGTAAAGCCCAGACCGAAGCGCAGACGCACCGCAGCTGCGCGTAATAGCGATGACCCTGGCAAATCGCCCAGAAAGCGCCCCCAAAGAAACCAACCTGGTAAATTCCAGCAGACATTACTACTGACCGGTATCGAAATCCTCGGTTTAAGCAGCGCCGCAGTTTGCGCCATCATCCTGTTGCTCGGTTACTCCGCGAGCCAGTTCTCGGGCACCAGTTTTTTCGGTCATTTGCTGCCGTTCACCGCTGGTGTGCTGGTGTTGATATTGGCCGCCAGTGTTTTTCTGCTCAGCTGGTGGAAGCTGCGGCAATGGTTGCGGCGCTATTCGGAATTTTTCATGCCGGTATTGTCTTTGTCGCTCGCCCTGCTGACCGGCTGGCTCGTCACACACGACCAGTTTTCGCTGGCTTACGGTAATTTCCGCACCTTGGTCGGCGGCAAGGAAGAAGCGGGACGAGTGACGATTTCGCATCAGGTTTACGCGGCTTATCGCCGCCACGATTCCGCGCAATTGCAAAAAATGGTTAACCGCTCGCAAGAATACCGGCAAGCGATCGAAGATGCAGCCCGGTCTTTCGATATCGACGCACATCTGCTGCACGGCATCGCCGCTACTGAATCGTCTTTTATTCCGCGCGACAGCCACGACGGCGGACGCGGCTTGTTTCAAATCACCCGCGTTCCGGAAGCCGTCATTACGCAAGCACGGCGGCGGCTCAATGTGGAAAAAATTGTGCTGGACAATCCCCGCCACAACGCCTTTGTCGCCGCCGCCACGTTTAAACACTACTTGGCGGAAATGAAAGACGATCTCTTTCTGGGCTTGCTGGCCTACAACATCGGCCCGGCGAACGGCGGTTTACGTTTTATCATGCAGCAATACGGCGCGACCGATTTCACTACGATACAACCTTACCTGCAAACGCTGCCGCGCGACTACCCGATCCGGGTGCTCGCCTACTCGCTGGCGTTCCGCCTGTGGCATCAGGAAGGCCGCTTGCTCGCGTATGAAGAAGGCAACAACGCCATCCGCATCCAGCGCATCGGCATCCCGGGACTGCACGCCGGTTTGTGAGTGGCGGCTACTTAATCCAAATCGTTTTGATATTTACAAATTCGCGGATGCCGTGGTACGACAGTTCGCGGCCGTAACCGGATTCTTTCACACCGCCGAACGGCAGGCGCGGATCGCTTTTGACGATGCCGTTGACGAACGTGCAACCGGCATGAATTTGCCGCGCCAGCGCTTCGCCGCGTGCGGAGTCGCGCGTCCATACGCTGCCGCCCAAGCCGAAATGCGTCCGGTTGGCTAAGCGAATTGCTTCTTCGTCATTGTTTACCCGCACAATTGCGGCGACCGGACCGAACAGTTCTTCGTCAAACGCCGCCATGCCGGGTTGCACGTGATCCAGAATTGTCGGTGCGTAATACGCACCCTGCACGCCGATGAAAACGCCGCCAATCACCCGCTGTGCGCCCGCTGCGATGCTCCGTTCCACCTGTGCATGCAGATCGGTACGCAAATCCTCGCGCGCCATCGGCGCAATCCCGGTGGCATCGTCTTTCGGGTCGCCGCTCTGTAACTGACTGAACAGCGCTTTCAGTTGCGCAACGAAAGCATCGGCGATGGGTTCGGCGAGAATGAAACGCTTCGCGGCGATGCAGCTTTGTCCCATGTTTTGCAGCCGCGCCGTGAGCGCTTGCTTGGCTGTCGACTCAATGTCCACATCGTCGAGCACGATAAACGGATCCGACCCACCCAGTTCGAGCACGCATTTTTTCAGATGCTGCCCGGCGATTGCCGCTACACTTCGCCCTGCCGCGCTGCTACCGGTCAGCGTCACGGCGGCAATGCGCTGGTCGGCGATCACCCTCTCGACCTGTGCGGCGCTGATCATCAGTGTGCGGAAGGTGTTCGCGGGAAATTCGGCCTGCTGAAATGCTTCTTCCAGCGCCAGCGCGCAACGTGGCACATTCGATGCATGCTTCAGCACCACCGTATTACCCGCCATCAGCGCCGGTGCAGCGGCACGGATCATTTGCCAGAACGGAAAATTCCACGGCATGATGCACAGCACGGTACCCAAAGGCTGATAAACCACCAGGCTGCGGCTGGCATCGGAAGCGATCACTTCATCGCTCAAATACGCTTGCGCGTGATCTGCATAATATTCACAGCCAAACGCGCATTTTTCCACCTCCGATCGCGCTTCTTTGAGCAGTTTGCCCATTTCTTCGGTGATCAGATGGGCATATTCTTCGTTGCGCCGGCGGAATATTTGCGCGAGATTACGCATGAATCCGGCGCGCTGCTCAAAACCGAGCGCCGCCCAGCCGGTTTGCGCAATTTCCACTTGATTCAATACCGCATCGATTTCATGGGTTTGCCAGGTTGAAAAGGATTGCAGGGTTTGGCCTGTGGCCGGGTTGATCGATAGCATTGGCATAGCGGTCATTCTCCTGTTAGTCATTTACTGCCAGCGTATCTGCGCTATTCACTTCGTCACGCAAATCAACTCATTCCAGTTCGTTGTGTATCTGGGACTGCGATTTCCTTGTTTCATTCTCCACGGCTGCCGGAAGCCTTCCGATGCCAGCTTCAACGTACTGCTGCCCATTTTGGCATTGATTTGATCCATAACCGCCATTAATTTGCCGGATTTATTTTCCGCCGCTACCAAACCAAACAAGTCGGATTGCCGGTTATCGGCGGAAACCAATTCGAACAGCATCACCCGCGCTTTCTGATAGCGATAGCCAGCGCGATAAATTTTACGCAACCCCCATAACGCGGCTTTGGTCAACCGCACGGTATCATCGGTTGGCACGGGAAGCGGAATAGCCAGGCCATTGGCATAATACCGTTCTTCTTCGTTGAACGGACTGGTGCGGATCGCAACGTAAATCGCCCCGGCACACAATTGCTGGCGGCGCAATTTTTCCGTTGCGCGGCGAACATACAACGAAACCGCCTCTTCCAGACTGGCCAGATCCGTAACGGCAACGCCAAACGAACGCGAGCTGACAATTTGCTTTCTCGGCGGCGCGATCTCATCCAGTTCGATACAAGGCACACCATTGAGTTCGCGGATAACTTTCTCCATCACGACGGAAAAACGCGAACGCATCCCGGCCGGGGAGGCCCGCTTCAGATTAAGCACGGTTCTGATGCCACTATCATACAGCTTGGGAAAAAGCCTCCGGCCGATACCCCAAACTTCACCCGCGGCAATCCGGTTGAACCAGTCATTTTGCTGATCAGACGGCATGCTGTTCAGGTCGCATACGCCGTCTAATTCCGGGTATTTTTTCGCGATGTGATTGGCCAATTTGGCCAGCGTCTTGGTCGATCCGATACCAACGCAAACTGGCAAGCCGGTCCACTGTTTCACGCAGCGGCGGATACGCTGACCGTAGGATGTCAGATCTTGTGTTCCGAATCCGGACAAATCGAGAAAGCATTCGTCAATCGAATAAATTTCCTGCTGCGGACTGAACATGGCCAGAATGCTCATCACACGGTTACTCATATCGGCGTACAACGCATAATTGGAGGATTGCGCGATAATGCCGTGTTTTCTTGTCAAGTCCTTTAATTCAAACCACGGTTGCCCCATCTTCACACCCAGTGCTTTCACCTCGTTGCTTCTCGCCACCGCGCAGCCGTCGTTGTTGGATAGCACCACAACTGGCTTGCCTTCCAGGCGCGGATTGAACACCCGCTCGCAACTCACGTAGAAGTTGTTGCAATCGATCAAAGCGATCGCGCGCGTCATTTGCGTTCACGCGTAGAACTATCACGTTCCATGCCTCGAATGATTGTGTGAAGATTGTGACGGTGAATTCCCCTGCCCGCGTTTTCCATCGTGATGAGTTGTGCATTTATGATATCGGAACGATATTCAAACATGCATGAAAAAGCCTGTCAAATAGCAACTCCGAACCCCAGGCATCGATTGTCACACCCTGATTTCATTCTCACTGATCCACGGTATGATCTTCAGCCAGAATCTGAATACCTCGAATTCATCTCACACCACAATGGAAAAATCTTGAATAAAATACCATTATCCAACGATATTTCCCGTACGATACTCCGATGAAAAATTATTTCTCCCCGTTGCATCTGCTACTCTTTATTTTCCTGCTCGGCGTCATGATGATGCTGTTTCAGGTGGAGTTGCTGTCATTTGCCTTTGTAAAGCTGGGGTTGCCGCCGGAATCGGGTCTGATGGTGCTATTGCTTTCCTTGCTCGGCAGTGCCATTAACTTGCCGGTGGCGCGGATCAAAAGCGATGTGCCGGTACAGGAACCGGCCCTGCCTGCCTATTGGGGATTGCTCAGGATGCCGCCGCAACCCTTTCATAATGAAACACAAATTTTGATCAATCTTGGCGGCTGCCTGATACCGGCAACGCTCTCGCTGTATTTGTTTTCCCACAGCACACTCAGCCTATCCTCCACGCTGCTGGGAATCGCGATCATCAGTGCGATCAGTTACTACTTCAGCCGCCCGATCCAGGGGCTTGGCATCGGCATGCCGGTGTTGGTAGCGCCCATCAGCGCGGCGCTGACCGGCTTGATCATCAGCCCAGAGCAGAGTGCCGCGCTTGCGTACATCAGCGGTACGCTGGGCGTACTGATCGGTGCCGACCTGCTACACATGAAAGACATTTCCCGGCTCGGCACGCCGTATGCATCGATCGGCGGCGCAGGTACGTTCGACGGGATTTTCATCACTGGTGTTGTGGCCGCGTTGCTGGCCTGAAAATTCAATTTCCATAAAAAAACCCCGCCGGAGCGGGGTTTTTATTTTTGCCGGAAAACCGGGTTATTTGTTACTGTTATTACTGTTTTCTGCGGCGTGCAGCAAATCCCAGCAAACCTAAACTGGCCAGCAACATCGCATAGGTTTCGGGTTCCGGAATGGCTGCGATGGCATCGATTTCACCTTCACCAGGAGACCATGGTCCACCTACCAGGCGGTCGCCTGATACGACTGCAAAGTAATTATAGGAACCGGTGAAAGACCATTGTGACGACCAGTCGTCGGCATTTTTCAAAGCACTGGTATCATCCACGCCTCTCGCCTATACGCTGGTGATATGCCCTTCTTCGAGCAATGCGCCAGAGGAGTCTGATCCGTAAATACGGAATTCAAAAGACTCCCAAAATTCACCGGTGTTGTCAGCATTCCAGCCATGATCGATGGCCGGAATGGCAAGCACGGAACTCAATGCTGCAGGACTATAGACCAGAATAGCCGGATCGTACTGCAACCAATGATGATCGGCCGTACTCATCGCAGCAGCAGCCGTGAAGCCATCACCACCGTAAGTCGATCCGTCCGCCCAGCCAGTTGCACCATTACCACCACTGACATAACTCAGGTAGCTGGTTGGTGTTACTGTGCCGCTGTTCACCGTCGCGGTATCGGTCAGTGTTGCGCCGCCGATAGTGGTTGTAGCAAATGCCGTGGAAATGGATACCGACAGCACTGCCGCAGTCAAAAGAATCTGTTTAAACATAAAATCTCTCCTTATTTATAAATTGAGCCCTTCTCGTTCTCACGCCAATCAACCTTAAAGTTGCATATTTTAGTCAGCGCTTCTTACTTATTTTTATCACTCATAACCTTTTCCTGTTGAGAAAAGGGTTATTAATTATAATACGAATTTCGTTCCGTTTTTTATAAAAATCAGCAATATTTCATAGAGCTAACCCTAACCATCTCTGCATTCCGGTCTTAACCCCGGTATACTTTTACCCATGGATATTTCACACTCGCACAATTCCGGTTCACCGCACCAGCATATACTGCATCGGCTGCATGCGTTGCAACAGCAATTCCGGCACATTTCACCGCACGCCATGCAACGAACCGCCGCCGAATTCAATATATCGCTCAGCCAGGTGGCTGCGGTAGTCGCGTTTTATTCGTTTTTTTCCACGCAACCGCGCGGCCGTTTCGATATTTTATTCAGCAATTGCACCAGTTGCGGCTATCTGTCCGGAGATCAAGACCTGATGCAGATGCTGTGCCAGCTGTTACAAGTCACGCCGGGCAAAACACGCGCGGATGGATTAATCAGTATCAGCGAAACCTCGTGCATCGGCATGTGCGATCAGGGCGCATCGCTGTTGATCAATGGACTGCCGGTCACCGCTTTGAATGCGGAAAAACTGACACAGATTGCACAGCGGATCACCACGGAATCTCCGCTCACCGATTGGCCAACGGAATGGTTTGCCGTGCATGACAGGATATATCGCCGCGATCTGCTGCTAATGGAACAACACGCTCCCGGCAGCGCGCTGCAAACCGCATTGGCGCAAGGCGCTGATCAAACGCTGGCGGTCATCCAGCAATCCGGCTTGCGCGGCCGTGGCGGCGCCGGGTTCGATACCGGCAAAAAATGGCAGTTGTGCCGCGCAGCACCCGGCGATGCACATTATGTCGTTTGCAACGCCGACGAAGGCGAACCCGGCACATTCAAAGACCGGTTGTTATTACGCGACCATACCGACGCAATGGTTGAAGGCATGACGACGTGTGCGCTAGTCATTGGCGCAAAACAAGGATTCGTCTATTTACGCGGCGAATACCGCTATTTATTACCGCATCTGCACGCCGTACTCGATCAGCGCCGCAACCAGGGATTACTGGGCCAACATATTCTCGGATATGAAAATTTTGAATTTGACATCGACATCGTCGTGGGCGCCGGTGCATACATCTGCGGCGAGGAGTCCGCACTAATCGAATCGCTCGAAGGCAAGCCTGGCATTCCGCGCATCCGGCCGCCATTTCCCGTCACACACGGCTACCTGGGTCAACCCACCATCGTCAACAATGTCGAAACCTTCATCGCGGCAGCACATATCATCACACACGGTAGTGTTTGGTTTTATTCCATCGGCACGGAGCAATCGCGTGGCACCAAAATCCTCAGTATCAGCGGTGATTGCGAGAAGCCCGGCATTTACGAATATCCATTTGGCGTATGCATTCGGCAGGTTCTCGACGATTGCGGCGCGCAGAACGTGCAAGCGGTGCAAATCGGCGGTCCCGCCGGAAAATTGCTCGGCGCGGCGGAATTTAACCGCGCCATCAGTTTTGAAGATATTTCCACCGGTGGATCGTTTCTGGTATTTGATCAGCAACGCAATTTACTCGCGATCCACCGCAATTTCGCACATTTCTTCGCACACGAAAGCTGCGGTTTTTGCACGCCCTGCCGTGTCGGCACACGGTTATTGAAAAACAATCTGGATAAAATCGCCGAGGGTCGCGGCACTGCACACGATATCGAAGAACTCAAACAGCTCAGCCATCTGATTCAGCATCAATCGCACTGCGGCTTGGGACATACCGCCGCCCATCATGTGCTGGATGGCTTACAGCATTTCCCTCACACTTTTTCCGCTCCTCTACAACCCCATTTCACCGCGCAGTTCGACCTCGATCAGGCACTGGAAAGCGCCCGGCAGGCAACACATCGCAACGATGCCGCAGCGCATCTGGATAACGAGTAATGTCAGACAATCCCAGCACAATCCGCATCGACGGCCAGGAAATCCCGTTCACGGCGGGACAAACTATTATGGACGCCGCACTCGCGGCAGGAATCTACATTCCGCATCTGTGCCACTACTCCGGCCTGCCGCCGAGCGGCAATTGCCGCTTGTGCGTGGTGGAAAACGGTAACCGCAGTGTCGCCGCGTGCATCACACCAGCCGTAACGGGACAGGAAATCCGTAACAACACGCCGGAATTGAACGAAGCGCGCAAAGCGATCACGCAAATGCTGTTCGTCGAAGGCAACCATATCTGCCCGTCGTGCGAAAAAACCGGCAACTGCAAATTGCAAGCGATGGCGTACCACCTCGGCATGCTGGACGATCACTTCCCGCAGTTTTACCAGCGCCGCGAGCTCGATGCATCACACCCGGAAATTCTGCTCGACCGCAGCCGCTGCATTCTGTGCGATTTGTGCGTGCGCGCCAGCCGCGACATGGATCAAAAAAATGTCTTCGCCATCGCCGGGCGCGGCACAGATGCACATCTGATCGTTAATACACCCAGTGGAAAGCTGGCGGATAGCACGATGGCAGTCACCGATCTGGCGGCAAATATCTGCCCGGTGGGCGCGATTCTGATCAAGGAAATAGGCTACGAAGTGCCAATCGGGCAGCGCATTTACGACCAGCAAACCATCCGCGAAACCGGTTTGCAGGAACATGTCGATCGGAAAAATGACGATTGAGCGCGCAACCGGACGATTGAAAACAGCGCCCTACTCTGCCAGCGCTTGCAGCGCACGCACGATGAAATGCGGCAAACCTGCTAAACTCCGCGCTAGATCTTGAGGTTCATGCACAGGAGAATGGTATGAAAGACGAAACAATCGCTATCCACGCCGGTTATCAAACCGACCCCACCACCAAATCGGTGGCGGTTCCTATTTATCAGACCGTCGCCTACGAATTCGACAATGCCCAGCATGGCGCGGATTTATTCAATCTCGCCGTACCGGGTAACATTTATACGCGCATCATGAATCCGACCAACGATGTGCTGGAACAGCGGGTGGCGGCACTCGAAGGCGGAGTCGCGGCCTTGGCGCTGAGCTCAGGTCAGGCGGCCATCCATTATGCGGTAATTAATATCGCCGAGATGGGCAATAACATCGTCAGTGTGCCACTGCTGTATGGCGGAACTTATACACTGTTCGCGCACATGCTGCCGAAACTGGGAATCGAAGTGCGTTTCGCCAAGGATGATCATCCGGCGAGTCTCGAACCGTTGATCGACCAAAAAACTTCGGCGGTATTCTGCGAATCGCTGGGTAATCCGGCGGGAAATATTCCGGACATGGAAGCCATTTGCACGATGGCGCACCGGCACGGCGTTCCGGTTATCGTCGATAACACTGTGCCCACGCCGGTCTTGATGAAACCTTTTCAATCCGGCGCGGATATCGTGGTGCACTCGTTGACCAAATACATGGGCGGACATGGCACATCGGTTGGCGGCATCATCGTCGACTCCGGCCGGTTTCCCTGGCCGGATCACGCGGAACGGTTTCCCATGCTCAACAACCCCGAACCGGCCTATCACGGTGTCATTTATACGCAGGAATTCGGTCCCGCCGCCTATGTAGGGCGCGTGCGCACGGTGGCGCTGCGCAATACCGGCTCAGCCATGTCGCCGATGAATGCCTTCTTCTTTCTACAGGGTATCGAAACCTTGTCGCTGCGCATGGAGCGGCACACCGGGAACGCGCTGAAAGTTGCACAATATCTTGAGCAACATCCCGCCGTGGCATGGGTGAAATATGCAGGGCTGCCGTCATCGGAATACTACCAACTGGCGCAAAAATATATGCAGGGCCGCCCATCGGCATTGATGACATTCGGCATCAAAGGCGGATTTGAAGCCGGTGTGAAATTTTACGATGCGCTCAAGCTGTTCAAGCGGCTGGTGAATATCGGCGACGCAAAATCCCTGGCCGCGCACCCAGCATCGACAACCCACCGCCAATTGACCGGTCCCGAACTCGCCGCAGCGGGTGTAACGCAAGACATGATCCGCTTATGCATCGGCATTGAAAATATCGACGATATTCTGGCGGACTTGGAACAAGCGCTCGCGGCCAGCCGGATTTAAGGAAGCGCTGAAAACTACTACGCTCAGTCATGCTGTATTGGAATCAGACTCAAAATGCTCATTTACATCTTGTAAACTGCGCTTTTTCACCTGATTTCGCCTTGTCTGGCCGTCGCTCGCTACCTTTTTCAGAGCTTTCTTAAACAATCAGCTATCGGATACCAAAAATATAATGAATTTTCCCATCGATATCCGCGAAGAAGCGGGAGTGCGCACTTTGCATTTCGGTTCCGATTGGATACAGGGCGCGATGCGCATCGCACGTCCTTGGCGTTTGGAGCTCGACTACACCCGGGAAATGATGGTCAGCCTGCTGCTGCGGAACGATGCGCGCTTTCCGCGCAAAGTGCTGTTGATCGGTCTCGGCGCCGCGTCGCTGACCAAATTTCTATACCGCTACTACCCATCGGCAAAACTGACCGTGGTTGAAATCGAACCGCGCGTGGTAGCAGCCGCAAGACAATTCTTCAAACTGCCGGAAGACCCGCTACGCCTCAATATCGTGATCGCGGATGGCGCACAATATATCGCCGGGAACGACAAGACTTACGACCTGATTCTGGTGGATGGTTACGATGCCGATGCGCGCCCCGGCGAACTCGACATGCTGCCGTTCTACCAAATGTGCCAGGCTAGCTTGAACCATAATGGCGTTCTCGCAGTGAATCTGCTAGGCCGCAGCCGCGGCCATCAAGCCAGTGTGGAGCGTATCAAAACGGCATTTAACGAACGCGCATTGGCTCTTCCTGCCTGCGACAGCGGCAACGTTATCGCACTGGCCACAAATGGAGATAAACTCGAGATTCCATTGCACAAACTCAAGGAACAGGCACTCGAATTGAAAGAAAAAACCAGCCTCAACCTGTCGCCGGCACTGACACGTTTGGAACAAACCAAATCTTGTTTCGGTGGGATGCTTACGATTTAAGGAAAGTGGAATTACAAGTTCGTCTTAATCTACCAACCGTTCTATTTGTTTCTGATCTGACATCTTCTGCTTCCCGCTTAAATGCTCTGCGAAAAGATTTCCAGATCAATCCATGGCTCGATGCTGGGCTTTCTTCGGCAGCCCAGCCGACCGTGCTTCGCACATTACTGTGCTAACTTTTCAGAAAGATCATAAATCTTATCTTTAACCGTTTTCCATATCTCCGATGGGGGCGAAACTTGTGTTTGTGTTTTGATTTGATTTGATTAATTTTATTTATAGCGTCCGTATACGATCTGCCAGTTGATCTTCCAGATCACCCCCCATTTGAGTTGCTTGTTCTTTAGCATCCCCATACTTTTGATTTATCAGATCCTTGGCATTCATATGTGATAATTTGTAAGAAATCTCAGAGTTGTTTACAGATAAGTTGATTGAAATAAGCGTTGAGTATTTCATAAGGGGTGGCATTATTCAAACTCTTATGAGGCTTAACGGTATTGTAGAAATTAATGAAACGGAGA
>NZ_FNOE01000023.1 GCF_900106555.1 Nitrosomonas oligotropha | reverse complement strand
TCATTGGCAGATTGTCCTTTCAAGAAGGGAAGCCGCTTGGTATCGAAATGAACGAGCTCGCCCGGGTAAGATTTGTTATAGCGTTTCGCTTCACGCTTGAGACGTTCCTGGATGGCTTGCTCGACCTTGGCCAGACGTTTAAGGCCATACTGCAACGTCTTGAACCGTTGGTTGGTACTGTCACGCGGAGTAAATTCCTGTAGCCTGGCTCGTTTCAGTACGTCATAAATCGTTGGGCGGCTGACGTGGAAGTGTTCTGCCAGCTGAACTACCTTCCACAACCGGGTTTGATATAGCCGCCAGATTTCCTGACGATCCAATAATGTTAAGCGAGTGCGTTTGTGTATGTTCATCTACAGTATTCTCCTGAATACTGTAAACAACACTAGGAATTCTTACATCTAACTGCACAAGGAAATGAGCTTACTTTTGCGCTCCTAAGTAAAGGAGATATAGTCGGATGTCTGGATATAGTGAATGCTGATCATGTTATGGAAGAAAACGCTCAGGCACTCGGGAAGGTTGATATTTATCGCATTGAATGTAATGACTTCAAGCAATTAATAACTTTGCGAAGCGATTTATCCTGGTCAGTTTTAACATCAATCTATGCTCGCAAGCAACAGATCGAACGCAAATTGATTGCTACTCATACTCAGCCAGTCAAGCAAAGGGTTATCAAAATGCTTTTTGAACTTGCTCAATTATTTGGAACACGATGTCTACATGGATATGCGCTGGAAATTTTTCTTACCCAACAAGAGCTGGCAGATCTAGTAGGTGCAAGTCGCTCTGTTGTAAGCACTATTATGAATAATTTTAGAAATCAGGGGGTATTGAATTATACGAGAGAACAAATTTGTATTAATGATCCAGCTTTAATATCAATTGAGCTTTCATCTGAGTCGTGACTTTTTTCATGGAAGGTGTTTTCTAAATAACAGACTTAAGTGAAGCATTCTATTAAAGTACCACATATCATCATCTTTAATAAAAGGAATGCTCTAATGAAGATAATTTCACCTCGTAGTCATGGGTACTTAGATTTTCTTACAGTTGTTATATTCGCGCTAGCTCCAACATTACTGGATTTGAGCAAGGTGCCTGCTATATTGTCTTACGGATTAGCAGCAGCTCATCTTGTTGTGACGCTAATTTCCGGGTTTCCCACTGCCGCTTTTAAGCTTATACCATTTATTGTACAAGGTTGGATTGAGCGCGTTGTTGGGCCAGCATTAATTATTGCACCTTTTGCCCTTAGTTTCTCCGACGAGATTTTAGCTAGCAACTTTTTTATTGCAATGGGAGTTATTATTATTGCTGTAGGATTTTTCACTAATTATCAAGGTGATAACCGCTCATTCTAGAATAGAAAAAATAATATTTTAAGTAGTAATAAGATGTTAATTATTAAAAATATAATCGTATAATCGCTTGGGGCTTATTGTACAACCGAATAATCAGGAGCTATCGCTCCTGTTTTTTTACTTATAAGTCAGTGCATAACGCGCGATCTTACATTGACAGCGGACAGTTATTTTGAAGCATCGGGACGAATGAATTGAAATTCATTCTTCACGTATTCAGCTTTTGATGCATGCATTGACGGTTCTTACGTTCAAAAGCTGGTGCAAGCGCTTCTTTGATCTGAGGCTACAGCAGTCGATTTGTCAATACCACCAAGGGGTGGTGCAGATCAATCATCTGGTCTAGACGAGCATGAAAAAAGTCATCAGCCGACATTTAAGTTTCCCCTCATTCCCTCAGGTTTTGATAAGAATAGTATAAATTCTCAGGGATTTCGGCGTTTGCTAATTCGCATGAATTCGAACATTTATTCGGTTTCCAAGTGTTTTGCAGGACCGACTCATTAGCGCATTCATCTACAGCTTTATCCAAAGATTTTGTGGAAAAGAATTCTTACTGATTATGGGTATTTGACGAAAGGGATCGATCTTCCAACCAGTCCGCCCACTTCACCGCCCTGACAATCAAATCAGCGCGATACTTTGCATTATATTTTGGCGTACGCGAATGATAATTGGCTGCTTTTGTCCAGATGTCGCCTTTATCATTATTGATATGTAACCGCACACGCCATGCGGCCAGATCATAGGCATAACAACCCGTATTTGCTACATGATCAGGAGTGATGCCATATTTGGATAAATCTTGAAGATATGCGGTATTAAATTGCATTGAGCCGACATCATGAGTACCGTTACTGTTACGCACCCATTGACCCGGTTTACCGCCCTCTTTTTCGGCTATCGCCAGCAAAATATTGGCTGGTATTTCATACTTGATGGCTGCTGTAATTGAGCACACCACTCTTTCTTGCAGATCCAGAGGCAAATCCATCATCGAGCGAATCGCTTAAATGCCTTATTCATTATTTACCCCTTCCTTGCGAAATATTGTTCATACTCGCTGATTCCTGGGCTTGCCCTTTTTCAATAGCGCTACGCAAAGCATCCGTCCCCACGCTTCTTGCCGCTGTCAGCCGACCGGCTGCCAGTGTTCCGCCATAAGATGCAACAGCCGCCACTGTACCGGCTGCTGCCATAAAACCACCGGCGCTATAACTGCCAATTCCGACAGCCGAACCTATACTACTGCCTGTTACAATGCCAGCGAGCAACAACGGCAATCTGGAAATCAATACAAAAAATGCAATCGTAAAAATCAGCATGACTGCTAGCTCTTCATAATTCAGAACATTCTTACCCATTTTGGCGTAAAAACTGGATAACAGATCACTGCCAATACCAACAATCAAAAGCATTACAAATAGCTGAATACCGACACCCAGAACTGTTTTAAAGTAGTTGATGGCAATATCGGATGTCCAGCGTGCGCCGCCAAATCCCAAAAAGAAGATACCCGCATACATGAGCACCCATCCTGATATCAGCAAAAGCAGCATGTTAACCGCAATTACTGTCAGAATAATTAAAATAATTAACGAAATGACAAAACCTATGAGACTATCCATGGGCTGCATGAATGTAAGGCTATTCGTCGCCTGGTTCCAGATTAAAACACCTGTGTGCATGATACTTGCATGACTGGCACCACTCGGCAAACCGGCGGCAGTTCCACCTAATTGCTGCATCGAATCTATGATAGTGCCTGCAATATTGTGTCCTGATACGGCATTAGTCAGTAGCCAGAAGTAAAACCCCGTAAAAATAATAAAACGGGTGAATTCGGCAAAGAAATCCGCGATATCGGCTTTGCGCAACAGCATCATTCCAAATGTCCACACCATCGAAATGAGCACCAACGTCCAGAACAATCGCTCGGCCGCGGCTTGAACAACATTTTGCCAGCTCTTAACCTTTGTCCAAAACTTTTGGACAACTTGATCCAGCACGCTCTGATTGGTTGCTGGATCAATGTAGGCCAACTCAGCAGATGCCTTTGTAGAAAGAAATATCAGAAGCAAGGTACTTAATAAGACACATAATAGTTTATACATACGTTTGATCTCCTGATTCTTCTCTCAATTCTAGGCGACAACTATTTTAGTTTTTCTAATTCAATTGGATTACCCGTTTCATCTACTGGCCCGTTAATAGTCCATCTAATTCCAGGTGGCATTTCACTTAATTCTTTCTTAGGCTCCTTCAATTCAAGCTTGCCATCGCCATCCTTATAACACCCTGACAACAGCAACAAAGATAATGAACAGATCACTGCAACAAACAAATGACTTTTTTTCATTGGTATCTCCTAGAGTAAGTGTTTCAAAAGGCATCTCTTACAGACCAGTTTCTACCAACTGGCAGTATTTCAGGACTCAATCTCTTGGTTGCTGCCTCACGCGCGGCTTGTTGCATGGCTTTTTGATCTACCTCAACCTGACTTTGCGTATTGGCGGCATTATGCTGCGCGATCAGCATCTGGCGCATTTGCAGCAGCTGATTTGCCTGGTACGCGGCCAATTGATTCGCATATTGCAGGGCTTCCATTTGTCCTTGGGCAGACTCGGTTCTTTGTTGTAAGACTTGCAAGTGAGCGGCATCCAGTGGAATCTGGTTTTGATGTTCATTCAAACCACGCAAGAGCGAATCATTAGCGTTTTTTTGCGCATCGGTACTGGTATTTTGTCCGTCTTTTAACAGTTTCCAGGCGGAGTCGTTGCATTTTTCCTGCAAATTAAAGCAAGGCGAGCCTCGATAATATTCAACATTGCGAAACCGCTGCATATAACCATCCAGCCCGCCATACTGTTGCTCATAATAGCGTATGGTATTGGTCAGATAGAGCAACCGGTTCATCGTATATTGCGCTTGCGCCCAGACATAGGCCGGTGGAGCCAGCGTGTTGCGGATCATGTTTTCATATTGCTGCAATTGCGTCTGATACTGCTCGATCTGCTTCAGTGTCTGCGCCACATTCTCAATAGCAGTCGTTGTGGTTTGTTTGATGTTCGCTATATCAATGACAGCAAGGCCGCCAGCTTTGATAACCGATGAATAACCGGCATTACCGAGTACGAGCAGCATTATGATCAACTGGGCGGCTCGATTTTTACTGTTTGTCATGTTCAAGCACTCCTTACATTAATAATCAAATGATTGATATGGCTTAGAAAATCTCATGTCTTTGGTCACAATGATGTTGAAGCGATACCCCGGTCTGATTTCAAGCGTTGGGGAAATATTCAGGTTTTTCCGAATGAGATTGGCGGTTACCAACCCCAATTGCTGACCGAGCGATTGACTCATAATGCTACCGGCATTTTGCCGCCCGAACGCACCACCCGCATCACGTTGACTGTATGTGGCACCGGCAACAATCGCCGACATGATCAGGGCTGAACCAAAGATGCGCAGGTAATGGTTATTCACCAGATCGCTAAATCCGGCATAACCCACCCCATCAGCACCCGGCATAGCACCGATGTCCATCGTTTTACCATCCGGAAAGATAATGCGCTGCCAAGCAACCAGCACACGCGCCTGACCGAATTCCACTTCGCTGGAATAAGTACCCACTAGCCTGGATCCTTGCGGAATCAAACGCCATTTACCGATGGGTGAATCATAAATATGCTGGCTCACCTGCGCCATGATCTGCCCAGGCAGGCTGGAATTAATTCCGGATATCAAAGTTGCCGGTATGACAAACCCGGTTTGCAAGACATAAGGCGATGCTGGTTTTTGGATTTCGTTATTCAATTTCCAGCGCGCTTCTCCTTCTGCTGAATCAAAGCGCGAATAATCTTGAGCCTGTCTGTTCACATCATCATCGAGCAATCGAGGAGCGCCATCGTCCATGAATTCATCACCCCTACGCGCTCCCATTCCTCCCGCCACGCCCGTTCCCCTATCCTGCCGCAACTGCGCCAGACGCGCATGATAGGCGGCCGTTGGATCTTCACGCAGGTTTGCATCGATCTGTTGACGCACCGATGCCAATTTAGCCAACATTTCATCACGTGTTTTAGGTGCACTGGTGTTGGCTAAATCCGGGGATGATCCGGTACTTCTGGGTGCAACGACATTCACATTGGTTTTAGCCTTGATCGCTTCTTCCAGTTGCTGACGTTTCAGCATCCGAATATGGGCAATATCAGCGTGAAGCGATGGATCCGGTGCATTAGCTGATGGCGGCAAAGGCGGCCGATCTAGATCTGATGGTCGCTCAATGATGATTCCATGTAGGGGTGCTTTTTCGGTTAAATCAGGAGTTTTAGTCTGATTTTTGGGTTCGATAATGCCGCCGATATAGTCTTTGGCAATCAGTGAGGCAAAGGAATTGCTCGACTGCGTGTCATGATTACCATCAAAATCGTATTGACCGCGCTCAGCTGCACGATTCATGGCGACGATCATCATAAGCAACATGAATATCAGCATGATCGCGCCAAAGATAACAATTGGCAGGTTATTGACGCGCCGCACCCCGACACTTGTGGTAACTACATCCGGGGATGAATCGGGCGACAGGAGTTTAGAATTGGTTGACATCACCCTTAGCTCCTTATTCCTTTCTGACCCAAAAACCGGCAGGATGGATACTGTCGGCCTGCACACTGAATGCGCGCGACAATCGCATATCGTCAATCATGAGTTTGACATGATACAAATCACCCGATTGGTCAATGATGTAACTCAAGGCCAGGCCTTTTTGCGACTCAGTATCAGGCTGATTCGGCGCAGCAAAGATTTGCTGCTGAATTGATTGTTGAATCGTTTCCTGAACCGCAAACCCTTCAAGACGCAGGTTTTCAATCAAAGCTTTACCAAATGGATCATTAACCTCATGGCGCAAATTAAACTGCGTATTGGCAGCCGGATACAGCCGCACTATTTGGGCTGTCACGTCATCCGCCATGACTTTGCTGTATGTAGTTGAAGGATTTTGAATAAAATTGCCATACGGTTGCGTAGCACAGCCATTCAATAGCGATAAAACCAGCATGAGAATAAAAACAGCATTGGATGCGGTGATCATTTTATTCATCATCAATTCCCCCGCGTAATCGTCACCCGGCTTTGATTGCCACCCACTCCCGCAATCAGAATCGCCTTGTCAAATACGGTATCCACAATATAGCGATCGCCCTGCAAACGGTAATTCACTATGACCGTTTCATCATCGCTAAAAATGCCGCCCTCCTTATTCAGCAGTAACAAAGTCGGTGCTTCTGTCTGCGCCATGATGGCAGGCATTTGTATGATGGTTTTCTGACCGTCGTTATAGACCCGCAGTGGCTTCCAGGCAGCATCGCCAGACACTGCATACGCAAAATCCAGATTGCCCAGATATTCTCCGGTTTCAGGAAGAGTGCGTGATTTCCTGATTCCCATTGCATGGCTTTCTTTATCTCTAATCGCATCCCATTTAATCAGCGCATCTTCCGGATAAGTAAAACTGACTCTCGGCATAAAATCGCCCCGGTGAGATCGCAGACGCATGTGATACGTGCGCCGGTTGGTCGTAACGACTAGTGATGTTTCCAGACCAACATCCAGTGGCTTTACAATCAAATGTTGCACTTCAGCAGATCCCTGACCGGTTACTGCCGGTTCAATCAGCCAGCGAGCCTGATCGCCCAGGTGGATGGAATTAACCTGCTCACCCGGCTGTAATTCAATATCGCATACCTGCAATACCGCACAGACGATGCTGGGTTGCTGTGAGCCAAACAGAAAGCGGATGGATCCATCCGGCCCTGCAACCGGCTTTGTACCGCTAGGATTGACTGCCTGCCACTTCTTGGCCAGATCAATGGCGGCACGTTCCTGTGGAGTGAGTTGAGGATTCTTATCGGTGAAATACGCTTCAGACAAGCCGTTAGCATAGCTTGGGGCAACGAATCCGATGGACAAAATAAATGTGCTCAGGATACTTAAAGCGAATAACGGTTTCATGATGAGTGACCCCTTTATGTTTGTTTCGACCAGGAGAAATCCTGGATATAAATACCCAGCGGGTTATTTCTGATCTGTTCTTCCGTCGTGCTTTGTGTGGTCGGCTTGTTATAGATTCTCAATAATGCACGCATTTTGAAAGGCGGCTCGGTTAAGTGCCCTTGCCGGTCATAGACTTTCTCCAGCCAATCGACCTGCCAGGTCTCTGGCGATTGGGGAATCACTGATATGATTTCAACATTAACCGTTTGTGTTTCAGCGCGTCTGAAAGGACTGCTGGTTTCACTACTATTGAACCATTCGTTCGCTTTTACTGTTGCGGGATCGTTATTGGATAACATGGCATACGCACGAAAGATAGCACGCCGCTGCAAGGCGACATCCGGTGTGACCATGCGCAAATCATTAATAAACGATGCCACCGATGCATGCACTACGCGCTGATCGGCCACAGCTGCAATATCCGCACGGGAAACTGCGATGGCTTCACCCAGTTTATTGACTTGCACGACATAAGGGATGAATTTGGATTGGCTGCCGATAGCAATCACACCACCCACCCCTGCCAGCGCAATCAATAAGCAAAGTATGGCCAACATTTGCCACATATTGCGTGATGCTTGCACTGCGCGCATATGATCATTCCAAGTGCGCCGTGCTGATAGATAGGGGTTTTCATTTTCACCGCAGCGGCGACCGCCTTCCATCCTGTCGTCATTGGCGCGCATAGTCTCATCCGCATCCGGCTTTAACTTGAATAGTTCGTGGATCATATTCATGCGGCCACTCCATAATCAGATAACGTTAACCCCTTGATTGCCAGCCATTCTTGAACCCATTTGTCTCCATGCTTCTCATGCAGGTTTTTGATGGTTGCAATCGATTCCTTATCCGTAGATCCCACAAAAGCCAGCGCCAATGGCCCGAGTGCCAGGTCGTAGAGTCGTCTGCCGTTCTCGGACACGGTGTAATATTGCTGTTTGGGAATAGCTGAAGCCAAGATCTCAATCTGACGAGTGTTGAGGCCCATGCGCCGATAGAGTGCTGATGCCTCTTCATCACGCGCAAATACGTTGGGTAGAAATATCTTGGTGGCCGTGGATTCGACAATCACATCGAGAATCCCGCTGCTGGCCGCATCCGACAGGCTTTGGGTTGCCATCAATACCAAGCAATTGTTTTTACGCATAACCTTGAGCCATTCGCGGATCTTGGCGCGA
This sequence comes from Nitrosomonas oligotropha, assembly GCF_900106555.1. Taxonomy (GTDB): domain Bacteria; phylum Pseudomonadota; class Gammaproteobacteria; order Burkholderiales; family Nitrosomonadaceae; genus Nitrosomonas; species Nitrosomonas oligotropha_A. Next base: position 35,701 of record NZ_FNOE01000023.1, on the reverse strand, counting down.
AATACCGGATGACCCAGCATCAGCCAGGCTTCGTCCAGAATTATGGCGGAAGGTTGCCCATGCAGGCTGCGCTCGATGCGCCGAAACAGATACAACAATGTGGGCAGTGCATATTTATCACCAAGATTCATCAATTCCTCGATCTCGAATGTGGTGAAGGTCGAGAGATTCAATCCATCGGCTTCAGCATCGAGTAAATGCCCCATCATGCCATCGATGGTGTATTGCCGAAGACACTCGCGTATAGTTTCATCCTGGATCGTCACTGACAAATCCGATAAGGTTTTTGAGCCGCTTTGATGCATGCTAGTAATGGCCTGACTGATTTCGTTACGCTGTAAAGGCGTGACTGTGATGCCGTTAAGTTCTACCATCATACAAATCCATTCCAGCGCCCAGGCACGATCCCCCTTGGACTGCAAGAACTGCAAGGGACAAAAAGACAGCGACTCATCATCGCCCGCTACCGTGAAATGCTGTCCACCCACGGCTTTGGTCAACGGGTACATCGATAGTCCCTTATCAAAGCAATAAATCGACATACCTGGATAACGCCGCAATTGCGCGGCAATCAATGCCAGGTGCGTGGATTTACCGGCTCCGGTGGGGCCGAACATGAAGGTGTGACCTAAATCGCGCACATGCAGATTCAGCCGGAATGGCGTTGCACCCTGTGTCACACATTGCATCAGTGGTGGTGAATTGGGTGGATACATCGGACAGGGTGCTATGGGTTTACCTGTCCAGATGGTATTAACCGGCAACAGATCAGCCAGATTCATGGTATTGATGAGGGGTCTGCGCACATTTTCAACACCATGACCAGGCAGGCTACCCAGATAGGCATCCATCGTGTTAATCGTCTCAACTCGTGCAACAAATCCTAAATGATTGATTGCTTTCTCAACTCTGCGCCCGGCTTCTTCCAACGCCGCGCGGTCTTCCATCATCAGCACCACCACGCTGGTATAGTACCCTTGGCCGACAAAGCCGCTATTGGTCTCAGCAATCGCGGATTGCGCATCTTCCGTCATATTCAGTGCGTCTTCATCGATATTACTGCTTTGCAGATTAAACACTTGATCAAAGAATCCACGGATCTTTTGTTTCCAGCGTCTGCGGAATTTTTCCAGATGATTCACCGCTTCATGCGTATCCATGAAGATAAATCGTGATGACCAGCGGTATACTCCTGGCAACTCTGACAATAGATTTAACATGCCGGGTGAGGATTCGAGCGGGAAACCCTCAATCGATACCACTTGAACAAAGTTGCGGCCAATCTTGGGCACAACCCCGCCCCACATTTCCTGACCACCGAGCAAGGTATCCAGATACATGGGATTGGCAGGTAACACCATCGGATGATCCAGGCTGGTCACACATAATTGCAACCACTGTAAGAAATCATCCTGCGTGATGGTTGTACTGTCTTCATTGACCAGCTTGCGGCTTTTTAAACGCGACAGATGAAATACGCCGGATAATCGGGATTCAAAGTTGGCACATTCGCGCTGGAAATATTCCAGCAATCCTTGTGTTCTGGCTTTTTGATCCGGTGCTTGGGCTTCATCGTCAAACATGAGTTCTACGAATTTGCGCTGTGCCAACATCGGTGGCAAGTATGTCAGTGATACGATAAAGCAACTCTCATACATGGTGCCAATACGCTCGAACAGATTGCGCCGCTCCTGATCAATGGCAGCGGTAACAGGATCGGGATAATTGGAGTACGCTTTCTCTGAATAACCTTGTGCCGGTTTTCTGATGGCATCGACATGAATCATCCAGCCGTTGCCCAGACGGGATAAAGCCTGGTTAATCCTAAACGACACCCGCTCACGCTCAATCTCGGTACTGCTCGCCGTATCATCGCCGCAAAATATCCAGGCGGCCATCAATGAACCGTTCTTGCCCACAATCACACCATCTTCAACCACCGCCGCATACACCAGCAGATCAGCAAAGCCCATTTCTTTGGATCGATGTTGATCCAGTCTTAGTTCTTTGCCAGCATCACGGATACGGATAAACAGTATCAGAAGCAGCACAGCACCACACATTGCGATAAGAATTGCGATGGCGGAAATCATGAGTGCTGTTTCTCCTGCTGGCGGGTATTGTCATAAAAAGGAGTGCTGCGCGCCGGATAGTATTTTTTGTATTGCGTTTGGCGCAGGTACACATGGCGCAGTTGCGGATCATTTTTAGCCATCAGTCGTAACGCAAACAGTGCAAAGATCCACAGTGCTATGCCGAAAAGTGTGGCCTTAATTTCCATAGCCACAAAAATTGAAGTGGCTGCAATCAGGATAGAAAACATAACCAGCTCCCGGTCGCCACCCATAAACAGGTTAGGACGGTTACCCGATTGACGGATAGGTATGGTTCGAAGCGCCATGAGTTTGCCTCCTGTTTGGCTAACTTTGAGGGATAGTTTCTTCTGACTCAAAGATTGTATGGAGTGCTTCAGCCGGAATAACCGCACCCTGGAACAAATTGGTCATGATATTGTTGGCCCCCACGAGTAATGCCATAACCAGCACGATAAAAATCAAGGTACGGAAAAAGGCATTGAGCTCACCGCCAAAGATCAGAATACCACCTGCAACCACAATGCCGACGATAGATAGGGTAAAAGCAACCGGGCCGGTAACGGAATTTCTGAGATTAACCAGCCAGGTTTCATAGGGAAGCGCACCACCTGCGCCAACAGCGGCCTGTGCGTTATCGGTTGAAAACAACAGCGCAAACAAAAAAACGATTGAGAAGAAACAAAAGAATGGAGAGATATCCTTGATATGAATCAGTTTCATAGACTGGCTCCTATGGATGATTTACAACTTTTTGATTTGGTAACTTCCTCTTTTAAAACCTTGTACTTCGATAATCTGCTGAATCTTCCTACCGTGGGGTGTGCGCGTGATATGCACGACCATATCAACCGCCTCCGCGATCAATGGCATAATTTCTTTCGGCGCTGAAGGATTGCGTGAAATCAGGGATTCCAGACGGGTGAGTCCTGATAGCGCATCATTGGCGTGCAAAGTTGCAGCCCCACCCTCATGGCCGGTGTTCCAGGCATCTAGCAGGTCTAACGCTTCAGGGCCCCTGACCTCCCCTAGCAGAATGCGATCCGGACGCATACGCAAGGTTGTTTTTAACAATTGCGTCATGTCGACATCGAGTGTGGTGTGATACTGAACAAAATTCTGCGCAGCGCATTGAATCTCGCCGGTATCTTCTAATATAAAGATGCGCTCATCCGGGTCACTGCGAACCATTTCATTGATGATAGCGTTAATCAAAGTGGTCTTGCCTGATCCGGTGCCACCTATGACCAAAATGTTGCGGTGCTGGAGTACGGCATCTTTTATGACATCAGAGTGTCTGCACGATAGCACACCAGTTTCTACATACTGCTCAAGGGTAAAAATCTTGATGGCTTTTTTACGGATGGCAAATGTGGGGGATGAAACAATGGGGGGTAGCTGACCGGCAAAGCGCGAATTATCGAGCGGGAACTCACCTTCAATCATCGGGTTGAATCGATTGACTTCCTTGCCGTGGAAGCCTGCAACTGTTTTGATGACCGCTTCGACCTGGGCAGACTGGATATTTCCGATATATTGGATCTTTTGACCCAGCTTCTCCTGCCAGATACGACCATCGGCATTGACCATGATTTCAAGCGTCTCAGGATCTTGCAATGCAGACAGTATTTCTCTTGCATCGCGCTCCAGCTTGCTCTTAGCGCGATCTTTAACTGTTGTGATGTGAGGTAATTGATCTTGCAGCGTCATGCGAATACTCCAACAACTTACACATGACATTACAATATAACGTAATTATATTTTGCGCAATACTTTTTTCACTGCTTTTTATTACTTTGTTTATTTCTTACTTTTATTTTTTAATAAAAACGCCCTGTTCTTTTTATCCCATTGCTCAACCTGATACGCCTCAAATTCACTCAGAACGCCCCCTTTCCAGACGAAGCCTTTAGGCAAATGCTTTAGCTTTCGATTGGTTAATGCTTCAAGATCAGCCGAGCTCATATCCGAACTATCCAATAGCATTGGTAGTGGAGTCTCAAGTGCTTCTGCGATTGCCTCTATAATTCTGAGTGATGGATTGGCTTTATCATTGGTCAGATCAGTAAAAAAAGAAATGGAAACTCCCGCCCTCTCTGCCAATTCTGATTTGGTCATATCCCTTTCATCAAGGATACGCAAAATATTTGTGATTAAGATTAAATTGTACATATAATAGCCCTGCCATTTTTAGGGTTTAAGCAGCTTAACTAATCAGCACCATTGTTTTGCAGTAATATTGCTGCTATTTTAATTCAAAATAAAAACATAAATTCATTAATTCAATGGAGGGCTAAATAATAGTTTCGTTATATACATATTCTATAGATAATTATTAATAGTAGGCTTAAAATAGAAATTTAAACTTTAAATTTATCAAATTATTGATTTTTATATCAATATACTTAATTTTAATAGCTAGCTTAGAATAATATGAATAGAGGATGGATGAGTAACTGATGGAACATCTGGAGAATCTGAAAACGTCTGCGGTTTTCTGATACGAGAGATTAAGCATTCAATAATAAACTGAACAAGAAGAACAAAAACACAGAAAGTGCAAAGACGACTTTTTGCGCGGTTTTATTTTTTAATGATTGCATCCATAGTTCTTGGCTTTCTAATCATAGATTGGTGGAATTATTTAATCCAAATAAATATTTCTGCCTGGTATAACGAGCGCAAGTTAGGCCAAGATAAAATGACAGAAAGAAAAAAGGAAAATAAAAAAGGGCTTGCTGCACCTATCGGTGCAACAGAAATTGACATCACGCTGATCAGCGAAGATATCCATCAACCCCGGAAGGAATTTAATCAGGAAACGTTACGAGAATTAACGGAGACGATTAAATTACGTGGAGTAAAATCACCGATATCGGTACGCCCAAATCCGGATAAACCGGGAACCTACATTATTAATCATGGCGCAAGACGTTATCGTGCCAGCATTAATGCCGGATTAACAAAGATTCCAGCATTCATTGACACCGATTACAGTGAAGCAGATCAGGTAATCGAGAATCTGCAAAGAGATGATTTAACCTCCAGAGAGATTGCTGACTTTATTGGGCGACAACTTGCAGGCGGCAAAACCAAGTCTGAAATTGCCAGGCTGATTGGCAAAACCAATCCTTATATCACCATGCATGCCTCACTTCTTGATTTGCCTGATCCTTTAGGTGAAGTGTACCGGTCAGGCCGCTGCACCGATGTCACAGCACTCTATGATTTAACAAGGCTCTATAAAGCCAATAAAGAGGAAGTAATCACTTGGCTGGCACTCAGTACGCAAGAAGAAATATCTCGATTGGATGTATACCAATTCAGTCAATTCTTAAGGCTGAAAAAAACGCCCCAATCTAATTCTGCGGATGATCGAGTATCCAATGCTGAAGGCAAATCGAATACGGCCCCAGATAACAACAACGATCAGAAACAATCCACCCCGAATTCATTGTTAGACTCTATTTACAATCTGATTAAGAAAGACAAGCGCAAGCCACAGGATTTAATGCGTGATCTGTCTAGCGATAATAAAGAGTTACTAAAAACCAAGATTAGTGATTATTTTGAGCAAGGCAGAAATTGTCCAAATATCGTTCAATTCACCATCAAAGCACTGCAAGATGGCAGCTTCTCAGCCAAGGGAAGCGGTGCACTACAACTGATCGCTTTTTTGCATGGTATGGAAAGATCGGAGTCTTTCGATCTCATGAAAATACTGGAAGAAATTGCCGGACAACAGGAAGCAGGATAATTTAGTCTTGCTAGTAATCCTACTTACAACTAATTTGAAATGACGACACCCGCAAAGCTACGAATGATTGTAATGAATGGACAAAAGATTCTACAAACTCAGAATAATAATGAATGGGAAACAATGGGTACCATCAAGAAGGTTGAGGAAGGTATCAAGCCGGGTGTCTACAATATTTATTTAGCTAAAATACCTGTTGAAAAGAATCGGTATGAAGGGCAAATTATTCATGTTGATAAAGACAATGCTGTGTTCTATCAACAGATCAAAAAGGATTTTATTGTGCATCAATTAAAGGCTGTTGATGGCAAACCTATTGCTGGCAAAGATGTAGCCATTACATATGATGGGGAAAAAGCTACATTAACCCTAATAGATGCACTTAAGAATAAAAGAACGCTGAAAATTTGACTGGTATGGAGTCGATGTTGACAAGTAGTAGATTTTGGGTGTTGATTAACAATTGTTGCGTTCAATAGTGAGTTTGACTACATTCTAGCTTTTACGTATTTTTCACACTCAACAAAGTATTTTTTGCATATACCCTTAAAATGGCTGACCTGCAAGATCAAAACATTGAGTATCTAGACGCAATCGATTTGCTCAAAAAGCAATGTAGAGTTCGTCCAATCGTACCATTCCTAGGCGCAGGAATATCGCTGCCTTCCGGATATCCTTCAATCAGCGCTATTGTTGAATACTTATCGAAGGTAGATTTCGCAATTCAGCATGCGGTATATTCGCATCGATACCCTGGTATCGAGACTCCAAAGAATGAAGTTGCCAGAGAGTACCAAGCACATCCAAGCAGATTCCTTCGCGACTTCGGATGGCCCAGAATTGGACAGCTTGATTCCGATCTTTGGGAATGGTTGGATCGTATTCCTGATTCTAAACCGAATTCGCTGGTTAATTCTGATGCTCTTCTGAAACACGCTAAGGGAAAGATAGAGTTGATTGTCGAGTGCGATGACAATGCTACTCTTGGAATTGGCCTCAAGCGCCTTCTAATTCGCGATGCACAACTCATAAGTGATCAGGAGCAGTATCGGAGCAGGCAAATTGCATCACGTATTTTGCTTGAATCTTCCAGGCCAGAACTACTTGATCTCCTTTCTAGAGACATCCTTCCTAGTTACTACCGCTTTCGAACCATTCCCCCTACTAATACTTCCCAAAATGAAATTACCAAGTTCATCATCACCCCAGTAGTTGCAGCAGAAAGCAAGACGACAGCTATTCTCGACTTGAGAGATCATTTACGTGCGATTGTTCAATGGGGACTCCGGAAAGACCTTCGGCTTCGCGAAAAAGGAACCTCGAAAGCAGCCTTGAGAGAATGGCTCCTATGGAAGAAGTGGTATGCTGCAATTCAAGACGCGCCTGACACTCAACCAGAATTGCTCTACGGTGATTGGGAATCGCTCCTAGACCGCCTTTGTGAAGGCGATTTCGATTTGGTTGACTCTTTATTTACATCATTTGGGGAAGCTCGTTCTCCCACAACAGCACATCGTTATCTCACTTTTTTGCGTAGTTCTGTCGACATCCCCTTAATTCTTACGACAAACTTTGATAACCTTCTCGAACAAGCATTTCGGGACAGCGGCATAGTACCAAAGGTATTTGACATTCACCGAGATGCTGATCTTCCTGATGCTGAACTCGTCCGGCGGAGTTTCTCTCTTCTAAAACTGCACGGATCATCCTATGGACTCCGTCTCGGAGAAGGGCTCAGAAATCCACTTGAGCAAGACGCTCAAGCAGATGTACTTCGATACTTGCCTGAAAATGCGCTGATTGTGGTTTTAGGATTCTCTGGCTCGGAGCGCCGAATCATGCAGTTGTTGCAGGCAATCGCAACATCAAGTGCCATTCCGAATCTACGCCGCATTCTGTGGCTGAAGGGACCCGGCACGATCAGTGTCACACTCAGACAAATGCTTCATGAATGTCATCAGTCTGTATATATTTGCGAAATCGACGATGCCGGAGCATTTCTTCAGGATTGGTACTTTGCATACTCTCAAGGTTACCAATCATCTCCCGTTAGTTACACAGCGCTAGGAGGGCTGCCTATTCGCTCCGACACCGGCGAATTGGCACGTTCTGTAGAATTTCATCAGACCGAGCTTCGATGCGAATTACGAAAACCGATACAACTATTTATCCACGACATTACGGATGAACAAAATCAACTGGCATCAAGTTGCACAACTCTCGCCGCGGGGGATTTTGTGGCATATTTGGGCTATCAGTATCATCCAATATGGATTGATCTTGAATCGCATCATACTGTATCTGGCGTCGTCTCAGAACTATTTGATTATTTCCGTACTTATGATCCTGATGCATCACGAATCGCAATCGTAGATTCTGTAGAAGGTGATGTACCTGATGACATTCTACAGAAGACAGTCGACAGGATCGGTGAAATGCTTGGGCGAGGACGTTATGTAATCGTGTTTGACGCTCTAGAATCATTTGGCCGCACGCAGATGATGCACCACGGAATCCCAACTTATGAGTTACTCCAAAAAGTTGATAGCACACGACATGACACGCTCGTCGAGGAGTTTCGCACTCGAGTCAACGCACTGCATAGATTTTTAGTAAAACTCTTATGCCCCAGTACGATGAACACTCCATCCACAAATAATGATGAAATAATGCGCTTTTTTCGTGACTCATATATTGTTCTCGCAGTTAATAAAGAACAGCCGAGGCAATTAAGCACAGAGCTTGGCGACTGTCCGACACTTGGCGTTATGAAAAACATCAGAGAATCATTAAGTTATTTGACTTCCAATTCATGCTTGCACGTACATAAGACTCTAGTCAAAGCTGGGAATCCCCCGCTTGCCCTTAACAAAGTCTGGGATGTCAGAACGGCCACTCAAACTGCGAAAGGACTAGAAGAAAGAGTCGCTTCGATACTACTTCTAAAGCAAGCCATTTCAAGGTATGCAAAGCATTCTGAGAAAGATTCAAATCCAATTGATGAACTGAAATCTGCTGCACTTGTAGCTGTATTATCTGTTTTTCGCCGTCCTCTCTCCATCCCTGTCGTGCGATCTCTAACGGAGCGCTGGTTTTTGCCAGAAACGGAATCATTTATCGCATCTACTTCAATTCCTAATCCAAGTGGAACTATCCAAGATGCACATAACTACGTAGACAAGTTACTAAGATCACTTCAGAAAAACCATAATATTGTAATCCACCAAGGCGGACGAATCCGACTTGAGAAAAGTATTCACGAACTATTCTATGGAGGACTTACTTCTGATCTCCATGTTGGCAACGTGATTCTGAAATGGAAAGAACGCTATGCAAACGATGCTTGTCGGCGTGCTCGCGTAATTATTCAAGGAGCACTATCCGCTTCACTGCATTTTGCAGCAGCTAGAACAATGTATGTTGACGTTTTCCTGTTAACACAAGATGTTCAAGCATTTTATGAATATCTGTACCATCGTGTGGCAGTGCTAAGAATTCTGATGGTAATGTGCGCAATATTGCGTTTACCAATAATAGAGGGGCGAGAAACATCACATATAGCGGTCAACGACGAAGTATGTGTAATACTGACAAGAATCTACAATCGATTAAATAACCCTTCGCAAGCCAGCTCGGATAGTTCCGAATATCCTGACGTTCTTCAGTGGTTCTTAAACAGTATTGGACTAACGAGTGTGGTGAATCCGAATGACGAGCAGAGTGCTTGCTTTGATCTTGCAAGTTACGTTCAGAAACTACGCCTACACGCACTCCAGACATTGTCGCTTGCGATCGGAAGATCCGAACGTTTGCTCCGATCTGATGCATCGCCTGACACATTGATCGGCTGGGCCCACCAATTCAATCAGCGTGAGGAAAGTGACATTACTGGTGAGGTATTCGAGATCGCTCACAATGCAATGCCAGGGGAATTTGGGGCCAATGATTGTATAGGGGCGGCACTCAAAGAATTGATGTTGCCTGAAGAAGCATTGCAAGCGATGAAAACTATAGTCGAATTCTTCAATCGAATTGCAGGAGAATCGTACTTTGTCAAGATGGATTTTCTGTCGGTTTTAGAAACAGAATTGAGAAGGAGAAATCTTAATATTAAGGATCTAGTCAACACAAATTTCCCTGATCGAGCACAGAAACTTCATGGATTAATCACCAACATATTCGCTGAGTTGAACAGTCAAATCAAAAACACTGACACAAGCGAAGTACCTGAAAAGGATGTTCGACAATGGCTATATCCTGCGAGAGCTCTGTCGCACTTGGGTTGGTATGATCTTGTCATAGTCGTATGCAAATGGGCTGAAAATGCACTTAAGGTAACTTCTGCAACAGAAAATGACAGCAAGAGAAGAATTCGAGTTCGCAGAATCCTTCGCGATTTCACAGAGTTAGAAGTAAAAGCACGATTGGGGAAAGAATGTTTGCCTTGGCATGGTTTATTCAAACCATGGCCACATAATGGATCGCCGGAACTGAACCCAATTGAAAATCTTGCAGTACGTTACGAAACAATGTTGCGAGAAACCTCACGAGACACATTCGAAGATACGAGGCATCGCTCGAGTGCTTATGTACTGCGCGCAAGGGTATTGTATTTGCAAGGTCGATTTCGAACAGCACATCGATATTTGGATTTGGCGGCATGCGGAAGCTCTGCAGCCAATGTTGAGCATGCTATTAGTCATGCTGCAATCCACCTTGCAAGGGCCGAACTTCTGGTACACAGCTCACATTTACACCTTACGCAGTATGACGAAAAATTTCGTTTAGACTTACATGTCAGTGACTTGGAACAAAGTCCTGATGGATCTTTTTGTCCACTTGAGGACGAAATCAATGAATTAGCAAAAGAAACAAATAAGATTCGTCGTGCTGAATCAGAAGTACAAAGAGCAGGATCGCTTTTAGATCATGCTCGACATCAAACAATCTGGTCTTTACGCGTACATATGGGTGCAGCTCAAATCACGTTCGAACGGTTGCTATTTGATCTTGAGAAGCTCATTCGAAGTAAAGTTAAAATCGAGGGAAATACTTTTGCGAAATTGTCGGGTGAGCTCGAGCAATCTGTACTTAACGGCTTGCGACACCTGCGTAGCGCACTCGATTTACTTCCATTCATCACTGAAAAATGGAGCAATATTCACGAATCACTAGTCGAGCATTGCCCATCCGTTGAGAATGAAAGAAAAATATATGCAATATGGTTGCACTTATATGTCATATCACGATTTTATTGGGAGGTATTGCGAATAGGGCACCAGATGGATATATCCAATAATGATGTAAATGCAATTGGTTACATAAACACTCAAAATAGAGCAAAAACAGTTGATTACGTGATTACGCAAGTCAGTGGTAAGCCAGGGCCAGGACAAGGCGAAATAACTTGGCAAATGTGGTCCAAATCACTTCGCTTCAACAAATTCGCCGAACAACTTAACTTACACCAATTAATTAGGAACGCCATAGATGACGTCTATCGACAAACAGAAGGTGAATCGTTTATGACATTTTCCGCCGCACCACTTCGTTTAGCAATTCTCGATATTTGCAGCAAGATTTCGAACAACCAAAACTTAAACTTAATGTGGAACATTAGAAGAGGTAAAGATAATCCTAATGATCCGGCAAGGTGAGGTTTAGAACCATTACTTACTATTATAAAATAATGGAATGTATTACATTCATTATGGTTAGGTGAATTCACAAACTTCAGGTGATCGGATCAATAGTCAATACGAAAACATAAATTGTAGTCGTTAACGCATCAAAACTTTTCTAGTTAGGTTAAATGGGCTATCCTAACTTCTGGCGATAGCCACACAAATTACTTCGCGCTTTTTTGGATTCACTAATGCTTCTCTATTCCCATCATTAGCAATATAGCCAAGTTCGATAAGTACTAGCGGGCCCTTGGGACTTAAGCACTCTGCGAGATCTTCGTGCTTGGCATTAGGAAGTGAAGTAGCCCCATTGTTTCCATAGAAACAAATAAATAGGCTGGAAGAATAGCCTGTAGCTACTGGGAGCGTGGGAATAACTTTTCTCCTTACTCCGGTAACACATAGGTTTTTGGCGTATCAGCTCGATTCTTTAGTGGCATGCCCAAAGAACCTACCCGCCCTTGATTAGCAAGAATCCGTCCACGACGCGATGTAATCGCTCTGTCTGCCTCCACCTCCCTAACGGCCATTGATTGCACCTTTCAATAAAAGTGTGTTAAAGGAAACGCTGTTTGAATTAACTTCAGCTTTATTTGCTTTATGGTCTATATGAAACATCAGAGCTGCAAGCGTAATAATAATTAGTAATATTATGTTGCGCTGAGAATGTTCCAGTACTCTGTGTATATCCACTGTAGCCTCAATTGCTGGTTGGAGTCATATTTTAGAATAAGGGAAGGTGTTATGTACCGATGCCTCTGACGAAAACTAACAATTATTTGGCAGACTCAATAAAGCTGTTAAACCGGTCTAAAATTGACCACCCATTGTGGTTGAAATTTAACCAGGGGGTAGATGCCTGAGCTATGATCCCTTCTGGTGTATGGAAGGAGAAGAGCGGTGTAATCTGTTGATAAAGATCTTGCATGAATGATAAAAAATAGAAAAAATATACCAATATTTTCTTTTAAAAAACAGAATGTTATTCTCCACAAAAATAATAGAATTATATTCTCCATAGACTCGCCAAAGAAATTAATGCAATTAATTGAATATTAGATTAAAATTTATAATAAATTTGGATTTAAAATAATACATAAAAAATATTATAAAGAAAGTAATTTTTTAAATGGACTCTACTATGATTCAATCCTCCCCACACTTCCGTTTTGATACGACTATACCCAATGAACAACTTGTAGAGATTGATATTGATGAGATAGACAGCCCCGTTCTTTCCCGTCTAATCGAAGAAGTTAGGAATGATAGCGAGTCAACTATTTATAACTATGATCGAGTGCACAATCGTCACAACCGTTGAATCCTAAGTGATTCAGATTGATACCGTATTAATTAAGGTTTCCAGCCGATGCAATATTAATTGCAGCTACTGTTATGTATATAATATGGGAGATGATAGTTGGGAAGATATGCCCAACTTTATCTCTAGAGAAACGATTTCAGCAATCGCTGCTAACCTAGAAAAAGTAAGAATCTCGCAAACTAAACCCTTTGCTGTCGTTTTACATGGTGGTGAACCATTGCTTTTGGGTTTTCAAAGACTCAAATATCTTCTGCAGCGACTTCGTTCTGTAATTCCAGATAAATACTGCATCAGTATCCAGTCCAATGGAATGCTAATTAACGAAGCCATACTTGATTTATGTTCCCAATACCGTGTCTCAATATCTGTTAGCTTGGATGGCCCGGAAAACATTAATAACGCAAATAGGGTTGGTCATAAAGGAGAAGGTACTTTTAGTCGAGTTATTGCCGGTCTGAAAAAACTAAAATCACACTCAGATTCATCTTTTCTTTTTGCAGGACTATTGGCAGTAATTGAACCAAAATCTAATCCAGTGGAAATTTATAACTTTTTTAAATCAACTGGCACTAAGAATGTAGATTTTCTATATCGTGATGGAAACCATGACAAGCTTCCCTATGGTAAAGCTTCGTTTGATTCGAGTGAATATGGCACATGGCTTCAGGGCCTGGTTGATATATATTTAAAAGATAAAAATCCTATCAAAATTAGAATTCTGGATGACTATATTCGCTTGATTCTGGGTGGCAGAAGTATTAAGGAAGGTACAGGAATCACAGATTTTGGTATTGTCGTGATTGATACAGATGGAACAATTACTAAAAATGATACCTTAAAAAGTAACTTCAGTAGAGCTGATCGATTCTCAGAACAATTGAATATAAAAACGCATGAACTTGTAGATGTTTTTAAGTCCGAAGAATTTGCCCTATCACACATGCTTCAACGCCCCACTTCAGAAAAATGCAAAACCTGTCAAGAGCTTTATGTGTGCGGCGGGGGTATGCCACTTCATCGTTGGAGTGCCAATTCAGAATACAATAATCCATCAGTTTATTGCCGAGATCAATTACACATTATCAATCATATCAGAGCGAAGCTTCAACATATCCTAAATGAGAATATCAACGAATCCCTATCTAAGAATAGGTCCTGTAACTAAATCAGAGGTTCCATTTCCTCATGCGTTTTCTCCAAATGCATTTAATGTTGAATTTAGTATGGAACTATTGTCATGGCTTGAAAAATCAGCTCCTTGGTCATTGACCGAGACTGACTTTTACGAGCAATATGAATTTAGTTTTTATGATATTAACCTGCCTTCAAACCTTGTATCTCTAAGCGACTATGAATATCTTAATCAAATTAAGATATTTATGGAAAATGTATTTGCTATAACACTTGATGACAAGATTGATTGTACTGCTCACAAACTTATCCCGGGGCAAAGAATTAGGATACACAACGATTTTATTCCTGACATGGAAACTCACAGGCTTCTAATACAACTCAATCGAGGATGGATTGATGAGAATGGCGGTATGCTTATGTTATTCAATAGTACTGACCCGAATGACCTTGGGAAGATATACAGGCCAATACACAATAGCGCATTTGCATTTGAAATATCTGCCAAATCAAACCACGCAGTTTCAACAATTAAAGAAGGGGAACGTTTTACTCTTGTTTATTCTTTTTATAGGAGTAAGGAGTGAATGAACTTACGGCACTCATCCTGCAACATTTTAACAATGCAGACTCATCACCATGGTTTCCTTGTCTAGGTCAGAAGCTTGCAAAAGAAAAATGGAAAACTTTAGAAAAACAAACGGGGCTTAATAAAGATAATTATTCAACAGAAGCTTGCCTTATAAATAAAAAGATTGCAGATTTGTACCCTTTGGCTCATGTATTACAAAATCAAATTCCAGTGTTTCCAGTGCCGTTTGAATTAGCCTTAAACAATGAGAAAAATAATATCGGTTCTTATAATGCAAATGAACTACAGGCATTACCCATTCAGGAGTGTCTTGATGATGCTTTCGAATGGCTGAAATTTGAAAACTCCATCATTGATACTATAAGAGCTTTGGTTAGAAATATTCATTTACTTAAACTTGAAGATAATGAATACGATGTCAGCTACAGCTTACCTAATATACCTTTTTCAATTTTTGTTTCAATACCTTCGCAGCGAATAAACAATGATAGTTTGAGAGTTGCTGAGGCTATATTGCATGAAACTATGCATCTTCAACTCACGTTAATCGAAGAGGAAATGCCGCTAGTTAATCAATCAAACCAAAAATATTTCTCACCATGGAAGAATGAATACAGAAATGCACGTGGCATTATCCATGCACTCTATGTATTTAAAACTATCAGAGAGTTTATTAAAAAGATATTAATGACAGACATTAATCAATCTAATCAAAAATTCCTGAAAAAACGAAAGGAAGAGATCGAAAGCCAATTAATATCATTATGTGATTTTGATAAATCTGAAGCATTAACGAAGCAAGGAAGCCTGCTAACTATGGCACTTCTCAGGTTGACTTAACTTTTCTTATTTTATCAATCGCATCTTGTGCTGCGGAAGTCACTTCCAAACGTGGATCATCTGACAATAGCGTCAAAGCAGGAATACTATGTATGGCTTTTTCGCCGATATTGCCTAAAGCAATTGCGGCTGACATACGATACTCATTTTCACTAGAATCCTCTACCAATTGAATAAGGAGTGGAACCGCTTCTACTCCTCGCTCCCCAGAATAGCTAAGTGCTAATGCAATAGCGTTTTTAATGTTGGCAATTTCATCCTCATTCTCATTTTTACTTTGTCCCTTATTAATTAAAGACTCAAGCAAATTTATGAGTTTACTGACAATTTTTTTAATAAACTCAGGATCATCTTTTCTATTTTCTTGAAGCTTGCCAAGCGCCCCGATTACTGCAGCGACATTAGGTTTAGTTAAATCGTTACAGTATTTTGTTAAAATATCAAACACCTGATCGTCTGCATCAAACTCTCCTAATTTGCTTAAAATTATCACCCCGAATTGGTTCTGACTTTCATTTTCAAGAATTTCTTTAAGTACGCCGACTATTTTTTCTTTATCATGTGCGAAATATGGCAAAAGCTCAACAGCCTCAATTTTCGCATCAATATCATTACCTTTTAGATCATCAATTAGCGTATCGGTAACTTTATTTGCAGCTGCTGCAGATATATCTATAGCTTTTAGCCATTTATCATGAGCTTTGAGTCTAGTTATTAAATATTCTTTGTCACCTCTAAAATCGTCCCTTAAATCATCATAAACACCATACATAGTTTTATCTAGTTCTTTGGCTTTATCTTGTAGCTCTTTGAGAAGTTTTGAATTGCTGGAAATTTCCTCCTTTATAGTCCTTTTTAAGTCCTTAAACTCGTCAAGAACTTTTCTTGATTCATCTACTTCAACGGTTGCAAGTCGAGTACTTTCAATAGCCTTATCTCTGACTTCATCCATCCTCGACACTTGATTTTTTACTACAGAAGTAACGGTATATCTAATGAAAGCACCTCCACCTAGTAAAAATGCAATACCTAACCATAAATATTGGTCTTTATGCCAATCAATAACTTCCTTTTTTGAATCCCGAGAAATTTCATAGATGAGTCTCTTTCGATCTTCGTCACTCAAACTAAATTCTTTTGAATCCATCGCAGCTTGAATAGTAATATTATCAATATGTAAATTTCTAGCTGTAACACTCTCGCTTTTATTTGGATCAGAGAGGGGTGAATTCGTAATTTCCCCAAAAACTAAATTCATGTTGAAAAAAATTGCAATCCACATTACAACTAAGTGTTTCAACATATGAGTTATTCTTTCATAAAAAATACTATTGGCACTTAACTGTTTTGATTTACACGATGAATCAAAAAACTGGTAGAAATAAGTACAGTTCATTTATCAATTTAGCATATCTTAGATAAACTCCACTATAACAGACATTTACATTTTATTTTGCTGAGAATACTCGACTAGATTTCCGGTATAGAGATAAATATTTGATACTTTCCAATCCCCAAAAACTGTCAAGCAGCATACGATTTGACTAGTGAGAATTGTTGTAGCATCGTTTTTTTCACAGTATTTTATTTGTAGACTGGGAAACGATTACTGAAAGCATAAATTTCAAATTATTTACAAACAGTTAATTATGGGCATTTTTTCTATATAACTTTAACAGTACTAACTCAGCTTCATTTGGTCATATCATCATCCAGGATCGACTAGTAATCGCCTCGCACCGCGCTTCAACACTGCCCGCTGTTTGCATTAGTAGTGTTCCCGCGAACAATCTGTATAGCATTCTTCTCTTGATGCTTGAGATTATGGTGATCCAGGATAACTATTCATAAACTCCTTATTATCGGATCTGGTTGTTTCCAGAACCAGCAACTGCAAAGTGGCGGTTAACTGGAATTTTTTCAATAATATTCCTTAATATAAGCATAAGCCCGATCAAATAACACCTGATCTTTATGCAACTGATATTTCAACAACGCTTTGCGTAACGACTTCTGCACTTCGCGCTCGCCAGAAGTGGAATGCTGCCAACCGGGAAAGCGTACTACACGCACAATCGCATCAATATCCGCAACAATCCGTTCCACGACAGCCGGTGTTTGATCGGTTTTCAGTTCTAAAAATAATTCAGTCAATGCTGCTTGCGGGGTTTTATCCTGTAAGGCTTCTGCTAATTCTTTCTCTGCCTGAACCGTTTCCTTGGCAATTTTGCACAATTCTTTAACGAATTCAATCGAGCTGATCAGACCTTTTTCGGCTTTATCACGCAGCTCTTCCAGGCGTTCGCTAAGCTTTTTAAAAACTGGATAATCAGCATGTATCTGAAACCGTTTGATCAGCAGTTTTTCCAGTTGTTTGATTTTTTTGGGATCAGGGTGGTTGAAAATATCCTCAATCACATCGGCATCCAGCACATACTCTTCCAGAACATGCACGTCGCCGACATGAATGTTTTCATGGATAAGCTGCGTAGTCTGGGCACCCAAGGATAACCACAGCAGCTTGCCGATATTGTCAGAAGCAGGTTTCACCGATTCATAAACTTGCGCCAACCATTTGTAATCCTGGTTATAAAGTTCCAGGATATTGTCGGGTGATAACGACTCCCATAATTTCGCCAGGTACTTAAAATCAAGTGCGAAGGCATCTTTCTTCTCATTGCTGTTAATAGCATTCTGCGCCGCTTCTAAACCTTCAAACCCTTGCTGCGTTCTATCGACACCGGCAAAATGGGCTAAGGTGTCGCGCATCGCCTGCGGTAACTTTCCTCTTAACTCCGAAATATTCGTAATCACCTGTTTAACGCTTTCTTCGTCAAATTCCAGTGCTTTGGCAGCATCATCAAACACGCCGAAATAATCCACGATTCTGCCGAATGTTTTATGAGGATATAAACGATTAGTTCGGCAAATTGCTTGCAGTAGCGTGTGATCTTTTAACGATTTATCCAAATACAGCGTTTGCAGTATTGGCGCATCAAAGCCGGTCAGTAGTTTGGCTGTGACGATAATAAATTTTAAATCGGAATGGGCATCGTTAAACTCATCGATAATTTTTTCCTGTGCCGATTTATCCACCGCCCATTTTTGTTTAAATTCAAATGCATCATTGGCTGAAGTGGAAATCACCACCCGACTGGCTTCAGCAGGAAAATGTTTATCCAGTTCTTCTTTGTATTGCACGCAGGCATAACGATCAGGTGTCACAATCATTGCTTTAAAGCCTTGCGGATCCACTTTTTCCTTAAAATGCACAGCAATATCGGCTACGATTTTAGCCACCCGTTCGGGCGATTTTAAAAACGACGCCATTTTTGCCGATCTCTGATTTAACGCATCGGCTTCTTCATCGGTCAGCGCCGCGCCCTCAGTAAACTCGGCAAAAGCCCGATCAATCGACTCCTTATCGACATGCACATCCACCAAGCGTGGCTCGAAATGTAGCGGTAAGGTCGCTTCATCGCGAATCGAATCATGAAAGGTATAACGTGACAGGTAGCCACCTTGATCTTCTTCCGCGCCAAAGGCCCAGAAAGTGTTTTTATCGGCCCGATTTACTGGGGTGCCGGTCAATCCAAATAAAAATGCATTTGGCAATGCGGCGCGCATTTGCCGACCCAGATCGCCTTCTTGCGTACGATGCGCCTCATCGACCAAGACAATGATATTGTCGCGCATATTCATATTCGGCTTGGCATCGCGGAATTTATGAATCATCGAAATAATAATCTTGCGTGTGTCCCGTTCCAATAAAGTTTGCAATTCGCTGATGCTGTCGGTGGTTTCCACATTCGGCACATCTGCCGCATTAAAGGTGCCACTGATTTGTGTATCCAAATCAGTTCGATCCACCAATACAATCACCGTTGGGCTTTTCAATTCCGTTGCTCGGCGTAACTTTTGTGCTGCGAACACCATGAGCAGCGACTTACCGGAACCCTGAAAATGCCAGATCAAACCTTTTTTAATTCGCCCCTCGATCACCCGTTGCACGATTTTATTCGCGCCGTCATATTGCTGGAAACGCGGAATCACTTTGCTGCGCTGTTTCTTCTTGTTGGTAGTAAATAAAGAAAAGTTAAGCAGAATATCCAACAAACGCGCTGGCTTGAGTAAATCGGTCAATTCCTTGCCGATTTCCGCTAAACCGAGACTCTTGGCAATGTCGCCGCTATCCGATTCCAGCCGCCACGGTGCCCAGAATTCCAGTGGGCAGCGGATTGCGCCATAAAACAACTCTTTGCCTTCGGTGGCAAACGACAGAATATTCGGTACAAACAGTTGCGGCACTGCGTTTTCGTAGACGGTATGAATTTCATGCGCGCCATCCAGCCAACTGACCGAAGGGCGTATCGGTGTTTTCACTTCACCGACCACCACCGGAATACCGTTGATCAGCAACACCACATCGGGTATTTTGGTTTCACGGTGATGAATGCGGAATTGATTGGTCACAACATAGCGGTTATTGGTCAAGTCATCAAAATCCAGCAGGCGAATCGGCACATGGCGGTTATTGTCGCCAAACGGCATAGTCTTTTCACCGCTTAGCCATTTGAAAAACTCTTCATTGGCTTTGACCAGACCGATTTGATTCACCGAAATCAAAATCGCGCGCAATTTGTAGATCACTTCATCGGCCAATTCCGGGCGTTGCGCAATCTCCGGATTCAAGCGCAGTAAAGCAGCTTTGAGTTCGCTTTCCACCAGCACTTCATTAACACCGCGCGCTAACTCATCTGCCGACTGATAAACCCAATGTGCTCCATAACTCGCTTTAGGATCTGCCACCTTGTTCGCGTTCAGATTCACGCCGCTGATTTGGTGAATGATGTAATGCTCAACACTGTTCAATTCGGTGAAGGTCATAGCTAGAAGATTTGGTTGATTAGGCTTTTTTGGAGGGATTTCGAATTTCGTAGTTTTACATTTAATTTGAATTCTAAATCCTGAAATCTGGCCATTTCTTTAAGTAAATCAGATTCGTCTGGAATAATTTTGATTGAAAACTCACCAATAATTTTATGATTGACCCTTGGCATCTTTGTGCCAAATCCTTTTCCTGAAATATAGTTGATGAAAGATTTGCTATGAAAGATATGCAAAACATATGCTTTTGATACGTGCCTTGTTTTGTATACCAATAATTCAGTTGATGAAACAGCGTCAAAAGTAGCAATAAATGCTTTATCAAGGTAAGGTCTCAACTTGCTATAGCATAAATCACCTTCATCTATACAATTACATTGAGCCTCTGCGGAACTTGAATCAGAAAAATCAGTACAAAAAAATGCACCTGACTCGACATTCTCCAATCCTATATATCGATCTCTCATATGAGGTACTGCGCTTTTCTCATTTTTTGGAATCAATACTTCGGAAAGAAATACCTTTTCACCGTGCGCCTCACAAACTCGGTTTTCAAAGAAATTCTGAGTTGACCGTTTCAGTATATTCAAAAGAAATAATTCATTTTCAACCACCTCATCCATAGCCCAAAGCAATTCAGCCAATTTCGCTTGTTGGTGTTTGGGTGGCAGCAGAAATTCATAGTCGGCAATATCCTTCCAATTGATATAGGGATTCACCGAGCCTTTAGAGTTGCGGATAGAATGCTCAGCAAAACCTTCCGACAGCATGACAAAGGGCAAAAGCCGCTTATCAAGCTTGGCTTCATTAGCCTTAATCACAAAGGTTGTATTGGAAGTAATGCCGTCAAAATGAGCAATCGCCACTTTTCTTAAATAAGTCCGCCTTGAGCCATAGAGAATATCACCTTGTTCAAACTTCCGAATAAATGCCGGGCCTAAATATTCATCGGTTAACTCACCCCATTCTCTTAGATGCAAGTCTTCCGATCCCATATGTTCACCTTTAACATATCGGGTCAGCTCAGTGTTTTCTCTGTCAACGGATTCTTTTTGCTGAATCGCGACATCGCCGAATTTAACCAACTGCCAATCGCTTCGATCCAGTTGAAGCTCGGTTACTTGGCCCATTACAAAATCATCCATCTTAATTCAGCTCGTTAAATAGGGTTTGCATGGATTTCTTTAATTCATTACCGGCTTTCTGCCAGTTTTTGAATGCTTCGCTAAAGCTGACACTGCTGCCAGAATTATCCTTTTTGACATAGAAATTAATATTCATGTTGCCGTTTAACGCTAGTATTTCTTCTATAGTCGCAACCTTGGAGTAGTGCGGTATGTCAGTGAAATCGACGAATGCCTGGTATAACTTGTTGATATGTGCGTTTGTTAAGTAGGATTGTCCCTTATTCTCGACCACGTCATCTTTGCCATTTACGAATAACACTTTGCCTTTTCTTGCTGCTGGCTTATTGGTATTGCCTACCAAAATCATGGCTTCCATCGGTGAGTTGTAGAATAGGTTGGGACCTAAGCCAATGACCGCTTCAATTTGATCTGAGGCGACCATTTTTCTGCGCATTTCTGCTTCCGAATCCCTGAATAAAATGCCGTGGGGCCAAAGAATGGCAAAACGGCCATTGTCTTTATCCAGACTTTTATGAATATGCTGCTGAAACGCATAATCGGCACAGCCTTGCGGCGGCGTGCCCCAAAGATTACGTCCGTACGGATCGCTCTCAAACGATTTGCGATCCCAGGCTTTGATCGAGTATGGCGGATTGGCGAGAATGACATTAAAGGTTTTGAGCTGATCGTTCTCCAGAAAGGCTGGATTCGTCAGAGTATCGCCGCGCACAATGCTGAATTCTTCGATGCCGTGCATAAACATGTTCATGCGGGCTATGGCGGAAGTAAGCAGGTTGATTTCCTGCCCGTAGAGTTTCAAGGTGCGGTATTCCTTGCGTTCCTCTTTTAAATGCAACGCACAATTCAGCAACAAGCCACCGGAACCGCAAGTTGGGTCATAGACGCTTTCGCCAGGTTGTGGGTTCATGATGAGCGTCATCAGCTTGACCACGGTGCGGTTGGTGTAAAACTCGGCGGCAGTATGGCCACTGTCGTCTGCAAATTCCTTAATCAGGTACTCGTAAGCATTGCCCAGTTGATCATCGGGCACGTTGCTGATGTTGAGCTTGTGCTGGGAGAAATGCTCGATCAGATCGGTTAAGATAGCGTCGGATAATCGGTCTTTATTGGTCCAACTGGCATCGCCAAAAATGCCAAACAAGGTATCCGGATTGGCTTGTTCAATCGCCCGCATCGCTTCCTGCAATGCTGCGCCAATGTTGACGGTTTTCTCCCGCACGTCGTTCCAGTGCGCGCCGCCTGAAATCTGGAAATGATGGTTCTCGGCAAACGCGGCATATTCCAGATCGCCATTACTTTCTGCTAAGGCGTTGGCAAACTCTTCGTCATACACATCGGAAATGCGCTTGAAGAACAGCAAGGGAAAGATATACTGCTTATAATCCCCGGCATCAATGGTTCCACGTAACGCCGTGGCTGCGCCCCAGAGGTATTTTTCGAGTTCTTGCTGGGTCATATGGAGGTACTATCCATGTTTGTACTTTGGGCGTTCTCGACCGTATTGATGATATCGGAGGCGTGAATATCTCTACCTTCTACCAATAGTTCCACCGCCTTAATAACATAAGCAACCCGTTTCTGAATAAAGTTTTTGAAATCTTGCTTTACCTTTTCTTGTTTCTCATTCTCGGTTAAACCATCGTAGCCGCCGCTTCTCAGCTCTTGAATCGGGATCAGGTGCGACTTCAATCGGTCATTAACAATATCTTCGCTGGTCCAGTTGTATCGCTCTTTGAGGTAGCTCAGAGGATCTTTATTACTGATATTTAGGTTGGTTTTATCGGTAATCAACGCGCAATTTAATGCCAGCCAACTATCAATACCGAACTCGGTTAGAAGCGCTTCCGGAAACACGTGATGGTAATGCCGTTTACCACTGAGTAACTGAGCGCGGGTAAGTTGCGCCCCATCCGCAAAATCATAAGCTCCAAGTTTGCTGAAAATAGCTAGTATTGCCCTACCACGGATATTTTCCCGCTTAGGCCAACCTACACGCAGGAGTTCATCCTCGGTAGCAAGTGGATGTAGCTCTCTATTGAGCACAGGTACATCGGATTCATCCCATGGAACGCCATCTTTTTTCTGCTTACCTTCTATGATGTTTTTGAGAGCAACAAAATCGCTATAGGCATGGGTTGCCGCTGCATTTTCATAACGGTTGGTAAAAAAGCTGGACCAAAGATACTTTTTTAGCAATGTTTCAAATTTGCCTCTTTGATCGAGAGTTTCCGGAATATAGACATACAAAGCGGCAATCACGGCTAACACAGCATTAGTTGGCAATCGATCCCGATCAGGAATACCTTGGGATTCCAAGAGTAATGCCATTTTGGATAATCCATCGGTCATCTTATCCCAGTTGTTTACCATCTCATCCTTGCTCATATCCCACATGCCCTTTTGGTTTGGTAGCTTGTTTTGGATAAGTGCCGAAGTAGCCAGGATCAAAAAAGGTAATTCGTAGTAATACTGAATATTGGGGTGAGTTGCGTTCAACTGATGCTGATAGTCATCCAGTGAAACACCTTTGACGCCTTCTATTTCTGCACGAATGATGTCGTATTGGGATAAGGGCTTGCTATTGGTATTCATGTTGATGAATACCTGCAACGCAGTGTCTTTTGAAGTCTGTGCTGGTAAGGCGAGATACGGTAGATTGAAGTGCGCGATGGTTTCCCTAAAGTCGCGGATTGTTGTTTTTACCTGATTCTTCTGTTCCATCCATTGGGTAAGCAACGCCTCAAATTCTTCAGCGCTTGGTTTTGGTTTGGACACAGCCAGTGCGGAATCAACCCAGGCATCGATTTCTGATGCGATATCTCCTGGCCTAAATAACTGCATAGGAATGAGTCCACGGCTTAGGCAATTTTGAGGAATATCAGCCCACAGTGGCATTTTGGCGTTGTTTTTATTGACCCAACGGCTGACATGCCAAATTTCGGATTCGTCTGATTCTTGTGATGTTTCTTTATTTTGATCAAACAGAGGCAAGTAAAGAAAGTAGGTTGCGTCTTGGTAGTTATTGTGCAAAGTTCTCCAAAGAGCAGTGAGACGCTGTTGCCCGTCTAACAAGTGCTCGGTAACGCGAACACTGGTTTCCGGTGCAGTTGCCAAGTATCGTGAGACGAATTGCTCTTCATTAACATTTAGCAGGAGCGTAACGCCTAGCGGTAAATTTTTGGTTACCGTATCTAACAAGCTGCAAATGCGGTTTTTATCCCATGCCTGGTGGCGCTGGAAGCGCGGCAGTTTAATTTCTCCATTTTGGATGCGTTGGAACCAAACTTGGACTTGTCTATCCTGAGCTGAACTGGATGGCATTTTCATTTGAGAAATCCATTTAATATGGTTTTGAATTTTTCTTCTGCTTCTAAACTGGCTTGCCAAGCGGCCTTCAAATCGCTCAGCGCCTCTTCCACACTGGGTAAGTTATCCTCAATGATTTTTTCCACGTAGAGCGGTATGTTCAGGTTGTAATCGTTTTCTTTGAGATCGTTGATTGTGGCCACTTTGACGTAGTTCTCGACATCACGAAAAGCTTGATACCAGTCATGAATCTGTTTGACATGCTTCGGCTCGAGGTAATTTTGTGCTCTACCGACCCTGATTTGATCGGAAGCATCGATAAAAAGGACTTTGTGTTTTTTCTCGGATGCTTTGTTCTGCTTGAATACCATCACACAAGCGGCCAGTTGCGCTCCATAGAAAATGTTGGGACCCAAACCAATTACGACTTCCAGCAAGTCCTGCTCTATCAACACTTGCCGGATAGTGCCTTCAGCCCCTTTGCGGAATAATGCACCATGCGGTAGCACGACAGTCATTCTGCCGGTGCTGTTCATGGATTTAACCATATGTTGCACCCAAGCCATGTCGCCATTACTTTTCGGTGGAACCCCGCCAATATTTCGACCAAAGGGATCATTCACCCAGTTTCCTGCCCCCCAATTATCTAAGGAAAAAGGTGGATTGGCGATCACGCAATCAAATGTTTTTAACCCATCGGCTTCAAAAAAAGCTGGGTTGCGTAACGTGTCGCCCCGGAGGATCTCAAAATCTTCTATCCCATGAAGAAACATGTTCATTCGGGCAATTGAGCTGGAAGTCAGGTTTTTTTCTTGACCGTAGAGTTTTAGTGTGCGGAAATCTTCTTTGTTATGTTTAAGGTGATCGACACATTCGAGCAACATGCCGCCAGTACCGCACGCTGGGTCATAAATACTTTCGCCTTCGTGCGGATCGAGGATTAATCCCAATAAATGCACGACAGAACGGGGGGTATAAAACTCTCCGGCTTTTTTATTGGTAAGATCGGCAAAATGCTTGATCAGATATTCGTAGGCTTGACCAAGCATATCGGGATTGATTTTTTCATTACCCAGTGCGTATTGAGAAAAGTGTTCGATCAAATTGATCAGCAGGCTGTCAGTGAGTTTGTTTTTGTTGCTCCACTGCGCATCACCGAAAATGCCATACAAGAATTCCTGGTTGGCTTGCTCTATACCTCTTAAAGCTTTTTCTATGGCTAAACCGACATTGGTTGATGTTTCCCGTACATCATTCCAATGACATCTTTCAGGGATTTCGAAGCGATGAAATTCAGGTAAGGCCGCATATTCCTGATCACCATTGGATTCTTCTAGTGCGACACGAAATTCTTCATCATAAACATCCGATATCCGCTTAAAAAATAACAAAGGAAATATGTAGACTTTGAAATCTGAGGCGTCGACCGGACCTTTTAAGATCCATGCGGCTTTGGAGAGGTATTGTTCTAATTGGGAGAGGGTTAGTTTATTTTCGTTCATTTGGTTGATTATAGCGATATGAACTAACTCTCGCATAAATTCAATTTATTCTGTTCTTTAACTGTCAATGCGAGATAATGCATCTTTTAACCAACTCCACTTGGTAAAAATTCTATTAACACAAAAGACAGTTAGCTGGTCATTTTTAGAGTAGCGTCAACAAGCTTATGAAACTGGCGGTTCTGTTGCGAAAATTGACTACTGTCAAAAGTGGTTTTAAGAAATGGAGGAAAACTATAGCCACATAATCCCGTCTAAATAGGAAATGCAATGTACATACTGATAGCGAATCTTTTATTAATCCTGCACTCTGTCCTATATTTGCGAATGAAATAAGTTTTCAGGCGGTAAATACATATAATTCTTCAAAGTTGTTGAGTTATAGCATTAAATCCTGATAGATTACCAACCACTTCTTAAACCACTAATAAGGCATCCCCATGAACAAGGCCGAATTGATTGAAGCCATTGCTACGCGCTCTAATACTACCAAAGCCCAAACAACCGCCATGCTGAACGGATTGCTTGAAGTTATTCAGGAAACCATGGCTAGTGGCAACGATGTTCAGCTTGTGGGGTTTGGTACTTTCTCAGTGACAGAACGTGCAAGTCGTGAAGGCCGCAATCCAGCGACTGGTGTAACCATGACAATTCCTGCCAAGAAGGTCGTTAAATTCAAGCCAAGTAAAACTTTATCTGATGCTGCGGTCTCTGTTAAGAAAACCAATGCAGCCAAATCAACAATGCCAAAACAAACAGATAAAAAGAAATAATACGATTGGGTGCGTTTTGATTGCAAAAACCTAGGGAATCATTAGGGGGAGAAGAGTTTCCTGGGGAAGGTTTATGAATAAAATCATACTGTAACCGATCAAATAAAACCTGAACGACTATTGATCCTTCAGTCGAACCAACCTCGGCCAGCGGTCATGTATCCAGGCATATTCAGGTGGCGTGTTGATAGTCACCACATAAACCCGAGTTTCTTTGTCTCTTTCTGCCAATAATCCCTGAATCACCATCCGTTTATCCAGTTCTATCCAGTGGGATTGATTGTCATGGTCTTTTTCCATGAACTGGTCAGCGGCAATTAAAACCGGCCTTGGATGCCAGGGCTTCCATTTACCGCTTTTGATGGAATTCAGTCGTGCCCAGCCGCCATTCGGAAATTTACCGGTGGCTTCATCCTTGCGCCTACCCCAGGTTACCCAAGTTACACCGCCATCTCGCAAACGCACCGGCAACCGCGCACCCGGTTGCGGGAAATATATCTTTTCACCCTGATATTCAATTTCGCCGTACATAATAACCCGGCCATTAGCTGTTGCGTGAGCGTGAAATTGTTTTTGTGGCTATTGCAATTAGCCGTTGACTATCTTCATGCTCAAAGGATGGCGCCATGCGTTTAATTTCGTCACTGCGTAATTGATGGCGTTTTGCGGTCAGCTGCCAATTACCTAGACTTCTCCCGATCTTTTTTAATGCAAGATCGGTTACTGATTGATTTAATGCAAAGTAGTCTGCCAGTTCCAGACAAGTATCTAATGATGGCTTAACGCTTTGGTTAAATGCCAGTTGATGCACTCGTTGGGTAAAAGTCTGGGGGGTTGGGTTTAAATCATAAGCAGGTGCCAGTCGCCATCCCTGGGAAACACGCAAAAAACCATGATTGCGTAGATGATCATCAATATTGCCAGTCATGGCGTTGAATGTCATGCGCCGCCATAATTCCAGACGGTCTTGTGCAGGCTGTGCAGATTCACGATTAATGGCATCAGCTATTTCCAGATAACTCGCGCCTTCCTTATTATCTTCATTGCGTCCTAATAGCGTCATGGCGGACATAAAAGGGGTACGCAGTGTTTTCTCACGATCAAATCGTTTGACCAGCAGAACCGGCGAATCACTCTTTGCATTTAAAACCCTGAATGCTGTTATCTCAATTCCGGCTTGTTGTGCAAGATCCAGCATAACGGCTTCCCATAAACTGACTCGCTCCGTATCGTTCTGTGAAGAAAACTTGGCAATCCAGAGTTCACCTGCATCTTCAATCGCTGCTTTAGGGCGCGCTCCGCCAAGCGATGAACCAGGCTGCGCAAGCATGGCAAGATCAGCGGCGGTCTCAGTACCGCTCTCAAAATGTCTGGCCGCGGTTTCAAGTTGTCGCATATGAATCAACTTGGGGATATTTGTATGTTCTGCAAGAAACACGTCGGGCGTATTACTGTGACTTAAACGAAGTCCACCCATGCGCATGTAATCACTAACACCCAACATATAGTCACTGTCACTTAAAAAGATACCAGTTGTGCGTGTCTGAATCAGTCTGCCCCAACGATCTGGTGAAATATCCTGGAAAGCACCCCAAAGCCGGTTGTTCAAATACGGCATATCAATCAGTAAAGGGAGTTCCGGGTCAATGGCAAAGCGATTCGGATGCTTGATCCAGGTGCGCTCATAGATAAAGCGGTAGTTTTCTCTACCACGGCTTTTATGAATTTCCAGGTGACCAATGCGATGCAATTGTCCTTGCCAATCTAATGAGACAAGCAGGTGCGTATCACTCATTTAGAAACCCTGACCCGTTTGGGTAGTTTTTCATCCATCAGATCCAGACCGAGGGAATCATGGGTACGATCCATGAGCATTTCGAGTTCATCGGCTTTACCAAGGATGTATAACGCCATCGCGTAATTGCCCATACTGGTATTGGGTTCGCCGCGTTCAATTTTTGCAACTGTTACCCGTGTAACGCCCATGCGCTCAGCCATCAATTGCACAGTAATTCCCCGGCGCTTTCTTGCGTCACGAATGTCACCACCGAGTTTCTTCAGGACTTGTTCAACACGAAATGATCTGACAGACATAATGAATACTATAGAATACATGCAATGATATAAAGATCATCATAATATACTATATAAGTATTAAATACCGAATAACTATCAGCGTGTACGACTTTTGCGTTTGCCCAATCCGCCATCTTCCTTCACAAAGGCTCTCGGCTTCCTAAAAATGGCACTTATTTCACCGGGCATTGACGCAAATAGCCCTTCTTCTCGCAATGAGCGATAATCAGAGCCCTCAACGGTTAGCACATCTTTTAGTATGCCAACTTCACAGGCTTTGGATAATACCGGGTGCCTGTAATCATTAGCATTCGTGATGGCAAATACCGTATTGACGCCAGAATTGCGTGCAAAATTTTGTAGTCGCGCCAGTAGCAGATTTTTAGGACGATCAAGTGCCGATATGGGTAACTCACTTAACGACAATACAAAACCTGTTGCACTGAGTCCTATCAAGTTAAAAAACTGATCCCGTTTTTTTAAAGCATGGCCTATCTTTGCAAGATCCTCCGGTGAGGCTATTTTCTCCAGGAGCAGTTCATGACTTTTATAATGATTATTCTGATAACCTCCTGCCTGATCACCCATCCAATTCACTAAATCGACATGACCGTCTTTATCAATGACACTGTATTGACTGGTATTGATAACGACATGACCTTTGAAACTCGGAACAGTTGATGCAAGTATTTCTGTGAGCCTGACATCCTGACTCGATGGCGTAGCATTACCCGATGGATGGTTGTGTAATAACCAGTAACCATCTGCTTTAACATGTCGTCTGGTCTTTTCTACCAAAGCACCCAGATCATGTTTGGCATATCCAATCTTTTCCAGATAGACTGCACCCGGTAATCTGGAACTCACAGCAGTATGATGAACGATGCGATTCATACGGGTATAAAATATTCTCAGCGTCTCATAGCGCGGGTCGCGTAGTATTTGCGCCATTATTGCCAGATCATGACCTGACTTAATGGGCTGATTTAGGAAGGTGGTTCCTCTTTCTTCTCTGAAATTTTTGGGGAAATCGCAACCCAGTAAGGTGCCACCTGCCCATCGAGCATGAGCTTCGAGCAGTTCTGTATAGGCACTTCGCCCTGCTTCTTTTTGCTTTTCGGTAGTACCGGGACGAGTCTCAATGTTTTCATAAAAATCACCTTCATCAGGATTGGATGGGATTCCTGGAATCTTCAGCATATTATCGCGCATCTTGTAGTCTCCTTAAAAGATTACCTGGCCAATGCCCGTTTTTGCTTGATTTCCTGCTGCTTAGGTTCAATAGGGCCTTGTAACTTCAATAAGCTGTCCTGTTTAGCCTGCTGCGATACTTTTTCAACAACCGATCCAACTTGTCGTTTGACTGCCTCAATACCCAACGCACTTTTATTGGCGAGATCATTAAAATCATTTAATTTCTTTGAGTCCAGCTCACTCGACGCAAAAACCGGAAATACCGCTACACCATTTACCAATGCCGCTGCTTCAAGCGCTTTTTCCTTGCCGGGGTTTTTGCCAAGGGTAAATTCCAGGTGATGATCATCGTCGCCTGCGATGACGATTGGCTTATGCGGATACTTTTCATGCAAATCCTTAGCTACTTTGGGTAAGTTACCCGAATCAAATGCGGCGATGACAGAATAACCCAGTGCTTGGGATAGCGTGTCTGCCGTGGCATAACCTTCAGCAATCACAATGGCAGGTGCAGCATCCAGTGCTGTAAGTCCCTGACTCTCGCTACCAACAACATGAAAGTTATTCTCCTTTCTGCTACCCGCTGCAAAAAGCTTTGCACCACTGGGTTGTATCGTTTGCACACTCCAGATCTGACCATGAATATCTTGTACAGCCAGCAATAAATCACCGGCAGTCAGTACAATACTGTCTGGATTTTCCTCACGTAGTAGCCTGACTTCCTGCCAGTTCTGACCAATTTTGATGATTGAATCGGTTGGCAAATCATGCGCATTCTGCGGCACGATTCTCAAATCGCCTGGCCGAGCATGCTTCTCTTTCAGATAAGGATGTTCGGAATCGGCAGCAGGTGCGATAGTCAGCAATTGTTGAATTGCATCAGCAACTTTAATTTGCTGCGCATGTTGTTCGGCTTTTCTGTTCTGCTGCTTGATAGCGGCTTGGGCGATCAGCTCGGCTTTCTGCTCATCCGTTAACGAATACCCCTTAGCCTTCCAGCGAATTTCAATACCGGTTCGATTGTTCTTGAAATATCCGGCAGGATGACCATCCAGATGTGCCACATAAAAACCTGATTTCTCACCCGACTTATCACCCTCAACTTTAATTCTGTGTTTGCTGCCATCCATCACCGGATGATTGCCATCAACTCGGCAACCTTGAGCGCGCAGCAATTCAGCAAATTCCACGTGAGGATCGATAGCCGGTTCCTGCTGTCTGGAAACATTCTCCGGCAGCCAACGTTGTAATGTTTGAATATCTGCTTCTGGCCCTACATACCAGGCACGGGCGGCTTTATCCCAACGAGCCCCAGCGGCCTTTGCCAAATCTTTTTCCGTATAAGGAACAATCAAATATTGACCAGCATTGTCATCGTTTTGCTCGGTCTTGGCTCCTGATATCAATACTTCAGTACTAATTGGATCATTTCGAATGCGGTTTTCATGGATGTTGGCAAGCTTAACGGCCTTTTCATGTTCATTCTTTTCGGCAGCGACATCAATGAGTGCAAGCAGATTGGTTAAATCTCGCGCTTCTTGCACAGAATCACAGTCTTTTACCCATTGGAAAGTCTGATCATCACGCTGCATAGTCACGCCCCAAAATTGTGGCTCCGTGTTTATTGAATCAACGGATACTATAGACTCAATACCATATTTATCGGTTTGAATGACGTTACCCTGAATCTGCAACTGTCCATTCCAGTCAGCAGGAATGCTAAAGCCCAGCTTGACTTCTGCCACCTCTTCAAACTCCAGGTTATCAATGCCGCCGCCCCTCGTAAATTTGAGTGCATCGGCAACCAAAATGATGGCATCTTGATCCTTGATGGGCATACCTTGCGTCAGATCATTAAACCGTTTGATATTGTGGGATGCGATGGTGGCCAGATCAGGTGAGAGATTCAGTAAATAAGTGGCGGTGTTTTGCTTGATTTGATCCATTCTGATTGCCTCCTGCGTATCAATTTCTTTTCCAATTTCCTGTTGTTGTGAGAATGCCAGTACATAATCCTGGATTTTTTCAGCATCAGCAGCGGCACGAAATATTTCTGTCGGATCTTCCTGTAGCGCTTTGATCCATGAACTCACATAAGCCACATGCTGCCCCGGATCATGCCCAATACCCAGTTCACCGCTGAGTAGCATGCTGGCAATCTCGGCACGCAATTCTTCTTTGGCGTAGCCTTCGCTTCCGAATGGATGCGCAAGATCACGGTTTAAGCGCAATTCATGGCCAGTCCAGTGGCCCAGTTCATGCAGTGCTGTTGCGTAGTAACGATCGGGTGTCGGAAACTGGTGTTTGTGTGGCAAGTGGATACTGTCAGTTGATGACCGGTAAAATGCGCGATCAGCTTCGCCATGACGGATCACGGCATTGGATGCTTGTAATATGTGCTCAGCACGCTCCAGTGGATTCCAGTCAGGGGCTTTAATGTCAAGTTCGGGCAGATTATCCATCTGCTGCGCATTAAATACGGCGGCATAAAACACTCTGGGGCGCTCAAGTCTGACCTGTTCTTTAATGGGATTGCCTTCACTATTTAAAACAGGATTCCCGTTATCATCTTTTTTGATGTGCTCCTCAGCAAATTTCCAGTATTGCACGAGCGTGCTTTTTTCACCTTTGCGCACCTGTACGCCAATGTTTATTGCTTGCTTGTACGTCAACCAACGCGGATCCGTATACGCAAGACTCATCAGGTTCAGGCTATTAATGCCCCGGTAGCGCTTACCAGTTGTTGGATTGACAGGCAATGTGGCCAGCAGGTCACCTGGTTTCCACGGCTTTTGCCAGGGGGCTACGCCTTTTTTAAGTTGCTCAATCAGATTTTCGGCGACTTGTTCATGAAAAGCCTTCTTAGCCTCTTTCATCTTCAACCTCCGTCGCATGATCAATCGTGCTATCCAGTGCATCCTGTTCGGTTAAGGCATCTTCCTTGAATGCGCCCAGCCTTTCTGCCTCCAAGGGATCAAATTCAGCTTGGAAGCCCGGTATTTCTGCATCAAGTAGCTTTTCCTGTATCACCTGCTCTTGAATGTCAGGATTGTTTGTTTCAGCATCAATCGGTGGTCTATGCATGGCTTTGACTCCTATTAATTTTTGATTAATGACTCCAGGTAAAAACTGGACGAACAACTTGCTTAATCTGATCACGCGCAATCAATCCGAAATAGCGCGCATCAAAGGATTGGGGGTTCACATCGGATAGCAGTAGGTATTCAGAATCATCCAGCACAGTTTGAAGCCGATATTGCGGCAATGGTTGATCCTCAGCATCGGCTGTTAGCTGGGCGCTATTCGGCAAATGTTCACCATTCACATAGATGCCAGCCTGAGCGATCAAAACTCGATCTCCGGATTGTGCAAACACACGTTTGAGCAACAAACCATAGCCACCAGGGCAATTACCTTGATTGATGTAGGATCTATCCTTAGCCATATCAAAAACCTCAATTTGCGGTGGACAGAAAGCGACATAAGCGCCGTTTACAATCGGTTCATCAACGACTTTGTAAAAACCCACTGGCAAGCTGGGTGTGGTATTGATATAAATCCCGCTGATCCGTGCACCAATACTCAGTACAAATAGGCTAGCGCTCATGGTCAGAATCAAAACAATCAGGATTTTGATGGGTTTTTTCATGAAGTTGATTCTCATGCGTGCCAGGTTTTTCACAATCCGGTTAATTTATCGCTGAAACTCGGGGGATTGACTTTCGCCCGTGCCGTAAAGGTTTCATCCTGGAAATACAATGGCTGCGTGCCATAAATGGCCGGGAAACCGGCCACATAAATAATCATGTCACCCGGTTTGGTAATCTTGCCTTCCGCATCTTTCATCGGGCCGGGCAGTCGCATACATTCATCCGGTGTTAATAACGCGCGCTGCGTCTCCTGCAGGGTACGGGTAACATGTCCATGCATCATCGATGACCTGCGGCCGCTGGTGGTAATCTGCTCTTTGATAACCGTGGTCTGTCCGGTCAGTTTGGATAAATGTTCCGCTGTTTCAATCCGGTTGGGTGCAAACGCGGTCTGAATGTGACAGTTGGAAGTAATCGCTTCATCATGCCCGTAGCCGGTCTCGCGACTTTTGAGTTGATTTAAGTCTTGGCAAATTAGATAGGCTTTCATGCCGTAGCCTGCGATAAACGCGAGTGATTCCTGAAATATTTCAAGTTTTCCTAAGCTTGGGAATTCGTCCAGCATCAATAGCAACTTGTGTTGGTAATGCGCGGCTGGTTGACCGTCTTTAAACGTGATTCTATCGGCCAGCTTTCTGATGATCATATTGATCAGAATGCGGATTAAAGGACGCAACCGCGATTTGTCATTGGGATGCGACACAATATACAAACTGACGGGACTCTCATGGTGCATCAAATCACGGATTGCAAAATCCGATGCACTAATATTGTTGGCGACGATCGGATCGCGGTACAAGGACAAATACGATTTGGCCGTCGACAACACGGAACCGGCTTCTTCTTCAGGGCGATCCAGCATGTCACGCGCACTGGCTGCAATAACCGGATGACTTTTGCCAACCAGATAATCCTGCATGGCCATTTCCATCCACAGCTCCCTGATATCGCGATCTGGATCAGACAGCATTGAGTCGACAGTCGATAATGTGGCAGGGGATCCTTCTCGCTCTGATTTATACAAAACATGCAAAATAACACCTACCAGCAATGCCTGGCTGGTTTTCTGCCAATGCGTTTGTAATCCCTTGCCATCTGGATCGACGATTAAGGTGGTCAGGTTTTGCACATCAGCGACTTCCATGCCGCTGCCAATCTGGATTTCATCCAGAGGATTCCAATGCGCGCTACTGGTTGATGCCGGATCAAAGCGCAGCACCTTGTTTTTGGCATGATGCTTTCTCCAACCGGAAGTGAGTGCCCATAATTCACCTTTGAGATCAGTAATGACTGCGCTCTGAGTCCAAGAAAGCAGGGTGGGTATAACCAGACTCACCCCCTTGCCTGAGCGGGTCGGGGCATAACACAACACATGTTCCGGGCCGCTGTGTTTCAGATAGTGGGTTTTGCCGGAATTATCCCGCCAGCCGCCGACATAAACGGCGTCGCTCTGGTTACTTTTACTATTCTTGCCTGTTGAAAGCAGTCCTGCGGCTACAATGTCCTGCTTATCTGCCCATCTGGCTGATCCATGTAACCCCTGATTAGTTCTGGATGAATTAGCCAGCACCATTTTAATGACCAGAACCAGTATCAAACCAATGCTGGAAAATAAAATGCCGAAACCTGCTGCCAGATCGAAGATGCCTGAATACTCGCCATACCATTTATTTGCCCATAGCAGAATTGCCCAGGATTCATAAATGTTAAAAAAGTGCGCGCCTAATTGCGGCTGGTAATTGAA
>NZ_FNOE01000026.1 GCF_900106555.1 Nitrosomonas oligotropha | reverse complement strand
TGTAGCCTGGCTCGTTTCAGTACGTCATAAATCGTTGGGCGGCTGACGTGGAAGTGTTCTGCCAGCTGAACTACCTTCCACAACCGGGTTTGATAAAGCCGCCAAATTTCCTGACGATCCAATAATGTTAAGCAAGTGCGTTTGTGTATCTTCATCTACAGTATTCTCCTGAATACTGTAAACAACGCTAGGAATTCTTACAAATAATGCCAGAAAACGATTGGCAAAAACTTGATAGAGCGGAATTTCACTGAGTGGTGAACCTAGATAACCGATGCCGACCAATAGTGTGCAGATGACTGCAATGATGAGGGTGAAGCGTTTCTCGGGAGATCTTAAAGAAATCAGTACAACAATCACATACAGAATACCGTTGGCAATACCGAGCGGAGTAGCAAGATCGATCAATAAAATGAATAGGGCAACCACTCCGCATTCCAGATAAACATTCAATTCAGTTGAATGAATGTTGTCCGATTGTTTTTCATCGCAGCGATTAAGATCAGGCATTTAAGTATCTCAACCCAAGAATGTAATCATATTCTTGGGTTGCATAGTAAGCTAGAAATTAACCCTTATCAATACCAGTATTAATTCTTCGATTCATCCATCAATTTAGCCGCCTCTTTCAATAAAAATTCTCTGAAAGCATTGGCAACACTCGATAAGCGCTTATTTTTCCTATTGACGACATGCCAGTAGCGGATAATCGGAAAGCCTTGCACTTCAAGGATTTTTAAGCGGCCGGTCTCCAGCTCCAATTCTGCGGTATGCTGCGACATGATACCCAAGCCCATACCCGCCTGAACCGCTTGTTTGATCGCTTCCGTGGTATCCGTTTCCATCCCTTTATTAATGTTGATTTTATGCGCGGCAAAAAAACGCTCCATCGCACTGCGTGTTCCCGAACCCGATTCACGCACGAGAAAAGTCTCATTCGCTAAGCGCTTAACCGGAATATTGTGCTCCTGGCATAAGGGATGATTAGGCGGAGCTACAACTACCAGTGGATTCTCCATGAAAGATTCGCTATCGATATCGAGATTCTCGGGCGGTTGCCCCATGATCGCAAGGTCGATCAAATTATCGGTCAATTGCTTTAGCACGGTTTCCCGGTTGGAAACGTTCAAACTCACAGTTACACCGCGAAAGCGCTGACAGAACTTGGCCAATAAATGCGGCGCGAAATAATTGGCGGTAGTTACCACCGAGATATTCAACTTGCCGCGCTCCATGCCTTTTAATTCGTCCAGCGCCACTTCCATGTCAGCCAATTGCTGCGAAATTGCTCGGCTGTATTGATACAGCTCGCGCCCTGCCTCGGTCAGATAAATCCGTTTACCCAAATGCTCAAAAAGTGGCAAACTAATGTTGTCTTCCAGTTGCTTAATTTGCATGGAAACAGCAGGTTGAGTCAAATGCAATTCCTCGGCAGCACGCGAATAACTCAAATGCCGGGCTACCGATTCAAATACCTTTAGTTGTCGCAAAGTGAGATGCAGCATATATATGTCAGCTCAGTAAGTTTATTATAAGTATAACCTTATTATAAACATCAAAATTACTGATTTGTTCTTATGGATAAATAGCGCTATAGTGCGTTCCATAGATTTGAGTAGTCATGTTTGTTGTTTGTAACGCAATCTCCTCTCGTTTCTGTCTGTACTGTTGGCCGGAGTTGAGTGGAATTTAACTGGAGAAAAATTATGGCCGTAAAAATATATAACGCTGGTGTAAAAGAATACCGACAAACTTACTGGACCCCTGATTACACGCCATCGGATACCGATCTTTTGGCTTGTTTCAAAATTACACCACAACCTGGCGTGCCACGTGAAGAAGTCGCTGCGGCAGTAGCAGCAGAATCTTCCACAGGTACCTGGACCACAGTATGGACCGATCTGTTGACCGATCTGGATTACTACAAAGGACGTGCTTATAAAATTGAAGACGTACCTGGCGATGACACCTGCTTCTATGCTTTCGTAGCTTACCCAATCGATCTTTTCGAAGAAGGCTCTGTAGTCAACGTATTGACCTCGCTGGTTGGTAACGTGTTTGGCTTTAAAGCGTTACGCGCACTGCGCCTGGAAGATGTCCGTTTCCCGATTGCTTACGTTAAAACATGCGGCGGACCTCCAGCAGGTATTCAAGTGGAACGCGATCGTTTGAACAAATATGGCCGTGCGCTATTAGGTTGCACCATTAAACCTAAGCTGGGTCTGTCTGCTAAAAATTATGGCCGTGCCGTATACGAATGTCTGCGTGGCGGTCTGGATCTGACCAAGGACGATGAAAACGTTAACAGCCAACCGTTCATGCGCTGGCGCGATCGTTTCGAATTCGTGGTAGAAGCTTGCCAAAAAGCCGAACGCGAAACCGGAGAACGTAAAGGTCACTACCTGAACGTGACAGCACCAACCCCAGAAGAAATGTACAAACGTGCAGAGTTCGCTAAAGAATTGGGCGCGCCGATCATTATGCATGACTACTTGACCGGTGGTTTAACAGCCAATACGGGGCTGGCCAACTGGTGCCGCAACAACGGTATGTTGTTGCACATCCATCGTGCAATGCACGCTGTGCTCGACCGCAACCCGCACCATGGTATTCATTTCCGCGTTTTAACCAAAGTACTGCGTTTATCGGGTGGCGATCACCTGCACTCCGGTACCGTGGTTGGTAAATTGGAAGGCGATCGTGCAGCAACATTGGGCTGGATCGATACCATGCGCGATGAATTCATCAAAGAAGACCGCAGCCGCGGCTTGTTCTTCGACCAAGACTGGGGCTCCATGCCAGGCGTATTCCCAGTAGCTTCCGGCGGTATTCACGTTTGGCACATGCCAGCACTGGTTTCAATCTTCGGTGATGATGCCTGCTTGCAATTCGGTGGTGGTACCTTAGGTCACCCATGGGGTAATGCTGCTGGCGCTGCTGCTAACCG
Organism: Nitrosomonas oligotropha; assembly: GCF_900106555.1. Classification (GTDB taxonomy): domain Bacteria; phylum Pseudomonadota; class Gammaproteobacteria; order Burkholderiales; family Nitrosomonadaceae; genus Nitrosomonas; species Nitrosomonas oligotropha_A. Next base: position 37,785 of record NZ_FNOE01000026.1, on the reverse strand, counting down.
TGTGGCATTGGAAGCTTGCGTTGAAGCGCGTAACCAAGGTATTGAAATCGAGAAAGAAGGCAAAGCGATCTTGACCAAGGCAGCGAAAAGCAGTCCAGAACTGAAAATCGCCATGGAAACATGGAAAGAGATCAAGTTCGAGTTTGATACCGTTGATAAACTGGACATCGCACACAAGTAAGCAATACATGGCCAAAGGAGAAAGGCTGATAATTAAGCACTGCTTTTCTCCTTCATCTCACTAAAGTTAAGGAAAAATAATGAGCGAAGTAATCGATTACAAATCACGTGTTAGTGACCCAGCAAGCCGTAAATTTGAAACATTTTCCTATCTGCCTGCAATGGCTGACAAGGATATCAAGAAACAAGTGGAATATTTAATCAGCAAAGGCTGGAACCCAGCGATCGAACATACCGAACCTGAGTATGTTATGGATTCCTACTGGTATATGTGGAAACTGCCTATGTTTGGTGAAACTGATGTAGAACGCGTACTGGCAGAAGCTGCTGCGTGTCATAAAGCGAATCCAAACAATCATGTCCGTTTGATTGGTTACAACAATTTTAACCAGTCTCAAGGCACTGCCATGGTGATATACCGCGGCAAGACTGTTTAAGTAATAACGGGGTTCGAACCCGCAAGACCCCCTTCACCCTTAATTAGGGCAGGGGGTTTTTTTTCACCGGAATTTGGATTGCAATTACTCGAGGGCATCTCGATAAAGACTGTTTCTATAGGAGTCTGTCATGAGCACTATCATTGATCAATATCGCATCAAAAAAGAACCTTATTACCATTCCGTCGCGGATGAAGTGAAACTCTATGAAGCCGCCTATTCGGTACGCATGCCGATGATGCTAAAAGGCCCGACCGGCTGCGGCAAAACGCGCTTTGTCGAATACATGGCATGGAAACTGAAAAAGCCGCTGATCACCGTTGCTTGTAACGAAGACATGACCGCATCCGATCTGGTCGGCCGTTTTCTGCTGGATGCCAATGGTACGCGCTGGCAAGACGGTCCGCTCGCCGTTGCGGCACGATATGGCGCCATCTGCTATCTTGACGAAGTTGTGGAAGCTCGCCAAGACACCACCGTCGTGATTCACCCCCTGACCGATAATCGTCGCGTATTACCGCTTGAGAAAAAAGGCGAATTGATTCAAGCGCACGAGGATTTTCAGATCGTGATTTCATACAACCCCGGCTACCAAAGTTTGATGAAAGATTTGAAGCAATCGACCAAACAACGGTTTGGCGCGCTTGATTTCAACTACCCAAGTCATGACATCGAAAGCGAAATCGTTGCGCACGAATCCGGTGTAACCGTCGACATCGCCGAAAAACTGGTATCCATCGCGGAACGTGCGCGTAACCTCAAAGGACACGGACTGGATGAAGGGATTTCAACACGGATGCTGATTTATGCCGGTAGCCTGATCGCTAAAAAAGTCGACGCGCATGCAGCTTGCCGCGTAGCTCTGGTGCGTCCGATCACTGACGATCCGGATATGCGCGATGCGCTGGATGCGGCTGTCAGCACGTTTTTTAATTAAAAGCGGCTGTTCGCAAATAAGTTGATTGTTCTGAAACGTAAATAGGTGCTGCCATGAGTATCAATCTGGACGATTACAAAGAATTGCTCGAGGATCTGGAGCCAGAATCGATTGAGTTGCTCAATCATGCTTGGCCTGAAGCGGCTAAAACTTTTTCAGCGCGTGGATTGGATAACTATCTGAAAGGTGCATCCGCAATTCGCGGATTAGGGCGCGGGCGCAGTTTAGTGGATTGCTGGATCGACGAAACACCATTAGTCGCTAAAGAAATCGGTGAAGATATTATCGGTGATCTGGCGACTACTGTCCTTTCCCTTGCCTCAAGAACTTCTGCCTCTGTTATCGAGCTGGTGTTAGCCACTGCCCCGACTGCCGCCAAACGTTTGGGCGATACACAGTTGTTCCAGAATTACTTGCAATTCCTGAATACTTTGATCGCCCAGGCACCGCGTGGTATGCGTCCCATGCTCAGCAAACTGGACATTCTATTCGGCCAGCTGACCCTCGGCGGCCTGCGCCGCTGGGCCATGTGGGGCGCGCACGCGCATCGCACCGATTACGAAGAGCAAATTCGTTATTTCGGATTGGAATCGAAGGAATCGCTCGCGGTATTGCAAAAAGAACGTAAAGGCACGCTGTTCGTTGATGTGCAACGGCGTATCAATATGTATCTACGCGCCTTGTGGGCACGTGATTTCTTTATGAAGCCGACTTCCGGCGACTTTGAAACCCGTGAAGGCTACAAACCGTTCATCGAGCACTATTTCATCCATCTGCCCGATGCTTACGATGCGTTCGGCGATGTTTCGGCGACCGAAGTCTACCGCGCCGCTGCCGCGCATGCCGCCGCGCATTTGGTCGAAACCAAACAACCGATTTCCGCGGAAAGTTTGAACCCGCTGCAAATGGCGGTGATTTCCGTCATTGAAGACGCACGCATCGAAGAATTATCGATTCGCCGTTTTCCCGGATTACGTCACACCTGGTCGGTGCTGCACAGCGCCACGCCGGATATGAATGCGTCAATGGGTGATTACCTCAACCGTCTGGCACGCGCCCTGCTCGATCCGGATTATAAGGACAAGGACCCGTGGATCGTGGAAGGACGCAAGCTGTTTAAAGCCGCGAAAGACCAGCTTGATAGCCACAAGACGTCTTGGGATATCGGTGTACAGCTCGCGCACAGTTTCATGGACAAAAAAATTCCGTACAACCCGCGCACCGACGTGCTCACCGCGCCATACCGCGACGACAACCGCTATTTCTGGGAATTCGAGGAATTCGACTTCAACAAATCGTTGTCCGCCGGATACGATGCGCCGAAACAAGTGCGGAAATACGTCAACGTGATGGAATTCGCCAACGAACTCGACGTGGAAACCGCCGGTGATGACGCAGAGGAAATCTGGGTCATGGGCACTGAATTCTTTCCGTATGAAGACATGGGCGTCTCGTACAACGATATGGAAGGCAAGGAACCGGTGTCGGCGCCCTATCACTATTCCGAATGGGATTATCAGATTCAATTGGAACGTCCGGATTGGGCGACGGTGCAGGAAAAACGCGCAAAACTGGGTGATATGCAATGCATCGACGATATTGCCAACCAATACAAGCGCGAAATCGCTCGCATGAAATTCCTGCTCGATGCGATGCAACCGCAAGGCACGCGCCGCATTCGTAAGCTCGAAGATGGTGATGAAATCGACATCAACGCGGCGATCCGCTCAATGATCGACATTCGTATGGGCATGCAACCCGATCCGCGCATCATGATGCGTTCGGTGCGCAAAGTGCGCGATATCTCAGTGCTGGTATTGCTCGATTTATCCGAATCGACCAACGACAAAGTCGCTGGTCATGACTACTCCGTGCTCGACCTGACGCGCCAAGCGACGGTATTGCTCGCCAACGCCATCAATAAAATCGGCGACCCGTTTGCCATCCACGGCTTCTGTTCCGACGGACGGCACGACGTCGAGTATTTCCGCTTCAAGGATTTCGACCAGCCCTACGACGAAACTCCCAAAGCGCGGCTCGCAGGCATGACAGGACAACTTTCAACCCGTATGGGTGCTGCGATGCGCCATGCGACGCATTACCTGAAACTGCAAAAATCGGCGAAAAAACTGCTGCTGGTCATCACCGACGGCGAACCGGCGGATGTCGACGTACGCGACCCGCAATACCTTCGTCACGACACCAAGAAAGCGGTGGAAGAAGCCGGCCGCTCCGGCATCCTCACCTACTGCATGAGCCTCGATCCGCGTGCGGATCAATACGTGTCGCGCATTTTCGGCGAACGCAATTATCTGGTGGTGGATCATGTGGAGCGGTTGCCGGAGAAACTGCCAGTGTTATATGCGGGGCTGACGCGTTAAGGAATTTAAAGGTTTTAAACAATTATGCAGTGCATTGATGGTACGATTAGAAATATTTAAATCGCCCGTATTGGCATTTTAAATTAAAAATAATAACGTACATAAAAAGTGAGATAACAATGAAAAATAATAAAATTTATCCATCCGTCCTATTTGCATTAATACTCTCCACAGGTATATCAGAAACCATTGCAGCACCTGAAGAGATACCCGGATCAAACTTAACGGTCGATTTCGCAGAATCAGTGCTTTCCGGCGCCGGCCGCTTGATTCGTGCGACTAATATTCCGGTGCAATCCGCGGGAACCACCGTTTACTACGATGTGGAGATGGATTTCAGCACGTTAGCTGACGGCTCGTTCGGGGCAAAACTAATTTCTGCAACACCATCAACCGGCCCTGTCGCTCCGACTTCCGTCAGCACAATGAATTTCTTGCCAGGTACATATGCTGGTATTGTGTCAGGCGCACCAGCCGCAGCACTTCCATGCTTTTTCTCGCTAGAAGCCCCATCGATCGGAGCAGATGGCCGCCGCACTTACATATTGACCATTACGTCCAGCGGAACCGGCTGTCCGGCGGGTGTCACTTCATACAGCTGGCAAACTGGCCCTGCAGCTAACAACAGTATCATCAGTTCAGGTTTTTCAAAAGAAGGTAGCGGTTTTGAAACACGCACCTCCCTGACCTATGCATACGGTACGGAAATAAGCTCAGCAGGAGCGACTGTCAGAGCACAGCAAATAGGCAGCACGCTGACAATTGAACAAGTGAATACCTCCGCATCAACTTTTTCCGGAGCCAAAAAACTTACCCTGATCAAGCAATAATAATCAACTATAAACCTACGGTAGAGTGCGCCGACGCCAGAAGGCGCACCAATCCGCTCTAATGATTTTTTTACATGCGGCATCAACAATCAACGCCATCGAAACAGCACCCGGATTCGGTGTGTCGATACTTTTCCGCATGCGCGCACTATTTTTGGGGTGAGATTTTTGGTGGCTTCAGCCGATCATAAAATTACAAAAATTGGCGAAAAACTGCTGCTGGTGATTACCGCAGGTAAACCGGCAGATGTCGACGTGCGCGATCCGCAATACCTTCGTCACGACACCAAGAAAGCGGTGGAAGAAGCTGGTCGCTCCGGCATCCTGACTTACTGCATGAGCCTCGATCCGCGCGCCGATCAATACGTGTCAAGGATATTCGGCGAACGCAACTATCTGGTCGTGGATCATGTGGAACGGCCGCCGGAGAAATTGCCGGTGTTGTATGCGGGATTGACGAGGTAGGGAGATTATGGAGGATTGCAGTCGTTTTATCGGGAACGGCAAATGTCAGGCTTCCTTTGTTAGTCCAATTTATAAACTGCGGGCGAGTGATCAAGCAATTGAAAGGATAAATGAAAACGTCAATTGTAAAGCCTGATCCTCCTGGTTCGATCGGTCCATTTGTATTATGTCAAGATGTGACCCCAGGATTCTTTGTATGGCACCTCAGGCCGTTATCTTTGCAACGGAACCCACAGCCCGGATTCTTGATCATTTTTCCAACAGCCATATCTTGTAAGCCAAGAAGATATTTGATCAAAATCCGAAAGAGTGAGTTTCCATCGATATTTGTCTTCTATTTCTCTAGCACCCGAAGTAAAGAAAGTAGTTGTTGCAATCATCGCTCTCGATGCTCTATCGTTGTTTTCAGCAACCCAAAGCAGCCGCTGCACTAAATCTGGGCCAATTTTTCGTGAAGAAGAATATCTTTTGCAATCTACAACTGTAAGAATTTCGCCAACCGGTAGCTTAAAGACTGCCAGTATATCTCGGCCTCCATCTCTTGTTCGTGGCGTAACATGGACGGAGTAGCCCATATCTTCAAGGATTGAAGCTACTATTTCTTCAAATTTATAAGGGTCAATTTCATATAAGAGCTTAGGGTGTCTTGAGAGAAACGCAATCAGTTCCGCATTGATGTCGCTTGTTGCAATTGCGAGTTGCTTCTTTCTAAATACTGGCGACCTTTAGTGTTAATTGTATATTCGTGAACCCATAAACCCTCGCCTGGGTCCCAGGAATCGCGATCAACATAGCCTTTCTCAACTAAAGAATCTGGGGCTTGACTTCCTTCTTCACACCAGCACTCGGAGTTCGCTACTTCTACCAGAAGTTCTTCCTCCCAATTGCTGAGAGCATCATCACCAGGCATTACCTTGTACTCGCTTATTTGTTATTGGCCGTTGTATTGTACTTGAATTCTTTATTTAAAAAAACACAACAGAAGCAAGAGGTGGCATCTTGACATCACTCCTTGCAAAGAGAAAAAGCAAGATTGTGAGATGAGCACGGTAGGATGTGCCGCCGCCAGAAGGCGCATCAATCTTGTCCAATGGTGTCCATCCGAGATTCAATCAGCACGGTAAGATGCGCCGACAACAGAAGGCGCATCAATTACCAGGAACTCCAATATCCCCATCAGGCCGCCTGCAATAAAAACTCCACCTTAATCGCTTCATACGGAAATTCAATCGCGCCGCTTTCGGTACGATTAAGCAATCCCGCTTCCAGCAATGCCGTCACGTCACCGTGCACGCCTTTAACGTCGCGCGCCACCCGCCGCGCGGCTTCGCGAATGGATATGGGGCCCGCGCCGCAAAGCGCTTTCAGGAGTTCCCAGCGTTTCGCGGTCAACACTTTCCACAATAATTCGGGCGACGCGAAGCTGATATGATCTGTTTCCTGTGCTTGATCCAAATGCCAGGCACGCGAGAAACCGGTCATTGCTTCCTTCGGATTGCGTACATCAAGAACAACTGTTTTCATGATTCCACCTCTCAATATCTTGTTGAAAATCGGCCAGCAATTGCTCCGGAGTTGTAAATTCGTATTTGATTTCCTGATTGTCCCGATGACAGTGATCGCCTTTTCCAGCTTCATTGTCATAGCGCAGCACGCACCTCCCATTTACCACGTAGGCAAGCCGATACTTGAACGAATGTTTGGATTCCATTACCGGTTGTGCAAGCCGCCAAAGTACAAGCTCGGCAAATTGATTCTCGGAAAACACAATGCGCTGTCGCAATAGCTCGATAGGCTTCATGTTGGGAATTATGACAACACACACAGATGTTGTCAATCAATCCAACACAGAAGCAAGAATTTGGTATAACAAATTATAGGCAATGCTTTCTAACGATTTTATCCGCCGCACGAATAATCAACGCCATCGAAACAGCACCCGGATCCGGCGTGCCGATACTTTTTTCCGCATGCGGGCGGGCGCGGCCGATTCGCGGCATTAGATTCCGGGTGGCTTGCGCGGCTTCATCGGCAATATGAGCGGCCATTGTCCAGGCAGCTGCAACCGTTAGATTCTGGGCTGCACCGGCAGCCAATGCTTGTGCGAATGGATGCAGCACGTCGACCAGCGTCTTGTCGCCGGGTTGCGCCTTGCCTAGGTTGCTTACCGCATCGAGTGCTGCGGCCACGCCGATTGCAACTGTTGCAGCATCCGGTTTTGCTTCGTCCCTCAGTGCATTGCCTAAATTGCGTAGAATCACACCCCACAACGCTCCCGATGTGCCCCCTGCCCGGTCGGACCAAGCATCTCCGGCTGCTGTCAGCACGGTGCCTGCACCGGCTTGGGCATCCAATGCCGCTCTGGCTGCTTCAACAGCCGCGGTAAGTCCGCGCTGCATGCCGATGCCGTGATCGCCGTCTCCCGCAATAGCATCCAAACGGCCGAGCACTTCCTGTTGCAGTTCAATCGCATCCCGGGCCGCTTCAAGTGCGGCTAACACTACTTTTGCAGCAGCTTGTGAATCAGCCGATCCGATTTTCAACGGTTGCTTATCATGGGAAGGCTGAACGGCTACTGCGATATTTTCTTCGGATTGAACGGCCGGTGCGATATTGCCACGGTGAAACGCGGGTGTATCCGCTGCCGCAATCCAGGTCTGTTCGAGTTCATCGTTAAGCCAGTACAACGTCAGTGAAACGCCTGCCATGTCGAAGCTGGTAATCAATTCATCCACCACGGGTTCGACAATGATCAGTCCGTCCTGGGTTAGCAACTGGTCAATTTTGCGGTAAATAACAAATAGTTCTTCGTACTTCACTGCACCTAGACCGTTCAGGATCACGCCCACACGTGTACCGGAAAGACTACCAATCGACAACGGAATTTCGGCGAGCAATTTCTCCACCAGCATTTCCGCCAATCCATCAGCAGAAGGCGCATCGACGCGATACAAACCGGGCTCGCCGTGAATGCCCATGCCGACCTCAATTTTCCCATCGGCAACTTCAAACAGAGGTTTATTAGCACCTGGCAAAGTACAACCGGAAAAGGCGACACCCAGCGAACGCACACGATCTTTGGCTTCTGTAGCAATACGAACCACTTCATCAAGCGGCTTGCCCACATCGGCGGCAACAGCGGCGGCTTTGAATACCGGCAAAGTACCGGCAATACCTCGGCGCTTATGCTGCTCAACAACTGCAGCCGATGCGATGTCATCAGTCACCACCACCGAGCGCACATCGATACCTTGCGCGCGGAGCTGTGCTTGCGCTTGCTCGAAGTTGAGTACGTCACCGGCGTAATTGGCATAGCAAAACAAAATTCCACCGCCCACATCTACCGCTTGTGCAATTTGACAGATTTGCTGTGCCGATGGTGCGGCAAAAACATTACCCAACGCGGCACCGTGTGCTAATCCTTGACCGACAAACCCGCCAAAAGCGGGATAATGACCCGATCCGCCGCCAATAACCACAACCGCTTGGCCAGGTTTGGCTTTGTAGCGGCGAATTACGCCGCCATTGACACGTTGTATTGTATTCCGGTGTGCGGCGGCAAATCCTTCGACCAGTTCGTCGGCAAACTGCGTGGGATTATTGAATAAATAAGTCATTTATGTCGTGCCATTTTCATTAGAAATGATCCTGGCAAATCATAAAACGCAAAACAATTACTCAGGAATAAAAATGGAAGATGCAGTGATAATAGCTTCTATTATTGACGAGAAAGACTACTGATTGAGCGTAGTGACAAAATCCAGAACTTCTTGAACGTGACCGGGCACTTTCACACCGCGCCACTCTTTTCTTAATATGCCTTGCACATCGATCACAAACGTACTGCGTTCGATGCCGAGAACTTGCTTGCCGTACATATTTTTCATTTTCATGACGCCAAACAGGTTGCAGACTATTTCGTTTTCGTCACTCAGTAGTTCAAAGGGAAACTGCATTTTTGCCTTGAAACACTGGTGTGATTTGAGATTGTCACGTGAAACACCTACAACGATGCAATTTTCCTTCGTAAACTCAGGTAGGTGATCACGAAAATCCTGGCCTTCCAGGGTACATCCGGGCGTATCATCTTTGGGATAGAAATAAATAATCAGATGCTTACCCACATTAGCTGATAATGAGAATGTCGCATTATCAGTCGAGGGTAAGGAAAAATCTTCAACCGGATGATTGATTGCGAGCATTTTTTATGGCACCTGTTTATTGATCACGATCGCTATATTATTGTGACCGAGCTTGACCGGTTCGCTAAATCCTTGCAAATCCCCGCTGGCAGTGAAAGCCTGGCCGGATTTCGAGACTCTAGCTTCGATCACGACTTCCGGAAAGCTCGACATTTTCATGGTTGGTGTCATCGCCATATCATCCGTCAGCGTGAACGTGGCCGGAAGATCGCTTGCTTTCAACCGCAAAATGGCCAGTGGCATTTTCGGCCCTGATTTGGCTCGAGCATAAATAAACAAAGTGTCATTTGCCGAGACTTTCGCTGCCATATCACTACTAATCGTTACCTGACCGGACACTGAAAGCGATGTTGCCGCAGGGGAATCCGAACTCGCAGTTTTTTCCACAGATTGTGGATTGGCTTCTTGTTTCGATTCTACAACTTTAACTGGTTGTTCCGGCGCAGCGGGTTTGCCACCTGAAGCGAGTAATTTAGCTTCAGCGATACTTTCCTTCACTGATTGGGCTAATGGAGAATCCGCAGGAATTCCTTCTAGTAATTTTTCCCAGTACTCCGCGGCTTGCGCATATCTTTCTTGTTCAAATTCAGCTGTACCCGCTAAAGCCAGTGCTTTAGGATATTTCGGATCAATGCGTAATGCTTCATGAATCAACTCGGCCGGTTTTCCCGATAAATTGCCTTGATTTTTCATGGCCAAAACATCAGCGTAGTCACTCAGTATCTGTGGACTGTCGGGTATCAGCTCCACCAACTTAGCATAGGTATTGCCAGCTTCTGCATACCGCCCCATGATCGCATAGGTGCGACCGAGCATAATCCAACCTTCGATGTCTTCCGGATTGTTATTCAATCGCGTAATCAAATTCTCCAATACAGATGAGAAATTATCATGACCTGCCGGAGCGCCTCCGCCATCCCGATTCATTTGCTGGGTTGCATTGGCAAGTTGCGCTTGCGGCAACAAACCACGCGTATCACCGATCACAAGATACAAACTGATAGCCGCCAATGGCAGCGTCAATGCAATAAAAGTCGACAGCACGATATTGCGGATTTTCTTATTTTTCCCTATTACCAATTTATTGCGCTCAGTCACATCCTGCAGCATCCGCTGCTGTAGTTCCTGTTTACTTCTGTCGTACTGTTCCCGGCTGAGAATATCGTTTTCCAAGTCACGATCAAGTTCTGCAATTTGATCGCGGTACACGGTAATGTTAACAGCATCGTGCTCCAAATTTTTAAGCTGATTGTCCCTGCTCCGCAATAATGTTGGAATAATGAACAACAGAGCGGCAACAATAAAAATCCCAGAAATAATCCAAAAAGCCGTCATACGTTTTTACCTTTTTTATCTTCATTCAGTAATGCTTCCGCTTCTTCAAGCTGGGCTTGTGAAAGCGACACATCTTCTATCTGTAAACGCCGGCGTCTTAAATACACAATCAGTGAACCCAATCCAAGCACAAATAAAATGACCGGACCAAACCATAGCAAGAATGTGGTGGGTTTGATGGGGGGATCATAAAGAACAAAATCTCCGTACCGATCTACCAGAAACTGGATAATTTCCGGATCGGTTTTATTTGCTTTTATCTGCTCACGAATTTCACGTCTGATATCGTTAGAAAAATCCGCGCGGGAATCCGCAATGGTCTCATTTTGACAAACCAAGCAACGCAAATTTTCCGTCAGCAGCAGCATCCTTTTTTCGACTTCGGGATTTTCCGCGACAGGCACTGCTTCTTTCGACCACCCGGTTAATGGAATAAGCAGAAATAGAACTAAAACAAACGCTGCAGCTTTCATTACACCATTAAATTGACGTACCATGACAAAACCAACCTTTATTTATGTGATTCGTACAGTCTGCTTATGCTTGTTGCTGCAGTTCTTTGATGAGTGGAATAATGGTTTTTTCAAGTGAATCCACCGTGACTGGTCCGATCTGTTTATGTCGTATGATACCTTTTTTATCAATCACATAAGTCTCAGGAACACCATAAACACCATAATCGATCCCAACCTTGCCGTCAGAATCGACGATACTAATAGCGTAAGGATCACCATAGCGTTTTAACCATTGCAAGGCAGTATTACGTTCATCTTTGTAATTGAGGCCATAGATAGGAACAATCCCTGTTCTTGCCAGCTGTACTAACAGAGGATGTTCATCACGACACGCAACACACCAAGATGCCCATACATTCAACATCCAAACCTTACCCAGATTTTCATCCGACGACATTATCTGATCAGGTTGATGCAAATGATTTAACTGAAACTTCGGTGCTGGCTTGTCTATCAACGGCGAAGGCACTTGCCGTGGATTCAATGTCAAACCGACCAGCAAGAATGCTGCCAGCACCATGAAAGCAAATAGTGGAAGTAAATAGCGCATCATACTTTGGTTGTTTCCGTTGCTAATTCAACTTTATTCACGGATGGGGCAACAGCCACTGGAGATTCCACCACTGCACTTTCAGGCTCTTTTTCTTCATCAACTTTGGCAGCGCCTTTTTTGGTGATTTTCAGGCGATAACGACGATCAGTGATTGAGGTAATACCACCGATAGCCATTAATAGACACCCTAACCAAATCCAATCGACAAAAGGCTTATGATAAACCCGAACCACCCAGGCGCCATTAGTTAACGGCTCACCTAAAGCCACATAAAGATCGCGCAAAAAGCCGGTATCGATCGCTGCTTCGGTCATTGCCATACCGGATGCGTTATAAGTACGCTTTTCCGGATACATATTACGAACAAATTGCTCATCCTTAATGACAGCAATATCACCGATCACTGCTTTATAGTTAGGCCCTACATCATTACGGGTGCCGTTAAACTGAAAAGTATAGCCGCCGACCGTAACTTTACTGCCAATCTCCATACGCACATCTTTCTCGGTTTCGTAACCATTCACCAAAGTAACACCAATAATGAATACAGCCACACCAATATGTGCACAGTGCATACCGTAATAACTTCTTGATTGTCTGGCTAACTTGGTGAATAAATTGCCTTCACCGCTATTACTAACGCGGTGTTTCAAATTCACAAATGCACATACTATGATCCAGAAGGCCAGTAATAAACCGAAGCTAATCATCGGTTTCCATTCACCCATATAATATGGCGCGATCAAAGCAGAAACCACACTTACGGCAAACGCCCAGCGCAAACGGATTGCCAATGTCGGCAAGCTCATTTGTTTCCAGCGCGAAATAGGGCCAACACCGATCAGAAAAATTGCCGGGGTCATCACAGGCACAAAAATCGCCTCAAAATAAGGAGGACCTACCGATAATTTACCCAGCCCTAATGCATCGATAATCAATGGATAAAGTGTTCCCAGCAAAACACTTGCCGCTGCGACCAGTAACAGGATGTTGTTAGCCAGCAGCATGGATTCACGCGAGAGTAAATCGAACTTTCCACCTAAGCCAACTTTCGGTGCCCGCCATGCAAACAATACCAGCGAGCTGCTGATGACGATAAACAAGAAAGCCAGAATAAATACCCCGCGTGAAGGATCTGTCGCGAAGGCATGAACCGAAGTTAAAACTCCTGATCGTACCAGGAATGTTCCTAATAAACTTAAAGCAAATGCGGAAATCGCCAGTAAAACAGTCCAGCTTTTGAAACTACCGCGTTTCTCGGTAACCGCCAGTGAGTGAACCAGAGCTGTACCAACCAGCCACGGCATAAATGACGCATTTTCGACCGGATCCCAGAACCACCAGCCGCCCCAACCCAATTCATAATAAGCCCACCAGCTACCAAGCATGATTCCACATGTCAGAAACACCCATGCGACAATCGTCCAAGGTCGCGACCAACGCGCCCAAGTTGCATCCAACCTTCCGCTTAACAATGCCGCGATAGCAAAAGCAAAAGCGACAGAAAATCCTACATATCCCATATACAGCATCGGTGGATGTATCACCATACCGGCGTCCTGCAGCAGCGGATTTAAATCGCTCCCTTCAAAGGCGGCAGGTAACAAGCGATCAAATGGGTTAGAGGTAAACAACATAAACACCAGAAAACCGATGCTTACTAACCCTAAAACCCCGAGAACCCGGGCAACGATATCATCCGGTAATTGCTTACTAAAGACGCTGACCGCAACTGACCAGCCCGCCAGCATCAAAACCCATAATAATAAAGAACCTTCATGCGAACCCCAAGTCGCTGCCAAGCGGAAATGAAAAGGCAGTTCCGTATTTGAGTTCTTCGCCACATTCATGACTGAGAAATCACTGCTGATGAAGGAGTAAGCCAAGCATACGAATGCAATCAGCACAAATACGAATTGCCCTTGTACCACCGGCCTAGCAAGTGCAATCCACGAGGGAATACCGCGTGCCGCGCCGATAATCGGCAACGTTCCTTGGATAGAGGCTAATAATAAGGCAAGAATTAAAGAAAAATTACCAATTTCTGGGATCATGATTTTTTCTTACAAATGAATGGTTATTAAGAATTTGGAAATGATGCGCTCAGGCTAAATGAGAAAAAAACGGGAAAAATTCTATTGTATCAAGGATGCCTTTTGTGCTTTGGCAGCTTGCTCCAGAGCCTCGGCTGCTTCAGGCGGCATATAGTTTTCATCGTGCTTTGCCAGCACTTCATCCGCCACAAAAATGCCATCCGAGGATATTTTCCCTTGCGCTACGACACCCTTACCTTCTTTGAATAAATCAGGCAGTATGCCGGTATACACAACCGGTATTGCTTGGGCGGTATCCGTTACTGAAAAACGAACCGTTGTCGTGCTGTCATCACGTTTAACACTACCTTCTTCAACCAATCCGCCTATCCGGAAACTTTTTCCAATCGGCGCTTCTTTTGCAACAACTTGAGATGGACTGAAGAAGAAAACCAGATTACTTTGAAATGCATTTAATACGAGTACGGCGGCCACCCCTAATGCTGCAACGCCGGATACTATAACTACAAGTTTTTTATGACGTGGTTTCATTTTTTATCTCTTCTTTATTGATGCCGTAAATGAGACTGTATTGTTTTTCCAAAGTTCGGTGGCGTCTCGAAATTAATAAAATCTCACCCACGATACAAATAAGTGTCACAGCATATGAACCCCACACATAGAGTCCATAGCCTCCCATTGAGAAAAACTCCGACCAGCTTGACCAAATCATCGTATAGCTCCGTTCTTGTGTAACTCAGCCACCCATGCGGTATGACTCTCGCGTTCCAGAATAATCACACGCGTACGCTTCAATATCACTGCAATGGAATACATCCAGCTTGCAAACACCATGATGAGCATGCCTGTCAGCATGGTACTCGCCATCGCGGGCGCTTGATTGACACTGACGGATGCGCCTTGATGCAAAGTATTCCACCATTGCACTGAGAAATAAATAATCGGGACATTAACCACGCCAACCAAGGCAATGATTGCACCCGCTTTATCTGCGCGGCGCGGGTCGTCAATGGCTGCTTGCAGTGACATAAAACCGATATAGAGAAAAAACAGAATTAATTCGGAAGTTAACCGGGCATCCCATACCCACCAGGTTCCCCACATCGGTTTACCCCACAATGCACCTGTCCAAAGTGCTATAAAGGTAAACATCGCACCAGTTGGAGCTATGGCTGTTGCAAACATGGAGGAAAGCCGGGTATTAAACGCTAAACCAATGCCCGCCCAGAACGCCATTACGACATAGAGAAACATCGACATCCATGCTGCGGGAACATGAATGAAAATAATCCGATAAGCTTCACCTTGCTGGAAATCCGTAGGAGCCACAAAAAAACCGACATAAAGTCCCGCGCCTAATAGTGCTACTGCAGCAAAAACGAATATCGGAATCATTTTCCCCGCCAGTGAATAAAAACTGGCTGGAGAAGAATATTTGAACCAATTAATAGCCATATTTAAATTTTATAATTCTTCATGTTAAATTTCAGTTCTGATTCAGCCCTAAATTTTTAGCCGCCAATTCTATACCAAATCGATACTAAAATGACAAAATCCAGAATTGACTTTCCAGAAGTGATTCCGACAGATTGAGTAGCTTCACAAAAAGATTTATGCAGGTAATGCAAAAACTTACTGAAATTATCTTCTGAAAGTTAAATCAACTTCAATATTGCCAGCGCTTGTCTACTCCAGTGAAACGCGTAAAGCCGAAGCAGCTGCCCAAGGTGCGAAAACACCAGATACTAAAAGAAATGCACCGATCAAGGACAAGTGTGCATCAAATTCCATTCCGGACATATTCGCTTCCACTGCGCCCGCGCCAAAAATCAGCACCGGAATATATAGTGGCAGTACCAGTAAAGAAACCAATACACCACCACCGCGCAGCCCTAAAGTCAGTGCCGCACCAATAGCGCCTATTAAACTCAACACTGGGGTACCCAGTAATAAAGCTGCTGTTAAAACCAGTAACGCTTCCCCCGACAAATCATATTGAATACCCAGAACTGGCGCCATCAATACCAACGGCACACCGGTTACCAGCCAATGCGCTGAAGCCTTTCCCAGCACTAAAAGTGATAACGACTGCGGCGACAGCAGCATTTGCTCCAACGTGCCATCCAAATAATCATTAGAAAACATCCGGCCTAGCGACAACATGGAAGCCAATAATGCCGCAACCCATACCACACCCGGTGCCATGGTACGGAGCATATTCATTTCCGGTCCGACGCTGAGTGGAAACAAGCTCACCACGATAATGAAAAAAAACAGCGTAGTCAGCACATCGGCTTGACGCCGCACCGCCAGCAAAAGATCACGTTTAATTATCCACATAAACATATCAGGCCAGATGCAACTGCGTAGTTGATATTGCTGTAATATCAATTTCTTGGTGTGTCGTCATCACCACCATGCCACCTTCCCGCAAATGTTGCTCGAGCAACTCCTGAATCAATTTAACTGCTGCCACATCCAATGCAACTAAGGGTTCATCCAGAATCCACAAAGAGGTTTTACATACTAGCAAACGAGCCAGCGCAACACGGCGCCGTTGGCCTTGTGATAACACCTTGACCGGCAATCCTTCCCTGCCCTGTAAACCAATATAACCAAGTGCTTCTTTCGCTTGATCAATACCGATGTCAAAACCCGCTAATGCACTTGAAATGCGCAAATTCTCAATCACCGTTAAATCATCTTTCGTGCCACTCAAATGCCCGATATAAGTCATCGCGCCATAATACTCACCATCCAGCGCGCGAATCGAGGCGCCATTCCAGCGAATCTCACCGGCGGCGGGATTGGACAACCCGCACAGCATGCGTAATAAACTGGTCTTGCCACTGCCATTTGGGCCGCGCACTTGCATTAAGCCACCCGCTTCAAGTGAAAAATTGACATCTCTAAAAAGCTCGCGATCACCGCGAACACATGCGAGATTGATACCTTGTAGCATTATTTTATCGATCGATGGAATAGACCGCTGATTATAACGCATTGAGGATGCCTATGGCACCGTAGATCATTCAGTGCGGTATTCTGCGAATCTTAATAACTTTATCAAATACATCAAACCTGACTGGTAAAATTTCAATCAGAATTCTTCATTTCTAATATACTTTATTGAATCAGAGATCCGGGAATTACAACTAAGGAGAGTGATTTGTTTTTTACGCGCGATGATCGCAAAATCAGCATCATAGGTGGCTTATTATTACTGGGGCTCACGCTGACGACGGGCATTACCGTGTACACCGCCATGCGGCAGGAGATCGAGTCGGTACTGGGTAGAGGATTGGCTGTTGCCTTGCAAGGGAAGTCATTTTTGCTGGAATCTCAAATTGAAAAAGCTTTGGCGGATGCTCGCGCGCTGTCGCTGCGCCCTTTTATTGTTCAATCGATGCAACAACTCGCCGTCGAACCTGGCAATCTCAATGCATTACATGATCTCATGCGAAATGTTAACTCGCTACCCGAAGCGGGTTTCTCCGCGGCCATCGTTCGTGATATACGAGGTAAAACGCTGTCACAAGTGGGTGAGCTCTCCAAAAATAAAGAAGCGCTCCGGTTAAACAAAGACACACTCCTCATGTGGGACAAGCAATTTTTTCTTCACACCACGAATGATGTACTCGATCAAGACAAACAACGCATTGGCAGTATTACTACGCAAGTCAAATTACCGCAACTCACGAGCCGATTTATTGGGCTAAGATCTATCGGAGAAACCGGTGAGTTCGTTTTGTGCGCAAAACCGGAAGAAGGAAAGTATGAAATGGCTTGTCTGATTAGCCAGATTAACGGCGTCCAATTCAAGCATCTACTTCCGAATGAAAGTGCACCATCCAAATTTCTGACGATTTACAGGAAAAGTGGGGTTGCCGCCACCAAGGATTATCGTCAAGTACCCGTCATAGAAACCTTTGCTTCTTTGGATTCCATTGGTCTTAACATGATTCTCAAGTTGGATGAGGAAGAATTATTTAAACCGGTTACTGAAAAGCTGCAAGATATCAGTATTTATCTTGCAGCACTAATTATTGCTGAAATATTGTTACTAAATTGGTTTGTACGAAAACTCATCAAATCGGAAAAAGAAGCACGAAAAGCTAAAGAAACAGCCGAGCAATTTTCCATTGAATTAAGCCGCAAAGAAAGTGAATTGCGGGAACGCTTAAAGGAAATTACTTGCCTTTATGAAATTCGCCGCAGTATCGGACTGGAGTTATCAGTAGAAGCAGTTTGCCAGAATATTATTAAGTTTTTAATTCCCGCAATGCAACATCCGGAACATACATCGATTACGATTGAATTGGATGGAAAACGTATTTCTTCCTCGCTTCAGGCTGAGGATTCCACACATGAATTAGCATCGGATATTTGTATTAATGGTGAGAATCATGGTCAATTAAGTGTTTATTATCCTGAAAACAGACCTTTCTTAGTCATAGAAGAACAACGACTTATTAATGCAATTACGAGTGATTTAGCGCTATGGCTTGAACGAAAGCAAGTTGACGAGCTATTGCACGCACGCCTTAAAGAAATCACATGCTTGTATGAAATCCGCCGCAGCATGGGAACGGAACTTTCGTTGGAAGATGTTTGCTTCAGTATATTCAAATACCTAATACCCGCTTTACAGTATCCGGAAATTGCTACTGCGATTATCGATGTCAATGGCAAAAATTTTACTTCTCTCAATGAGGATTCCAATCAAATTGACCAGCTTCACTCCATTAAAAAAATAGATACTAACGATTCTAACTTTGAACCTCATCATCAAATAGACGGGAATAAATCTGCTTTGCAATCAAAAATCTGTGTTAATGGAAAAGAATGCGGGCATTTAATTATCTTTTACTCTGAAAACAAGCCATTTCGTTTACCGGAAGAACAGAAGCTTGTTAATGCGATTGCCAATGATTTAGGAAGCTGGCTTGAACTCAGACGGTTAGAGCAAGCATTGGTATCCGTAGCTGAAGAGCAGGCTCATACAATCGGGCAGGAATTACACGATAATGTGGGGCAACAAATCGCTGCGATTGGTTATCAGGCCAGAGTACTCGAAAAGAAAATTTCCGCTTCGACGATCGGAAATGAAAATTTGACTACATTGGCAGCCTCGATCGCTTCCCAAACACAAACTGCTGTAATTCATATCAAGCAGCTTGCGCAGGGATTACTCCCATTCGAATTGGAAGCCAATGGCTTGATTCAAGCGTTACAAACTTTAGCCACCAGAATCTCAACAACGTATAATATCGACTGTAATTTCTCGTGGAATAACATTAGTATAATCAATGACAATAGCGTAGCACTCAATTTGTACCGGATTACGCAGGAAGCTGTGAATAATGCCATCCGGCATGGTAAAGCGCAGCATATAACCATTACCTTAACATCCGATGAAAAAACGCTCCGCTTATCAATCTGTGATGATGGATGTGGTTTTACTGGAATTGATATAAATCATCCGTCAACACCAGGAATGGGCATTAAAATTATGCAATACCGTGCAAAGCAATTAGGCGCGAAGATGGAAATTCTGGCCCGCAAAGAAGGCGGTACAGAAGTTCGTTTAAAAACACAATTAACTAAAAATATCGACAATGAAAGCAAAAGTAATGCTCGTTGATGATCACGCCATGTTACGGCATGGCCTTGCGATGCTCATCAATATGGAACCGGATATGGAAGTATTTGCTGAAGCGGGTGATGGCGCTGAAGCAATGGAAATACTCAAGAAAAATAATTCGATTGATATTATTTTACTGGATGTAACGCTCAAAACAGTATCGGGGCTTGAAGTCATCAAAAGCATCCATGCGGCGGTTCCGGATTTACCGGTGCTTTTTATCTCCATGCATGATGAATCGGTTTATGCTGAACGCGCACTTCGCTCCGGCGCACTGGGTTATGTCATGAAACACGAACCTGGTGAAGTACTGCTTGAAGCAATCCGTGAGGTTCTAAAAGGCAATGTTTATCTCAGCAAGCAGATGCACAAAAAGCTTTTGAAACGAATGGTCATGAAAAGCTCCGAGCCTGAACATCTGATTAATACATTGACGTCCAGCGAACTTGAAGTTTTGCACTTAATCGGGCAAGGGCATAATAGTCACGAAATTTCCCAGATGCTGTGCCGCAGCATTAAAACCATTGACACGCACCGCTTTAATATCCGGTCAAAATTAAACCTGAAAGATGGTGCCGATTTGATTCGCTACGCTACACGCTGGATCTCTCAGCAACAATAACAATTCGAATGCGATAAGGCATTTCCGAGAAGAAGTTTGATCGGTATAAAATACCAATCATCCTCAAAAAAACTCCGGTTAAAAATAAATCATGCGATGAGAACTCTGTTTGATCTTTCTGTTACAAACTTCACTGAAAAAATTCATAAATAAAACCAATACAATCAGTGATTTAATTCCAATATTAATCGTATGGTTCAAAAAATACCCCGCTGATTACAGCGGGGTTTTCAATTTTCTCAAAGCTGAAGCTTGATGTTTCTTGAAGGGTGACAATTCATTTTTTGAGAATTTCTAGTGCATATCTCAAAATAGAATAATGAAAAACAACTGCAGTAATTTAAATATAGAACCCAATTCAACACGCCCATGACCTCCAGGATCATTGTGACATTCTTGAGACAAATTTTTCTT
Organism: Nitrosomonas oligotropha; assembly: GCF_900106555.1. GTDB lineage: Bacteria > Pseudomonadota > Gammaproteobacteria > Burkholderiales > Nitrosomonadaceae > Nitrosomonas > Nitrosomonas oligotropha_A. The sequence goes on along the minus strand of NZ_FNOE01000026.1, from coordinate 17,216 downwards.
AAGAATGCTTGGGTTAAGCGGTCTATTTACAATAAATAGGGATTGTAAATATTTAAAGATGAGGCAGATATATTGTTTAAATCAAAATAATTAATAAAGTAAGAAACTTAATTTCTGTTCAAAGACGTTTCATATCCATTGACGTATTTCTTTTTGCTTGCTGATTTACCAAATTTTAAAGCGATCAGGATATAAGCGACAAAAAACGCCAATCCCAATTGACCATCGGTGATAATCCAGTTAAAGACATACTGGGTTAGTTCAAACATCGATAACAAACTAGCACCTATAGCGATAATTGCAATAGTAAATATCTGTTTTGTTGACATGATAATTTCCTTGATATTAAAAATAATTGTTTATAAAAATTTTGCGCTTATATTATCGACTCTCGTTAGACACGCTACTGATTACTCTTAAATAAACAGATTTAATTTCCTGTTTTATTTTGAGCGCACCAATAATATTGAAGAGTCAACTTTAGCGACCAATTGCTCGGCAACGGAACCCACATAGAAACGTTCCAGTCCGCGGCGGTTGGATGTTCCCACTACGATCAAATCCGCTTTCCAGTCATAAACAGCGGCAGCAATAGCATCAGCGATACCATTTAATCCATATTCAGCCTCGGCATTGAGGAGCCGAGTTTCGACACTCAAAACATTCGTATCGGATTTAGCCTTCTCAAGAATTTCATTACCCCGGTTTTTATCAACTTCATTTTCACTACCGATGCAATGAACAATGCATAAAGCTGCGTTGTAAGTGTTAGCAATGTTTATTGCTTCCGCTAACGCTTGCTGAGCTATCTCGCTACCGTCGACTGCCACCATTATTCTTTTGTACATACACTATTCTCTTAATGAATTCCTGCTGGTTTTTTAAAAAGTAGTAATACTTTCAGTCCTTAAACACCATCGGATTACGACAAATTATGCGACGGCAATTTGTCTTGCAGATTATTGCTGTGCATTTTTTTCAAATAAACAAAATATTGTTTAATTACAGATACTAATAATTTTTTGAACATGACAAATTCTCCTCAATGTATTTCAATACGTTTTTACGGTAATGCTTTGATTCTTCTACTTGTAAATCACTAACAGTTTACGAATAGCCATACCATTTAACATGCTTACTGCAAATTGCTATTATCTTTTCTCAGGTTATCGAAATAACGTTTTACAACTGATTTTCCTGCCATATTCTCGTGTTTGGTATAAACCAAATAGTGCACTACACCATGGATCACCATTGCAACCAGCAGGCCTTCAAAAATACCTACTTTATAAACTAAGCCAGCTGTCAAGAACGCCAATATCAGCGCATAAGGACCATAATGAGTAACGTGTACCAAGCCTGCAATCATCTTATAACCGGTAAACAACATAATGGCCGCCAAGGCAAATTTTGGCAAATAATCAAGATAATGTGTGTTAAACGTAAAGAAGCAAACCACGGAACCAATAACCAAGACCGAGAATTTGGTCATCGCGCCAGCAAGCTTATTGGTCGTACTTTTAGCCAAGCCATCCAAATTCGTCATACCACCGAAGAAACTCGAACCTAAATTAGAAATCCAGATTGCAAGCAAGCTATTGTTACTATTGGTTTTACGTTTTAACGGGTCAATTTTCTCAATTGCCGCATTACTCATCACCTGTTCAATCACATCCACGATTGCCAGCATGGCGCAGAAAAATATCATGTAAGCCAACATCAAGACTGTCGTATCTTCACTCGGTAATGGCAATTTCAATTGCAATTCAATATCTTCTACAGAAATCATAGGGACAGTCATAAACTGCGCCAGGATCACGCCACCGATAATGATCGCGAAATAAGGAACAGCTGGTTGTGTATCTTTAAACTTAGCAAATAGGAGTAAAAACAGACCAAGACCGCCAGCTGAAATAGCTGCCATCTGAATACGCGCTTCATTCCAGAAATCTTCCGTTACCAATTCCGCAGGTATTTCGTAGGTAAATTCCGAGAATTTCAGCAAAATCTTCAACCCAACACCAGCCAGCAATCCTTCAACCAGATATACCGGAACCGCAACAAGCAAATAGCGTTGCCAATTAAATTTCCAAATAATGGCTTGCATAATGGCGGTCATACAGATACAAAATGCCATATTCTGAATACCAAAAGCTGCCACACCCATCGCTAACACTGGAGCCAACCCGGCCGCAATACCTGGTGATCCAATAAAATTGCCCGGTTTGAACCAGGCATTTATCCATCCAATCAAGGAAGCAAAAGCTACTGTAGCCAAGCCTACTTTGATAGGATAATTAGACATAATCGCAATACCAATCGTTAATGGAATTGCCATCGCTCCAGTTATTAAACCCGCAGCCGTATCACGAAAAAAATACTGCGACTGAAAAGCAGCTGATCCTTCTTTCTTAACAGTCTCTGCTGTCTTTTGCTGCGAGACTATCGATTCGTCATCTGACCGTGTTGCCATAAAAATACCTCTCTCTCGTAAACTGTTAGTGATAAACTTTATAAAACCTTTTTGTTCAACTGAATATAAATTTAATCTTTATAGTCAAATAGCTTGTTGAAGAATTTTTCGTCGTTGAAATAAACCGGTATTCTGCAATCCGTCATTTTTCTGCAACGTATACTTCCAAGATCACAAAATTTCCTTATCTCAGCTTTCGAGATGGTGATTCTTCAAAAAATAAGCTTAGATAAATCGTATCGCGCCGGGATTGCGTTGTATATTAGTAAAACCATTATTATTTAATGGGCAAAAATGCTAATCACACCCGATAAAATCATTACTATTAACAGGCAAATGGATTGCACATTTGAAGACAAAAGACTTACTTAGATTAGGTAAATTACTTACATAAAAATAAGTAAAAACTTTAGATTATTTCTAATTTAATTCCTGAAAAATTCACTCGAAATAGTTTTATTCTTGAATTTATATCAATAAATTCATATAACTACATAACACTAAAAAATAAAATTAATTAAAATCCAATACAGCTTATTTTTAAAGAAGAGAGTGAGCGTAAAAAGAAGAGATCGGTTGCTGAACCGCTTATGGGTAGTTACAAAAAACTAAGATAGGAATAGTGATAAGAAATCGAGATGAGCAAAATAGAGGTAAGTGTCACCACATTTTACTTATATTGTTCTAAGTATCCGCTTGATACGCGGATTAGACTGCAAGCTATTGAAAAACTATAACAATAAAATAATAGTCCCAGATTGCAGCTGGTTTTTTATACCGGAGTAAAGCTGCAAAATAATGGCAAAAACTGCATTACGTTACATTAATATCACATCATACTGTTCTTGCGTATACGATTCCTCAACCTGTAAGCTGATTGGTTTCGCAATGAAATCACCCAGTTGGGCTAAACTCTGCGACTCTTCATCCAAGAACAAGTCGATTACTTGCTGCGATGCCAGAATACGGAATTCATTGGCTTCAAACTGCCTGGCTTCGCGCAGTAATTCGCGCAATATTTCGTAACAAATGGTTTGTGCGGTTCTGATTTCCCCTCGCCCCTGACAAGTTGGACAGGTTTCGCATAGCACATGCGCAAGACTTTCCCGGGTTCGCTTGCGTGTCATTTCAACCAATCCCAGCGCACTGAATCCATTGACGGTTATGCGCGTACGATCCTTGGACAGTGCTTTGTTGAATTCCGCCAAAACTGCCTGTTTATGTTCCTCAGAATCCATATCGATGAAATCGATAATGATAATGCCGCCGAGATTACGCAGACGCAATTGCCTGGCAATGACCTGAGCTGCCTCCAGATTGGTTTTGAAAATAGTGTCATCGAAATTACGAACACCGATGAATCCACCGGTATTGACGTCCATCGTAGTTAGCGCTTCGGTTTGATCGATGATCAGATACCCGCCAGACTTTAAATTGACACGTTTGGCCAATGACTTTTCGATTTCTTCTTCCACACCGTACAGATCGAATAATGGACGATCCCCCGTGTACAACACTATGCGTTCGGCGATATAGGTCATATAGTTATGCGCGAAGCGGACCAATCGCTGAAAATTCTCTCGCGAATCGACGAGAATTCGGGTGGAATCTTCATCCACAAAATCGCGCAATACCCGATGACTGAGATCCAGATCTTGATAAAGCAAAACAGGCGCCGCAATCGTCACCGATTTCTGCTGAATGTCGCGCCATAACCGGTGCAGATATTCAAGATCGGCACGCAAATCGGCTTCATCAGCGGTTTCTGCCATGGTGCGGATAATATACCCGCCCTTTTCTTCCGCCGGTAAAATCTGCTGTAGCTTTTCCCGCAATAACTCGCGCTCGCTATCGTCCTCAATACGCTGAGAAATACCGATATGAGATTCTTGTGGCAGGTATACCAGTAAACGGCCGGCCAGGCTTATTTGCGTAGACAGCCGCGCACCTTTGGTGCCGATCGCGTCTTTAATCACCTGCACCAGGATGCTGTTCCCTTCGTATAACAGTTTTTCAATGGGCTTGGCCTCATCACCCTCCGGATTGGAATCACGGATATCCGCCACATGCAGGAAGGCAGCACGGTCCAAACCAATATCGACAAAAGCCGATTGCATTCCCGGCAAAACGCGGCTGACACGGCCGTTATAGATATTTCCGACAATGCCTCGGCCGCTCGTCCGTTCAATATGAAGTTCTTGCGTTACACCCTGCTCTAATATTGCTACCCGGGTTTCTTGCGGCGTGATATTAACAAGAATCTCATTGCTCATATTCAATACAATTAGTTCTCAAAAAAATCAGAAATTGGATGAAGCGATTAATCAAACTTAAGATTGTGCTGCAACAACTTTATTGAAAAATTTCTATACCGGTTTCTGCCAGTAACTGCGCTGTCTCATAGAGCGGCAGCCCCATAATGCCGCTATAGCTGCCGGATATCTCGACAATGAAAGCGGCCGCCATGCCTTGAATGGCATATGCACCTGCTTTATCCAGCGAATTATTATTCACTAAATAACTCCGAATCTCCCGCTCGCTGATTTCACGGAATCGTACCGTTGAGGCTGACAATCGCATCTGCACATCATCCTTCACGCCGACACCGATCGCTGTCAGAACCTGGTGCGTGCGGCCCGACAAGATTTTCAGCATTTCTTCGGCATGTGCATTGTCTCTCGGTTTCCCGAGAATGCATCCATCAATCGTCACAATAGTATCAGCCACTAATACCGGTAAGACCGGCAAGTGGCGCTGCATAATCCGCTTCCAGCCCGCGTTCGCTTTGGTCCGGGCCACCCGATAGATATAATCTGATGGCGCTTCGTCCACCAGCGGTTGCTCATCGATATCGATGGCACGCCCTAGCGTTTCACGCATCATCAGCAAGTTGAATTTCACACCAATCTGCCTTAATAATTCACGTCTTCTGGGGCTTCTTGATGCAAGATATATTTGGTTCTCAGAGAGCATTACAATCAACCATTGCTTTCAATCGGAATTTCATCATTTCATTCATTGTATTTCAGAACCTAACCACCATGCAGCGCGCAATCACATTTGGGTAAACCTGTTCAAGCGCGATGGTAAGGGTGGTTTTTATTAATCGATACAGCGCGATAGATCTGTTCCGCCAGTAACACACGAACCAGACCATGCGGTAACGTAAGCTTCGATAATGCCATCAGCTCATGCGCGATTCGCTTGATATCGCCATGCAATCCATCAGCACCGCCAATTACGAATGCAATAGCTTCACCCGTCGTCATCCATGTATTGATTACATCTGCGAATTGCACCGTTGTCCATTGCTGGCCCCGTTCATCGAGCACTACAATGTGGCAATTCGGCGGCAAAACGGATCGAATCCGTTGAGCTTCGGCTTGCAGAAGTTGTTCAACCGGTTTTCCGCCAACCCGCTTTTCCGGTTTAATCTCAATTAAGTTGACGTTAATTTCATGGGACAAGCGTTTGGTATATTCGGCATAACCTGCTTCTACCCAATCCGGCATTTTGTTTCCAACCGCGAGTATAAAAAATTTCATGACTCGAAGAAATCAATTGATCGTTCTTTAGTGCGCTAATTCCGCTCCGACCATAGCGCTTTCAGATTGTAATACTCGCGTACAGCTGGCAACATGATGTGCACAATCACATCGCCCAAATCAACAAGTACCCATTCCCCTGTCTGCTCCCCTTCCATGCTGTAAACCTTTCCCCCGGCAGCTTTAACTTGTTCTTGCACATTATTGGCCAGCGCTTTGGTCTGACGGGTCGAATCGGCACTGGCGATAATGATATATCCAAACATCGCAGTAATTTTGGATACATTGATCACGTCAATATCGTGCGCTTTGATTTCCTCCAAAGCATCGACAATGACAGGTACCAGTTTTTCTGAATTCATAGATTCCCAGTGTATAAGCGATTAAATTTCATATACTCAGCGACATTTTCGGGCAGCAGATAGCGTATGCTTTTCCCAGCGCTGATCAGTGACCGTATTTGTGAAGCCGATATTTCCAGCAACGATGTTTGCGCCGTATAAATAAAACCACAGGATTGCGATTCCAAGTCGCTGACATTGGTGACGCAGCGAGAAGACAAGATCTTCCGCACCTCATCGGGCAAATTTTGATCCGCCTTGATGGAAACAAAGCCTGGCCGGGTAACCACGATGAAATGACACAAATCGAATAACTCATGCCATTCAGACCATTGATTGATCTTAGCAAACGCATCGATTCCCAATACGAAGCAAAGCGCGGTGTTATCTCCCAGCTCGCGCCGGTACTCCCGCAACGATTGCACCGTTGTGCTGATTCCAGGCCGGTTGATTTCCCGTTCATCCAGCGAAAACCGGTTGTTATCCTGTATGGCCAGCCGCACCATAGCTGCACGATGCCCTCTCGATGCCGTGGGCGTAGCCCGTAACCTCGGAGCGCCCGAGGGAACAAAGATCATGCGCCTTAATCCGGCGATATCGAGCAGCTCTTCAGCGACCCGCAAATGCCCATAATGGATAGGATCAAATGTCCCGCCATAAATGCCAATCAGTGGAAACTTATCGGTAACAGCCATGGTTGTGTATAAAGAAATTAACGATACGGATCATAGCAGCGCCAAGCGCATATCCGTCAATACTTCCGACAGGTGTGTCGTGAAACGAGCTGCCGTTGCGCCATCGATGACACGATGGTCATAGGAGAGCGACAAAGGCAGCATTAAGCGAGGCACAAATTGATGATCGCGATAAACCGGTTTAATACTGGCCTTGGAAATACCTAGAATGGCGACTTCCGGTGCGTTGATAATGGGTGTAAAAGCTGTCCCGCCAATGCCGCCCAGACTGGAAATGGTAAAGCTCGCGCCTTGCATGTCAGTGGGTTTTAACTTGCCCTCACGCGCCAGTGCAGACAATCTTGCCAATTCTTCGGCAATGGTGATGATCCCCTTCTGGTCGACATCCTTGATTACCGGCACCACCAATCCGTTGGCAGTATCCACGGCAAAGCCAAGATGGTAATAATGCTTAATGATTAAATTGGCTTCACCATTGCTATCGTTATCCAACGATGCATTGAATTCAGGAAATTTCTTCAAAGGCGCGATTAATGCTTTCATCAAGAAAGCCAATAAGGTCAGTTTGACTCTATTCTCTTTACCGCTATCTTTGGATTCTTTCCGCAATGCCTCTAAATCGGTGATATCCGCTTCGTCGAACTGTGTGACGTGTGGAATCATCACCCAGTTGCGGTGTAAATTGGCGCCAGAAATTTGTTTAATGCGCATTAATGGTTTTAATTCAACCGGGCCAAACTTAGCAAAATTCACCTGCGGCCAGGGCAACAGATTCAATGCCGCACCCGTCCCGGTGCTACGGGATTTCGACAATTCGGCTTTCACATACGCCTGCACATCTTCTTTGAGAATGCGATGTTTAGGGCCGCTGCCGGTAATCAAATCGAGATTGACGCCGAGTTCCCGCGCAAAGCGACGGATCGACGGACTGGCATGCGCTTTGGATAGAGCATTGCTCACTGTGGATACAGTTTGTGGCAGGTTCTGCGGCTGGTGGTTAGCAACCAGCTTAGCGTCGTGTTGCGGTTGCGGTTGCGGTGCGATTTCTTTTTGAACTGCGACCGCCCCGGAAACTTCAGGAAGTGTTTCCGTGCGGTTGTCATCGGAAACTTCCAGGGTCAGCACGGAGCTGCCTTGCGATACCTTGTCACCCGGTTTGACTAATATTTCCTTTACCAAACCAGGATAAGGCGCTGGAATTTCAATCGTCGCCTTGTCGGACTCAAGTGTAATCAGGGAGTCTTCGGCCTTTACCCTATCGCCAGCTTTGACCAGCACTTCGATGACCGGCACCTCTTTAAAGTCGCCGATATCCGGAATGAGCACTTTTTTTAATTCAGCCACACGCTTTCCTCACACACCTTCGAATGGGAGAATGCAATGACGCACATTCATTGTTGTTAACTCATCACCGGTCTAACTGGTCGCCGGATTGGATTTTTCCGGATCAATACCGTACTTCTCAATCGCTTGAGTGACTTGCTGCTGGGTGATTTTTCCTTCTTCCGATAATGCTTTGAGTGCCGCCACGGTAATATAGAACCGATCGACCTCAAAGAAATGGCGCAGTTTCTGGCGCGTATCGGAGCGGCCGAAACCGTCGGTTCCTAACACGCGATACCTGCCTGGCACAAATTCACGAATCTGATCCGCATAGATTTTCATATAATCCGTTGCGGCCACTACGGGGCCTTTTCTGCCCTTAAGACAATTTTCTACATGCGATTCTTTTGCCGGTTGTTCCGGATGTAGCATATTCCAGCGGGTGACAGCCAAAGCCTCGCGTCTTAACTCATTGAAGCTGGTTACACTCCAAACATCAGCGTGCACAGCATAGTCTTGTTTCAGTATCTCTGCGGCCGCAATCACTTCGCGCAAAATGGTTCCGGCACCGAGCAATTGCACGCATGGCACTTTAGTATTTGCGCCTGCTTCACTGAATAAATACATGCCTTTTAAAATATTTTTCTCAGCATCAACCGGCATTTCAGGGTGACTGTAGTTTTCATTCATCACCGTGATGTAATAATAGACATCTTCCTGTTCTTGATACATCCGGCGTAGTCCATCTTGGATAATCACAGCCAGCTCATACGCAAATGCCGGATCGTACGCTACGCAGTTGGGAATCGTAGATGCAACGACATGACTGTGCCCGTCTTCATGCTGCAACCCTTCGCCATTCAGTGTCGTACGCCCTGCTGTTCCACCCAGCAAGAAACCGCGGCAGCGCATATCACCAGCGGCCCATGCCAAATCACCGATGCGCTGAAAACCGAACATCGAATAAAAAATAAAAAACGGAATCATCTGGATGCCGTGCGTGCTATAGGCCGTCGCAGCCGCTATCCAGGATGACATGGCGCCCGCTTCGCAGATTCCTTCCTGCAAAATTTGCCCATGCTTATCTTCCTTATAATACATGAGCTGATCCGCATCCTGCGGCGTATACAATTGACCGCTCGACGACCAGATGCCCAATTGCCGGAACATTCCCTCCATGCCAAACGTACGCGATTCGTCCGCGACAATCGGCACGATATGCCGTCCGATTTGCTTGTCTTTTACCAGAATGTTCAGAATCCGCACAAACGCCATGGTGGTCGACGATTCGTGTCCTTCGCTGCTGGCCTTCAGCAAGGTTTGAAATGCAGACAAAGCTGGTACTTGCAACGCTTGCGCGCGTGTCTTACGCCGGTGAAAAGTGCCGCCTAATGCTTTGCGCCGCTCGCGCATATAGATAAATTCCGGCGAATCTTCAGCGAAAGTCAGATAGGGAATATCATCGATATTGTCGTCGGGAATATCCAAACCGAAGCGATTGCGAAACGCTTTTAACGAAGTCGTTCCCATTTTCTTCTGCTGGTGAGTAATATTTTGCGCTTCACCCGCTTCACCCATGCCATACCCTTTGATCGTTTTCGCCAGAATCACGGTCGGCTGTCCGGTATGTTTTGCCGCCGCTGCATACGCCGCATAGACTTTATGAGGATCATGACCGCCGCGGTTTAATCGCCAGATATCGTCATCGGACATCGTAGCGACCATTTCCAGCAATTCAGGGTATTTGCCAAAAAAATGCTCGCGCACGTAAGCGCCATCTCTCGACTTGAAATTCTGATATTCACCATCCACGCACTCCATCATGCGCTTCTGCAACAATCCTTTGGTATCCTTCGCCAATAGCGGATCCCAATAAGACCCCCAGATCACCTTGACGACATTCCAGCCCGCGCCGCGAAAAGCGCCCTCCAGTTCCTGGATAATTTTGCCGTTGCCGCGCACCGGGCCATCCAGACGCTGCAAATTGCAATTGACCACAAAAATCAGATTATCCAGTTTCTCGCGCGACGCCAATGAAATAGCGCCGAGCGATTCGGGCTCGTCCATTTCACCGTCACCCATGAAAGCCCAGATTTTACGGCCATCGGTATTGACCAATCCGCGGCTGCCCAGATATTTCATGAAACGCGCCTGATAAATCGCCATCAACGGCCCCAGCCCCATGGAAACCGTGGGAAATTGCCAAAAATTAGGCATCAGCCATGGATGCGGGTACGATGACAAACCATTCCCGCCGGCTTCCTGACGAAAATTATCCAGTTGCTCCTGACTTAATTCGCCGGATAAAAATGCGTAAGCATAAGCCCCTGGGGAAGAATGTCCTTGTACATAGACTAAATCGCCGCCGTGCGCTTCACACGGTGCATGCCAGAAATGATTGTAACCGACGTCGTAAAGCGTTGCGGCTGAAGCGAAGCTGGCAATGTGCCCGCCGACATTGGTATTTTTGTTGGCGCGCAATACCATCGCCATTGCATTCCAGCGCACATACGAGCGAATCCTGTGCTCGATGGCATTGTCACCTGGCGAGCGCGCTTCCTTACCTGTGGGAATGGTATTGATATATGCGGTCGTGGCGCTATAAGGCAGATAAGCCCCGGAGCGGCGCGCTTTTTCGATCAGTTTTTCCAATAAAAAATGAGCGCGTTCGCCACCTGCACTGGCGATGACCGAATCCAGCGCATCGAGCCACTCTTGTGTTTCCTGCGGATCAATATCCGGTTGCTGTTCCATGTGCACGCACGCTCATTTAAGTTTATTTATTTGCTTACCTAATTTTAAGACCGGTCTGGGCTCGTTCCGCCGCCAGAATGGTATTGCATAGCAGCATGGTGATGGTCATCGGTCCAACCCCTCCCGGAACGGGTGTAATAAAACCCGCAACTTCCTTGACAGCGTCATAATCGACATCACCACAGAGTTTCCCGTCCGGCAATCGGTTAATACCGACATCAATGACAACAGCACCGGGTTTTACCATCCCGGCAGTAACCATGCGCGGTTTTCCGGTCGCCACAACTAGAATATCCGCATTTTTTGTAAATTGCTGCAAATTGCGTGTTTTTGAAGTGCAAATAGTCACAGTTGCGCCCTGTTCCAGCAACATGAATGCCATTGGCTTACCCACAATGTTGCTGCGTCCGATCACCACCGCATGCTGTCCTTCAATCGGAATCCGGTTTCTTTCCAGCATCACCATCACGCCATACGGCGTGCAAGGAGAAAAAATGGTATTGCCGGTAACCAATGCGCCGACGTTATAGTGATGAAAACCATCGACATCTTTTTCAACAGCGATGGATGCGATGACGCGGTTATTCTCAAAATGCGCAGGCAACGGCAACTGGACTAGGATACCGTGGATGTGCGGATTCTGATTGAGCGCCTGAATACACTGTAATACTTCATCTTGATCAGCGTGCTGCGGAAAGTTATGCACTTCGGAATAAATACCGATTTCGCTGCACGCTCTGACTTTATTCCTGACATAGATACTGGATGCCGCATTATCGCCAACGATAATGACTGCCAACCCTGGCTTGATACCCAGTTGAATCAGTTTTTCCGCACGTGCGCTCCATTCAGTCCGCACCAATTCGGCCAATTTCTTGCCATCGATAATCTGAGCACTCATTTTTACACCAGCAGCCGGTTGATCAATCCACGTGAATTTTTGCTATATACCGAACAGTTAGAACATCTTGCTTCCGTGAGCAGCGCTAACTCGCTTGTTTTGCTTTTTTGATTTTTGTACGATAGATGAAAATGCCGATTAAAAACACCGGAATGACAAAAATCGCCGCAGCAATAAGCCCGCTCGCAAGTATCGCAATCGTCGTATTTCCCGGCATGAATAAGGTAACAAACCAAATCACTAAAAAGGCAATTCCCAAACCGCCGTACAACATGATCTTTCTGCCGCGATCATACAATCGCCAGAACGCTCCGGATACTTGCGTATCATCCACGTAGTGATCAAACACTTCCGCCAGACTGTTATCGCCGGGTTCAGATTCGTAACCGATAGCGACCGCTAGTGCATTGTGATCTTCTTCAATTTTGGACATTTTTCTAAGAAACTCAATGCGCTTGGCCACTTTCTGCTGGGGCATGCGCTCTTGCACGAAAAATTCCGCCAAAGCCGCGAATGCCAGCTCGCGCGCATCATCAGCGCTTCCCAAGTTTTCCGCGAACTTCCACATGACACCAAACAAATAAAGCTGAATAGTCATGTCCCTGAATTCAGGTGCAAAATCATAACCCTTGCTCTTAATAAGCTCAAGTTGCGTAGCCTTGACTTCTTTGGCATGCGCAATACAGGCATCCATGATTGAAACATCCGGACCTGTCTTATCTGCACCCTCTAATTCTGCAGTAGTCTTATCAGAAGCAGCTTTCTTCTTTGTCATTTTGAAACCCCATGCTTTTTTATTTTAATCAGAATATTGATGCGCATTATATACTGGCTGAGGGAATCAGGAAAAAGTTCATTCCGGTTTCGTGGCTTTTATGCCATGAATCCGCATCGGGCAATTTCGTAGATATGATGTTTTACTAGCACAGAATAGCTGATAAAACAATGTACTGCTGCGAGTTGGTTGTTAGCGCGCGTGAAGATTAAGACGCTGCCAAATAGCGGATGTCAAGTTGGCGGAGTTCAGCGTATAAAAATGCAATCCGGGCGCACCGGCTTGTAATAACTGCTCACATAAACCAGTAACAACATCCAATCCAAAAGCTTGAATCGATTCACTGTCGTCACCATAACCTTCGAGTTTCTTACGAATCCAGCGTGGAATCTCCGCGCCGCAAGTATCCGAGAACCTGACCAGTTGTGAGAATTTATTGATCGGCATGATGCCGGGAACAACCGGAATATTCAAACCGGCCGCCTCGCACAACTCGACAAAATGAAAATAAGCGTCGGCATTATAAAAATATTGCGTAATCGCCGAACTGGCGCCCATTTCAATTTTACGCTTGAAATTATCAAAATCCGCTTGCGCAGACCGCGCCTGCGGATGGTACTCAGGGTAAGCCGCCACTTCGATATGGAAAGAAGATCCGTATTCCTGCCGGATAAAAGCTACCAGTTCGCTGGCATAACGAAATTCACCGGCTTGCGCCATCCCTGAAGGCAAATCGCCGCGCAGTGCGACAATATGACGGATTCCCGCTTCATAATACTTTTCCAGAATGGCACGAATGTTCTGTTGCGTTGAGCCGATGCAAGATAGGTGCGGCGCAACGACATGACCTTCCGTTTGAATTTCCAGCACGGTCTCGAGTGTCCGCTCGCGCGTCGAGCCTCCCGCACCGAAGGTTACCGAAAAGAACTTGGGATTGAATCGTGCCAACTGCTGGCGCGTCAACCGGAGTTTCTCAACGCCCTCGGGGGTTTGCGGTGGAAAAAGTTCAAAACTGAAGGCAGGAGGAAATTTTTTTTGTGATTCCATTTGTGCAAGCTCTATGGATACAGAATTAGTACGGCTGCTGCCGTAGCTACGCAGATATTAATCATTATTTTCTTACTGGAAGAACCAGCAGAGCAGATGCAAACTCATACACCCGTTCTTCCAGTAAAAAGATAGACGATTAGTACCGGTACATTTCGGGTTTGAATGGACCGTTCTTGCTCAATCCCAGGTAATTGGCCTGTTCATCCGTTAGTTCGGTGAGTTTCACACCCAATTTACCGATGTGCAAACGCGCCACTTTTTCATCCAAGTGTTTAGGCAATACATAAACATTTTTCTGATAATTTGCGCCGTTCTGCCATAGCTCCATTTGCGCCAATACTTGATTGGTAAACGAGCTGGACATCACGAAAGAAGGATGGCCAGTCGCACAACCCAAATTCACCAACCTGCCTTGCGCCAGAACGATGATGCGGCGCCCGGTCGGAAATATGACGTGATCCACTTGCGGCTTGATATTTTCCCATTGGTATTTTTGAATGGATGCGATATCAATTTCCGAATCAAAGTGGCCAATATTGCAAATAATGGCCTGATCCTTCATTTTCAGCATGTGATCATGGGTGATGACACGCAGATTACCGGTTGCGGTAACAAAGATATCCGCTTGACTGCACGCATCGTCCATCGTTACTACGCGATATCCTTCCATCGCAGCTTGCAGCGCGCAAATCGGATCAATTTCAGTGATCCAGACAGTCGCTCCCAAACCTCGCAATGATTGCGCACAACCTTTGCCAACATCACCATATCCGCAAACCACAGCGATTTTGCCGGCAATCATGACGTCCGTGGCGCGTTTGATACCGTCAACCAGGGATTCCCTGCAACCGTACAAATTATCAAATTTTGATTTAGTGACGGAGTCATTCACATTGAAAGCAGGAAACGGCAATTCGCCACTTTTTTGCATTTCGTATAAACGATGCACTCCGGTCGTGGTTTCTTCTGTTACACCACGTATCCTGGCCAGATTGGTTGAATACCAATTGGGTTCGGTTGCTAATTTCTTTTTGATCGATGCAAATAATGCGGTTTCTTCCTCATTGCCCGGATTCGCAATAATCGCAGGATTTTTCTCGGCTTTTGTACCCAGAATCAACAATAACGTCGCATCTCCGCCATCATCCAGAATCATATTGGCACCGACCGATTGACCGGCAGCCGTCCATTCAAAAATCTTGTGCGCGTATTCCCAGTAATCTTCGAGCGACTCGCCTTTATAGGCGAATACCGGAATATTTCTGGCAGCAATCGCAGCAGCTGCGTGGTCCTGAGTGGAAAATATATTGCAGGAAGCCCAGCGTACTTCGGCACCGAGCACTACCAGTGTTTCGATCAACACTGCTGTTTGAATCGTCATATGCAAAGAACCAGCAACCCTGGCACCTGCCAGTGGCTTTTGGTTCGCATATTCTTTACGTAATGCCATTAAACCCGGCATCTCCGTTTCAGCGATCGCGATTTCTTTACGTCCCCATTCCGCCAATGCAATATCGGCAACCTTATAGTCAGTAAAGAAACTACCATCGGAATTAAGCACAGCGTTCATAATAATCATCTCCTCAATTTATGAACGAGCGCCGTTGTGACAAATACCCGCCTATGCTGAGCCTCGCGGAACCAGCCGCTGCAGCGCTCCTCACCATAGGGGAAAACCAATTAAAGGTTATTGATGTCGGCAAAGATTACAGAAAATTTAGAGACCGGCATCAGCACGTAATTGTGCGGCCTTATCCGTAGCTTCCCAGGTAAATTCAGGAAGTTCACGTCCAAAATGCCCATAAGCAGCTGTTTTGGCATAGATTGGACGTAACAAGTTAAGCGCATGAATGATACCGCGTGGACGTAAATCAAAATGCTTTTCGATGAGTTGAACAATCTTTTCGTCGGCAATTTTACCTGTACCGAATGTATTGATCATCAATGAAACTGGACGTGCAACACCAATGGCATAAGCCACCTGCACTTCGCATTTACTCGCAATTCCTGCTGCTACGATATTTTTAGCCACATAACGTCCGGCATAAGTCGCCGATCGATCGACCTTGGATGGGTCTTTGCCGGAAAAAGCGCCGCCGCCATGATGCGCTGCACCACCGTAGCTATCGACGATGATTTTACGACCGGTCAAACCGCAATCGCCCATCGGTCCGCCCACCACAAAACGTCCGGTGGGGTTCACCAAATATTGGATACGATTACTGATCATCGAAGCAGGCAGTACCGGTTTAATGACTTCTTCAATAACCGCTTCGCTCAAAGCGGAATGTGAAATATCCGGATCATGCTGAGTGGAAATCACCACTGTTTCGATTTGCTGCGGCTTACCGTTTTGATAACGCACCGAAACTTGCGATTTAGCATCAGGGCGCAGCCAAGGCAATTGGCCTTTTTTTCTCAATTCAGCTTGCCGTTCAACCAAACGATGCGCATAAAAAATGGGCATGGGCATTAATTGCGGTGTTTCGTCGCAAGCGTAGCCAAACATCAGGCCCTGATCGCCCGCTCCTTGTTCCATTTCTTCTTCTTTGGAACGATTAACGCCTTGGGCGATATCCGGCGATTGTTTGTTGAATGCAGTCAATACAGCACATGTGGTCGAATCGAAGCCGATATTTGAACTGGTATAACCGATATTTTTAACCGTTTCACGCGCAATGATATTGTAATCAACCGATGCATGGGTCGTTATCTCGCCTGATAATACAATCAACCCGGTACTGCACAACGTTTCGCACGCAACCCGCGCGTTAGGATCTTGACTCAGAATTGCATCCAATACAGCATCAGAAATCTGATCGGCAACCTTATCAGGATGCCCTTCAGAAACAGACTCAGAAGTAAAAAGATATTCACTCATAATTTAACCAAAAAAGTAATGATAAGTTTTAAGTATAGCGGATTGTGTCTTTGAAAATAGAACTCTGTCAATTTCGACAATACTATTGTGACGGAAGAATTGAGCTATGTATCACGGAAATAGACAGTGATTTGCTGATCTATTTCATTGTACTGCCAATGACAACGTGCTTTATGCTTGCATTTATTTGCTGAGCAAATCGATAATTCAATTGCTTCCCGTCCTTGAATTCTCTATTCAATCCAGCATATAACATAAGCATAATCAGCTTTGAAGCGTGTATTACCCATTCGCACCGGTTAGCTGTAAGAAATTCTAACCCAATTTGTTAAAAATATCGAATAAGGGACGGTAGAGAAGCGAAGAAGTGTTTTTTCTTATCGAAAAAGTGTTGTTAGAAATAATTTTATGAGAACATGATATGGGAAGGTTAGGTTCTGTCAAACGCATTGATTTTTGTCCACTGGAAACTCTAAGA
>NZ_FNOE01000020.1 GCF_900106555.1 Nitrosomonas oligotropha | reverse complement strand
TTCCTGACGATCCAATAATGTTAAGCGAGTGCGTTTGTGTATCTTCATCTACAGTATTCTCCTGAATACTGTAAACAACGCTAGGGATTCTTACAGATTCAAATGATAAGTATTGTTATTCAAATAAACTGAGGTGGCTGCTCATCTTCCCATAGCACCCTCAGATGATCTTGCAAAATGAAGTTGGCTTACTGATCATTATAAGAAACATATAGAATGACGTTATTGGTTATTAGAGATTATAATTCAGCCCGTCCAGGTGGTGAGTAAGCCAGCGATAGAGTGATTAGAGTCAAGAAACGATTTGTACCGCGATGAAAAATCATACGATGAGGGATAGGGGTTAGCAGCCGCGCGAAATATCTATGAGTCAAGATACAAAAGACACCAATCTGAATCCTTCCGTGATTGCACGTGAAACATTAAAACAACTTGCGATCCTTAAAATTTCCCCGACACCGGATAATTATCACAAACTGTATGATCAGATTGCCGGAAACCCTGAGAATCAAATTTCAGCTATTACCGCGAAATTGCTGATTGAGCTGGCGAAAGAATTTCCTCGTCATACGCCCACGTTGCTGAATTGCGCCAATAGTCTGGAGCAAGCCGTCAACGAAAAGAATTGGCTAAAGTACAAGACTGCCCTGGTAAAGTTTGCCACCACTGAAAACATAACGATTAATAGTACGACCTTAGCCGTTCAAGCCAAGGTGCAGTCATCCCAGCCGGATTCTGGCGCTATCAAGCAAGACAACGAGATCAGCGGTTATACCGGCCAGCTTCTGGATTTACTGGCGCAGATGCTGGAGAACATCGTCGCCAAGCAAGTCAATGGCGAAACGCTGGCGGAAGAAGCGCGATCGTTGGCATCGCAAGTGCGGGAAATTCAGAATAAACCGGAAATGGATCAATTTATAGTTCATTTCCAGCAGTTTTGCGTCAAACTGGAATTATCCAATCAGTGTGAAGCCAGTTTGCAACAAGGTTTGTTAAAGTTACTGAACCTGCTGATGGACAGTACGGCTGAATTGTTGTCGGAAGACCAGTGGATTAAAAAGCAGCTTGCCAAACTGAAAGACACGGTATCCATGCCGCTGGATGTGCAGATCATCGCGCAAGCCGAGCAGTATCTGAAAGAAATCATTCAAAGGCAGGAAATAATAAAGCAAAGTCTGGGTAAAGCCAGGGTAACGATGCGGCAGATGGTTACTTCACTGATTTCCAATCTGGAAGAGCTATCGGATGCCACCGGGGAATATCAGGAGAAACTGGAGTATTACTCGGAGAAAATCAATCAGGTTGATGAGATCGAGGAGATCAATCAGTTACTTGCGGAAATCATGCAAGAGACCAATAAAGTACAGAAGAACATAGTCAATTACCGCAAGGATTTGGTTGCCGCCAGGACGGAAGCTGATGCCGCGCAAAATCAAATCAGTCTGCTGGAAACGCAATTGCAGGAAATGGGCGAGAAGGTCCATGAAGATCATTTGACCGGCATACTGAACCGGCGTGGATTTGATAATGCTTATCAGCGCGAGGCGTCGTGCGCGACACGCAACAACACGCCGTTATGTTTCGCGTTGCTGGATATCGATAACTTCAAGCTGCTCAACGATACTCATGGGCATCATGTCGGCGATAATGCTTTGTGTCATTTGGTGGAAGCGGTCAAGGAAACGGTGCGGTTGGAAGACGTCGTGTCGCGTTATGGCGGCGAGGAATTTGCAATTCTGCTGCCCAATACCGCGCTCAAAGAGGCGATTCAAACCATATCTAGAATACGCCGCTATATGACCAAGAAATTCTTCCTGCATGACAATAACCGCTTATTAATTACCTTCAGCGGCGGCGTGGCGCAGTATCATCCGGGAGAATCCCAGGAAGATCTTTTTAAGCGCGCCGACGGCGCCTTATATCGCGCCAAGAAGAATGGCAAGAATCAGATTATCGCCGCTGATTAGGCCGTTCTACTTGGCATGGCCGTATAAAAAAGCAGTATGACCGGGGTCGTTCGATAACCGGAGAAACAAGCAGGCTAGGTGTATCGCACAGAGTTGCTGTATGCCGATCAGGATTGACTGATATAATTTCTTCCTTTTTACACCGAGTCCATAAAGCCATGTTGACCCCATCAAAATTCTCCGTTCGCAAGTTTCAGTTTGCACTTTTGATTGCGGTGGTCTCCGCTTTTATTGTATTTGGTTTGTTGTACCGTACCAGTTCGCAAGGGGATTTTTCCGATACGTATCCCAAAGGTTTTCGCGGCGGCGCCTGCACGATAGAATCGGAAGCGCTCATTATCGGTTACTCAGGTTACTATCTTCCTGAAGGTTATGAGTCACCGGACGATCTCCGCTCGCCACATGTGCCTGTGCAGTGCGGGAAAATACCGGAACCGGCATCGCTCAATATTTCGATTGATCTGCTGTATCCCGAATCGGCGCGCGATTTTTCCTTGGCGCTGCGCCTGGTAAAACTTGAAATCGATGAAAAAGAACATCAGCAAGAGCATGAAGTGATGACGACACCCGCGCAGCAGCATCCATCGGGAGTGATTACGACTGCATTTAAATTGGACGAGCTCGGGCAATATATTTTGTATTTGGAAGGGAAGAATACCGAGAATGCTGATCTGCAAGTGAAAATTCCACTGCAAGTCGGTTTGGATTGGAAAAACCATCTTAAGAACGCTTTATCACCCTTGCTGAAAAAAGACTGATCGCCGGCAATATGCTGCGTACTCCTAAAATATCTGATGGGTGTGCCGCTAATGGTACTAAACAGGAAGAGGAGAATATGATGGATGTTAACGGTATTGCAGGCTTGGCAACATCAATGGCTGAATTCAGCGCAAACCAGGCGGTCGGAATAGCGGTACTAAAGAAAGCGATAGATTCAAATGCTGCGGGTGCGCTTGCTTTGATTGAAGCGATTCCCGACGCAAATCAAACCTCGGCGAGTCTGCCGCAGCATCTGGGACAGAATGTCAATACTACAGCCTGAATTGATAGGTTTATTGGCTTTCGCAGCGCTACTTTGTTAGCGCTGTTTTATTATGGGCAGCTGTTTTTTCAGACGGACGACATGCTCATTACTATTCCCAAAATGCTTCCAAAGTGATATTTTTATTTCGCTACAATACGTTCGGTAGCGTTTTTCTTTTTTCTTAATGTTAATTAACTGGCTTATCAGCGTGGTTTCGCATGAACTATAGACCCAATTTCAATCTGGCAACTTTTGATTCGCTCGAGTCGCAGCAAAAGCGGTTATCTCTTCTGTGCAAAACCGCAGAGATCGGTGAATGGTCTTATGTCTTCTCCACGGATTTTACCGTCTGGTCGGATTATCTCTATGATTTTTACGAATTAGATAAGGATTTTGAATGCGCTGAGCTATTGCAAAGCACACAGCTCTACCAAGGTTCTGAAAAAGAAAAAATGCAAGCCCTGATTGCGCATGTTACAGCCACGAAAAAAGAGCGTAGCGATGATTTTATGATTGTTATGCAGGATGGCCGGGTCAAATGGCATACCACCACGATTCACCCGATACTGGATGCGTATGGCGAAATCACCGGTTTGTACGGTATTGTGCAAAATATTACCGCGCGGAAAAATAGTGAGCTGGATTTGCAGCGGATGGCCTATGTAGCCGAGAAAACCAACGGTATCGTGATGATTACCGATCCCGAAAAGAAGATTATCTGGATCAATAACAGTTTTGAGGAAATCCTGGGATACCGGTCGGAAGAAGTCATAGGACTTGATCCGGCTGCTTTTCTACAAGGTGAGGAAACGTCTGCTGAGACTATTCGCGAGATTACCCGTTCACTCCGCAGCAGCGGAACTTTTTCCGGTGAAATTCTGAATTACACTAAAAGCGGTGAGAAAATATGGCTTTATCTCAATATTGCCGCGGTGTACGACGACGCGGGAAAACTGATCAATTACGTTGCGGTAGAAAATGACATCACGGTGATCAAGACGGCTGAGCACCGGCTGCAAAAAGCTATGGAAAAAGAGCGTGAGCTCAACCGGTTTAAAACCCAGTTTGTCAGTTTAGCGTCACACCAATTCCGCACGCCGCTCGCGACCATCCGTTCCAGCATCGATCTGCTGGATTTGAGAATGGAATCGGCCGGACTGAGTGCTTCCTTTATCGAGTTTTTTCAGAAGCACAAAGCCATTATGGCGGAAGAAACAACCCGTATGACCGAGCTGATGGAAAACATTCTGGATATTGGGCGGATCGACGAGGGCAAGATTGAACTGACCAAGAAGCATCTTCCCTTCCGGCAGTTCATGGATGCGTTTGTGCAATCGAATGTTGAACCCAACGAGCAGCAAAGGAAACTGGATTACCATTTTGACGCACCCGACTGTATCGTCAATATAGATGAAATTGTGCTGCGAAATGTTTTACGCAACATCGTGTCGAATGCATTCAAGTATTCCGAAGGGAAACAAGCCCCGGAAATGACCGTAAAACTGCAAGATGGTGTCTATTTAATTACTGTGAAAGATTATGGCATCGGTATTCCAGAAAAGGATCAAGCGTTTCTGTTTCAGTCGTTTTTCCGCGCGTCCAACGCCAAGGTATATCCAGGAAGCGGGCTCGGTTTGATGATTGCGAAGAAACTGATCACATTGCACGGTGGAGATATCAGTCTTGAAAGCAGGGTTGGTAGCGGTTGCACCATCACCATTCAATTACCGGTATAAACATACGATGGATAATCCGCTGATTCTCGTGGTCGAAGATGAAAATGCATTGCGCGAAAACATTACCGCCATTATCGCGCATTACGGATTCCAGGTAATCAGCGCGCCATCGGGTGAAGCCGGTGTAAAAATGGCAGTGGAATCGAATCCGGACATTATTATCTGCGACATCATGCTGCCGGGAATCGACGGTTTTGAAGTGCTGGCACAGATCAAGCAGGCCCAACAATCAGCAACTCACGCCTTTATTTTTCTTACCGCAAAGTCAACGCGTTCGGATACCCGTGCGGGTATGAATATGGGGGCGGATGATTACCTCACCAAACCGTTCACGAAGGAAGAATTGTTAAACAGTATCAAAGCCCGGATGGAAAAGTTAGAGCAAATACGGCAGACTCAGCCGGAAAAGGACGCGCTGATCGAAGCGTCGCTGGAAAAAATAACGAGTCTTACCAAAGCGGAACGTAAGGTACTCAATAAGATAGCCGAGGGCTTCACGACACCGCAGATTGCCGAAAAACTGTTTGTGAGCAAAAAAACGATTGAAAATCATCGCGTCAACATTTCCCGCAAACTCGATTTAAGCGGCCCGAATAGCCTGATCAATTTTGCGTTGCGATTAAGAGCGCAAAAATCAAATATTCATTTCCCCGATAATCTGCCTGCTGCACCCTCCCATTGAGCTTCTAAACACAGCAATTTTTGTTCTATCACGGCGTGATAAGTTTCGCTGTCTTGTTTTAAAAAATCCCTTTTTCGTGTTGAAGAAACCACACAGCGATCATTGAAAATGAGTGGATCCACTCATTGTAAAAGCCTGATGATCAGTTATTCTTAATTGCGTAAAAAAGGCCACGAAAGCAATGACAAGCAGTTCGTGATTGCTACTTCGATAGCCGTGTTACGCAGTGTAAATTAACTTAATCAATGGAGGATATGATGGCAACAACTTATGGCACGAGTAGCAGTGCATCAAGTGCTGACTATGATATGTCGCTGTGGTATGACTCAAAATACTACAAACTGGGCATGTTAACCATGCTGCTGGTTGCGATATTCTGGATCTGGTACCAAAGAACGTTTGCATACTCACACGGTATGGACTCGATGGAACCGGAATTTGACAAAGTATGGATGGGCCTGTGGCGCGTACACATGACTCTGATGCCTTTGTTTGCGTTAGTCACCTGGGGTTGGATACTGAAAACCCGTGACACCAAAGAACAGCTGGACAACCTGGATCCGAAACTGGAAGTGAAACGCTACTTCTACTGGATGATGTGGCTGGGTGTATACCTGTTTGGTGTTTACTGGGGTGGCAGCTTCTTCACCGAACAAGACGCATCATGGCACCAAGTGATCATTCGTGACACCAGCTTTACACCAAGTCACGTAGTGGTGTTCTACGGTTCATTCCCAATGTACATCGTATGTGGCGTAGCATCATACCTGTACGCGATGACCCGTCTGCCACTGTACAGCCGCGGCACATCGTTCCCGCTGGTTATGGCAATTGCTGGCCCATTGATGATTCTGCCAAACGTAGGTTTGAACGAATGGGGTCATGCATTCTGGTTCATGGAAGAACTGTTCAGCGCACCGCTGCACTGGGGCTTTGTGATTCTGGGTTGGGCAGGTTTATTCTCGGGTGGTATTGCAGCACAGATCATTACCCGTTATTCGAACCTGACCGATGTGATCTGGAATGGTCAAAGTAAAGAAATTCTGAACAACCGGATCGTTCCTTGATCCAACCTGAGTACTAGGTAGTTAGTGCAACCTCTCCCGCAGCTCTGCTTAGAGCAGATTGCGGGAGTAAAAAACAAGCTGTAGTTCACCGGTGTAGGTCAAAAAGTAGAGGAGGTTTATATGATCAAACAAGTTATAAAAATATGGGCTTCAGTAGCGCTACTATCAGTAGCGTTTTATTCTGGCTTAGCGGCTGCGCATGGAAAAGTAAATTTGGAGGCCGATATTTGTATGCGTAATGTGTCCGGTAGTATGGTGCATCTGAGCACTTACCAGCCGCAATACGATCCGGAAGCTGAGTACTGTACCGAGATTCCTAAAGAAGGTGAAACGTTGTGGGTTCTGGATTTGGTCGATCAAGCGCTGCGTGACATGCCGATTGCCGTTAAAATCGTCAGAGGCACCGGGCAAGCTTTAAGCGATACTGTAACAACCCTGTATTCTACCAATCATTCGAATGGCACCATTAAAGGGGAATTCAATCTGGATCCAGGGCAATATACGTTGTTCGTTACGGGTGAAGGCGTGCCGCCGTTGCACTACGAATATCCATTACGGATACAGGTAACCAATTATCAAGATCTGTTCTTGAAATCTGTACCTTATATCATCACCTTTTTGTTGCTCGCATTCTTTACCGACAAGTTGTTGAAACGGCGTCAACTGGAGAGCTGATAGCAGCCTTTGTTATTATTCCGTTCGATAAAAAGCTTTACAACCGTAGAAGCACCGATTTTGTACTAAACCGGGAAGTTCGCCTTAGCAGCAATCACAGCACCATAAGGGAGAAAAAAATCAGTGGCTTGTCAGGAGGTCGATGACAAGCCGCTGATTATAAAAAGTGGCGCTAACGTGGAGGCGGTGGCGGCGGGTTCCCTGCCGGGGGTGGCGGAGGTATGAACTGATCGGATCGTGTAACCGGTTTCCTGTTCACAATATTTCCCCCCGATGAGTTAGCAGAAATTCTTCCGTCGACGGGAACACGATGTCCCTTGGCGTACATGCACTGAACATAACTGTTGTCATAGCGCTGCTGACTGGAATAGCCGGAAGCTGCCGCCGTGTTTGATCCCATTAAACTACCGAATAGCAGACCAATCCCAGCGCCGACCGCTGCGCCGTGACCACCTCCCAATGCAGCACCGGCAGCAGCACCTAGCCCGGCACCCAGAGTTGCGCTCTGCAAGCCACTTATCCGCGATGCTTGCCGGGGTGTGTTGCCATCGACCTGTTCGTAAGCATACTGTTTACATACCAATTCATCCGAACGAAACTGATCGAAGTTTTTTCCGGAACCTGGCAATGCCATTACGCTCGGGCCGGTTGGCAGATGAGCGCAAGCGGTCAGCCAGACGGCCAGCGTTGCGATCATTAAATTTCTTAGGATTAACATGTTGTGCCTCTTTACATTAGGGTGCCGGTGATTGCGGGGCGACTGGTATCCAGCCATCCGGGCAATTCTTCACAGTGGGATAATAGCCTTCAGGATTCCGGCAGTAGTGCCAATAACCCGCTTGCGGTTGAGCCGCTCTCGATGGTTCGCGCTGAACATAGACAGGTGGCGTTACCGATACTACCGGACTGGGTGAGTACCGGTAACGAGGCGGGACGAAGTAGGAGCCGGGGAAAGCATAAGAACCGTATGGATAGAAGCCAGGGCCGTAGAAACCGGAATTGAATCCGCCGGTATTGATGCCGAAACTGAAATGGCCATGCCTGTGGCCGTGACCATGATGACCGTGTCCATGCCCATGTCCTCCACGCGCCAAAACGGCATCGTGCGCCGTCAGTGCCAGCAAACCAATCATCCAATACATCCAGCCGAGATTTTTCATATCCATGTTTCGCAGGTTCTTTTGATGCATAGTATGGATTGCGAGCTGAATGAATCCTGAATGCCCAATATTCGCGTTGCCGTGAGGAAGCCCGGAAAAAATCGCACAGCTTATTTTCTCAAGTTGAAGTACCCGCATCCGTAGAAATATCAGTTCTGATTGGTGGATCTTTCCCTTGAACAACCGGGTACTTCCGATTTCTCCCGCATATAAAATTAAATGAGCATCCAGGATCGAGATTATTTGCACCGGAAACGCGCTAAAGAAAAAACACAGTCTACGGAACAGAAAGTCGCGGCAAGCCATTCTATACAGTGGCCGTGGAAAACGGTGATCCGGGATATTTTTTGCTGGACTGTTCTGGCGCTGACCTTGCTCATCGTCTTTCAGTATTTCCAATCGCTCAATCAGCCTTATGCCCAGCCCGCGAGCAATTCCCTGGTTACGATCACCGGACCAACCGGCTGTGGAGCATTGCCGCAACACGGAGCTGCTTATCTGATCGATCCCTCGGTTATGAAACGCACCGATGTGCTTTATGCCGGATTGGAAATCCAAAATGACTACGATCATCCAATGGTGGCGGTGCTATCCGATCCCGCAGGTATTCAGCAACTGCTCGCGTTATCCATTCATGCAGGTAATAGCCTTCAGCTCAGCGTGCCAGTTGGCAAATACGGAATGCAAGTTCTGGTCGGATCGGATTGGTGTAATTTGGCAACGGGGTTTACCGACGGCGCGATCGTTTCCGTTGCTGGCGGTATCTCGGTTGATGCGGGTTCCACGACATCAATGCAATTCAGCGGCTCCGGTCTGCGGCCAATTCAATTGGCGCTCGCTTATAGTCAATCGCAACCGGCCAGTGTGCAGGAGGTTCATCAACCTGCTGAGGTCATCGGCTCCGGAAAAATGGAGCTGAAGCAGACACGGGATGGCCATTATTTCAGTTCAGGAACCATAAATGGCACTCCCGTCGTGTTTATGATCGACACGGGCGCAACCATCGTGTCGATTTCTTCCGGCATCGCGGCTCGGGCAGGTATCCGGAAATGCACGCCGCGCCAGGTTACCACAGCCAACGGTCAAGTCGACGCATGCGCTGCAAAGGTGCCGGAACTCACATTCGGATCATTCCGGTTCACGCAGGTTGATGTGATGGTCATGCCCAATATGCCCGGAGATGCGTTGCTGGGTATGAATGTGCTGCGGAATTTCCGTATCGAGCAGGCTGGTAAAGTCATGCGGATTTCCGCACCGTAGCGTATTTCTCAAATAGTGCCTTAGCGGCATTGCGCCCCGCTGGATTACATAAGCCGTTGATTGGCTTCTAACCGAGACTTGCTGTGATACCGCAATGCAGCGCTAGGCTATGCCGTTTTTGTACAGTAAAATACACCGCAATAGCGCTCCCGAGTTTGAATTTTAGAATTATCTGCTAAGCCGGATAACCGGCTGCAACCAACGGCGCAAGTGTTGTCAAAGTAACCATTACATTCCTATCGTAAAACCATGATTGAAATCATTGCTGCATTTGCCCGGTGGTCGCAACTGACCGCCAACTTGATCCTGTTTGGAAGCTGTGTTTTTCTCGCCATTATCTGGCAGCAGAGAAGTATTCTGGAGACGCCTTGGATGATGCGGCTGGAGAAAATATTTCCCTGGCTTGCGGGCACTATCGTCGCCGGACTCATCGGCATTTTGGCGACGACTACCAGCGACGCCACCGGGGATGTTACGAATGCATGGAATCCCGTGGTTTGGATGGAGGTCGTGCAACAAACGCAGATCGGTCATATCTGGGCGGCGCGGATGTTATTCGCGGTGCTAATGTTTTACGCAGTGGTAAAGCTGCAATCTTCCAGCCGCACGCGCGGTCACTATGTGTTATGGGCTGTGCTCGCGGCGTTGCCGTTGATCGCAGGCACGTTGATGAGCCATTCCAGTGCCGATGAAATGTCATTCACCGCCATCGCGCCGTACGCCATTCATATCCTGTTGGCGGGAATCTGGTTTGGTGCGCTGCCGGCCTTTTTGCTGATTTTGTTGAATCTGCGGAAGGAAATGGGTTTTACCGCGCTGCAAACGGCCGTTGGTTACCTGAAAAAATTTTCCGCGATTGCTTTACCCGTCATGCTTTTGCTGATGATTACCGGCGTGATCGTCACAGACAGGCTAGTGGATGAAAAATACTACGCCTTGGTTGCCAGCGCTTACGGCTGGCTGCTGAATTTCAAACTGACTATTCTGGCCATCATTTTGGTGATTGCTTACCAAGCGCGTAATCGCTGGTTGCCGCTGCTGGAACGGAGCGAAAACGAACAAAGTGACAGCACCGCGCATTTGACGCAGTGGGTGCGCATCGAATTCGTACTGGCGCTGCTGCTGGTGCTGTTCGCCACCGTTTTGGCGAACACATTGCCGGCCAAGCATGCAATGGTCGAGAACTGGCCGTACCCGTTCCGTTTTTCGATCGATGCGACCTGGGATCAGCCGGATGTGCAAGATAAAGTGTGGTCGGGCATTGTGCTGTTTGTGATTGCGCTTGGCACGATTTGGCTCGGCATCCGGTTGCACTGGAGCCGCGTGGTGAAAATTCTGGTGCCCGGCGTACTGGGTATCAGTTCGATGGCGCTGGCGCTGCCGCCGCTGGCCGTCGAAGCGTTTCCGGAAACGTATAAAAAACCGACGGTACCGATCGATGCGATTTCCATCGTCGCCGGTGCGCATCTGTATGCGGAAAATTGTGTCAACTGCCACGGCCCGCAAGGCAAGGGAACCAAACCGTCCCCCGATCCCGACGTGCGCGATCCGACCGACCTGCTCACTCAGGAACACACGGCAAAATACACGGTGGGCAATGTTTTCCACCAGTTATCGTCCGGCATCCCAGGCACTGAAATGCCGGGATACGCGAACAAGCTGTCGGAAGAAGAACGCTGGGATTTGATCAATTTTCTGCACGCGATGTCGCGTGGTTTCGATGCGCGCTTGCTCGGCAGCATGATCGTGCCGGAAACCCCCGCGATCGCCTCGCCCGTGTTCAACTACACCGCCAGCGACGGCTCCAGCGGCAACCTGAAGGATTTCCGCCTGCAAAAAAACGTGCTGATGGTGTTGTTCGCCTGGCCACAAGCCAAAGACCGTTTCTTCCAGCTTGCGGCGTCGTACGACCGGATTCGCGATCTCAACACCGAAATACTGGCGGTGCCGATTCATCCGCTGACCGATGCGCAATTGCAGCAGATCACCGAAATCGCGCCATTCCCGATCGTCACCGAAGGCTGGGAGGAAATCAAAGACACCTACTGGTGGTACCGGCGCGTCCGGGTCGTGCCGGATCTATCAAGCAAAGGGATGTTCCCGCAACACATGGAATTCGTCACCGACCGCTTCGGCTACCTGCGCGCGCGCTGGGTGGCGCAATTTGAAGGTTTTGGCTGGCAGAATGTCGGCGCCTTGACGCTGCAATTGACACAACTGAACCAGGAAGGCGAAATCATGCCGCCGCCGGGGGAGCATGCGCATTGACGATTAACCGGAGGTAAAGATGAACAATCCATGTGCACACAATTCAAGGCCTGCATATTGGAGAACATGCGCCGGAATCTGGAGTTTTGCGGCGATCTTCTTGATGGCAATACAAGGCCTTGCGGTTGCCACAGGCTCGCAAAAACATCCGCTGACGGCAATTGAAATTGCCGGTGTTTCGCTAACCACACCTGCGGAAAAGATTCCTGACATTTTACAAGCGCAAGGTTATACCCAAGTCAATTCTTCGCTGTATACCAAAAGCGAACCCGCACCCAATGGCCGCAGTACTGTCTACCGTGTCGAAATCGACGATACTGCAACTTCGCGCGAGCTGGGTTATTTCCGAAGTTTGACCGGCGGCCGCAACAAAAGCCCATCATCGCGCGATGCAACGATTCCCGATAGCGAAATCACGATGGTTCGGCAACTGTACGACGCTGTCTGCAATGTCGGCGAAGACTTGCAAAGCGAACGCAAATGCGCACCGCCGCAACCCGCCAGCGTCATGATCAACCACGGCATGATGCTGACCGTCGATGCGAATTATTCGGTGCTGCTGAAAGCGTCGGACTCGAGCACGTCAGTGGTAGTTAAGGGAAGTGGAGCGGGGCGGTGAACCGTTCCTGTGATTGCTGTAATTGTTGTAACAATTTCATTGTGAATGGTTTTTGGTGGATGGCGCTGCGCTTATCCACCCTGCAAAACTCGTTTCACTTTTGATCAATGGAAATTGCTCAAATCATCGAATGGTTGGATCAGCATAAAGATGCTATCGCTTCCATTGGTTTGATAGTCAGTGGAATATGGGCCGTTTGGATTTGGAAGAAAAAACAAGGCGGAAATTCATCTATAGGAATCCAAAACCAGAATTCCCCAAACTCAGGAGAACAAATTAACGTACCCGTTACAGTAAACGATCATGCGATGGTTAATCAATACTTTGGTGGTACGCATAATCACTATAACTTGAGTGCTGAAGACGTGGTGAAACTAGCCGAAAAGCTGGTCACCGAAAAAGGCGAGAAAGATGCACAGATCATCAAGTCGTTAAAAGAAACGATCCAAGCACTGATGCAGCAAAACTCGCGACAGTACGATATCCGGCAAGCGTTCGATCTGCTGAATCACGGTAATGTAGCTAAGGCGGAAGAAATCTTTAGGCTCGTAGCAGCAGAGGCCGAACACAAGAACAAAGGAAAAAAAGGATACATCGAAGCAGCCAAAGCGCTACGCCATTTAGGTTCGCTAGCTTTTTTGCACGATACAAAAAAAGCCTTTGCTGCTTTTAAACGCAGCACTGAGCTCGATCCGGATAATTTTGACGGATGGAATAGCCTTGGACATCTCTATCAAAGAATCGGCGAACTGGGTAATGCCGAAAGTGCCTATACAGCCGCTCAGAAACTATCTTTGTTACATTTAGACCGCGAAGGTGAAGCTGTTGCCTACGGTAACTTGGGGATCGTCAACCGGATTCGCGGCGATCTGAAGAATGCGATCTCATATCATGAAAAAGCGTTGGTAATTAACAAGGAGTTGGGGCGTAAGGAGGGCATGGCCAATCAGTACGGTAACTTGGGGAATGTCTACCAGATTCTTGGCGATCTGGAGCGTGCAATCGGATACCTTGAAAAAGCGCTGGTGATCAACAAGGAGCTGAGGTGCAAGGAGGGCATGGCGAGCGACTATGGCAGCCTAGGGAATATCTATCAAATTCGTGGTGATTTAGAGCGTGCGATCGAATATTATGGAAAAGCGCTGGTGATCAACAAGGAGCTGGGGTGCAAGGAAGACATGGCGAGGGACTACGGTAACTTAGGGAATGTCTACCAAATTCGCGGTGATCTAGAACGTGCGATCGAGTATTATGAAAAAGCGCTGGTGATCAACAGGGAACTAGGGCGCAAGGAAGGCATGGCCAATCAGTATGGCAACCTAGGGATCATCTACCGAGTCCGCGGTGAACTGAAGCGCGCGATCGAATATTATGGAAAAGCGCTGGCGCTTGATAAGGAATTAGGGCGCAAGGAAGGCATGGCTAATCATTACGGCAACTTAGGTGTCGTCTACGGGATCCGCGGCAATCTGGAGCGTGCAATTGAGTACCATGAGAAAGCGCTGGCGATCGATAAGGAATTAGGACGTAAGGAAGGTATGGCTAATCACTACGGCAACCTGGGTATCGTCTACCAAATCCAAGGCGATCTGGAGCGTGCGATCGAATATCATGAAAAAGCGCTGGCACTCGATAAGGAATTGGGGCGCAAGGAAGGCGTGGCAAACGGCTACGGCAACCTGGGTATCGTCTACCAAATCCGCGGTGATCTGGAACGCGCGATCAAATATCATGAAAAAGCGTTGGCACTCAATAAGGAATTAGGACGCAAGGAAGGCATGGCCAATCAGTACGGCAACTTGGGCATCGTCTACCGAGTCCGCGGTGATCTAGAGCGTGCGATCGAATACCATGAAAAAGCGCTGGCGCTCGATAAAGAACTGGAGCGTAAGGAAGGCATGGCCAATCATTACGGCAGCTTGGGTGTCGTCTACCGGATTCGTGGCGATCTCGAGCGTGCGATCGAATGCTGGGAGCAATCTCTGGCGCTATTTCAGCAACTGGACACTCAAGACAAAATAGCATTGATTCAATCCCTGATTGATGAAGCGAAACAAAAAGGCTCTGATTAGCTGAAACCCGATCGATCAATGTGGTGACGACCATAAAACTGTATCAAGCGCAGCGTTTGTTTTCAATCAGCAAAATTCACCGTAATCTTCACTGCAATCGCTTGTATAAACCCTTGTTCGTCAGGTATAGTTCGCACTTTGCTAAAATAATCCAAGCAGGAGAGTGCGCTATCTTTTTTAGCGCCGCCGAAGGCGTAACCCCCCCGGAATCGCTCAGGCAGGATCAAACCCCGGTTTGTTCCTCGAGAACCGCTTGCGACAGGCAATCTGGAGAGCGCCGGAAAATCTTTTCCGGCCACCGAAGGGGCACACGGATTCAATTCTGTCAATCTCTCAGGTAAAAAGGACAGAGGGGCACGAAGTCATTCACTTTGAATGGCTCTATATTTTTGGGAGAAAAACCGTGCTGAAAATGACACCCCTGAATCAAACCCACCGCGATATGAACGCCAAAATGGTGGACTTTGGCGGCTGGGATATGCCGCTGCATTATGGCTCGCAGTTGGATGAACACCATAAAGTGCGTCAGGATGCGGGCATGTTCGATGTTTCTCACATGCTGCCGGTCGATATCAAAGGCGATAATGTGCGCGGCTTTCTGCGTCAACTGGTCGCTAATAACGTCGATAAACTGACCGTTCCGGGTAAAGCGCTGTATTCCTGTATGCTGACCCCACAGGCCGGCATTATCGATGATCTGATCATTTACTTTTTATCTGAAACTTGGTTCCGTATCGTGGTCAACGCGGGCACGGCTGATAAGGACGTGGCCTGGATGCTCAAACAACGCGATGCGCTGGCGCCTCATCTGGAAATTACTCCGCGGCGCGATATGGCTATGGTGGCGGTTCAAGGCCCCAATGCCCGCGCCAAAGTCTGGCAAGTGATCCCTGGTTCGCAAGCGGTGACGGAAGAGTTGAAGCAGTTTCAATCCGCAGTCGTGGGACAATATTTCATTGCTCGTACCGGCTATACCGGTGAAGATGGTTTTGAGATCATTCTGCCTGCCGCCGATGCGCCGGTTTTCTGGAAAGCGTTGCATGCCGCCGGTGTTGCTCCGGCCGGGCTCGGTGCACGCGATACATTGCGGCTTGAAGCAGGGATGAATTTATACGGTCAGGATATGGACGAAACCAAGCATCCGTTGGAATCCGGTCTGGCCTGGACGGTTGATCTGAAAAGCGAGCGCGATTTCATTGGTAAGCAGGCATTGCTGGATACTGCCGTGACGCACCAATTGGTCGGATTGGTACTGATCGATCGTGGCGTATTGCGTAGCCACCAGGAAGTGGTTGGTCAAAAAGACGGTGCCGAATACAAGGGCGAAATCACCAGCGGCGGTTTTTCACCAACGATGAATCAATCGATTGCCTTGGCGCGTGTCCCGGTGCAAATAGCCGTCGGCGACGAGGTCGATGTCATCGTCCGTGATAAGAAGCTGCGTGCCAAAGTGGTAAAATATCCGTTCGTGCGTAACGGAAACGTACTGATTTAATAAGAACTGTAACAAAAAATATTACTTTTATCTGGAGTGAAAAAATGAGTATTCCAACAAACTTAAAATATAGTAAATCCCATGAGTGGGTGAGATCTGAAGCCGACGGCACGGTAACTGTTGGGATTACCCATCATGCGCAAGAGTTGCTCGGCGATATGGTGTTTATCGAATTGCCGGATGTCGGACGCAAATTGAAACAAAAAGAAGAATGTGCCGTGGCGGAATCCGTCAAAGCGGCGGCGGATGTTTATTCACCGATTTCCGGCGAAGTGACCGAGGTGAATTCTCCGCTGGTCGATGAGCCAGGAAAAATCAACGAAGATGCATTCTCTTCCTGGCTGTTTAAAATGAAACCCAGCAATCCCGCCGAGATCGACGGATTGCTGGATGCCGCGGCTTACACCGAATTAGTGGAAAACGAAGATCACTAAGATTGGTTGTGTTTCTCGCTTTTTAATTTCCCATTACTTTAAGTTTTTAAGATAAATCATGCCGTTTATTCCACATACCGAAGAAGATATTGCCGAGATGCTTGCCAGCATAGGCGCGAAGTCAATTGAAGATCTGTTTGACGAAATTCCCGATGAACTCGTCAGCGGCGAGCTCACCGGTGTTCCGTCCGGCCTCAGCGAACTGGAAATCACGCGTCTGATGATGGAACGCGCGAACCAGGATGGTTTCTACCAGAATTACATCGGCGCTGGTGCGTATGAGCACCACATTCCGGCTGCTGTATGGCAGATCACCACGCGCGGCGAATTCTATTCTTCGTATACGCCGTATCAAGCGGAAGCCAGTCAAGGCACATTGCAGCTGTTGTATGAATATCAGTCGATGATGGCCTCGCTGACCGGTATGGATGTCTCCAATGCGAGTATGTACGACGGCGCCACGGCGCTGGCGGAAGCGGCTTTGATGGCGGTGCGTTCGCATAAAACATCGCGCCGTATCCTGATTCCGAAAACCGTACATCCGGTTTACCGTCAGGTTGTACGTGCGATTGTCAGCAATCAGAAAATCGAAGTGGTCGAATTGCCCTTCGATACCAAAACCGGTCAGGTCGATCCGGCATTGCTGACGAAAACGGATTTTGGCGATTTTGCCGCACTGGTGATTCCACAGCCGAATTTCTTCGGTGTGCTGGAACAAGTCGATGCCCTGACTGATTGGGCGCAGAGCAAAGGTGCATTTGCTATTGGCGTCGTCAATCCGACCGCGCTGGCGTTATTGACGCCACCCGGCGAATGGGGCAGCAAAGGTGCCGATATTGCCGTGGGCGAAGGCCAGCCATTGGGTATCCCGCTCTCCAGTGGCGGTCCTTACTTTGGTTTCATGGCGTGCAAGAATGAGCTGGTTCGCCAAATGCCGGGCCGTATCATCGGCCGCACCACCGATTTGGATGGTAAAGAAGGGTTTGTGCTGACTTTGCAAGCGCGTGAACAGCATATCCGCCGCTCCAAAGCGACTTCCAATATTTGTACCAACCAAGGTTTGATGGTGACCGCGGCCACGATTTATATGGCGTTGACCGGTCCTGAAGGATTGCGCCGCATCGCCGCGCAATCGCACGCCAATACACTGGACCTGGTTGAACAATTGGAAAAAACCGGTGGCGTAAAAAGAACATTCAGCGGACCGACATTCCACGAAACCGTGCTGACTCTGCCAAAGCCGACCGCGGAGGTGTTAGCCAAGCTGAAACAGAAAGGTATTCTGGGCGGATTTGATCTGCATGCGCATTATCCTGAATTAGGCAATGCTTTGCTGGTTTGCGCGACTGAAACGAAAACGGCAGCCGACTTACAAAATTATGCCGGCGCATTGAAGCATGCGCTTGGTTAAAACATTATTTAAATTCATTTGAGAGGAAAAAACTATGGTTACTTTAAAAGGAAAGCCGATCAAACTTGAAGGCACTTTTCCCAAAGTTGGACAAAAAGCGCCTGCTTTTTCTTTAGTCAATCGCGATCTGCAAGATGTCACGCTGGCCAATTATGCCGGTAAAAAGAAAGTATT
The DNA here is from genome assembly GCF_900106555.1 of Nitrosomonas oligotropha. Classification (GTDB taxonomy): domain Bacteria; phylum Pseudomonadota; class Gammaproteobacteria; order Burkholderiales; family Nitrosomonadaceae; genus Nitrosomonas; species Nitrosomonas oligotropha_A. The sequence continues at coordinate 41,407 of NZ_FNOE01000020.1, read as the reverse complement.
AAACATCGTGCCAAGCTTAGATACCCCGGTGTGTGCGATTTCCACGCGTAAGTTCAATCAGCAAGCCAGCAATATGGACAATACCGTGGTGTTGATCATCGCTGCTGATTTGCCTTTTGCGATGAGCCGTTTTTGCGATGCCGAAGGATTAGATAAGGTAATTACGTTGTCAACCATGCGTGGCGCGAAGTTCATGACAGATTATGGTGTTTTCATCGCCGACAGCGCGTTTGGCGGCATCACTGCGCGCGCGGTGATCGTGCTGGATGAGTCGGATACCATCATTCACGCCGAACTGGTTCCGGAAATTGCCGATGAACCCAACTACGATGCGGCTCTGGCTGCTTTGAAGAAATAAACTGAGATTGATCTTACATTATGCTGATATTTGAACACTCACGCAAAGGACGGCACAATTATTCGCAGTCACCTGCGACACCGGCTAGCAAATCCGCGATTCCGCAGAATTTGCTGCGTAAATCCAAAGTGCTTTTACCGGAAGTTTCCGAAATGGATACGGTGCGTCATTACACTCGTTTGTCACAAAAGAATTTCTCGATCGATACCGAGTTTTACCCGTTGGGTTCCTGCACGATGAAATACAATCCGCGTGCGTGTAATTCATTGGCGATGTTGCCGCAATTCATATCGCGGCATCCATCGGCGCCGGAAGACACCGGTCAGGGCTTTCTTGCATGTATGTACGAATTGCAGGAAATTCTGAAATCGGTCACCGGTATGGCGGGTGTCAGCTTGACCCCGATGGCAGGCGCGCAAGGTGAATTGATCGGCGTGATGATGATTCGTGCGTATCACGAGTCGCGCGGCGATTTTGCCCGTACCGAGATTATTGTACCGGATGCGGCGCATGGCACGAATCCAGCGACTGCGGTGATGTGCGGTTTCAAAGTGGTGGAAATCGCCACCGACAAAGACGGTAACGTCGATCTGGACGCGCTGAAGGCAGCCGTTGGTCCGCAAACTGCGGGATTGATGCTGACCAATCCTTCCACGCTGGGTGTGTTTGAGAAGAATGTGGCGGAAATGAGCCGCGTGGTTCATGCCGCGGGCGGGTTGTTGTATTACGACGGCGCTAACCTGAATGCGGTGCTGGGTAAAGTGAAACCGGGCGATATGGGTTTCGACGTGATTCACATCAATTTGCACAAAACTTTCTCAACCCCGCATGGCGGTGGTGGACCCGGTTCTGCACCGGTTGGTGTGGCAGAGCGGCTGTTGCCTTTCATGCCGATCCCGATCGTAGCCAAGGAAGGTGATACCTATCGTTGGGTTGCCGAAAAAGATAAACCGCAATCGATTGGCCGTTTATCCGCCCATATGGGGAATGCCGGTGTGTTGCTGCGGGCTTATATTTATGTTCGCTTGTTGGGTATGCAAGGTATGCATCGGATTTCCGAGTTTGCTACTCTAAACGCGAATTACTTGATGGCGGAATTACGCAAAGCAGGCTTTGAGATTGCTTATCCGAATCGCCGCGCCAGCCATGAATTTATCGTCACGATGAAAGACATCAAGGATAAGACCGGTGTAACCGCGATGAACTTAGCCAAACGTTTGCTTGATAAGGGCTACCATGCGCCGACAACGTATTTCCCGTTACTGGTGCCGGAATGTTTGCTGATTGAACCAGCCGAGACGGAATCCAAGGAAACGCTGGATGCTTTCGTTGTTTCAATGAAAGAAATCCTGAGCGAAATTGAGTCGCAACCGGATATGGTCAAAGGTGCACCGCATACCATGTCGGTGCGTAAACTGGATGATGTCAAAGCTGCGCGTGAGCTGGATTTGGCATGGAAACCCAGCGCTTGAGAACGTTACTAGTTGTTTTTCATCATTAATTAATATTGGCAGTTAAACTATGCGCACACTGATTTGTGGTTCTATCGCTTACGATAATATTATGGTCTTCCCGGATCATTTTAAGAATCACATCCTGCCGGAGAAAATTCACGTATTGAATGTCGCCTTTCTGGTTCCGGAAATGCGCCGTGAATTCGGCGGGTGCGCCGGTAATATCGCTTATAACCTAAAGATGTTGGGCGGCGAACCAGTGATGATGGCCACTGTAGGCGATGACTATGCGCCGTATGCAGCACGGTTTAAGCAATTGAATCTGACGCAGGAACATGTGCAGCATGTTGCCGATACCTTCACCGCGCAAGCGTTTATCACGACTGATCTGGCCGATAATCAAATCACGGCTTTTCATCCGGGCGCGATGAATTTTTCCCATCTCAATTCAGTGAAAGAGTCGCGCGATATCCGTCTGGGCATTATCGCGCCGGACGGGCGTGACGGCATGCTGCAACACGCGCATGAATTTCATGAAGCGGGTATTCCGTTTGTTTTTGATCCGGGACAAGGGTTGCCGATGTATAACGGTGAGGAATTGCTCGGTTTCATTGATAAAGCCGATTACATCGCGGTCAACGACTATGAAGGGGAAATGCTGCAAGACCGCACGGGACGCAAGCTGGAATCGTTGGCGAACAAAGCCAAGGCGTTAATCATTACTCTGGGAGCGCAAGGCTCCATCATCTACGCCGATGGTAAAAAATATGAAATTCCCTGTGTAAAACCGAAAGAAATTGTCGATCCGACCGGGTGCGGCGACGCGTATCGCGCCGGATTGTTGTATGGCATCGTGAATAATTTTGATTGGCAAACAACAGGTCAGCTCGGCTCACTGATGGGTTCACTGAAAATTGCCCAGCGTGGCGGACAGAATCATCAATTTTCCCGCGATGAAATTGGTCAGTATTATTTCGAGAATTTTGGTACGCGTATTTTTTAAGGTAAGCATTCCAGTATCTCATTTGAATTCAATCCATACCGGTTGATGATCCGAAGCTTCCGTTTCAGCATCAATGCCAATGTTGCTGAGACGGCTTACCAATCCTTCAGTAATAAAAACAAAATCAAAGCACTCCGGCTGGTCAACAAAATCGACTGAATGAATTCCGACGGTTGGCGCATGCGGCGTACCGGGATGTATAACTGGCCAAGCATCGTGAAAGCCCGGTGTGCTATTGTCGTCAAAGGGCGCGAGAATTTTTGCGTGTTCGCGCGCAGTCGCCGGGAAGTTGAAATCACCACATAATAATGCCTCCGCAGGTCTGGGAGAAACTTCGAAGGTCCCGCCTTGTTCTTCTTTCAGGAATTTTCGCTGCGACATGGAGCAAGCATCGCGGTGCAAGTTCCGGATTGCGCCGATTTGAATTTCGCGCTGCTGTTGCGAATAGTACTCAAGATGAGTGGTCATGATGCGCAGCGATCCGATATCGGTAGCCATAACAGCTTCCACCAGCACTCGCTGCATGCTCGGGGTGGCTAATTCCGCTTGCCATGGCAGCAAATGCCGCCAAACTTGACCAACCGGTAAACGAGTAAAAAAATCGCATTGCCGAATTGATTGCGTCCGCCTCGACTGTCCGGTACGTCGGTTGCTATGCCATAGATGACAGAATAGCCCGGGAGAAGTGCGGATAGCTGGGCAATCTGATTTTCACTACGGCTACCCGGTAAACCGGGAAAATTGATCGCGACTTCCTGCAAGCAAATGACATCAAAATCACCCAGTTGGCTGATTGTGCGGTTGATGCGCACAAGATCGACATGCCCATCTATTCCTCGGCCCCATTGAATATTCCAGCTTAACAGTCTCATATAGATTGAAGATTTTGTGATGGACGAACTTCAAAGTGCTCGCTTGCAAATAGTCGATCAGATATATTTTTGTGTGCGTTTTCCCACATTCGCGTCAAATGGCTTTTGCTATGATTGTACTATTTTTACAATTAAATTAAGCAAGACAGCTGGTTCAAGTATAGCAACCCGTGATCGCTGGATTGCTGAATTTGTCAATTTGCACTTGCAAAAAATACAACAAAGAAAGCAATGTCATAATTGATTAATATTTTACAGTGATAGTTTTAACAGTACGGATGTTTCACAAAATAACGCATCATAGTTACTGCTTCATGCGCGAGATCTCCGTTTATCTGAATTAAATCTTTTAAAGTTTTTCAAATTAAATCCGAAATAAAACTTGGTCGATATTTAAGCAATAAAGAAATCAAACGACCGGCAAATTTTAGACTGTGGATATTTTAATTAGCTAGAAGAAACATTCGTAACAGTTTCTGTGACAGTGTTGCTAAGTATAAATGCTTATAGTTAACCAAGTGGTACATCGATTAAGAATGGTTTTTTAATGGGAATGTCTTTTAGTAACCCTTCTTCAGATACTCATATAGTGAATCAAAGAATGGCAAATTTGAGAATGAATTTAAAAGTAGTACTGTTTAAAGGCAAAGATAAATGACCAACAAAACAGAGCACATACTCGCAAGAATCTCGCACAGAAGAATTGATGAAACTAGAGTGTTGATTGTTGTAGATAAATATATCTCTGGCAAGATGTTGAAAAATATACTAAATGATTGGGAATATAATATCATTGGTGTTTGCACTTCAAGTCAAGAAGCTTTAGTTAGAGTTAAAAAAGACAAACCTGATTTGATTCTAACCGACATGGAGCTGAATGATTGTGATGGTATCTACTTGGCGCAGCAATTAAATTTACAAACTGATAGCACGAATCTTTGTATTTATTTCACAGCTTATGCGAGTGACTTGATTGTGCAACGTACCATGACGATCGCTACTTCCATGGGCTGCGATATCAATAAAAACAGTACAAATAGGCATCATGCGGATTTTGAAACTTGTTTCTGTCAATACTATGGTATTGATAAATCCAATGATCATATCAAGCAGCTTTCGGTTCAGCCTATCCGGGTCTTATTAGTCGATGATCAACAAATTGTACTTTGGGGATTGGAAAAGCTGATTAATAGCGAAAAGCCCAGAATGGAAGTTGTTGGAATTGCAACAAATATTTCCGATGCTAAACGCCTTATTCTGGAGAAAAAACCGGATATTGTTATTCTAAACACTTACTTGGATGACATAGATTGCGTAAATCATATTCCTGATTTTGCAAGTGATGGAAATACGCGAGTGGTAATTTTTACTGAATCACATGATAAAGAAATCATTGACAGAGCAGTACTTAGTGGTGCGCGTGGAGTAGTGCACAGAAAAGAATCGATGCAAACGGTACTTCGCGCGATTGAGAAGATTTATGATGGTGAGTTATGGCTTGATCGCATAACAACAGGGCGTATTCTGCTCCAAAATTCACGCATACGTGGAAAAGTCTCTGCTGATGCAGATTCGGACAAGATCACAATGCTGACACGCAAGGAATGCATGATCCTCAAAGCATTCTCAGACGGAAGTGGCGGGGAACAAAATAAGCAGATCGCGGCAAAATTATGCATGAGCGAGCACACATTGCGTAATCACCTGACTTCTATATTTAGCAAATTAGGTATTAAGAATCGATTCAGCTTATTTGCATATGCTAAGCAGCATTTCCAACACGTGGCATCCTCCGTGAACGAGTCAGCTAGAGGTTATTAACACGAGAATGTATTTTCTCGTTTCATCAAACTGACAAAATGATTAGCAAGTCCAAAATTTGAATAGACTGGGAAATTCGCCATAGCAGTAGAGATTCGAGTCAGAGAATTTCTAAATTGTTTCGGATAGTTTCTTCATTTTCCTGGTTTACTCATTTTTCTTTATGTAGTTCAGCGATTAAATCTTAACGGTGTACCCGGACTAATTGCTTTCAAATAGCTGATAAGCGCGAGATCCGAAGGCAGGTTTATCTCTCTCGAGTCACGCTCTGCCGCTCCAAATGTTCCTCCACATCTTTCTGACTGAACCCAATCGCACTGGCAACCCGATCGGCATGACTGACTTTGGAGATGCCAGCGATCAGGCGGTGTGTCGGGCCTTGTGGCATGAATTCGACTTGCAGATACCGGCCGATACCGTCTTTTTGCAGTAACTCACAGAGTTCGTGATTGTGCGTGACCAGCAAAGTACTTGCGCCGAGCTTATGAAATCCCTTCAGGATATATTCCGAAATCGTCATTTTTTCTTCGAAAGTCGTGCCTTCGGATAATTCATCCAGCACCACCAGGCTGCCTGGTGTGGCATTGAAGAATATTTCTCGCGTACGCTGGAGTTCATGGCCGAAGCGTCCCATCGCGGCGCTGAGTTGGCCTGGATCGGGCACTTGATAATAGAGATGCTCCGCCGGAACCAGTTGCCCTTGCGTGGCGGGAATGTAGCAACCGATTTGCCCGAGTAACTGGATTTGCACGATGGTTTTGCAATACGCCGTTTTGCCGCCGCTGTTCGGGCCGGTGATGATTAGTACCCGGCCTGCCAGATCGAGATGCACATCGTTCGGCACATAGTCCGGTATTGCCTTGATCAGCAATGGATTCCTGGCCTGACTGACGGTTAAACGGTGCTGTTTCTCATCGATAATTTCCGGCAATATTTTATCGCCGGTACATGATAGTCCATAGCGGTAGAAAGACAGCAACTCATCGAGTAATCCCAACGCTTCGACTGCTTTGGCCAAATCCGGGCTTTCGCGGAATTGCTTGCGCAGCGGGTAAATGATCGAATCGCGATCGGAGACCCCCATTGCTAGCAGGACAATCGGAAGCACCGGCGCGGTCAGCGCCAGAATGCCGTAACTGATATACGACGTGCCAAATTGCGGCATCAGGGTCTCAAAGAAGAATAAGATGCCATAACCGGCGGCCAGGAAAGTCAGCATCGGTATAATTTTAAATAGCGAAGGCTGGAAGCGCGAATACAGATCAAAACCGGACTTCTCTTTTTTAGTTTTGAATTTTCCGCCCATGGAATAAACCGGGCCTTTCATCAGCGCGTAAGTTCTCGATTGGCCAAAATCATGAATGGCGTCAAGCAGCGTGCGTAAATATGCCGACTGCGGGCGTGGTAATGCGGCGGCTTTCTCAACCAGATCCACCGCAAATTGGGTGCCGTCCTGATACTGCCGGTAGCCGTAGCCGCCGAATTCCAGCTTATCGCTGCGACTGCTCGGTTCATCGGTTGCAAAACCGCCGGAAAACTCGCCGTACAGCAGATGCTTCAATGTCCGTTCACCGGAAACGACTTTCTCGGTGAGGGTCGCTAAAGCGCTATAAAGCTCTGGGTTCGTTTCGATTTCACGCAGCGCGATCTGTTTTTGCTGTATGACCTGCGCATCCTGATCCGGGCGGGCTAGCGACCGGTATAGCGCCATGCGGCCGGTTTCGGTTTTTGTGCGGTCAATGGTATGAAACAGCGCTTCGGTTTCTATCGCCGCAAATGTTTTCGGATCAAGCGCTTCGTAATCCGCTTCTGTTGGTCGTATATCCTCCATGCTTCGGGGTTGGTCGGAATCGGATAAGATGAATTTTTTGCGCCAGATATCAATCATACGAAAATGTCTATGCAAGGTTTTTGATGAATTGCCAGCAAACGGCTTTATGCGTTAACGAACGTGTAAAATACGCATATTTGCAACGAAACACAACACACGATCACCGGATATCGTACTGATCTCATTCACCCAATCATGCCGCCCCTCAAGAAACCGTTCAAATTAATCAGCTTTGCCCTTATGGCTGGTGCAATCGCACTGGCCGGTTGGTATTACACCCGCCCCAAACCGCTGGAAGTGGAATTGGCCACAATTGCACCAGGCAGTGTCGAAGCCACTATCGTTAACACGCGCGCTGGCACGGTCAAATCCTGTCAGCGTTCCGATCTGGCACCGATTACCGGCGGGCAGATCGCCAAAATCTGGGTGAAGGAAGGCGATCATGTGCAAAAGGGGCAGGTGTTGCTGGAGCTCTGGAGTCAGGATTTGCAAGCGCAACGCGAACTGGCGCAGCGGCAACTGACGATGGCGCAGGAACGGCGCCGCGAAACCTGCATTCTGGCGGAAAACGCCCGGCGCGAATCGAACCGCACGCAACAATTAGTAGAACAAGGTTTTGTCAGCTCACAACGCGCCGACGATGCTAATGCCAATGCGCGCTCGCGTCAGGCCAGTTGTGAAGCGGCCAGCACCGATATCAAACGCGCCGAGGCGCAAATTCGCGTATCGCAAGCCGGAATTGACCGGACTGTGATCGTCGCGCCTTTCTCCGGGGTGATTGGTAAAATTTCCGGTGAGCTGGGCGAATTCACCACACCGTCGCCTCCGGGCATTCCCACTCCGCCGACGATCGATCTGATCGACGACAGTTGTTTATACGTCACGGCGCCGATGGACGAAGTCGATGCGCCCAAAATCAAAGTCGGGCAAGAAGCGCGTATTACACTGGACGCGATGCCGGGCAAAATTTTTCCCGGAAAAATCCGGCGCATTGCGCCTTATGTGACTGAAATCGAGAAACAGGCGCGTACCGTCGATATCGAAGTGGATTTTCTGCAAGTTCCGGCGGATACGCTGCTGGTGGGTTACAGCGCCGATGTCGAAGTCGTGCTGGAACGCAAGGACGATGTGCTGCGTATTCCAACGCAAGCAATCCGGCAAGATAATAAAGTCTGGTTAGTGGATACCAATGATCGCCTGGCGGAACAGACGCTGGAAACCGGCCTGAGCAACTGGAGCTTCACCGAAATCCGCACCGGCCTTAAAGCGGGAGACCGCGTGCTGATCTCATTTGATCAAGACAAAATCAAAGCCGGTGTTGCGGTGCAACCCAAGAATCCATGATCCACCTGAGTGCGATTACGCGCACGTTTCACATGGGTGATCAGGTGGTGAATGCGTTAAGCGACATCAATCTGCACATCGCCTCCGGCGAGTATGTCTCGATCATGGGGCCTTCCGGCTCGGGAAAATCCACGCTGCTGAATATCATCGGCTTGCTGGACCGGCCCGATAGCGGGCGTTATGAACTCGATGACCGGCTGATCACCGATTTGCCGGAAACGGAACAAGCGCAAATCCGCCGGGAAAAAATCGGTTTCGTGTTTCAGTCGTTCCATCTGATTCCGCGCCTGACCGCAGCGGAAAATATCGAACTGCCGCTAGTCTTGAGCGGCATCCCGCCGGAACAGCGGCAAATCCGTGTCAATGACGCGTTGCAAGCCTTTGAGCTGAAACAGCGCGCCAGTCACCGTCCCGCCGAGCTTTCCGGCGGACAACGCCAGCGTGTGGCGATTGCACGCGCGACGATCATGCGGCCCAGCGTCATTCTGGCCGATGAACCGACGGGAAATCTGGATCATCAGATCGGCGCTGAGGTGATGGCGCTGCTGGAAAATCTGCATCATGGCGGAACTACATTGATTGTCGTCACGCACGACCGCGAACTGGGCGCGCGTGCGCACCGCCAGATCGCGATGCGTGATGGGAAAATACTCACGGATCAAACCGATGACGCTGGTTGATACCTTACAAACGTCGTTTAAAACGGTTGTCAGTTACCGTGTCCGTTCGTTGCTGATCATCCTGGCGATGGCGCTGGGGGTGGCAGCTGTCGTGGTGTTAACGGCGCTAGGCGACGGTGCGCGGCAATATGTCATCAATCAATTTTCTTCCATCGGCACTAATTTGCTGGTCGTATTACCGGGGCGCGCGGAAACTTCCGGTTCATTTCTCGGCGCCGTGCTCGGCCAAACGCCGCGCGATCTGACGTTGAAAGATGCGCAACTGCTGGGCCGGTTGCCGCAAGTGCGGCGTTATGCGCCGCTCAATGTTGGCGCTGCGGAATTATCCGGTGCCAATCGCCTGCGCGAAGTTACGGTGCTGGGCAGCAATGCCGACTTGATACCCATCCGGCACATGAAATTGGCGCAGGGAGGTTTTCTGGCGCACGGTACCGAGCGCAATGCGCAAATCGTATTGGGTGCAAAAATTGCCAATGAATTCTTTCCCCGCAGCCAGGCCATCGGCCAGCGCGTGCGCTTGGGCGATAGCCGGTTTATCGTATCCGGTGTGCTGGCGGCGCAGGGGGAATCGATGGGGTTTAATACCGATGAAATCGTTATCATCCCGATTGACTATGCGCAAGCCATGTTCAACACCACATCGTTATTCCGCATCTTGATCGAAGCCAAAAGCCACAATGTGATTGAACCCGCCAAGCAGGCTATATTAGCCGCATTGAAGCAGAGTCATGATGGCGAAGAGGATATTACCGTGATTACGCAAGACGCCATCCTCGCGACTTTCGACCGGATTCTTCACACCATGACGCTGGCTGTCGCCGGAATTGCCGCGATCAGCTTGATTGTCGCCGGGATTCTGGTGATGAACGTGATGCTGGTGGCGGTCAACCAGCGTACGGCGGAAATCGGTTTACTGAAAGCCATTGGCGCCACATCCCGGGATATTCGCCGGTTATTTTTCGCCGAGGCGGTGTGGCTGTCGTTTGCCGGTGCTATTCTCGGATTTCTGTTGGGTCAATCCGGCAGCTTGATGCTACGCCTGGCTTATCCGCAGCTTCCCGCCTGGGCACCCGCCTGGGCTTCGATTGCCGGAATCCTGGTGGCGCTCATTACCGGGGTCTTGGCCTGTCTTTGGCCTGCCAGCCAAGCGGCGCGGCTCGACGCCGTAAAAGCCCTGAGTAAACGTTAAGTAAGCGCTAAAAAAGCAATCAACAAACGATGAACACAATCGACACATTGCAGTTTGCTTTCCGGTCGTTAACGGCACATCGGCTGCGCACGGTTCTGTCGGCATCCGGAATCGCCGTTGGTATCGCTGCTGTGGTTTTGCTGACTGCGATCGGTGATGGTGTACAGCGTTTCGTGCTGACCGAATTCACGCAATTCGGCACCAATATCGTTACGATTACGCCGGGCAAGATCAACACGCATGGCGGTTCGTTGGGTGCGATCGGCAGCGCGCGGTTGCTGACCATTGAAGATGCCATCGCATTGAAACAAAGCCGCTACGCGCAATACACCAACGCCAGTGTGACCGGCAATGCGGAAATCCGCGCGCAAGGCCGCAGCCGCCGGGTAACGGCGTACGGCCAGGGACCTGATTTTGCGCGGGCATTTAATATGCAAATCGCTATCGGGCAATTTCTACCAGACGACGATCCGCGTAATCCGCGTGCGTATGCCGTGCTCGGTGCCAAAGTGCGCAACGAATTGTTCGGTGACGCCAATCCGCTCGGTGCGTTGCTGCAAGTCGGCGGAACGCGTTTTCGCGTTATCGGCATCATGGCGCCGAAAGGCAATGTAATCGGCTTTGATCTGGATGACACCGTTTTCGTCCCTACCGCGCGGGCATTGGAAGTATTCAACCGTCAAGGCGTGATGGAGATTAATTTTTCCTATCACCCGGATGCGCCGGTGCAAGCCGTGGTCAGCGATATTAACCGCATTCTGATCGCACGGCATGGACGCGAGGATTTTACCGTTAGGCCGCAACAGCAGATGCTCAGCACGTTATCCACCGTGCTCAGTGTATTGAAGTTCGCGGTCGCGGCGCTGGGCGGTATTTCGCTGATTGTCGGCGCGGTTGGCATGATCACGCTGATGCACATCGCCGTTTCCGAGCGGGTATCGGAAATCGGCTTACTCACCGCATTAGGCGCCACGCGCGGGCGCATCCGCTTGTTGTTTTTATTGGAATCGACCGCATTGTCGGCCATCGGCGGCCTGGCGGGGTTGCTCATCGGATCGGGTATTGCAGGACTGCTGAAATTGCTGATCAGCGGATTGCCGGTGAATATTCCGTGGAATTTTGTGCTTGGCGCGTTGTGCTTATCGCTGGCGATCGGTCTCGCTGCCGGTGTGGTGCCCGCCATGCGCGCGGCAAAACTGAATCCGGTGGATGCCTTACGCGCCGATTAGGTATCGTTTATCCGGCTGCAGCACCGGGCCCAATGACAATGGACAATGTCATGCACTCGTTTTGGGTTAAGATATAATCGAACGCACTTCGATCATACAAGGGTGGGGTTCGGTGTGCTGGCATGTAAACAAAGCCTGAAAAGCGCGATCAAGCTCTGTAATATCGTAGTATTGACCCATTTTGGCATTGCGTCATGTCATGCGGTTAACTTTACCTACAAGGGTGGCCCCAGGATCAAGTCCGATGACGGTAACTTCGAGATCGGTCTGAATGGCCGCGGCCACTTCGATGTGCATTCGTTGTATCCGGATCAGGCAAATCCGGATTATCCTGCGTTTGGCAGTCAGCTTTTGAGCGGTAATGATCGCGACGGATTCAATTGGCGTAGAACCTACGCGACGATCACCGGAAAAGTTTACGGTATTAATTTTAAATTCGAGAATGACTTTGCAGTCAATGCCACTACCGCTTTTCCGCATAGCCTGCGCGAAGCCTGGGTAGCTGCCAAATTAGGGCCGGGCCAGCTCACGGTCGGGCAATTCAAAGCGTACCGGGGTTTGGAAGAAATCACCAGTTCCAACGAAATTACCTTCATGGAACGCCCATCCACATCATCCACCGGAATCTACAACGGAAGGCAGTTTTTAACCGGCATCGGCTACCGCGCGCTAGTCAAGGATAACCTGGGTTTCGGTGTCGATGTGATGAGCCTGTCGCATTTCGGCCTGCCTGTGGAAGGCATCAGTTATGGCGGACGCGTGGTTTGGCTGCCGGTCTATAAAGAAGGCCATATTCTGCATCTCGGACTTTCCGCCAGCCGGGATACCGCCAATAAAGATTCGCTGTCCGCCCGAATTGTCGATGTGTACGGTGGACGCCAAGGCATCAGCCAATCGCTGGGAGCCGCCGGAGCCAGCTTGGGCGCGCCCAATCACAATAGCCAGTCGACTTTTGCCGCGGAAGCGGCGTATTCCGCCGGACCGTTCACGCTGCAAGGCGAATACGCCATCGCGCGGCTCGATAACACGCATCAAGTCAGCGGAAGCAACCGGGATTCCACGATTCAGGCTTTCTATGCGCAGGCAAGCTGGTTTGTTACCGGGGAACATGCCGTGTATAGAAAAGACCGTGGCGCTTTCGGCAAGCCGCAGCCAAGCGGCAAATGGGGTGCGCTGGAATTGGCCGGGCGCTATGATCTGGCGGAAAATTTCAGTCAAAGTCTCAGCGCCAATCCGTGCCGCAGCGGCACATCGAGATGCCAGGTTCAAGTCATTACACTGGGTTTGAATTGGTATCCGTATCCGAATACCCGTTTCATGTTTAACTACTACCTGACCGAAGCCATGCGCGGAAATGCTGGCATAGGTACTGCGGCGCATACCGATCATCTGTCGGTTTTTTCTTTCCGCACTCAAGTCAGTTTCTAATGCGCGAAGTAAGATAGAATAATCTTTGCTATCCGTTCCGATGCAGCCCACAATAATTGAGGAGATCACCATGCGTATTTTGCTCGTTTTACTCACAACTTTTTTGATAAACCCCGTTTATGCCGCCTGCAACAGTTCACTGTTGGATCAGAATTTCCGCAAGCTTGCCGGAAGCGATACGGTGAATTTATGCGAAGCTTATTCCGGCAAAGTGCTGCTCGTTGTTAACACTGCCAGTAAATGCGGTTACACGCCGCAGTATGAAGGCTTGGAAAAATTGCACGAAACCTATGAGCAGAAAGGGCTGGTTGTATTGGGCTTCCCGTCCAACGACTTTATGGGACAGGAACCCGGAACCGAAACGGAAATTCAGGATTTCTGCCGCCTGACTTACGATGTCAAATTCCCGATGTTCGAAAAAACCCCGGTGAAAAAAGGCCATGCCCATCCTTTCTATGTGCAACTGGCGGAATTATCGGGCACTTATCCAACCTGGAATTTCCAGAAATACCTGATCGGGCGCGACGGCAAGCTGATCACACAATTTACTCCGCATACCAAGCCTTCCGATTCGGCAGTAGTGTCGGCGATCGAGCAGGCTTTAAAACAGTAACGCGATGAACCAGGAACCTGATTCTTCAGGTAATCCAGGCGAACAAAAGCCGGGAATCAGTATTGCCTCGATTCTGGGGTTGTCGGTGTTTTTGGGATTAATCACCGGTGCCGGGGCCGGTGTGTCGTTCATCCTGCCGGTCACGTTGATTTCCGCGCTCATTCTCTATTTCAAACGGGATAAGATTGCCGCCGCCGATGTGAAAAAGAGCGCGCAATCGCACGCCAAGCCAGCCAAGAGTCATTATGCTTGGCCGGAACCGGGGCAATTTGCCTGCACCGTCTCGGCAGCGCCGTATCAAAAGGCAATCGAGCAGTTGATGCAAGAAAATAGTATCCGTTTTGAAACCGCCACGGCCCCGCAATCGTATGACTTCAGAGTCGAACTGATCCCTGATGCAAGCAATCCCTTTGATACCGACGTCGTGCGCGTTGAAATCCACAGCCATACCATCGGTCACTTCAGCCGCCAGCAAGCGCACAGTTTTCGGGACAAACTCAAGGAAATGGAATTGGAGGATCAAATCACGACGTGCCGCGCGATACTGACACGGAATAACGAGACGGATGGCAAAAAAACCGGTTATGGTGTGAAGTTGGATATTGAGGCGTCTGAATAGTACAAACTTGTTTCTTGTTTTTTGGCAACGAATAATCTTTCATTACGTTTGCTAAAAAATCCGAAGCAATCTCATTGTAAGTTGAAATCAACATGCCACTTCATCTGCGCATTGCCCGCCCCGTCAGCAATCTGGAACAATCGGTAACACGTTATCGTAATGGCCTGGGTCTTGAGGAAATCGGCCGTTTCGAGGATCACGAAGGATTTGACGGTGTGATGCTTGGAAAGCCCGGATTGGATTATCATTTAGAGCTTACTTACTGCTGCACTCATCCTATTGTTCCAACACCGACACCGGAAGATCTGCTGGTTTTTTATCTGACGGAAATAGACGAATGGCGGGAAACTTGTTTACGCATGCTGGCTGCGGGTTTTATCGAAGTGGCATCGTTCAATCCTTACTGGCAATATCACGGATGCACATTTGAAGATGATGATCGCTATCGCATCGTGCTGCAACAGGCCGCTTGGGGATAATTCCTTTCGGGATCGGGATCGGGAGCGTTCAGGAGATTCGATACACACTTTTTTGAAGCGGAATCAACGTTTACTATAATCTTTAACCCTGAAAACTTCTTCACCCACGTGTCCTGTGTGAGCGAAGAAGCTTTTTGCAGTGCAACTGAATGCGTATGGAACTAATTTACGCGGATGCCAATATACGTGGCGTTATTGGTTTCGCTGCGTTCACTATAGGCATTGTTGTAATCGATGATGGCGCCAACCCAGTAAGTTTGTCCGCTGACCAGATCGGATGGGATGACCAGGAAGGTATTGAATGTGGTGTCCGGAACGCCCCGGTATAAGGTAACGTTGCCTTCACCCAGGAACCGGTCGGCCACGCTGATGATGTCATTGCTTGACAGGTAATAGCCAACCTTGGCGGCCAGCGGACTGGTTTTACCAAGATTTTCATAGGTTAGTTCGAGCTTGATGGTTTGCCCCTTGTTGACGCGATACACGGGCTCGGTCGTGCCAGCCACTTTTGTCAGTTCGATGTTCGACGTATTGAGGATGCGGGTGCGGCCATGCGTACTGTATTCGCCGCTGCTGCCGATATGTTTCCAATGAACCACGCCGAGATCTTCCGGACCGCCTGCCCATAAGCCGTACACTGCTACCAGTCCATTGTTGGCATCCTCGCCGCTGTAGGCGGTTGCAGTCGCGCCGTTGGCGTGGATATGCGTCCAATCGGATCCCATGATGTTATAGGTATTGGCGGTATGGGCCAATCCGGCGGCGTGGCCAAATTCGTGCATGGCAGTCGTTTGGAATGGCCGGTTTGCACCGCCGTAGGGCCAGAGGCTGGTTTTGCTGGTGGTGTAGTGATAGGCCACGCTGTTATTGAATATGACATCCGCTTCTTTCAGCGCGCAATCGCTTTTAAACCAAACATAAGTGACTGCCGGATAGGTGCCGATGTTCGGGCCGTTATTGGCTTCCCACCAGGCTTCGTTTTCATTGTTGTTGGCGGCGACGGCGGGTTCGTTCCAAACCACGCCGAAGCTCAGGTTGCTGGGATTGCCGTTCCAATGTGAAATCACCGAGGATAGGGCATCCCGCCACGGGCCTACGGGAAAGCCGACGGATGATGCGCGGACGGTGTAATTGTTGCCGCTCCATTTGGTTGAACTGCCGCCGCATTTGATCGTGGTGTAAGCGAATGCCTGCTGAGTCATGCTAGCTAGAAACAGTGCGGCAAGTAATTGGTTGAGTCGCGATGCGTTCATGATAAGTCTCCTAATCGTTGGTTCCTGCTGTGAGTGCAGTGTTCAAATTCCGTGCTGAAATGCGTTTTAATGTTTGCGGATCGCCATTTCTTCCGGGCGTATCGCTTCCGGATCAAGTTTGTGGATAACCGGTGTCACAGCTGGTGCGGCCAGCGGTTTTGCTTTTCCAATGGAGAACTGCTCATGAACGGGAACGCTTCTGGCTGCTTTGAGGGTGCTGAGTGCTTGCGGGGTATAGTGCTGATTCACGCTATCGCCAAGGAATTTACGGAATTGCACCGGTGTCAGCTTTTTAGCATCGGCTGGCGGAGTCCACTCCGCTTTGTTTTCGGTTTCAAAAGTAAACTCGTGGACACCAATGCGGTGGGTTACACTTTTCTTTTCTTCATTGAATTTGCCTTGGTCGAGCTGGCCATTGCTGAGCAACCAGATTTCTTGCCAGGCATCCGAATGCACGGCATCTTTGCTGATGCGGAAACGGCCAAAATTACCGCCGACCACCGGCGAAATTTCCACGCCGTTGCCGCGCACAAATACGATATCCTGATCGCCCGCTTGGAATAACGGTACACCCGGAATAATAAGGGTATTGCCGGTATCGTCAGGCCCGCCGCGGAAACGCAGCGTGATCAATTTATCTTCACTGGAGCGGCCCTTGAAGTTCCGAGTGATCTCGTAAGTGACATAGGTATGCGGCATGGATACATCATCCGCTTTAAGAATATCCGAGGTGCGGTATTCGACATTGACGACCTTACCTTCAAAAATCAGATCGGCGTTGTGCACCAGCTCCGAAGTGTTGGTGCCGTCCGCGTGCGACGCATGCGTGGACGTGATAACCATCGACAGGGTCAAACCCAGAATTGCTGCTGCTAGTGTTTTTACTTTCATCATAGTTCTCCTCAAACGGGGTGGATCGTTGCGTTGCTGAACCGGTTTTGCATAAAACCGTAAAAATTAAAGCAGATGCCAAAAGATAAGATTTTTTGCCGGCTCAGTCAGTGACAAAAACCACAGTCCCATGCCGTCAAATGAATGCGTTGCAGTTTATGATGGATTTTCAATGCAGTAGAAGTGGATGTGCGATGCTCTTGCTGCGTTTATTATCATCAGCAGTCAATTGCATGCGTGATCAGCCCGGTTTTAACCATCGATGAGAACGCGTATGCTCACGGTGACAGCATAGAGAAAGGAGATAACGATCATACCATCGGTAAATTCGTACTTGGCATGATGGGGTAATTGCCGCAGTGCTGGAGTTGACGCATGATTAGCAGGTGTTGTTGTCGCAGACGGTGGGGTATTCAGAATTAAAATCAATCGGGGAATGATTATGCGTTATCCTATACTTAAGATTGTTATTAAGTAGAAGATTATATGTTTGATTCGTTTGGATAATTTATAATGAAGTTGAGTGACAGATATAAATATGAATGTGACACATTTAGATTGCTAATTGAAGAATTTGAGAATCAAGTTAATAATTATTATGAGAAGAATGAACAATATATTAGCGAGATGGTGGCTCATGATGTGGATGAATATCTCCCTCCAAAATTCATTCCAAACTATAAATTAACACTTACCACCTTTTTACTAATTGAAGCTCAAGGTTTACTTGATTTTTTTATTCCGATCATTGTGAATTCCTTGGCAAGAATAAAAAATGTAAGTGTTTCAGATTTTGATGAAACATGGAAAAATGGAAATGTTTTATGCTGGGTAAAGCATGTCCTCAAAGAAGGACTTGGTTTGAAATACGATTTTAATCAGGGTTCATACTGCAAACTTAAAGAGTTCTATAGGATTAGAAATGATTTAATTCATTATGGTGGTTACTTATCAGACAGAAATAAGAAATTGCTGGAGGGAAAAAAGGGTATTCGAGTATCAGAAATCAGTCAGTTGTATGTAATCGAGTTTTCTTACTGTCGGGATTTGATAAATGATATTGAAGAATTTTTCAGTGATATTCACAAAAATTTTTGAAAAATGAATCATTAACTCGATTCAGTAATGAGTTTATGTTTTAGATTAAAGGTATCCAATCTAGTCATCTCGCTTATTTTAGCCTTCCTAATAGGCTATATTGCTGTCGAAACGAAACGTCATATTAATGGATTCATATCGATGAGAATTCACGGATATCAAACTAAGGAAATTTTAAGAAAATATGGCATGGCAAAGCCGCAAGGTATTTGTTGCCTTGCTTTTGAGGAACGACGAAACCGAGTGAGTGATGTTATCAAGCCCTGAAGAATCTCATCGTTGCAATCTCAAGCCTAATGTTAGATTGTCAACCAGGGAGATCGATGTCATCCGTGCGACAGTGCATCGTTTACTTGGAGAAGGAACGCGTATTCGCATTTTTGGTTCCAGAGCGCGGTTGGATGAGAAGGGCGGGGATATCGATATCTTGATCGAAACGGAGCAAAAACTGGCCGATCGCGTGGCAAGCGCATGCCGGTTAACCAGTCAATTGCAGCTGCAACTCGGTGATCAGAAAATCGATGTCATCATCATTGACCCGGAGACACCGGAACAGCCGATCCATCAAATCGCGCGCCAAACCGGTGTAATGTTATGACAGTAGATACGCTCAAAATCGAATCAATCCGATTGCTGGCGCTACTGAAAATCGTGCGGCGCGAAGGTGCATTGCTGCAGAAAACGGATACGAGGCTTTTCAAGGCGAAACTGGATGCTGCCTGGGTGGAGCGGCTGGAAAATGATGATGACCTGGCGGAACGTCTGGATGCGTTTGTGTCGCGTTTTGGCCGGATGCAAGATACCGTGGGAGATAAACTGATACCGGCTCTGCTCCGGTCGATGGCGGAAAAAACCGGTAGTGCGTTGGATAATCTGAATCGGGCTGAAAAGCTCGGTTTTCTGCCGTCGGTCGAGCAGTGGTTGGATGCGCGCAATTTGCGTAACAAGCTGGTGCACGAGTATATGTCCGATCCTGAAGAATTTGCCGCAGCATTGAACAAAGCGCACTTGACGGTTCCATTGCTGGTTACCACCTACAACGCTATTAATCAATATGCCCGTTTACGTCTTTCCAATGCGGAATGGCCGGAGTTACTACCCTAGGGAGAAGCAAAGCACATGAAAATCCATGAATACCAAGCCAAGGAAATTTTACGCCAATACGGTGTCGCGACGCCGCAAGGCATTGCTTGTTTTAGTGTTGACGAAGCAGTAAATGCGGCAAAGCAATTGGGCGGCGAGGTTTGGGCGGTGAAGGCGCAGATTTACGCCGGGGGGCGTGGTAAGGGTGGCGGCGTGAAGGTGGCGCGGTCGCTGAGCGAAGTGCGGCAGCGTGCGGGTGAGATTTTGGGCATGCGGCTGGTGACGCATCAGACCGGTCCGGAAGGGCAAGTGGTGCACCGGCTATTTATCGAGCAGGGTGTGAAGATCGACAAAGAATTTTATGCCGGCATGGTGGTCGACCGGCGGCAGCAGCGCGTGTGTTTGATGGCGAGTTCCGAGGGCGGCATGGAAATCGAGAAAGTGGCGGCGGAAACTCCGGAGAAAATTCATAAAGTGTTTATCGATCCGGTTGCGGGGTTGAGTCAGCAACAAGCCGAGGACATCGCGCAGAAAATCGGCATTCCGGCACACAGCCTGCCGCAGGCTGTGTCGTTACTGCAAGGGCTGTACCGGGCGTTTGACGAGACCGATGCATCGTTGCTGGAGATCAATCCGCTGGCGTTGACCGCGGAAGAACAAGTGATCGCGCTCGACGCCAAAATGAATTTTGACGACAACGCGTTGTTTCGTCACCCCGAAGTCGTCGCGTTGCGCGATCTGGACGAAGAAGATCCGGTCGAGATCGAAGCATCGAAACACGAATTATCGTACATTCCGCTCGACGGCGACATCGGTTGCCTGGTGAATGGAGCGGGGTTGGCGATGGCGACGATGGACATCATCAAACTGTACGGCGGCAACCCGGCCAATTTTCTCGATGTGGGCGGCGGTGCGACGGCGGAAAAGGTCACCGAGGCGTTCAAGCTGATGCTGCGCAATCCCAAATTGCAGGCGATTCTGGTCAATATTTTCGGCGGCATCATGAAATGCGATGTGATTGCGCAAGGTGTGGTCGCCGCGGCGCGTGAGGTGCAGTTGAACGTGCCGCTGGTGGTGCGTCTGGAAGGCACCAACGTCGATCTCGGCAAGCAGATACTCGCCGATTCCGGTTTGCCGATCATCTCGGCGACCGATATGGCCGATGCCGCACAGAAAGCGGTGAACGCGGCGAAGTCGAAACCGTCTTCATGCGGTTGTCAGAGTTAATCATTTCAGGAGCAAAATATGTCTATTCTGATCAATCGCAACAGCCGTGTCATGACACAAGGCATTACCGGGAAAACCGGACAATTTCACACGCGCATGTGCCGTGACTATGCCAACGGTAAGGAATGTTTCGTTGCTGGTGTGAATCCACGCAAGCCGGGTGAGGATTTTGAAGGCATACCGGTTTATGCGTCGGTCAAGGAAGCCAAACAACAAACCGGCGCCAACGTTTCTGTCATTTATGTGCCGCCGCCGTTTGCCGCCGCAGCGATTGACGAAGCGGTGGAAGCTGAGCTGGATCTGGTGATTTGCATCACCGAAGGCATTCCGGTGCGCGATATGATCCGTACACGCGACAAAATGAAGGGCAAGAAAACCCGCTTGATCGGCCCGAACTGCCCCGGCATCATCACGCCGGATGAGCTCAAGATCGGTATCATGCCCGGTTATATCCACAAAAAGGGCCGTATCGGCGTGGTGTCGCGTTCCGGCACGTTGACCTACGAGGCGGTGGCGCAATTGATGGCGCTCGGACTCGGGCAATCCACTTGCATCGGCATCGGCGGCGATCCGGTGAACGGTCTGAAGCATCTCGATGTATTGCAATTGTTCAATGACGACGACGAAACCGATGCCGTGCTGATGGTCGGAGAAATCGGCGGCAGCGACGAGGAGGATTGCGCGCGCTGGGTCAAAGATAATATGCGCAAACCGGTGACAGGGTTCATCGCCGGTGTCACGGCACCTCCGGGTAAACGCATGGGACATGCCGGTGCGATCATTTCCGGCGGCAAGGGAACGGCACAGGAAAAGCTCGATGTGATGGAGTCCTGCGGTATCAAAGTCACGCGCAATCCGGCTGAAATGGGTAAATTGTTGAAATCGGTTTTGTAGTTTATTGAGTAATGAGCAAAGGTACATTCATGCATTTTCGTTTATCATTTTTCGTCATTTTTTTCACCGTCATCGTTTCCGCATGCAGCACAATGCCTGATAAGCAGCATCCGTTGTCCGATAGGCAACTTCCACTGCCCGGTAAGAAGCCGGAGCGGCCCGCAGGTCCGCTGCCGGAAAGTGCTAAGCCCAAATACAACCTGACCGGCTATCCGGAAAATACGCAGCAAGGCTATATCGATGGTTGTGAAACCGCGAAAAGAACCAGCTGGGCTTTCAAAGACCTGAGCCGCTATGAAAAAGACGGACAATACCGGATGGGTTGGGACGATGGTTTTGCCTTGTGCACCGGAAAGAAATAATTCCGCACGGTCATTAAGCCGGATGCCGCGTTTTTATCTTTGCCTCAGCCTGCTGATCCTGCAGGGCGCGTTGCCAGGTGTGGCTTTTTCGCAAGGATTGCCAGCGGCGGTGAAGCAAAAGTTACAGCAACTAGCTATTCCGGAGACGGCGACCGGTGTTTACGTTCAGGAAATCGGCAAAAATCAGCCGATGGTGGCGGTCAATGCCGATGCGGCAATGAATCCGGCATCGGTAATGAAATTGCTGACAACGTACGCCGGGTTGGAATTACTGGGGCCTGCGTATACCTGGCCAACCATGCTGTATGCCAATGGCAAGATCATCGACGGCGTACTGCATGGCGATCTGATCATCAAAGGGTACGGCGATCCCAAGCTGGATCTGGAGAATTTCTGGTTGTTGATTCATCGCCTGCGGCAAACCGGGTTGCACGAGATCAAGGGCAATCTGATACTCGATCACTCGCATTACGATATTCCGTTTGACGATCCGGGCGAGTTCGACGGGCAGCCCTATCGCACCTATAACGTGCTACCGGAAGCGTTGCTGGTGAATTATCGCACATCGACCATTCACCTGTTTCCGGAGCCGGAAAAAAATGCCGTGCGTGTGGTGGTCGATCCCTTGCCGGAATCTTTGCGCGTGCAGAATAATTTAAAGCTGACTCAGGGCAAATGCGGCGATTGGCAGAATTTGCTGACGATCGACGTGACTGCGGACAAGGAAGACAAAAATAATTTTACCGTGGCTTTGAACGGAAATTTTTCCCGGCAATGCGGCAAACAGTCGTATATGTTGAGCTTGCAAGACAGCGCCGTGTATACCCGTGATTTGTTTAAGCGCTTATGGGGCCAGCAGGGCGGTGTGTTTCATGGCGATGTCATGTCTGGGCAGACGCCGCAAAGTTTGTCGCCCTTGAAGATTTATCAATCCCCGCCGCTGGCGGATATCATCCGCGGCATCAATAAATTCAGTAACAATATCGCTGCGCGCCAATTGTATTTAACGCTGGGAATCGGCGATGTGGTGATCAATAATTCACCGGCCACGCTGGCCAAATCCGAGGTGGCGATCCGCCAATGGTTGGCGAGCAAACAACTCAACTTTCCGGAATTGGTCGTGGAAAACGGCTCCGGGTTATCGCGCAAGGAACAGATCAGCGCGCGGCACATGGGGCGATTGTTGCTGGCCGCGTTTAACAGTCCGGTGATGCCGGAGTTCATTTCGTCACTACCGATCGCGGCGGTTGACGGCACGCTGAAGAACCGCTTTACCGATACACCGGTGAAAGGGCTGGCGCATATGAAAACCGGCGCGCTCAACAATGTGCGCGCCTTGGCTGGTTATCTGCTGGATAAATCGGGACGGCGCGTCATCGTGGTCTTTTTTGTCAATCACGAACAGGCCGGACAGTCCCGTGCCGCTATGGATACGCTGGTGCAGTGGGTGTATAACCGGCAATAGGCTTTTCCCTACGATAAATAGGCCTATTGCTTCCAATGCTTTTTCGGCGTAGAGTTTCGACTCAAAGTAGATGATCTATCTTGTAATCAGGTGTTTCCCATCAACCCTCTAGGGAGTGCACAAAATGATGAATGAATATAAATCTCTTTCGGTACAGTACTTAACAGGCACTGTGCAGATTTCTAAGCCCGTTGCACCCAATCTTGTTGCATTCGACTCACCCGCACTTGAAGTCATGACCGATTTACGCCAGATACAAGCGGCCGTAATCGCCCCAAGCGCTACGATGGAAGTTGCCAATACTTATATGATGCAACGTGGAGTGCGAACGTTGTTAGTCATGAACGACGATAATTCACTGGCTGGCATTATCACAGCCACCGATATTCTGAGTGAGAAACCGATGCGTTTTATTCAGGAAAGAGGCGTCAAACACAGTGAAATTCTGGTGATGGATATGATGACGCCGCTGGATAAGCTGGAAGCCATTCCGCTGGAAGAAGTGTCACACGCCCGGGTGGGCAACATTGTTGCCAGTTTGCGCGAAAGCGGCCGGTTGCATGCCCTGGTGATCGACGAAAACACTATCGGATTACCCCGGATTTGCGGTATTTTTTCCTGGACGCAAATCGAGAAGCAGCTCGGTACTGTTATTCCACCCAACAATGTCGCGAAGAGTTTTGCCGAAATTGAATCGACATTGATTGCCAGTTAGATCCGGAATTTATTCAAGTAAACGATGAGGCCACGTGATTTGATTCCGTTTACGGCTACTGGAATGGAGCCATGAACGGAATCCCATTTTCTGTTTAGATCTTACTATCCAAGCCATTCTCGGCAATTTCCGCCGCGCGAACAATGGCTTTGGCTTTATTCTGTGTCTCGATCCATTCATTTTGCGGCACCGAATCGGCAACGATTCCCGCGCCTGCCTGAACATGCAGTGTGCCGTCTTTGATAACAGCGGTGCGGATGGCGATGGCCAAGTCCATATCGCCGTTGAAGCCGAGGTAGCCAACTGCGCCGGCGTACACGCCGCGTTTGGAAACTTCCAGCTCGTCGATGATTTCCATCGCGCGTACTTTCGGCGCGCCGCTGACGGTTCCGGCCGGGAAGGTCGCGCGCAGCACGTCGATGGCGCTAAGCTCGGGTTTCAATTTACCTTCCACGTTGGACACGATGTGCATCACGTGCGAATAGTTTTCGATTTGCATTTTTTCCGTCACTTTAACCGTTCCGGTTTGCGCGACGCGGCCAATGTCGTTGCGGCCTAAATCCATCAGCATGACGTGTTCGGCAATTTCTTTCGGGTCGGCTAACAGATCGGCCGCCAATTCGGTATCTTCCTGCGGATTTTTGCCGCGTGGGCGTGTGCCTGCAATCGGACGGACGGTTACGTTACCGCTTTCAAGTCGCACCAAGATCTCGGGTGAAGCGCCGACGACATGAAAATCGTCAAAGTGATAAAAGAACATGTACGGTGACGGATTGAGGCTGCGCAAAGCGCGGTACAGCGCCAGAGGCGATGCGCCAAAAGGCTTGCTGGTGCGTTGCGACAGCACGACTTGCATGATATCGCCGTCGTAAATGTAGCGTTTGGCACGCTCCACCGCGGCTTTGAAATCCGCTTCGGGAAATTCGGGAACGGCAGCAGCGGAAGCAACCGCTTGTTCGGTCGGAATCGTAATCGGCTGACGCAGTTTGGCCAGCAGTGTTCTTAAACGGTTTTGCCCGTCCGCATAAGCGTTTTTATTTCCCGGGTTGACATAAACGATCAGGTACAGCTTGCCGGAAAGGTTGTCTACCACCGCGAGTTCTTCCGATAGCAGCAACAGTATGTCTGGCGTATTCAGAACATCCGGTTTGGCGTGGCCCTGCAATTTGTGCTCGATGTAACGCACGGTATCGTACGAAAAGTAACCAGCCAAGCCGCCGCAGAAGCGCGATTTTCCAGCTGGGCAGGGTGCCGCCTTGAACTGTGCCAGATAGGATTCGACAAAAACCAAGGGATTACTGACGGTAACTGTTTCCGACGAATCCGGACTGATCGTGGTAACCGAATTTTCACGTGCTTCAATACGCGTTGTTGCGGGTAAGCCGATGATCGAGAACCGGCCGAAACGCTCACCGCCTTGCACCGATTCCAGCAAATAAGAATAAGGCCGGTTCGCCAGCTTCAGATAGATGGACAACGGTGTATCGAGATCGGCAAAAGTTTCCAGCACAACCGGAATGCGGTTGTATCCTTGTTGCGCAAGCTGATCAAATTCGGCTTCGGTCATGTGCGCTCAGTCAGGGCAGTTTTGCAATCAATTTTGATGCATCCACCAGCGACTCGACGATGGCATCGCAATCCAATTCGTACACGTTACGCCCTTCGTTATACCCGTAGGTCACGCAGAACACGTGACAGCCCGCTGCGCGGGCGGCTATGGCGTCATTGAGCGAATCGCCGATCAGCAGTGCTTCGTGCGGTTGGGCGTTGAAGTGCTTGCAGATATGTGTCAGCGGCAGCGGATCCGGTTTTTTCTTCGGTAGGCTGTCGCCGGACAGGATGATTTCGAATTTGTCGAACAATCCAGTGGCGCGCAGCAGCGGGAGTGTGAATGCTTCCGCTTTATTGGTGATGCAGGCCAGTCTGAAGCCTGCTTGCTGTAGTATTTCCACACCTTCAACCACGCCGGGATAGGGGCGCGTGTTCCGGCTCAGATTGTTGGCATAATGCTGTTCATAAATCGGCAGCGCTTTGGCAAATAAAGCGGCATCCGGTTCACCGTCGAGCTGGCCGGTCAAGGTACGTTTGACCAGCTTTTGTATGCCTTTACCGATATACGAGCGGATCGTTGCCGTCGATTGCTCCGGCATATTCAGATCTTTCAACATCAGATTAGCGGATAATGCGAGATCCTCGGCGGTGTCGAGCAGCGTGCCATCGAGATCGATCATGATGACTTTGACCGCTAGCGGAAGCTCGATTTTCCTTGCCGGGGCGTTTGCGTTGCTAGTGAGACTTGAGTTCATTTGAATACAGGAAACAGACGTTTCAGTGAGTTAAACTTTTGCCAATTCAGCGCGGAATGCAGCCAGGATGGAATCGTAACGATGCGGATCGGCATCCTTGCCAGCTTGATAAATAGCGGATCCAGCGACAAAAGTATCGGCACCGGCGCGGGCGATTTCGGCAATGTTGTCAACTTTCACGCCACCGTCGATTTCCAACAGGATATCCCTGCCACTGGCGTCGATGCGTTTTCTAACGGCGCGTAGTTTGTTCAGCGCTTCGGGAATGAATTTCTGTCCGCCAAAACCGGGGTTGACCGACATGATTAGAACCAAATCTAGTTTGTCGAGCACATGATCCAGATAATGCAGCGGTGTGGCGGGGTTAAATACCAATCCCGCTTTGCAACCTTGTTCCTTGATCAAGCCAATGGTGCGGTCGATATGGTTGGAAGCTTCCGGGTGAAATGAAATGATGTTGGCGCCTGCTTTTGCGAAGTCGGGAATAATTCTATCCACGGGTTCGACCATCAAATGCACATCGATAATGGCATCGGTGACCGGGCGAATGGCTTCACAAACCAATGGACCGATCGTCAGATTCGGAACATAGTGATTATCCATCACGTCAAAATGAACGATATCCGCACCCGAATCAATCACATCGGTGATTTCTTGACCAAGTTTGGCAAAATTGGCGGAAAGGATACTGGGGGCAATGCGATACATGGAAAAAACCTCTCAATTAGCAAATCCAGTATTTTAACCGCAAATGACAAGCTGCGCGTAACAGAGTGAAAATTATTGCGTAAATTATTCCCATCGATACGTCTTAAACTTTTTCTTGGTAAACTAGTGCCAAAAGCAAAAACAACCTGGACTGTGAGATGACCGAAGAGAAGAAGTACGAAATCGATGTGACTGTACGCACGCTATACTTGCCCGATCAATCGGATGAAGAAGCGGACCGGCATGTGTTCGCTTATACCATCACCATCGCCAATAACGGTACAGTGGCTTCCCAGCTGATCAGCCGGCATTGGATTATCGACAATGGCGACGGTACTACCCAAGAAGTGCGCGGACTCGGTGTCGTGGGTGAACAACCCTTGCTGAAGCCAGGCGATAGCTTTGAGTACACCAGCGGAACGGTCATTTCGACTTCGGTCGGATCGATGAAAGGAAGCTACCAAATGGCGGCGGAAGACGGCTATCACTTTGACGTTGCGATACCGGAATTCATTCTGAGCGCACCGAGAATATTGCATTAGCGCGGCCGGACTTCTCGTTCAATTTCATGTTTGATATTTTCACGCTACCGGTATTTTGATGACCGGAAAACTGTATTTAATCCCAACCCCGATCAGTCAGGAAAATATGGCTTGGGCTTTGCCTGCGGCAGTGCAGCAATGTATCGAGGAATTATCCTATTTCATCGTCGAGCACCCGAAAACTGCGCGGCAGTTTCTGAAACAACTGAACTGCAAATTGCCCTTGCAGGACTTGCATATGCAAACTTTAAACGAACATACGCCCGCAAAAGATGTGCGGGCGTTGCTCGATCCATTGCTGGCCGGACATGATGCCGGTTTATTGTCGGAGGCGGGGTGTCCGGCGGTGGCCGATCCGGGGGCTGAATTGGTTCGCTTGGCGCACAAAAACAATATTGTCGTGACGCCGCTGGTCGGCCCTTCAGCTATTTTGCTGGCGCTGATGGCATCGGGTTTGAACGGACAGCGATTCGCCTTTCATGGCTATTTGCCGGTGGAAAGTGTTGCGCGGGCAAACAGGATTGTTGAGCTGGAAAAATTATCGATCAGCTTGCAGCAGACGCAGATTTTTATCGAAGCGCCGTACCGCAACCAGAAATTGCTGGAACAGCTGGTTAGCGTGTGCCGTGACAGTACGGATTTATGCGTGGCAAGTCATCTCACCTTTTCCAGCGAGTTGGTTATGACCAAACCGGTCAAGGAATGGCGGCGTTCGCTGCCGGATATCAACAAGATACCGGCCATTTTTTTACTGCATGGATAAAATTTACTGACAGGATAACGTTGAATCGCAGTTCGCGGGAGTTACTGACCGGGTTGTTTTTTTTGAATGAATTCGATTTTGTATCCGTCGGGGTCTTCGATGAATGCAATCACCGTTGTGCCGTGCTTCATCGGACCCGCTTCGCGGGTTACTTTGCCGCCCATCTTCTTGGTATTTTCGCAGGCTTGGTAAGCATCGTCCACTTCGACGGCAATGTGAC
Organism: Nitrosomonas oligotropha; assembly: GCF_900106555.1. Classification (GTDB taxonomy): domain Bacteria; phylum Pseudomonadota; class Gammaproteobacteria; order Burkholderiales; family Nitrosomonadaceae; genus Nitrosomonas; species Nitrosomonas oligotropha_A. The sequence continues at coordinate 12,960 of NZ_FNOE01000020.1, read as the reverse complement.
CGAAGCCATCACCAAGACTGTACGACGGTGTGTCCCAGTTGTGCGTCAGCTCCAGAACAGTGCCGCTGGCTTCGTCCTGATAACCGACGAAAGCAAGGGTGAATTTACCGTCAGGATAATCTTTGCGGCGCAGCAGCTTCATACCCAGCACTTGCGTATAAAATGCCAGTGATTGGTCGAGATTGCCGACACGAAGCATGGTATGCAAAATACGCATTTATATTTTTACCATCTCAAAATCTTCTTTACGCGCACCGCATTCCGGACAGGTCCAGTTGATCGGCACATCTTCCCAGCGTGTGCCTGGTGCAATGCCTTCATCCGGAGATCCTAAGGCTTCATCATAGATATAGCCGCAAATTAAGCACATGTAACGATTGAATTCACGATTCTCTTCGGTAGGCATGATAGATAGCAGTTTCCTTTTAGGTTAAAATGATATTTTACGGTATTAATGCATGTTACAGCCACCCCCAATCGTACTTTCTTTTGCAGCCAATGACCCCACCGGCGGAGCAGGTTTGCAGGCTGATCTGCTAACCATTGCCAGTATGGGGTGCCACCCGTTATCGGTGATGACCGCTATTACGGTGCAAGATACCACCGGCGTGGATGATGTCATGGCGCTGGATCCCGAATGGATTGCCGATCAGGCCCGGGCAGTATTGGAAGACATGCCCGTGCATGCATTTAAAATCGGTTTATTGGGCAGCGTTGAGATTATCGCCGCGATCGCCGAAGTGATTTCCGATTATCCGCATATTCCGCTGGTGATGGATCCGGTACTGACCTCCGGGCGCGGGGATGAGCTGGCGAACGATGAAATGATCGATGCGATGCGGGAATTATTACTGCCGCAAGTCACCATATTGACGCCCAATAGCCTGGAAGCCAGGCATATCGCGCAGCAGGATGATGACAGCAGCGACAACAAACTGGACTTAAGTCTTTGCGCGCAGCGATTACTGCATATGGGGTGCGAATATGTGCTGATAACCGGCACGCACGAGAATACCGCCCAGGTGACGAACACGCTCTTTGCCGCGGATGGCATTGTGCGTGCGGATCATTGGGAAAGACTGGAACATACCTATCACGGTTCGGGTTGCACGCTGGCTTCGGCGATAGCGGCTTCATTGGCCAATGGATTATCCATCAGCGAAAGCGTGCTGGAAGCGCAGGACTATACTTGGCATACACTGCAAGCAGGATTCCGTCCCGGCATGGGGCAATATATCCCCAACCGGCTTTTTTGGGTTAGAGATGTCGAAGACGACCATGACCATGATCATGATGAAAAGAGCTAGTCGTTGAGAAACCCAAGAATTAGCGGACTGTACGCGATAACGCCGGATCTGAGCAATACAGATGATTTGCTGAATAAAACGCAGCAGGCGCTGGATGGTGGCGCGCGGCTCGTGCAATACCGCAATAAATCAGCGGATAAGATGTTGCTAAAGGAACAAGCTAAATCATTGCTGCAACTGTGCAAGTCGTACGAAATTCCCTTGATTATCAACGATCATATTGATTTGGCGATGGCAATCGATGCAGATGGCGTGCACGTGGGGCTGGGCGATATACCAGTTAGTGCTGCGCGCGAACGGTTTGGGCCAGGAAAAATTGTCGGCGCATCGTGTTATAACAATCTCCATCTGGCGCTTCAGGCGGAAGAGTCGGGATCGGATTATGTGGCTTTCGGCGCATTTTTTCCTTCGGAGACTAAAACGGATACAGTACCGGTTTCAACCAATCTGGTTGATTATGCCAAACAGAAAGTAACGGTTCCCATTGTAGGGATCGGCGGTATCCGGTTAATCAATGCAGCGGCGGTTATCGACAGCGGATGCGACGCGATAGCCGTTTGCAATGATTTGTTCGGTACAGGAAATATCATGGCAAGAGCGTTGCAATACACGCAGTTATTTGCAGAAAAATAAAAACATAATGTAATTTAAACAGCAGTATATCGATTAATTTTTTAAGAGCGGCTAAATGACATCACGCAATCATCAGTTATTTGAACAATCCCAGCAATATATTCCAGGCGGCGTTAATTCTCCGGTACGTGCTTTTAAATCGGTTGGCGGCGAACCGGTCTTTTTTCAACGCGGCGAGGGCGCTTATTTTTGGGATGCGGATGGTAAGCAATATATCGACTATGTCGGATCGTGGGGGCCGCTGATTCTCGGTCATGCTCATCCGGATGTGGTCAAGACCGTTCAGGCGGTAGTACAAAACGGTCTGACCTTCGGTGCACCGACCGAAGCGGAGCTGGATATTGCGAAATTGATTTGTCAGCTGCTTCCATCCATAGAACAAGTCCGGCTGGTCAGCTCCGGCACGGAAGCAGGGATGAGTGTCATCCGCTTGGCGCGTGGTTTTACGGGCAGAAGCAAAATCATAAAATTTGAAGGTTGTTATCATGGTCACGACGATTCCTTGCTGGTTAAAGCGGGTTCGGGCGCATTGACTTTCGGCAATCCGAGCTCAGCCGGTGTTCCGGCGGAAACGGCGGGGCATACCATCGTGCTGGATTTCAACGATATCGCCGGAGTGGAAGAGGCCTTCAACAAATGGGGCAAGGAAATTGCGGCGGTGATTGTGGAACCGGTGGCCGGCAATATGAATCTGATCGCTCCCAAGGCGGATTTTCTCGCCAAACTGCGAGCATTGTGCACGCAAAACGGCAGTGTGCTGATATTTGATGAGGTGATGACGGGATTTCGTGTCGGCTTAGGCTGTGCGCAAGGTCTTTATCAGATTAAACCTGATCTGACGGCTCTAGGCAAAGTCATCGGCGGTGGTATGCCGATGGCCGCATTCGGCGGACGCCGCGATATTATGCAGTATCTTGCGCCGCTTGGCCCGGTTTATCAAGCAGGCACGCTATCCGGTAATCCGGTGGCAGTCGCGGCTGGATTGGCTACACTAAAGCTGATTCAAGCGCCCGGTTTTTATGACCGGTTAGCGGACAGAACACGGCAATTGGTCGATGGTCTAAGCGCTACAGCAAAGAATCACGGCATCGATTTTTGCGCGCAATCGATTGGGGGTATGTTCGGACTGTATTTCAGCAAGGATATTCCCACCAGTTTCGCTGAAGTAATGCAATGCGACAAAGCGGCGTTTAACCGGTTCTTCCATGCCATGCTGGAAGAGGGAGTTTATTTTGCACCGTCGGCATTTGAAGCTGGATTTGTGTCGGCTATGCATGGCGACGCCGAGTTGAACAAAACGTTGTCCGCGGCGGAAAAGATTTTCAAGAGCTGGTGAGAATAAGACATTCACCGAGTTACAGTAACAGCAGAAATAAAAAAGGCGGCATGGCCGCCTTTTTTATTGGTTTCAAACCGGATGCGATTAACGCATGGTAGAAATATAAGCCGACACGGCGCGTTTTTCAGTTGCACTCATGCGGTGAACAACTTTTTGCATGACTTTGTTATCGTTCCCGCGATCGCCGGTATTAAACTGATTTAACTGTGTCAGCGTGTATTCCGCATGCTGACCGGCAACGCCAGGATAGCGCGGCACAATACCAGCTCCGGACGGGCCGTGACAGCTCGCACAGGCAGGGATGCCATTTTCGATGTTACCGCCGTGGTAAAGAATTTTTCCTGTATCCAGCAGTTTTTCGTCAGCGGCTATTTGGCTTGGCACAGTTTTTTGCTGCGCATAGTATTCTCCCAGTTTTTTCATGTCTTCCTGAGAGAGTGCGGCAACCATCGAAGACATTACCGGGCTGTTACGCTTAGCCGGCTCGGTTTCGCTGGCTTTAAAATCCATTAACTGCTTGGTGATATACTCCGCTTGCTGTCCGGCCAGAATAGGATTCATCGGAATGACGCTGTTGCCATCCGCATTGTGACAACCGGCGCAAACGCCAGAAGCGATTTCTTGCACGCTGGCTGGAGCAGCAGGAGCGGCGCTGGAGTCAGCAGCTGTTTCTTCAGCTGCCAAAGGCGCAGCCATTGCGAGTGCTGCGAGCATTACCATATGTTTAATCATTTTCATATTTCGTGTTCCGTTTAAGAGCATTCAAAAGTTGGTAGATGTGTTGAAAATTAACGCCGTATTTTAACAAGGCGTAAGAGCATTAACAACAAAATTCAAATGGTCTTCATTATTTAATATTTTATTTTTCAATGAAAATAATCTTTGTGCTGTTATTGATTGCTAACATCGCCTATCTGGTTGGCACGCAGCTTTATTTTGACAGACAAAAGGGGGGCGCACCGGTATCGGTCAATCCCGAAAAGATCGTGTTGGTTCCGGCGCAGGAAGATTGTTTGCTGTGGGGTGATTTTTATGAAGAGCAGGTACACTACGCCGAAACCGTGCTGACCGATTTATTCCCCGATCTGATATACGATGCCGAGGAGTCCAGTCAAACCACCATGTACTGGCTGTATATTCCACGCTATCCGAATAAAGAAGCAGCCAATCGTGAGATCAACAAGTTGAGGAACCTGGGCATCGTCAGTTTTCGTGTCAAAGACGACAATCAATGGCAGAATGCGGTATCGCTCGGCATGTTTTACGACCAGCAGGATGCGCTCAAGCAGTTACGGGAGATCGAAAAAAAAGGCATTATCAATGCTAAGATAGAAGAACGTAGCGTTATGCTTAAGAAAATTGTCATTCATAATCCGGCGCACATGGTGAAGGAGCAAATGCAAAAACTGGTCGAACAATTTGACGATACCCGTTTGGCTCAAGGCAAATGTGAACGTTTATAATAGACAGCACTGCTGTAAAGCGGAATAATCAACGCTATCCTTCTATCACGAATAATAATTAAACAATAATGACGGTATCCATCAAAACACCGCAAGAAATAGAAACAATGCGCATTGCCGGCCGGTTGGCATCGGAAGTTCTGGATTACATCACGCCGTATGTGGTGGCGGGTGTTACCACAGAGGAGCTGGATACGCTATGCCACCGCTACATGGTGGACGTGCAAAAAACCATTCCCGCGCCGCTGAATTATGCCCCATCCGGGCACACGCCTTACCCCAAATCGATTTGCACTTCGGTCAATCATCAGATCTGTCATGGCGTTCCCGGACCGAAAAAATTAAAGAACGGCGACATTGTCAATCTGGACATCACCGTGATTTATGAAGGCTATCACGGCGATACCAGCCGCATGTTTTATGTCGGCGAGCCGTCGATTCAAGCCAAGCGCTTGTGCGAAGTAACCTACGAAGCCATGTGGCGCGGTATCGATGAAGTGAAGCCGGGCGCTCATCTGGGCGATATCGGCTTTGCCATTCAAAAGTTGGCTGAAGGTGTTGGCTATAGCATTGTGCGAGAATTTTGCGGACACGGCATCGGCGCCAAATTCCACGAAAATCCGCAGGTGCTGCATTACGGGCGGCGTGGCACCGGCATGGAACTCAAACCCGGCATGATTTTTACCATCGAACCGATGATTAACGCCGGTAAAGCAGCGATCCGCCATTTACCGGACGGCTGGACCATCACCACTAAGGACGGCAGTCTGTCGGCGCAGTGGGAACATACCGTTCTGGTGACCGGCGACGGTTATGAAGTGCTGACCGTATCGGCAGGCTCTCCCCCCAAACCGGTTTACCGCTTCGGCAGCTAAGCCGTTAAATTCTCTCTTTATCCTGGATTTTTACTATGACACGAAGTCATCATCGTACCGCTGCGCAAATCCGCCCGGTCAAAATCACCCGCCGCTACATCAAGCACGCCGATGGCTCCGTGTTGATCGAATGCGGCGATACCAAGGTCATCTGCACCGCCAGCATCAGCGAACAGATTCCGCCGTTCCTGAAAGGTCAGGGGCAGGGTTGGCTGACTGCGGAATACGGCATGCTACCGGGTTCGACGCATAGCCGCATGCAGCGCGAGGCAGCCAAAGGCAAACAAACCGGGCGCACCATGGAAATCCAGCGTCTCATCGGACGCGCTTTGCGCGCTGCGGTGGATTTGAAAAAACTGGGCGAGCGCACCATCCAAATCGATTGCGACGTTATTCAGGCCGATGGCGGTACTCGCACCGCCAGCATCACGGGCGCTTTTGTCGCGTTACACGACGCGATCCAAAAATTACTCGATCAGAAACTCATCGAAGCCACGCCGATCATCGACCACGTTGCGGCGATTTCGGTCGGCATCTTTGAAGGCACTCCGGTTCTGGATTTAGATTACGTGGAAGATTCCGCCTGCGACACCGACATGAACGTCGTCATGACCGGCAGATTGCATCTCATCGAAGTGCAGGGAACGGCCGAAGGCAATGCCTTCAGCCGCGCCGAATTGAACACCATGCTCGACATGGCGCAACAGGGCATCGAAGAACTGATCGCCATCCAGCGCAATGTGCTGACGCAACCATGAGCACACTGAAAAAACTGGTCATCGCCAGCAATAACTCTGGCAAATTGCGCGAGATCGGCGAATTACTCGCGCTCCTGGCGATCAATGTGGCACCGCAATCCGAATTCAACATCAGCGAAGCCGACGAGCCGCACATTACATTTGTCGAAAATGCGCTCGCTAAAGCCCGTCACGCCAGCCGCTGCTCGGGGTTGCCTGCTCTTGCGGACGATTCCGGCATTTGCGTCAGTGCGCTTGGCGGCGCTCCCGGTGTCAATTCCGCGCGTTACGCCGGAGAACCCAAGTCGGATGAGCGTAACAACCAGAAGTTGGTTGCAGCGCTGCAAAACCAAGCCGACCGGCGTGCGTATTACTACTGTGTGATCGTGGTGGTGCGCCATGCCGACGACCCGCAACCGATCATCGTTGACGGCTCGTGGCACGGTGAAATCATCGATCAGCCGCACGGCAGCGGCGGCTTCGGCTACGATCCGTATTTTTATCTGCCGGAATTCGGCAAAACCTCCGCCGAACTAACTGCCGAACAGAAAAATCAAATCAGCCACCGTGGCCAGGCATTAGCGAAGTTGGTGGAAATTCTACAAGCTGGGAAGTTTTAAACTGGTACTGCCGAATGCATTGACGTGAGATCGAGCATAAAAAATGCTCGATCTCATAAATCCATCATTCAAACACCCATGATGTCACCATCATCATTCAAATCGATGCGATGTGCAGCCGGATCGTGCGGTAATCCCGGCATTGTGACGATGTCGCCGGTCATGACCAGCAAATAACCTGCTCCTGCGGCAATGCGCACCGATTCCACCGGCAGAGGGAATGCCTCGGGGTGGCCGACTTTGGCGGGATCGCTGCTGAGCGACAGATGGGTTTTGGCGATGCACACTGGTAACCGGTCGTAACCTAACGCGCGGATTCGTTCCAGATCTTTCTTCGCTGCCCGGCTGAACTCGACTTCGCTGGCGCCGTAAATGGTGCGGGCGACGGCGGCGATCTTGTCTTCGGGCGAATCGTTTAGATCGTACAAATAACGCACGGGCGGCTGCGGCCGAGTGGTTGCGGCGATCACTGCATGCGCCAGCGCTTCGGCTCCCGCACCTCCATCGGTAAAACCGGTAAAGAGGGCAGTGTTCAACCCAAGCCCGGCGCAGTATTGTTCGATGGCGTTCAGTTCAGCATCGGTATCGCCTACGAAGCGATTAATGGCGATGACCGGCTCAAAGCCGAAAGTCCGCACGCTTTCCACGTGATGTTCCAAATGCGCCAAGCCGCGCTCGATTTCTTCGATACCGCCGGGGCGGGAAGGATCGCCGCCGCCATGCACGCGCAGTGCCCGCGCGGTGACGACCAGCACCACCGCGCTCGGCCATAACTCGGAACTGCGGCATTTCAAATCGAAAAATTTCTCCGCACCCAGGTCGAAACCGAAGCCCGCTTCCGTTACTACCCAATCCGCACAAGCTGCGGCGGCCTTGGTGGCGATTACACTGTTGCAACCGTGCGCGATATTGCCGAAAGGCCCGCCGTGCACAAAAGCCGGTACGCCTTCGGTGGTTTGCACTAGATTCGGCAACATGGCATCGTGCAGCAAAGCCGCCATCGCGCCGGTCGCTTGGAGGCTCTGCGCCGTGACCGGATTGCCGGAACGGTCGAACCCAACCAAGATGCGCCCCAAACGCGCTTTAAGATCGGCGAGATCTTCGGCCAGACACAGAATAGCCATGACTTCGGACGCTGCGGTAATGTCGAAACCGGTTTCCCGCGGCACGCCGTTGAGCCGCCCGCCCAGCCCGATCACCGCTTGCCGCAGCGAACGGTCGTTTATATCCAGCACGCGACGCCAGAACACTTGACGATGTTCGAGATCCAACCCGCTGCGGAAATGAACGGCGTTGTCGAGCAAAGCGGCAAGCAGGTTATGCGCCGCGCCGACGGCGTGCATGTCACCGGTAAAATGCATATTGATGCGCGTCGACGGCTCAAGCTGACAACGCCCACCGCCAGCCCCGCCGCCTTTAATGCCGAAAATAGGCCCCAAAGACGGCTCGCGCAACGCCAACGCAACGCGCTGTCCGATGTATGCCAAGCCTTGCGCCAGCCCAATCGAAACCGTCGTTTTTCCTTCACCCATGCGCGTCGGATTAATCGCCGAAACCAGAACGATTTTGCCTTTGGATTGCGTGCCTTTTTCCGGCAAAACACTCAACCGCAGTTTCGCCATGTGCTCACCGAACAGCATGAGGTTGTCCGGTTGCAAACCAAGTTTTGCGGCGATGTCTAGTATGGGGTGCATGTTAGAAATCCGGTATCAAGCAAACAAACTCTCCTGGCGATAGTACAGTGCTGGTTTCTGATCGGATATAGATTATTGTCCAGCAAGTAATGAGAACCATCAAACATTGTTAGGCTCGACAACCGGATCAGCTATTTCTGGGAAATCGTCATCCAACGTTGGCAAAATCGGAAGTAGTTCTTTCAGGCTCTTTTTCTTGATCGGTTCGATAATCAGTTTATCGCCTTCTTTGCGGATGATCGCTTCGGTTCCTTCCAATTCAAAATCGCGCGGGATTCGTATCGCTTGGCTGCATCCGTTTCTGAACAGGCTGGCGTGTCGCTCGTTGTGCATGACGATCTCCAGAATATTGGTATATGACAAAGCGTAGGCCTGGATTGTTAGCGTGTCAAACGTATGAAGAGCTGATTGCGTGGAGGAAATAGAGCCGGAGATAAGGATAACGCAGTGAGTCGTGAGCTGATTGAAATAGATAACCTTTTAATTAATAGCCATACAATTAAGCACTTGCCGAGATTCTCAACGCAATTCTTCCAGCATTTTCCGGCACGAGTCTGTCCATTTCAGCTTATCCTCCAAAATTTCTGCTAACTCTTTTGCCCGGCGAATAGCTGCCTCGATATCGATTAATTGCGTCGTAATGCTTTGTTCCCAGTTTTGTATCGCTTGATTGGTATCATCCGGTGTTGCAACGATATAGTGACGGTGCTTGTGAGATTCGAGATACGATTTCAATAACTCCGCCAGCCCGCTATTTTCACTGATCAAAATAGGCACACCGACACTGAGTGCTTCCAAAGGCACAAGACCGAATCCTTCACTGCGAGATGGCATGAGAAACAGTGCTGCACTGCGGTAATCTCCGATGATCGTTTCCTGATCGCTGCTATATTCCCGCACTTGCACCTGAAAACCATTATGTTTTTCCTTGATTTTAGTGTTAAGCGCTGTGCCTTCTCCGACCGGCGCTCCTCGAATAATCAGCTCTGGTTTATATTCGAGCGGTTCATGTGCTTCTACAATCCGGTGCAATGCTTTAACAGCAATATCGATGCCTTTAAGTGCTTCATCCTCGGCACGGCCTACCAGCAAACACTGTAAATTGAGCGGCTTGATTTTTTCTTGCCGATCACGCTGTCTGAAGCCTGGATTGAATTGACAGACCACCGGGCGTGATTCCGGTGCTAACCGATGAATCAAGGTATCGGTTTCCCGGAAGAGCATCGGCCCGACGGCAATGACCAGTTGTGCAGCTTTGGCTAAGTTTAATTCTTCCTGTTCACGTGCTGTGGCTTGTTGGGAGGCATCGGCCTTGCCTTTATGCCATTCGATCTGACTCGGAGACATGTGAATGAAATGGATTCGCTTTGCTTGCGGAAAAAAATCTTCCTGCTGCGACTTTGCTGCATCGCCGGTGATACGCCCATGCCCGATGATCAGATCGGGATCCGCCGGTAATGTAATCTTGCGCGACAAGTTACCACCCGTTGCACGAACCAGTGTTACCTTCTCGGCTTTTGCACGCTCTTCCTCATCGGTTGTCGCATATTTCACCAAACAATAAACGGTTTTTCCCAATTGTGCCAAAGCCATGCACAATTCACGATTGAATGTCGACAATCCGCCATGACGTGAATCCCATTCGGTGCCAATTACCAAGATAGTCTGCAAGCTGGCAGGAATCAGCGGCATTTCATCATCGACCGGCAAAGCAGCCGGTGCAATGCCAGCAAAAGCGCTGCTGGTATTAGTTTCTTGCGCTTCCTGTATATGTTGCCCGAGCAACCATTCAACTTTGGGTTTGCCGCCAATACGGATCGATTCGATTGATCCGGTCAAATGCTCGGCCAGGTGCTGCGCTTGTTTACCGGCGACCAGCACTTCAATGTATCCGCGCTGGCTATCATGTTGCTCCGGATCGAACATCGCGCGAATCATCACCGCGCTTTCCGCCTGGCAATCGTAATAGCACACGCCCGTGCGCCAATATTTCGCGTCTCGTTTTGCTTTATCGCCAATTTCTCGCAATACTTGCTTGATAATGCCTTCATGAAAAAGTCATACGCCAATCGCACATGTGCATCGGCTGTGGCATTGCGCCAAGTGCTTTGTATCGGCGAAGCCATATCTTGCTCGTCCGGCAATAATTCCGTCGCCACATAGACATCATCGCCCAACGCAAAACACGCGTTGCATTGCACCATCATGTCGATAAACATGCGCTGTTCTTGCTCGTTAAAGTCGCGCCAGACAGCATTTTGCAATTGCGTCAGATGAAAAACGCCGCCGTCGCGACGGATTTGCGGCAACACTGTATTGCGCTCCAATATTGCATAAATACCGGCCAACGCCCAATCCTGCCTTAACACCAGATCATTGCCAAACGCGCCCTGGCGCCAAAATACCTGACCGGCACGATGCAAAAAATTCGCAATCAGTGCGGGTGGCGCCAATTGATTGCGCTGCTGGCATTGCGATTCGAATGCTTCAAAAGCCAGGGTTTTCTGACCGCCGTCGCGCAATTCCCGCAGATCCTGCTCCAAATCCACCCAGCTTTGTGGAATTTCGACTGCGGCGTAACGTTTGCGTAACAAACGCGCAGCATTCCGGATTTCCGGCAGCAAGCGCTCCAATCCATAATCCTGCAACGCACTGCAGCCGGTAGTTTTTAGATAATTGAAACCGTGATCCTGTGGCAATGGCGCCGCTGTTTCAGTATCGGCCTCGTCGCATTGGGTTTGCACCACGATCACCGGCGCATCTGCTCCCGCCAGCGAGCGGATATACGCCAGCCAATACCCGAGTAGGCGGTTTCGCATCGGCACGCCGTTTTGCTGATATTCGTCTTGGTTCTCAAATTCCGGATGCCACGCCACGACATAGATTGCCCGCTCGTCCAGAAACAAGCCATGCGTCGACAGATACACATCCTGCCCGCCGAAATCCCATAGATTGAGATAAATTCCGGGTGCGTGATCGTCGGCTTCCAAGATCCTGAAGCGGCCCAAATGGATACCATGCGTACTCGGCACCGCCGGATCGTACTCAGAACCCTGCAACCGCCGCGATATTTGCGTTTTACCGATACCACCGTTGCCGAGGATAAACAATTTCAACTCACTGTTCGGCGCCGATCCACTGGCCAGCAAATCGCGTTGCCATGCTGTAATGGGTATTAAAGCATTGCCTGCATCACTCAGCAGTTCTACCGGTACATTATCGATTGCATTACTCTTTACATCGACCAAGCGCGGAAAGTGATATAGCCAGACTGCATCGTTTATTTGAGAAATATAAATTTCTTTCAAGCAAATCAATTTTTCTAGCGGATTGAGATGGGTTATCCGATCACACTCGGAGAGATTTAGCGATTGCAATCGGGGCAGATTTTCCAATCCCTTCAGATCGGCTAATTGCCTACACGCGGAAAGATCTAGTGATTGCAAATGGGTGAGATTCTCCAATCCCTGCAGATCGGTTAATTGCTCACACCCGGAAAGATTTAGCGATTGCAATCGGGGCAGATTTTCCAATCCCTTCAGATCGGCTAATTGCCTACACGCGGAAAGATTCAGTGATTGCAAATGTGTGAGATTCTCCAATCCCTGCAGATCGGCTAATTGCTCACACCTGGAAAGACTCAGCGATTGCAATCGGGACAGATTTTCCAATCCCTTCAGATCGGCTAATTGCTCACACCAGGAAAGATTCAGTGATTGCAGATCGGTGAGATTTTCCAATCCCTTCAGATCGGTTAATTGAAAACAGCTGGAAAGATTTAGCGATTGCAATCGGGACAGATTTTCCAATCCTTGCAGATCGGTTAATTGCGCACACCGGGAAAGATCCAGTGATTGCAATCGGGACAGATTTTCCAATCCCTTCAGATCGGTTAATTGATCACACCAGGAAAGATCCAGTGATTGCAAACCGGTGAGATTTTCCAATCCCTTCAGATCGGTTAATTGCTCACACCCGGAAAGATTCAGTGATTGCAGATCGGTGAGATTTTCCAATCCTTGCAGATCGGTTAATTGCGCACACCGGGAAAGATTCAGCGATTGCAATCGGGGCAGATTTTCCAATCCCTGCAGATCGGTTAATTGATTACACCAGGAAAGATCCAGTGATTGCAAACCGGTGAGATTTTCCAATCCCTTCAGATCGGTTAATTGCTTACACCAGGAAAGATTCAGTTGTAAGAAATCTCAGAGTTGTTTACAGATAGGTTGATTGAAATAAGCGGTGAGTATTTCATAAGGGGTGGCATTATTCAAACTCTTGTGAGGCTT
>NZ_FNOE01000014.1 GCF_900106555.1 Nitrosomonas oligotropha | reverse complement strand
CTCAATCCATCCGGTCCCCTCTGCCCATACAGCTTCCCAAAACACAGGCAGGTAGCCTCCTCTAGACTACTTAGTCACCTCACCACTGTCAAGGGGACACTAAACAAGGCGCCATCGCGGATCTCGTTTTTTTCAATACTTTCTTGCGCTATGAAATAAAAAGTAAATTAACTATTCCTTAGCTATTCAACATTTTGATGGCAGCGGATAATCGGCTTTTATAACGCGCAGCCTTATTTTTATGAATAATGCCCTTACCAGCAATTGAATCCACAGTTCCCAGAGAACTATTAAAAGCATTTTGGGCCAATTCCTTATTTCCTGTTCCAATTGCCTTTCTAACCGATTTTATTGCAGTACGTAATTTAGACCGCAAACTGACATTGTATTCTCTGCGTTTGACCGCTTGTCTCGCACGCTTTCTTGCTTGTGCACTGTTAGCCATAAAAATCCACAGCTCCTTCAAAGAAAAAGGATTGGATACTACTTTCTTTTTTTCTATATTGCAACCATAACTGCCTAAAACCTGAAGTAAATCTACAAACCTCAAGCATTTTAATGACTACCACTCATCGTTATAATTTTTCAAAACTAGAATTATAAAAACGATGTTAGATTTTTACTAATTCTGTTTTATAGAACGCGGAGGTTTACAATAAAACCGCGATGGATATTCCGGATTGCGCTGTTTATTCCGAATAACATCACCACCTTCATTGACACAAACCATTACCGATTTGTCTAGATTGGGAAAATATTCGTTTGATCCTGGTTGAGCCGAGGTTGGCGGCACTTTTTCTCTGATTCTGGCGCAGAGATCTGGTTCATTTGGTTTCGGCCGGTCACTTTCCATCGCTGGCAATGGGCAAAGATTACAAGGGTCTCCAGGACATAAACAACCTTCGCAATTGGCTAATGTCGGTGCGGCATAGGTAATTAGCCCTATACCGAACAATAAGCCCGCACTGATTTTAAATACTGATAACAACATTCTTACACTTTTCATCATACTTATTCACCTGAAAAATTTTATCTCAATTTTGTTTTGTAGATCTTTAATAAAGATTTGATAACCGACAGCAATCAGCAAAAACATCTGCTTTTTGTTATACTGATTTTACCTCAACTTAGATTGAGCTAAGAGCAATGCAGAAAACTTTGAGTCCATAAATCATGATAATGAATTTCAATTTGAAACTATTAAAATCCACTTTATGCATACTGAGTATTCTGATCGTCTCGTTTGCTCATGCTGAAACCATTGAGCTTCTACAAAAAAATGCCAGCGTAGCCTATGAAAAAATGATGGAAGCCAAACAAGCTGCCGAATCTTCGACCAAAGATGTTACTTTTGCTGAGAAAAAACTGGCTTCAGCTAAGCAAAAGATGATTGAAGCCGAACGCGAAGCTGAAGCAGCCAAGAGGAAATCGGAACAAGCTAGAATCGCGATGGAACACGCAACTAACCGGTGGAAACAAGCTTCCGATGCACTGGCAAATGAATGGGGCAAATCGGAGGTCAAATAGTCAAAATTGATTATTTGATAGATAGTGTCATTTTGACATGTGGAATATCGGCTTCGATAAATTCTTCTCCCACAATTTCGAATCCAAATTTTTTATAGAATGGTATAGCGCTCGTTTGTGCATGTAATTGCGCTTGAAACTGATGCCGTTTTACTAATACTTGTAATAATCTAGTCAGCAATGCACTGCCCAAACCTTGACCGCGCCATTCTTTTAATACCGCCATACGGCCAATATGGCCATCCGGCAATAGCCGCGCTGTCCCCACCGGTTGTCCGGCGTTATTCACAGCAAGCGCATGCACGCTGACTGCATCAAACTGATCCCACTCCAATTCTTCTAGAACCAGCTGTTCGCGTATAAACACCGCTGTTCGGACTACACGAAGAGCCGTCGCCGCTTCTTCCCAGCTCACAATTTGTACAGCATCAGCATCACGCACGATTAGCTTCTAACAAGCGGCATTATTTAAATGGATGACGTAGCAGAATCGTCTCTTCTCTGTCCGGTCCGGTGGAAATCATATCGATCGGTATTTCACAAACTTCTTCAAGACGTTTCAGATAATTTTGCGCTGCTTTGGGTAATTGTGTGAACTCCCTAATCCCAGCCGTATTTTCTGACCAACCCGGTATTTCCTCGTAGATTGGCTCACAGTTATCCAGATCATCAGCACCAACGGGCAGAATAGTACTGCTGCTGCCATTGCTCAATTTATAACCAACACCAAGATTCAAACTTTCCACACCGTCCAATACATCCAGTTTAGTAATACATAGTCCTGTCACACCATTGATTTGTATTGAACGCTTCAGCGCGACCGCATCAAACCAGCCGCAGCGGCGCGGTCGTCCAGTAGTTGATCCAAATTCATGGCCGCGCTTTGCAAGATGCTTGCCAACCTCGTCATCCAATTCTGTTGGAAATGGTCCTGATCCAACCCGCGTGGTATAGGCTTTGGTAATTCCAAGAACATAATGCAGCATCTGCGGCCCGACTCCACTCCCGGGAGCTGCTGCGCCAGCCACGCAATTGCTGGATGTGACGAAAGGATATGTGCCATGATCGACATCAAGTAGCGCGCCTTGCGCACCTTCAAACAACAGATTATTTCCCGCTTTATTCGCTTCAAATAACAATCGCGGAACATCGGCTACCATGGGTTTGATTCTCTCGGCTTGGGCCAATGCATCATCCATTGTTTTTTGAAAATCTATAATCGGTGCTTGAAAATAATTTTTCAACACGAAATTATGATAATCCAGCATCTCACCCAGCTTAGCAGCAAAACGATCGCGGTGAAACAGGTCCTGCAAGCGAATAGCCCGACGTGCGACTTTATCTTCGTAAGCCGGTCCAATGCCGCGCCCCGTAGTGCCTATTTTTCCGACACCCCTGGCAGTCTCGCGCGCGTTATCCAAGGCAATATGACAGGGTAAAATTAACGGGCAGGCTTCACTAATCCGCAATCGATTGCTGACATCAATTCCGCTTTGCTCCAACATATCAATTTCACTGAGCAGCGCCTCCGGCGAAATCACAACACCATTACCGATATAACAAACCACCGTATCACGCAGAATACCGGAGGGAATCAGGTGCAATACGGTTTTCTTGTTGCCGATGACCAATGTGTGACCTGCATTATGTCCGCCTTGAAAACGCACCACGCCTTGCGCATGATCCGTTAGCCAGTCGACGATCTTGCCTTTTCCTTCATCGCCCCATTGCGTACCAATGACGACAACATTTTTAGTCATATTGCTAATCTCTAAAAAATTCTGTTTCCAAATGATTAAATTTTTTTAACGATCCATTGCCCGTCATGCAATATTAATTCCCTATCGCAATCGAGAGATTTGCCTTTTTGCCCCGGCAATTCCACCACAACGATCTGCCCTACCTTACGCAATTGCTCAATTTTGTTTTCCAATTCAGTGTTTTTTTTCTGATAAGGCGCGCTGATTGCCTTTGGATACGATTGCGGCTTCATCAATCTGGACAATTCTCTTAAATCCATACTGAAACCTGTGGCCGGGCGGGCTCGCCCGAATGCTTTGCCTATTTCATCATAACGTCCGCCTAAAGCAATCGCATTGGAGCAACCGCTAGTATAGGCGGCAAAAACCATTCCGGTATGGTAATGATAGCCGCGTAAATCGGCCAAATCGAATGCGATCTCATCGACAATCGGTTTCAGCTCTTCTTTAGCAATGCTCAGTTCATTCAGAGCCGCTCTGATTTCCCGATAGTCCGGTAATCGGCTGGCCGCATCAGCAAGCACTTTGTGATCGCCATACAGTTCAGGCAATAGCAATAATGCTTCTCGTGTTTGCTTTTGCAAATCCACACACAGTTCCTGTAAAGTGGACACATCTTTTGCTTGCAATACCGCGTAAAGTTCAGCTTCAAGTTCGTGCGAAATACCCGCGCCTTTAATCAAGCCACGAAAAACTGCAACATGACCAAGATCCAATTGGATTGCGCTCACACCGGAGACAGTCAGGCACTGCAACATAAGTCGCTGAATTTCTAAGTCACTCTCCAGACCGGAATGACCATAAAGCTCTGCACCTACTTGTAAAGGCTCTCGCGTTTTGGTTATGCCCGCGGGCGCGGTATGCAATACGCTATTGGCATAACACAAACGTGTAATGCCTTCAAAATTCAACAAATGCGCGTCAATTCTTGCCACTTGCGGTGTCATATCGGCACGTAGCCCCATCATGCGGCCACTCAACTGATCAATCACCTTAAACATGTGCAAATCCATGTCACTGCCACTACCGGTCAGCAACGATTCTACATACTCCAATAAAGGCGGCACCACTTGTTGATAGCCATGCACCATCAGCAGATCTATGATCTGGCGGCGCATACCTTCAATATGTATTGCTTCCGCAGGCAATATATCTTCAACAAACTCTGGAAGTAACCAATTACGCATATTTATGATTGACGAGCTGTCAACAAAAAGAATAAAAAAACATCAACTGACGATAAGAAGCACCATTAATCCGACTAACATCGAAGTCAAACCTACAAACCGGATCTGATTATCGTTAATCTCCGTCAGTTTTCTAAATGCTTCCCGCCATGTCTGCGGTGATAGAAAGGGTAACATTCCTTCTAAAATTAACATCAATGCAACTGCATTAAGAAAAGTTTCCCACATACTCAGAACCACTCCGGTTTAATCGTGCCAACATAATTTCTCTACAAGAAGCAGAAAAATTAAGAGGTTCTGATGTAATCGCATATACAAGAACCATTACGATTTCCAGAACCTCTTTCTCAGTCATTACATAATCGAGTTACATAAAAACCACCTAGGTATGCAATGCAGAAATTGCGTTTATACCTTCATCTATACCGCTCCTCGTTACCTACTTGCTGACTGCCGGGTTTCTCAGATACTTGAAGAAATCGGAGGTAGGTTCCAACACCAACATGTCGCCCTTGTTCTTGAATGACTGTTTATAAGCATCGACGCTACGCCAGAAAGCATAAAATTCCGGATCTTTCTGAAATGCAGTGGCATAAGTCGCTGCTGCTTGACTATCACCATCACCCATCGTTTTTTGCGCTTCCCGGTAAGCTTCGGCTAATATTACTTCACGCTGCCTATCGGCATCCGCGCGAATTTTTTCTGATTCAGCCGCACCGGTAGAACGTAATTCGTTGGCAACCCTTTTACGTTCCGCTTCCATACGTCTAAATACCGACTCGCTGACCTCTTGCGGAAGATCGACACGCTTCAAGCGCACATCGACTACTTCCACACCAATAGAGCGCGCATCGTTATCCGCTTTCTGGCGCATAATTTCCATGATGACATCACGCTCACCCGAAACCACGTCGTGAACAGTGCGGTTACCAAACTCATCGCGCAAACTTGCATTGATAGTCTGCGCCAAACGTGTTTGCGCCAGTGCTTCATCGCCACGCACACTGATGTAATATTGTTTTACATCGACAATACGCCATTTCACAAACAAATCCACCAGAACGTTCTTTTTCTCTGACGTAATAAAGCGCTCAGGTTCTTCGGTATTCATTGTCAGAATACGTTTCTCAAAATAACGCACATTATGAGCAATTGGAATTTTGAAGTATAACCCGGGTTCGGTTTTAACATCGATAACTTCACCCAACTGGAACAAAATGGCTTGCTGCCGTTCATCCACAACATAAATAGCTGAGCTACCCAGGAAAAAAATTGCGATAACAATGCCTGAAAATACTGATGTAAAACTTTTCATCTATCTTGCCTCCCGTTCGCGACTGCGAAAAGATTCTCGAGCCCGCACACTGCCGCTCTCAGCTGTCGTTTCCTGCATCATGGGCTGCACAGAGACAGGTGAAACCGATGATGGTGCTCCACTCATATTAACCAACTTATCCAATGGCAAGTACAAGAGGTTGTTACCGCTTTTCTGATCAACAATAATCTTGCTGGTGTTAGAAAGTACTTGCTGCATCATGTCAAGATATAGACGTTCACGCGTAACTTTCGGCGCTTTGCTATATTCAGCAAGAATTTGTTCGAAACGGCTGGCATCACCCTCCGCACTGACAATCACTCGTTGCTTATAACCCTCTGACTCCTGAATCAATCGAGCCGCATTACCTACCGCTCTTGGAATTACGTCATTGGCATAAGCCTGGCCTTCGTTCTTTTGCCGTTCTCTGTCTTGTCCGGCTTTAACCGCATCGTCAAAGGCTGCTTGAACTTGCTCAGGCGGTTGGGCATTTTGCATCGTTACTCTGCTGATCGAAATACCAATCTCATAACGATCCAAAATCTTCTGCATTAATTGCGTTGCATTAGCTGCAACTTGCTCACGGCCTTCGTAAAGAACATAGTCCATTTTACTTTTACCGATTACTTGACGGATTGCCGTTTCTGCCGCCTGCAAAACAGCTTCGTCAGGATTCCTATTCTTAAATAGGAAATTCTCCGGATTATTCAATATGTATTGCACCGCAAATTGAATATCGATGATGTTTTCATCATCAGTTAACATCAATGATTCCCGCAGTACTTTACTGCGCACATTGTTACGATAACCAATTTCAACCGTGCGAACTTGACTGACGTTTACTACTTCCACTTTCTCGACCGGGTAAGGTATATGCCACCGCAAACCTGCCGGAGCGGTATCAACATACTGGCCAAAACGCAACACAACGCCTCTATGCCCTTCATCCACGATATAAAATCCGCTTGCCGACCAGACTACCGCAAGCAAACCAAGAATCACTGCGATGCTACTACCACTTTGCGGCTTAGGGCTTGGAGTGTTAGAGCCAGAGCCGTCATCGCCTCCACCGCCTTTTTTTTGCCCGAAAATATTATTGATCTTTTTGTTGACATTACGCAGCACATCATCCAGATCCGGCGGACCAGAATCACCTTTGTTTTTTCCCCATTGTGGATCATTTAATCCCATAACAATTCCTGTTTTGTTCGTTCAAAAAAGTTCTTGTACCGTAGCACAATCTCCAGTTATTTTCGGAATATCTGTAGGTTCTTCATATAATTTCTTAGAGTTTTCTACTACTGCTTCTGTCAATGCCTGCCTTACAAGTGCTATTCCTTCACCAGTTTTTGCACTTAAACGAATGCGAGATATTCTATCATATTCGTCACGTGTGCAACCTTTACTAGCTTCTGCCAAGTCAGTCAGATCAATCTTATTTAAGATTAAAATTTGCGGAATCGTATCAGCGCCAATCTCTTTTAAAATCTTATTCACTTCTTCGATTTGCTCATCCCGGTTAGGACTGCTGGCATCGATAACATGCAACAAGATATCGGCTTGCACGGTTTCTTCGAGTGTGGCACGAAAAGCCGCCACCAAGGTATGCGGTAGTTCTCGAATGAATCCTACCGTGTCAGAAATGACTACCGACCCTCCTTCAGCAAGAAATAATTTTCGTGTCGTCGTGTCCAATGTAGCAAACAATTGATCGGCGGCATACGTTTGAGCGCGAGTCAACTTATTAAATAGAGTCGATTTCCCTGCATTGGTATAACCGACAATAGATACCGACAATACATTGGTACGCTGCCTTGATCGCCTCTGCACAGTACGCTGGCGCTGCAGAGTTGCAAGTTTCTCTTTGAGCAATTTAACACGCTTTCGAATCAAACGGCGATCTGTTTCCAATTGCGTTTCACCAGGACCACGCAAACCGATACCTCCTTTTTGCCGCTCCAGATGAGTCCAACCCCGCACAAGACGCGTCACCAGATGCTCAAGCTGTGCAAGCTCTACTTGTAATTTTCCTTCATGACTTTTAGCACGCTGAGCAAATATATCTAAAATCAGACTGGTGCGGTCAATGACGTTACAATTTAACCGCAAAGATAAATTGCGCTGCTGTGCCGGAGACAAATCATGATTGAATATAACGAGTGTAGCGTTGTTTAACGAGATCAACCGTGCAATCTCGTCGACTTTACCGCTACCAATATAGGTCGTTGGATCAGGCCGCGAACGCTTTCCTTCCAGAACCGCCGCAACTTGAAGTCCTGCGCTAATAGCTAGTTGCTGCAATTCCTGCAAGCTATCAGCATGAGTGCTACTGCCAAAATCAATACCAACCAGTATCGCTGCAACGGCAGCATTCGCTTTATCCATACCTGATTCAAGCATCAGGCATCACGTGCATCCAATGTTTCAATGGGAATAGTAACGGCTCTTGCGGGCACTACCGTAGAAATCGCATGTTTGTATACCATTTGCGTAACCGAGTTTTTCAACAACACAACATATTGATCAAATGAATCAATCTGCCCTTGCAATTTAATACCATTCACTAGATATATCGATACCGGAATATGCTCTTTCCGTAATATATTCAAAAACGGATCTTGCAGTAACTGTCCCTTGTTACCCATGGGTAACTCCCTATTCTAATTATTGGTTATCGGAATAGTGACTCTACTTTATTTTTTAATGTAAATCTATACCTGATTGCACTAATACAGTAGAGTCGTCATATTAATCTAAATTAACTACTGCCCGTAGCATCACTTACCCTATTGGCGACTCACAGGCATTCAGATTGTTTGTTAACAACCTGTATGCCTGGATATTGATTCCCCGGTTTTGTTTCAATATTAAAATTGCTTATTTTTCAGCAAACCACTCATTATTAGAACGGTACAGGTCTTGGGGTATTATTGTTGGATGGCGGTAAAACCGGCAGTTTAATATCAGGTTGATCACCGGTTAGGGTCTTTAAGAAAGCAACGATGCTATCAATTTCTTTCTTATTGAAATCACGGTCCAACTGAATTTTACCCATTGTTTTTACAGCATCTTCCAATGTTGCTGCTGCGCCATCATGAAAGTAGGGATAGGTCAATTCAATATTGCGCAAAGTCGGTACTTTGAAAACATTCAAGTCAGTATCCTTTCCAGTGACCCCTTTTCTTCCTTCCGCTTTGCTTGCGGTTTTATAAGGATGATGCACACCGAATTTCTGATAAAGCGCACCGCCAACTGCTGGACCGTTATGACAACCGGCGCAGCCGCTGCTCTTGAATAATTCGTAACCTTCCACTTCTTGAGCATTCAATGCTTTTTTGTCACCTTCCAGCCATTTATCGAAACGCGACCCTGGTGTAACAAGTGTTTCTTCAAAAGCGGCGATCGCAGTAGTTACCCGGTCAATATCAACCTGATCGGAACCAAATGCTTTTGCAAAATGAGCACGGTACTGAGGAATGGATTGCAGCACTTCGACAGCGACTTTATGGGTTGAAGCCATTTCACCTGGATTAGCAATTGGGCCACCGGCTTGTTCTTTCAGATCCTTAGCGCGTCCATCCCAGAATTGCGCCAAGTTCATGCTGGCATTAAGGACGGTTGGTGCATTAATCGGACCTTGTTGCCATTTATGACCGATTGAGGTAGGAATATTATCCGTTCCGCCCATGCTCAAATTATGGCAAGAGTTGCATGAAATAAATCCTGATTTTGACAGACGGGGATCAAAAAACAGCATCTTACCCAGTTCAACCACATCAGCATTTGCTACTTTTGCGGCTTTAATGGGCTGTATAGGTTCATTGGCTGAAACATTAATCGAAGTGACAAGAGCGCCAATCGATAACAGCGACGCAACCATTGCACGTATCTTCATCGGTATTCTCCATAAGTAAATAAATAAAAAACGGCTGTAATGGCGCAGCCGATTACGCCTGATGAAACACCCACACATGGGAATTTGTAAAAAGCGGAACGGCTCAACTTCGTTCCTGTTACTTGCAGGGCGACTTAAAAACCCTGCAAAACTCTCAGACGAACTACTCGTTTACTTCCAGTTGATCGGCCAGGATCTCTTTCGATCCTTTGGGTAGAATTTTTTGATCATATCCCGCCCCGATACTTTGGTTGGGGCAAGAATCCGTTTTTAACAAGCGCGACAATTCCGTCAGCGCTTGCTTATATACTTTACGTTTGAATTCAACAACCGAATCCAATTCAATCCAATACTGGTTCCAGCGCCAAGCATCGAATTCGGGGTGCGCGCTCCTGCGCAATGAAACATCACTATCGCGCCCGATCAAACGCAGCAAATACCAAATTTGCTTTTGTCCCTTGTAATTCCCCCGCCACTCCCGCCGGATCCAGCGATCGGGAACCTCGTACCTTAACCAATCCCGTGTGCGCCCGACAATCTCTACGTGATTTGGACGCAACCCGATCTCTTCGCTTAATTCCCGATACATGGCCTGTTCGGGACTTTCTCCCGACTTAATGCCGCCTTGAGGAAATTGCCAAGAATTTTGTCTAATACGTTTGCCCCAGAATACCTCATTTTTTGAATTCAGGAGGATAATACCGACATTGGGGCGATATCCATTACGGTCAATCATATGGAATACTCATTTGACCCATCAAATGGGTGGATTTTTTCATACTTTTCTTTAGATTGAAAGTGCTCGAAGAATAAAAATCCTAGCACTCCAGCATTTTCATCAATCTCAATTAAATTACTTATTCGTCATATAGGGACTAATTCCCACTTAACCAAGTATTTCAAGGTAAAATCCTTACAACTTTATTTTCATAATGGAATCCCTTCATGCGCGTCTCGCAATTTTTTATTTCAACGCTTAAAGAAGCTCCTGCCGAAGCGGAGCTTATCAGTCACAAACTCATGCTCCGTGCCGGACTCATCAAGCGCTTGGGGAGCGGATTGTATACTTGGATGCCATTAGGTTTGAGGGTATTACGTAAAATAGAGAATATCGTGCGGGAGGAAATGAACAAAAGCGGCGCCATCGAAGTGCTCATGCCCGCGATACAACCGGCGGAATTATGGCAAGAAACCGGCCGTTGGGATGTTTTCGGGCCGCAAATGCTAAAAATCAAGGATCGTCATGAGCATGACTTTTGTTTCGGCCCCACGCACGAAGAAATCATCACCGACATCGCACGCAAGGAAATCAAAAGCTACCGCCAGCTGCCACTCAATTTTTATCAAATTCAAACAAAATTCCGCGATGAAATCCGGCCGCGCTTCGGTGTAATGCGCGCGCGCGAATTTATCATGAAAGATGCTTATTCATTCCATACCGATGAAAATAGTTTGATGCAAACGTATCAACAGATGTATGAAACTTACAGCCGTATTTTCACCCGCCTCGGATTGAAATTCCGTGCCGTTGCAGCCGATACCGGCGCCATCGGGGGTAGTGGCTCTCATGAGTTTCATGTATTAGCGGATTCCGGAGAAGATGCCATCGCGTTCTGCCCTGAGTCGGACTATGCCGCCAATATCGAATTAGCTAACGCATTATTTGCTCAACAAGAACGCGACACGCCGGATGGCGATATGCAAAAAGTGGCGACTCCCGGTAAAAAGACCTGTGCCGAAGTTGCCGAATTTTTAAAAATCCCGCTGCAAAAAACCGTCAAAACACTAGCGGTCAAAGCCAATGACGAAATATTCCTTTTGCTGCTACGAGGGGATCATCAGCTCAATGAATTAAAAGTAAGAAAAATACCCTTTTTATCCGGGTTTCAGATGGCCACTGAAGAGGATATTCTACGCACCACTGGAACAGTGCCCGGATATATCGGCCCTGTCGGTTTAGAGACTCGTGTGATTGCTGATCAAGCGGTCATGAATATGAGTAATTTTGTGTGTGGCGCTAATGCAGAAGGTTTTCATTTGACGCAGGTAAACTTTGCACGCGATCTCAAACTACCCGATCACGTCTTTGATATCCGCAATGTTGTTCCGGGCGATGATTCTCCGGACGGCAAAGGTAAACTGGAAATTTGCCGCGGCATTGAAGTGGGTCATATTTTCCAATTACGTACCAAATATTCCGAAATTATGAAAGCCAACTATCTCGACGAATCAGGTCAGACTCAAAATATGGAAATGGGTTGCTATGGCATCGGTATCTCACGCATCGTCGCGGCTGCTATCGAACAAAATCACGATGATCACGGCATTATTTTCCCTGACACCATCGCGCCTTTTCAACTTGCGATCGTACCCATCGGCCTGCAAAAAAGCGCTCTCGTCAAAGATACCGTGGAAAATCTCTACCAGCAGTTCACCGATGCACAGATCGAAATACTCTTGGATGATCGCGATGAGCGCCCTGGTGTCATGTTTGCCGATATGGAATTAATCGGCATTCCGCACCGGATTGTTGTCGGCGAACGAGGACTCAAGCAATCGACCATTGAATATCAAGGACGGAAAGATCAAGCTTCACAAGCGGTACACATTGATGAAATTTTTTCATTCATAACGGCCAAGCTATGCAAAAACTAATCGGTACACTCTTCTTATTATTCTCATCCAGTTTTATTCATGCCAACAATTTGCAGTATGAACAGCTATCTGCCAGTACACAGACCATCACTTTTCATGAGAAAAGTGATCAAGCAGCTTCATATATCGAATATGCCGCTGTAGCAGACAGCGTAACCTGGCTGATCAACATGAGCCGCCGTTTGGAAAAATACATACCGGACCTGATTGAGCGAGAGGAATTTCTAAGAACGGTTTATTACGAAGCAACGCGGGCTGGATTGGATCCGCAACTGGTGTTAAGCATCATTCAAGTCGAAAGCGGTTTTAAAAAATATGCCGTTTCACATGCCGGTGCACGCGGCTATATGCAAGTTATGCCATTCTGGACTGGCGTCATTGGCCATCAAGATCACAATCTGTTTCATTTGCGCGTGAATTTGCGCTACGGCTGCACCATTCTGCGTCATTATCTGAATAAGGAAAAAGGCGACTATTTCCGTGCATTAGGACGATACAATGGTAGTCTCGGAGAAGCCGCCTACCCGCAATTGGTGTTCAACAAATGGCAGACGGTATGGCGCTATTCGGCATCCTGACCGGATAGAATGAGCCGTCGGTGAAATCAGTGTTTTTGATTAATACTTTTTTTGTTTGATTTTGAGTCTATAAACTCTTCAATACTCTCGCGCGAAATAATCCCCTGCTGGCGCGCAGCCGGGTTTCCCTCCGGATCAAAAAAATAGGTACTGGGCAATAACGAAACGTCATCCAGCTGGGAAGCAATTTTCCGGTCACCCAACACAATGGGATAGTTAATGGACATGGATTTCACAAAATCCATCACCACTTTCGGGTCATCAACATCCATCGCGACTCCAATCACGATCAGATCTTCGCGTTGCTCATACAGCGCAATCAAATCGGGAATTTCTTTCAAGCAGGGCGGGCACCACGTCGCCCAGAAATTGACCAGCACCCAACGCCCTTTGTAATCCGTAAGCTTATGAATTTTACCGGTTGTATCTTGGAACTGAAACGCTTGCACTGAGAAGCTCAACAGCAAGACAATCAAACAAAATAATACTTTGACGTTACGTTTCATCATCTTGCGCAGAGTTTCCATTTTATTTATTCATCCCAGCCGGCTACACTTGCGGGTGAGCCCGTTCCAGCTTGCTGTGCAGTTTATTCAACGCGCTCAGATAAGCCTTTGCCGAAGCCACAACTATATCCGTATCGGAGCCATGCCCGTTTACGATACGATCGGATTTCTGTAATCGCACAGTCACTTCACCTTGCGCATCGGTTCCACTGGTAATATTGTTCACCGAGAACAGTTGCAGCTTAGCTTCACTGGCCAGCAACGTCTCAATCGCACGGAAAGTTGCATCCACAGGACCACTGCCTTGAGACTCGGCATGCATCTCCTTGCCATCATCGGAAATCACGATGCGTGCATATGGCACTTCACCGGTTTCACAATGCACAGTGAGCGATATAAGGCGGTAACGCTCCTGCAACACCAGCACCTCATCTGAAACCAGCGCTTGTAAGTCTTCATCGAAGATTTCATGTTTCTTATCCGCCAACTCCTTGAAGCGCATGAACGTATTATTGAGCATTTCCTCGGATTCCAATTCGATTCCCAGTTCCATCAAACGGTTACGGAAAGCATTACGGCCTGAGTGTTTTCCCAGCAATAATTTATTCGCGCCCCACCCGACATCTTCCGCCCGCATGATTTCGTAGGTCTCACGATGCTTCAACACACCATCCTGATGAATACCGGATTCATGCGCAAAAGCATTGGCGCCCACAATTGCTTTATTGGGCTGCACCGGAAAACCGGTAATACCGGACACCAGCTTACTGGCCGATACGATATGCGTGGTATCGATTTTTGTATCGCAGGGGAAATAATCCTGGCGCGTACGCACTGCCATCACGATCTCCTCCAACGCAGCGTTGCCTGCGCGCTCTCCCAAGCCGTTGATCGTACATTCAACTTGGCGCGCGCCATTCATCACAGCGGTCAATGAATTGGCCACAGCCAGCCCCAAGTCATTATGACAATGAACCGAAAAGATCGCTTTATCGGAATTCGGTATGCGTTCACGCAGATTATGAATCAGCTTGCCGAATTGATCGGGCATCGTATAGCCAACCGTGTCCGGAATATTCAATGTCTTTGCTCCGGCGTCAATCACTGCTTCCAATATCTGGCAGAGAAAATCAATTTCCGACCGCCCGGCGTCTTCCGGAGAAAACTCAACGTTATCGGTATATTGACGCGCCCATTTCACCGCTTTCACTGCCTGTGTGATCACTTGATCAGGTGACATTCGCAGCTTTTTCTTCATATGAATCGGCGATGTTGCAATGAACGTATGAATGCGAGCCGATTGTGCGCCTTTCAATGCTTCACCAGCACGTTGAATATCCGCTTCAATCGCCCGCGCCAAACCGCATACGATACTGTCTTTAACCGAATCGGCAACCGACTTGACTGCCTCAAAATCTCCGTTGGAAGCTGCGGGAAAACCAGCTTCAATGACATCGACACCCATGCGCTCCAGTTGCCAAGCAATGCGTACCTTCTCTTCTTTTGTCATGGATGCACCAGGACTTTGCTCACCGTCACGTAACGTCGTATCAAAAATAATCAAATGCTCTTGCATTATGCTCTCCACTTGAGGAAGAAAACCTTAATGAATAATAAAACTCGTGGTGCGAATTTTATAGGGAAGACAGGGAAATAGGGAGAGAAAATTTTAGCGCGCAAGGCGCAGCAGCAGTTCTGCTAGAACTATCGAAGCTGGAATAAAATGCAATGATTGGGTAAAGTGCTTAGAAAACATGATGGACGGGAATATAAATAGTTTTTCCTTTTAACGCAATAGGTAATCTTCAGGTACCGGGGGTCTCACTATTTTTCTTACTTCTGCCCAATCGCCATAACTTCACAAAATAACCGGAAAATGCATAAACCGCGAACAAAATGAATAAGACCAGCGGCGGATGAC
Organism: Nitrosomonas oligotropha; assembly: GCF_900106555.1. Lineage (GTDB taxonomy): Bacteria > Pseudomonadota > Gammaproteobacteria > Burkholderiales > Nitrosomonadaceae > Nitrosomonas > Nitrosomonas oligotropha_A. Next base: position 59,305 of record NZ_FNOE01000014.1, on the reverse strand, counting down.
TCGGAATCAAAACAAAGAAGAACAGCACCAATAACAGGACCGTAAAAAACGGCACGCGGCGGCGTAAATTAAACTCCTTGCCGCTGTAGTATGGAATATTGCTAACCATCGTCAAACCGGCAAATAAAGTCACGATGGAAGCCAATCCCTTAATATCGCTTCCTTGCACTTGAAAATCAATCGTTACCCAAACCAATCCCGCAATCAATGCAGCAGCAGCCGGACTGGGCAGACCTTGGAAGAAACGTTTATCGACCACTTCGATGTTGGTATTGAAGCGCGCAAGCCGTAATGCGGCACAAGCGCAATAAATGAATGCAATAATCCAACCCCATTGCCCCATTTCTTTCAGTGCCCATTCATACACAATCAATGCCGGTGCAACACCAAAAGAAACCATGTCCGACAAGCTATCGTATTCGGCGCCGAACTCGCTTTGGGTACCCGTTAATCGCGCTACCCTGCCATCCAATCCATCCAGTACCATGGCAATGAATACTGCGATTGCCGAATATTCAAAATTTCCGTTCATCGCCTGCACGATGGCATAAAACCCGGCGAATAATGCAGCCGTCGTAAATAAATTGGGTAACAGATAGATGCCGCGCCGTCTCAGCCGGGCTTTCAGTACGGTACGTTCTGGTAGAGAATCAGGCGTCATGAGCGTTTTAATAAAAGGATACGAAACGGAAATATACTCAGTTAAAAATCAATGACAAGAATCACGAAAAACTTGACTCAATACCAGTTATTGATTCTGCAACGCTAGCACAAAAAGTGAAACGCGGTTCCTTCAAGCCACCGGTTTAGCTTCTTCGCGAAATTCCGCCAATACGGTCAGTGTCGCCGACACCTTATCTCCGATATTGACATTGATTTTAGTATCAAGCGGTAAATATACATCCACTCGCGAACCGAACCGTATGAAACCGAAGCGCTGACCGCGCGCCACATGATCGCCCGGCGATACATGACAAAGTATGCGCTTTGCAATCAGCCCGGCTACTTGCACACACGTCACATCGGCGCCATTATCCGTTTTAATCCATAACGCATTGCGTTCATTCTCCAGCGAAGCCTTGGGTAAATCTGCATTAATGAATTTTCCCGGGAAGTACCATTTGTCACGCACTTCTCCATCAACCGGGCTACGGTTGGAATGCACATTAAATACATTCATAAACACGCTGATCTTGACAGCTTCCCGTTCCAGATAGGGATCTTGGGTTTTTTCTACCGCCACAATTCTGCCATCAGCCGGTGCCAATATGGCATTGCGATTCTCCGGCACTTCGCGCGGCGGGTCGCGAAAAAATTGCAGAACAAAAAGAGCAATCACCCAAAACGGGAGCGCCCAAAGCCAGCCAATTAATTCTGTTGCGCCAAGCGCGGCGACAAACGCAATCGCAATATGCAACCAGCCTTCGCGAGCAATGATAGGATGGGGATAATGAGCCATAAAGTTAATTTTTTAGTTTTTACCTTGATCAACCAATTTATTCTTCTTGATCCATGGCATCATGTCGCGCAACTTAGCGCCCACTTGCTCGATTTGATGCTCGGATGCAATACGGCGGCTTGCCTTCAGAACTGGCGCACCAGCTTGATTCTCGAGAATGAATTCGCGCGCATACTCACCAGTTTGAATCTCCCGCAGAATTTTGCGCATTTCGGCGCGTGTTTCGTCGGTAATAATGCGCGGTCCGCGTGATACATCACCATATTCCGCGTTATTGGAAATTGAGTAACGCATATTGGCGATGCCGCCCTCATAAATCAGATCAACAATCAATTTAACTTCATGCAAGCACTCGAAATACGCCATTTCCGGCGCATAACCAGCTTCCACCAGCGTCTCAAAACCAGTTTGAATCAATGCAGTTAAGCCGCCACATAGCACTACCTGTTCTCCGAACAAGTCTGTCTCGGTTTCTTCGCGGAAACTGGTTTCAATCACACCACCCCGGGTACCGCCGTTAGCAGCTGCGTAAGAAAGTGCCAGATCTCGCGCTTTACCGGATTTATCCTGATGCACGGCGATCAGTGATGGCACACCACCACCTTGTAGATAGGTCGAGCGTACCAGATGACCTGGCCCTTTGGGTGCAATCATGATCACATCAAGATCTTCACGCGGCGTCACTTGCCCATAGTGCACGCTGAAACCATGCGCAAATGCCACTGTCGCATTTTTCTTCAAGCCGGGCTCGATTTCTCTTTTATATACCGATCCAATTTGTTCATCGGGCAATAAAATCATGACGACATCAGCATCTTTAACGGCTTCAGCAACTTCCATAACCTTCAATCCGGCTTTTTCCGCTTTACCCCAAGATAATCCGCCTTTACGCAGACCGACAGTTACTTTCACACCGGATTCACTCAAATTGTTAGCATGCGCGTGACCTTGCGAGCCATAACCCAATATCGTTACTTTTTTCCCCTTAATCAGAGATAGATCTGCGTCTTTGTCGTAATAAACTTTCATTATTTTCCTTTTAAACAAAAATAGGATAGAAACAGGCGGGTAATAGAGAGAATACTATTTTAGCGAATGAATCACTCTGGATTGCCAGCCTAAAAACCGGGATTAATCAGTAAGTGCGGATTATACCTTTAAAATCCATTCTCCGCGCCCTATGCCGGAAGCGCCGGTACGTACTGTTTCCAGAACCGCGCTGCGCTCGATTGCTTCAAGAAACGCATCCAGTTTCGAGCTGGTACCCGTTAACTCAATGGTATAGGACTTATCCGTAACGTCGATGATAGAACCACGGAAAATTTCGGCGAGCCGTTTGATTTCTTCGCGATCTGGGCCTACCGCGCGGACTTTGACCAGCATCAACTCGCGTTCGATATGATTACCGTCATTCAAATCAATGATTTTGACCACTTCAATCAGTTTGTTCAACTGCTTGGTCACTTGTTCCACCACCTCATCCGATCCAATGGTTACCAGCGTCATCCGCGACAATGTTGGATCCTCGGTAGGTGCAACCGAAAGTGATTCAATATTATAACCACGCGCCGAGAACAGGCCTGCTACACGAGACAAAGCACCCGCCTCATTTTCCATCAATAAAGAAATAATATGTCGCATTTATTTTCTACACCAGAATCATTTCAGAAAGACCTTTGCCACCCGGCACCATAGGGAATACGTTTTCGGTCTGATCGGTAATAAAGTCCATGAACACCAGTTGATCTTTCAGTTTGAATGCTTCTTTCAGCGCATCCTCGACATCTTCCGGTTTTTCAATTTTCATCCCGACATGCCCATAACTTTCAGCCAGCTTGACAAAATCGGGCAGCGCGTTCATATACGATTCCGCATAACGGTTACCGTGGAAAAACTCCTGCCATTGCCTGACCATGCCCATATAACGATTATTCAAATTAATGATTTTCAGCGGCAGTTTGTATTGTTTACACGTTGATAATTCCTGTATGCACATCTGGATACTCGCTTCGCCGGTAATACACGCTACCTTCCCTTTCGGATTAGCGAGCTGAACCCCCATGGCGGCAGGCATACCGAATCCCATCGTGCCCAACCCGCCGGAATTGATCCAGCGCCGGGGTTTATCGAATTTATAAAACTGCGCGGCCCACATCTGATGCTGCCCGACATCCGACGTAATAAACGCATCGCCCTTGGTGACATTAAATAGCTTCTCAATCACCATTTGCGGTTTGATAATTTTGCTGCTCCGGTCAAATTTCAGGCAATCCCGCTCGCGCCACAGTTCGATCTGTTTCCACCACTCTTTCAACGCGGTTTGATCCGGCTTTTCTTTCTCGGCTTTGAGTAGCTTGATCAGCTCTTTCAACACGTCCAGAACATCACCGACAATTGGCACATCCACTTTGACACGTTTTGAAATAGAAGACGGATCAATATCGATATGAATGATCTTTCTGTTTTCGTTGAAAAAGTGCTTCGGATTGCCGATCACACGATCGTCAAAACGGGCACCAATAGCTATCAGGACATCACAATACTGCATCGCCATGTTCGCTTCGTACGTGCCATGCATGCCCAGCATACCCAGCGATTGCTTATCGGTTGCAGGATATCCGCCCAATCCCATCAGCGTATTGGTGCACGGAAAATTCAGCAGTTGCGTTAACTCGGTCAATTGCGGCGCGGCATCGCTTAGTATTACCCCGCCACCCGCGTACACCATCGGCCGCTTAGCGCTGAGAATCAATTCCGCCGCTTTCTTAATTTGCCGTGAATGCCCTTTGGTCACGGGATTATAGGAACGCATACTGATCTTATCCGGGTATACGAACTTGGTTTTTTGCTGTGAGATGTCTTTTGGGATATCCACCAGCACGGGACCAGGTCGTCCGGTTGAAGCGATATAGAAAGCTTTTTTGATAGTCAGCGCCAGTTCGGTGATATCTTTCACCAGAAAGTTATGCTTGACGCATGGGCGCGTGATACCCACAGTGTCAACTTCCTGAAATGCATCGAGACCAATAGCGCTGGTAGGCACTTGTCCGCTAATTATCACCATTGGAATCGAGTCCATATAGGCCGTGGCAATACCGGTTACCGCGTTGGTAACACCCGGACCTGATGTTACCAGCGCCACGCCCACTTTATTACTGGAACGCGCATAGCCATCGGCGGCATGTATCGCAGCCTGTTCATGGCGCACTAAAATGTGCCGAACTTTATCCTGCTTGAACAATTCATCATAAATAAATAACACCGCACCGCCAGGATAGCCGAAAATACACTGCACTCCTTCTTCCTGCAGACAACGTATCGTAATTTCAGCACCGGTTAATTCCACGCTCATGCTTTCTGCATCCCAATATCAATTTCAACAAGTTATAAAAAAATTCTAATTATCATCACATCGTCAAATTCCTGTCCCGCCGACAGTCAATCCATCGATGCGCAATGTCGGCTGCCCGACACCCACCGGCACACTCTGACCTTCTTTCCCGCAAGTCCCGACACCCGGATCCAACAGCATATCGTTGCCAATCATGGAAACCCGGGTCAATACATCAGGCCCGTTACCGATTAAGGTCGCTCCTTTAACCGGATAAGTGATTTTACCATCTTCAATCATATAGGCTTCAGCAGCTGAAAAAACAAATTTCCCGCTGGTGATATCAACCTGACCGCCGCCAAAGTTTGCCGCGTACAAACCATGCTTCACCGAGGCGATAATTTCCGCCGGATCTTTGTCACCGTTCAACATATACGTATTCGTCATGCGCGGCATAGGAATATGCGCGAACGATTCACGCCGACCATTGCCGGTTACCGGCAAATCCATCAAGCGGGCATTCAGGCTATCCTGCAAGTAGCCCCTCAGTATGCCATCTTCTATCAATACAGTACATTGTGTCGGATTACCTTCATCATCGATATTTAACGACCCGCGCCGCTGTGGAATCGTTCCGTCGTCGACAACCGTAACACCGGGAGCGGCAACGCGTTGACCGACACGCCCTGAGAAAGCCGAGCTGCCTTTACGGTTGAAATCCCCTTCCAATCCATGACCGATTGCTTCATGTAACAAAATCCCAGGCCAGCCGCTTCCTAAAACCACCGTCATCGTGCCAGCCGGGGCCGGACGGGCATCCAAATTGACCGTGGCTTGATGAACAGCTTTTTTTGCATAATCGTGCAAAATCTCATCGGTAAAATAAGCATAACTGAAGCGTCCGCCGCCACCGGCTACCCCCTGTTCACGGCGGCCGTTCTCTTCCGCGATCACTTGCACTGATAAACGAACCAGCGGCCTTACATCGGCTGCAACCAATCCGTCACTGCGCGTCACTAAGATCACTTCATACTCGCCAGCGAGTGATGCCACCACTTGCGTCACACGCCGGTCAAGCTGCCGGGTAATGCGCTCCAATCTTTCCAGCAGCGCCACTTTATCCGCATCCTTAAGGTTCGCTATCGGATCTTCGGGTAAATAAAGCTGTGACCGCTGATCAATTGCATTACGTTTCACAATTTGCGCTGACTGGATACTGCCTTGATTGGCAATTGCCCGTGTTGCTTGAGCGGCTGATACCAACGCCGGCATGCTGATATCGTCGGAATAAGCAAATCCGGTTTTTTCTCCACAAACCGCGCGAACACCGACACCTTGCTCAATATTGAAGCTACCCGATTTAACAATACCTTCTTCCAGCATCCAGCCTTCGGAGCGGCTATACTGAAAATAAAGATCAGCATAATCGATTTTATGCGTCAGTATCTGTCCTAATACGTGTTGCAATCCGCTTGTATCGATATCATAAGGCGACAACAAGCAGCGATCGGCAATCGCAAGAAAATCCTTTGACTCTGTTATATATTCGGCTGTCATTTATGCTGTTCTATCAATCGCTTTAATCAACATGGCTGTAAAATCCGGTGATCTAACGCGGGTAAATTAGTGCGTAAGCTGGTTTGATACTCCGGATCGATTGCCGCAACCACGGCTCCAGAACCGCGCGGCAACCGTTCCATGACAACCCCCCAGGGATCAACGATCATGCTATCGCCGTTGGTTTCACGCCCATTGACATGATAACCGCCTTGTCCGGGCGCAATCACGTAAGCCATATTCTCAACCGCGCGCGCACGTACCAGTACTTCCCAGTGTGCTTTTCCGGTAATCGCCGTAAACGCCGCGGGCGCCAAAATAATATCAACATTATTCATCAGGCGGAATAATTCCGGAAAACGCAGATCGTAACATATCGACAAACCGATACGGCCAAAGGGCGAATCGACCGTCACCACTTTATTTCCCGCCTTAATGGTTTTTTCCTCGGCATAATGTTCATGACCGAGTTGCAGACCAAACAGATGAATTTTATCGTAGCGCGCGACCTGTTCGCCGTTATCCGCGTAAACCAAACAGCTATTATAGACTTTATCCGGTTCGGATGACGCCAGCGGCACTGATCCGCCCACCAACCAAATCCCCAGCCGTTTTGCCGTATCACTGAGAAATTTCTGAATTTGTCCGTCGCCCGGTTGCTCCCGGACCGCTAGCTTATCAGTATCTTTCATTCCCATGATGCAAAAATACTCCGGCAATACTATCAGCTCCGCTTTCTGAGAAGCGGCATCTTCAATCAAGCGCGCAGCTTCTTCCAGATTAGCAGATACGCTCGGACCCGAAGCCATTTGAATGGCGGCGACACGAAAGCCTTTATGTTTTTTGTTTTCCATCATTGCTTGTTGCTGTTTAGTGGTATTGTTTAACATAGTTGTTCGACTGTTCTGATTTTTAGAATGAATCAGCCAGTAATCAACACCGTGAGCAAATCCCTTTTTAAATTACGTTATCATTAAGTGATTTTCTTTTTATTAACTATCTTATAGAAAATAAAAATCTCCGCTGTACAGGCTTGATTCTAGCATTTACTCTGATAACGTTCTATTTTGATTTATGCTTAATCTAAAATGCTTCGCTATTCTATAGCCTTTACCACCCGATTATGCCTATAAACGTTCATCCATCCGCTGCAACCCTCGCCGCCGCATTATCTTTCAGCCGCTATGCACAACGCATCTTGGATAGTGAGCCGATGCGGAAGATCGCGCTGCAGGAAACGCTGCACCTGCCCTTCCGCAGAGAGGAGATGCAGGCTTTTCTTAATTCGCAAGCTGGTAAAATTGCCCATGAAGAAACTTTACATCAGGCCCTGCGCGATCTGCGCAAACAAGTCATGCTGCGGCTCGCCGTACGCGATATCAGCGGTCAAGCCGATTTGTTTGAAGTGATGTCCAGCATGACCGATCTCGCCGAAGTCACGATCAATTTCGCTTTACAACACCATGAAATCTGGCTGACGCAATCGGATCGTTTCGGATTCCCGAGGGGGGAAAACAGCAACGCCATTCAGCATTTGCTGGTGGTGGCCATGGGCAAACTGGGCGGCGGTGAACTGAATGTATCATCGGATGTTGATTTGATTTTTGTTTATCCCGAAGATGGCGTGACCGATGGCGCCAAGCCGATTTCAAACCATGAATTTTTTGCCCGCCTGGGACGCAAGCTGATCGCCAGTCTCAATGATTTGACCATCGATGGTTATGTATTCCGGGTTGACATGCGGTTACGCCCTCATGGCGAAAACAGCCCTTTAGCGATCAGTTTTTCCATGCTGGAAGAATATTTCATCAAGCATGGACGAGAATGGGAGCGCCATGCCTGGATCAAAGGCCGGGTGATCGCCAATCACACCGGCACAGAGGCCGAGTCGATTTTGATGGAAAAAATTGTCCGGCCTTTTGTGTTCCGAAAATATCTGGATTTCAGCGCATACGAATCGATGCGCCGCTTGCATGCGCAATTGCGCAAGGAGGTCGAGCGCCGCGAAATGCACGACAATATTAAACTGGGGCCCGGCGGCATTCGTGAAATCGAATTTATCACGCAAGTTTTTCAGTTGATTCGCGGCGGCCGCGATGTAGATTTGTGTATCCGCCCAACGCTCAGTGTTTTACAGCGACTGCGAAAAAAACAGCAACTCCCGATGGAGACCGTAACGGAACTTATCGATGCTTATCTGTTTCTGCGCAAATTGGAACATCGTCTGCAATATCTCGACGATCAGCAAACACAAACGCTGCCGCTAAATGTGGACGACCAAACGCTGATTGCCACTGCCATGGGATTTCCCAATTATGCAGCTTTCATGGAGCAGCTCGACATTCACCGGAATGACGTAACGCGTCACTTTGAGCTCATTTTTGCCACCCCACGGAAGTCATCCGCGCACGACACGCTGGCCAATTTGTGGCAAGCCGAAACACAAGACGTTTCACAAACCGAAGCCGCCACCATGCAACTGAGCACACTCGGATTTAGTAATCCGGTCAAAATTTCGGAACGGCTGCGGTTGTTTTATCAGGGCAGTTTTTATCAGCAACTACCTGAAACCAACCGTGAGCAAATCAATACCTTAATTCCGCTGTTGATTGAAGCTGTGGCCGGGCTACCTCCGGTTGAGACCACGTTGGAGCGTATGCTGCAGCTAATGGAAAAAATCAGCCCGCAAACATCGTATCTGGCGCTGCTGCTGGAACATCCGCACACGCTGCATCGCGTAGCCGAACTCGCCAGCATCAGCCAATGGGCAAGCGATTATCTCGGACGGCACCCTATTCTGCTGGATGAATTACTGCGGCAGGAATCGCCACATCCCGTCCCCGATTGGAACGCACTCCACGATGAGCTCGTCTATCAACTCAATCATGTCAACAACCCCAAGGATGACGTCATTGAGTGGCAAATGGACGTTTTACGTCACTTTCAACACGCTCAGGTATTCCGTCTGCTGGTCACCGACCTGGAAGGTTCATTGCTGCTCGAAACGCTCAGTGATCATCTGACTGCGTTAGCTGATCTGATGCTGGATACGGTGCTGAATTTAGCCTGGTCCGGCCTGAAGAGACGTCACCGGGCAGAACCCGCGTTTGCAATCATCGGCTATGGCAAGTTGGGCGGCAAAGAACTCGGGTATGCTTCCGACCTCGATCTGATTTTTCTTTATGAGGACGATCATCCCGATGCCGCGGAAATCTATACCAAGCTTGGACAAGGCATTAATGGCTGGCTTACGCGCCATACATCGGCGGGCCTATTGTACGAAACGGATCTGCGCTTGCGCCCTAATGGTGTTTCTGGATTATTGGTCAGCTCGATAGAAGCTTTTGCGCAATACCAGCGCGAACAAGCTTGGGTATGGGAGCACCAGGCACTGACCCGGGCCCGTTTCGTCGCGGGCGATCAGCAAGTGGGCGCGGTATTTGAACATACGCGCAAGGAAATTCTGTGCAAACCGCGTAGTCTTGGCGAACTCAAGCAGGAAATTCTGAAAATGCGCGAAAAAATGCTAGATGTCCATCCCAATCCAACCGCGCTGTTCGACATCAAACACGACCGCGGTGGTATTATCGATGTGGAATTCATCGTGCAGTATCTGGTATTGGGCTATTCTTCCCGATACCCTCAATTAACAGGCAATATCGGCAATATCGCACTACTGAAACTCGCTGGTGAACTAAGACTGATTTCCCAGGGCGCAGCTGATAAAGTACGCTCCGCATACCGGGAATTCCGGCGCATTCAACACCGCTTACGATTGAATGGCGATGTAGATATGACCGGTAATGCGCCCATCGATGGGCAAACTCAGAAATTCACTCGAGTGGAAGGCGGCCATTTGAAAGATGATCGCATGGCGGTGTTGGCTTTATGGGAGGAAGTATTTGACAATCAACAAAATGAATTCTGATCCCTGTAAAATCTACACAGAACGTGAGACATTCCCTGATCCTCGAAACAATCTCAAGTATCAGATACAACCTGATAAATTAAAAAAGATAAAATAACAAATTTTCAGAATTAAAATTCTGGCATAGTTTCTGCTATAGACACTACACACACACTTGGTGTGCCTTACTCAACCCAAAGGAGAACAACAAATGCAACAAGCACAAAAAGGTTTTACTCTGATAGAATTAATGATCGTTGTCGCCATCATTGGTATTCTGGCTGCAGTTGCTGTGCCTGCATATCAAACTTATACAATGAAAGCTAGATTCAGTGAAGTCGTATCAGCTGCTGCTCCACTTAAACTCGGTATAGAACTATGTTTCCAAGAACAAGGTACTCTACTTAACTGTACAAATGGTGCTAATGGTGTACCAGGAGCAATTGGTGCTAGCGGTCAAGTACAATCTGGGACCGTTGGTGGCAATACTGCCACATCAGCTGCAATAACCATGACACCAGCAGCTGCAAATGGAATCTTAGCTACTGACACATATATTCTGACAGGAACCACAACTGGTCCTGGAGTCCCCATACAATGGGCAAAAACTGGCGGCTGTACTGGTCGCGCAATTTGTTAATCTAACTTCTCAGTAAGAATTCAACGTATAAGGCGCGATACCCAAAGGGTATCGCGCCTTTTCTATGTTAGATGAACTACTCATTTGTAGCCGTTAATTCTATCTTATATTTTTCAGTCTGAAATACCCCTCATTTCATCAAATTCCTGCGACAGCAACCATTACTAAATTAAGTCAAAATGTGACATTTTTGGTCACAATTTATGCATAGCAATCAAACACTACATTGCATTCAAATCAGGTACGTTTACTTAATACACACCACTCGCACCTGATGAATATCCGTAACGCCCTGTAGCACTTTTTCAATGCCGTCTTGCTTCAATGTCCGCATACCATCACCCAAGGCCGTCACCAGCATATCCGCCACACGAGCACGCTCTTGGATATTCTTTTTCAGTGCATCGGTAGCCGTCATCAATTCGTGCAATCCAACCCGGCCGGAATAACCGGTACCAACACAATCATCACAACCAGCCGCTTTGTACAAGGTAATTTGACCTTGATCATCTCCATATTGTTGGATCCATTGTGCGCGTATTTCACGAAGTGCAGCATCGGGATCGGCTTTGAAACGGTCGATATTTCTGAGCTCGGCGCAATACTCGGCTAATAATGTATCGACTTCATGTTCGCTGGCTACATACGATTCTTTACAATTCTTGCATAAGCGCTTCGCTAACCGTTGCGCCAATACGCCAAGCAAAGCATCGGAAAAGTTGAACGGATCCATGCCCATATCTAGCAGCCGAATGACCGATTCCGGTGCGCTGTTGGTATGCAATGTCGCCAAAACCAAGTGCCCGGTTAGTGAAGCTTCGATACCGATACTGGTGGTTTCCTTGTCGCGCATTTCACCCACCATGATGATATCCGGATCGGCCCGCAGAAAAGAGCGCATGATGGCTGGGAAAGTTAATCCCGCTTTGACGTTGATTTGCACCTGACGCAATCCTCTTTGTGTAATCTCAACTGGATCTTCCGCAGTCCAAATCTTGGTATCGTCGCGATTGAGATATTTCAATACCGAATGCAGCGTGGTTGTTTTACCCGAACCTGTCGGGCCGCATACAAAAAACAACCCGTACGGTTTGCTGATAATTTTCTTCAACTCCTCCAGATTGTGCTCGGTAAAGCCCATTTTCTCCAGTGGAATGGGTTCACCGGCAGCCAGAATACGCATCACGACGTCTTCCAAACCACCGGCTGAAGGAATAGTCGCAACACGCAATTCGATATCCAGTGGCGCAAATTTCCTGAATTTAATCTTGCCATCCTGTGGTTTGCGCTTTTCAGAGATATCCATATCGCACATAATTTTTATACGTGTGATCATAGAGTTACGATAACCTGCTGGAACCTCGATATAAGGCATCAATGAACCATCCTTACGGAAGCGTACTTTGGTTTTTTCTTTCCCTGAGTAGGGTTCGATATGAATATCCGATACCCCCATTTTATAGGCATCAATAATGATTTTATTGACGAGCTTGACCAGCTCGTTGTCAGTCGCCGCGGAAGATTCTTCTATCTCACCTGCTGTCTCTTCGATGTCTTCAGTCCCGAGATTGGTAAGCATTTCATTGATGTCGCCGGTACCGATCTCATCCTGGCTGCCACCATAAAATTGTTCGACCGTAGCATTAAATTCTCTTTGCGTAGTAACCGTGTAAACGATCTTATGCTTTGGGAAAATGGTATTGGCAATACGCTGCGACTTAACCCGTTCAGGATCGAGCGTTAGTAGTATCAGGCCATCTTTTGTTTCATCAATCGGTAGCAAAGCATTGCTTTCAATATAATCTTTTTTTAAATTCTTAAGCAGATCAGCCGGTTTAATCCTATCCGTTCTAAAAGGCTCGTACTTAACCTGAAAGAAAGAAGCCAGTGCCTTGCCGATAAGCGGCAAACTCATGCGGAATTCGTCAACCAGCACATCTTCCAGATCGCAGCCTTTTTTCCGCGCTGAGCGTGTGGCCAGTTCCAGTTCAGGGGCGGAAATAATTGCATCGAGAATCAGATAATCATATTTTGATTTCAACAATTGAGAGGACTTCTGGCGCTGCTTAAAAGCAATGGCAAGAACGCGGCAAATTTCCACGACCCCTTCCATGATCGCGGTGGTGAATGATTCGTTCGATCTATTATTAATCACCTGAACCACGCCCATCAATTCCCGGCTATCAGCGTTCAGAATCGGCACCGCCAGCATCTGTTTGGTTCGATAACCCGTGCGTTTATCCACTTCGTTGGAAAAAACCAGTAGCGGATTAAATTTTTTTAACTCACTTTTATCGTATACATCCGCAATATTGACCACTTTCTTTTGTAAAGCGGCAAGACCGATAATACTGTTTTCCGTTACCGGCAGTTTCAAATCCTGAAAAGAATCAAATCCAGTTTTAACCCTCGAAACAAAAGAAGATTTATCTTCATTCAGTGAGTAAATGGTAAACCGGTCCGCGTTGAGTAATGCGCAAATATCCTTGCTAGTTTCCAGCATGATTTCTTCAACACCATTCGCAGCGTATATCTTGTTGATAATAACCTGCAGATTTTTGGAAAAAGCTGATTCGTTATTGTTATTTGCATTATTCTTTTGTGGTTGAATCATCGCGACTGTACTCATAGCCTCACTTCCTAAAATTCGAATAATTGATTGTTCTCAAGGCGACGCGGATTATATTTTCCAATGCACTGATCTATTTCTTCCATGATGACATCAGCTTCACCGGGTTTCAGGTGCGTAATAAATATTTCCACGTTCCGTTCCAATTTCTCTAATTCTTCCGCCAGCAAGCTGGGGCAAAAATGCCGTGATCTGATCGCGATATCCCTGTTCTGATTGCAGAAGGCGCATTCAATGATCAAATACTGCAAATTTACAATCTTATTAACGGCTACCCAGAAGGCATCATTAGTAGTTGTATCACCGGAAAAAACAAGACTGGCTAACCCCGAGTCCAACTGAAAGCCGACTGTAGGAACGGTGTGATGGGCGGGCAGTGGCGTAATCGCACGGCCATCGAGAAGAATGGTATCTCCCAACGACAATGTTTCGTAACGCATATAAGGGGAAATGTCATTGGGAATTTTTGTAAAATCTGGCCACAGATGCCAGTTAAACAAATGCTCCCGCAACGTATCCAGCGTGGGCTGGATGGCATGAATTGTTATCGGTTTGTTGCGGATTGAACCGACGGTATCCACCAGAAATGGAATAAATGCAACATGATCCAAATGTGCATGCGTAACAAGAATATGATCAATTTTGATCATCTCGGACAAACTCAAATTACCCACACCTGTTCCCGCGTCGATTAGCACATCGTCGTCCAGCAACATCGCAGTGGTTTGTTCGCCGCTTCCTATCCCTCCGCTACACCCCAAGATCCTTAGCTTCAAAAGACTCGCCCCGGAAATTCATTACTTAATCAATAACACGGGAGTTTTTGCCAACTGCATCACTTTGCTGCTTACCGAGCCCAGTAACAAACCTTGGATACCGCCCGCTCCGCGCGGCCCCATCACAATCTGATCATATTGCTTCTCACTAGCAAACCGGACAATCATTTCGGCCGGATCACCCACCACAATGTGATATTGATAAGCAACGCCCGCCTGATCGAGCAAAGTGCACGTGCTTTGCAATTCTTTTTGGCCTTCCTCTTGGTGATATTGCTTAATATCCGTCTGGTTAATGAACAATGCCGCATTGCCGCGCAGCGGATATTGCACATTCAGCAAATGCAGTTCCGGTTTTTCCTTATACCAGTCCAATAAAGCAATGAAGCCGGTTATTGCTTTATTGGCATAATCAGAACCATCGACAGGTAATAAAATTTTTAGCATGATCAATCTCTCAAACTTTTATACGTGAATGACTATTTGGGAATTTTTTCATTGGCCAAATCTTCCAATGGCTCGGGTTTAAACGGTTTCCGGGCCGCCAGCAATTTGCCGGCCGCAATAACCAGAAGCGCTACGGAAGCCGGCGCAATCCACTGAAGATACTTCGCCTGCGTACTGACCCATTCCTTAGTGACGACATCGGTAACCGCCATATCGCCAGCAATCCATCCCAACAATCCCGCGCCAATCGCGATCGTAACCGGATATCGATCCATCACCTTCATCACCATTTGACTGCCCCATACGATGATCGGCACGCTGACGACCAAGCCGAAAATGACCAAACCGATGTCATCCTTGGCCGCGCCTGCGATGGCGATGACATTGTCCAAACTCATCACTGCATCCGCCACAATAATCGTTTTAATCGCACCGACTAACGTCGTGCTGGCATCAATTTCATGCGCACCCTCCGGCTCCGGTTGCAGCAATTTAATACCAATCCAAACCAGCAAAACCGCGCCTACAATCTTTAAATAGGGCATGGTCAACAGACTCAAAGCAAAAAAGATCATCACCACGCGCAATAAGATTGCGCCAAACACACCCCAGAAAATACCCAATTTGCGCTGTTGCTCGGGCAAACGCCGACAAGCCAGCGCGATCACAACGGCATTGTCGCCGCCCAGTACAATATCAATCGCAATGATTTGTAATACAGCAAGCCAAAATTGCGGACTATCAAAAGCCATTTATTTTTCCTGACAAAAATTTTAATGCAAAAAAACGTGACGCCCGTATGCGCTATACCTTCTCTTGAACTCCAATAAACTTCAAAAGTTCATTTTTCTGTTGCATGGTATCGTTATAACCCAACTCGATTAAATCCCGGCAGAAAGGCACCTCAAATAATACGTAGCTGAGTAAAGTCGAACCATTCGGCCCCATGGCGCCGATGGCACGGTATAGATAGCGCATGATCCACGGCAGCGTATGCGCATATTTCTGGGCAATTTCGTTGATTCCCTCGCTCGGGGCAATCATCATTGCTTCGATGGGACGCAGCGATATGTTATTCGCTTTAAACGCCTCGGGCGGAATCAGTTTCAGTGTTTCATTAATGCGTAGCAAACGCTCCAGATCCACATCCAGGCTGTCGACAAAGATGCTGTTCAACGCATGTCCGGCAATCTGTGCAAAAGGCGGATAACCTGATGCGCTGATACGTTTGGGCTCGTCGGTTACTGGTTTACGCACGCCGATGATCAATACTTTATCGGCGCCCAGATGAAGCGCAGGGCTAATCGGCGCCATCTGACGCATGGAGCCATCGCCAAAATACTCACGATTCAATTTGACCGCGGGAAAAATAAACGGTATCGATGAAGAAGCCATCAAATGCTCAACCCCTATCTCGACCGGAAGACCCAGTCTTTGCGCTCGTTTCCACGGCAACACTTCTCTTGCCGCCTGATAGAAGGTCACCGATTGACCTGATGTATATCCCCAGGCAGTCAATCCCAGTGCATGCAGCGAGCCGGAGCGGATACAGTGTTGAATGGTACGGAAAGAAAAACGGTTCTTCAGTAAAGCTTCCAGTGGCGCATTATCCAGCAGAGAAATGGGATTATGCTGGCCGTATTCACTCGATACCAAGGAGAGCATACAGCGCAAAGTGTTATGAATAACACCCATGAGATCCGACCGGTAAATCTGATCGACATGAAAATTCGACCATACTTCTTCCAGCCGTCCGACACCTTCGGCAAAATTGTGGGCGGAAACGGCAATACTAGCAGCATTGATAGCGCCCGCGGAGGTGCCACAAATAATCGGAAACGGGTTACGCGTCTTATCAGGTAATAATTCGGCGATTGCGCGCAACACACCCACTTGATAGGCGGCGCGCGCTCCACCACCGGTCAGAACAAGTCCAACCTTCGGTACGGCTAATGCTTTTTTCTGTTCATACACGAACTGCAAACTCTGACTTCACCCTCTCCAGCGCATCCCGTAAGGTTTCTTCTGGTAAATTGTTTAACGAACTGGACAGGATTTTGGCTGCCTGGCAGACCGAATCCGGCAATAAAGTACTGTCCATCTTGGCCACAAACACAGCCGCGGCGCCAGTCGCATCCAGCAGGCATTGACGTTCATTCATCAATATTTCCATTTCTTCGCGCAACATGGAAACTTCTTGTTCTCTCAGGATAGTATTAGGCATATGATATTCCTTTTAACATTGATACAGTAGATAGCCTGTCGAGCAATATAGCAGAACTATAATTCATTTAAGACCTGAACTCTGTGATCTTTGCCACTCTTTTCTATCTTTCTTAAACCCAATTAATTATCGGCATTTGTACCCATATCATGAACCATCATTCACCTGCGGCGCTTTACCCTGAAATTCAACCCTACCGGCAAAGCACATTAGCCTTGGATAATATCCACACCATGTACTGGGAGGAATCCGGCAATCCCTCCGGCACACCAGTGGTATTTCTTCATGGCGGCCCGGGCGCGGGATCGACACCGGCGCACCGGCGCTTCTTCGATCCGGCATATTACCGCATAGTCATATACGATCAAAGGGGCGCGGGGCGTTCAACACCGCTGGGTGAAACACAAGACAACACAACACCGCATCTAATCAACGACTTGGAATCACTGCGCCAGCATCTGGGCATTGACCGCTGGCTGGTATTTGGCGGCTCGTGGGGCAGCACACTGGCGCTGGCGTATGGCGAAGCACATCCGGAACGTTGTCTGGGCTTCATCCTGCGCGGCATTTTTCTCTGCCGCAAACAGGAAATCGATTGGTTTCTGTACGGATTGCGCAATTTGTTCCCGGAAGCATGGCGTGAATTAGTTGCACCGCTATCCGATACGGAGCGCAACGATATACTCTCCGCTTACCATCAACGCCTGATGAACCCGGATCCGGCTATCCACATGCCTGCGGCACGCACCTGGAGTACCTATGAAGGCTCGTGCTCGACGTTATTGCCCAATCCGGCGACAGTCCGCTACTTTGCCAGCGACACCGTGGCGCTCGGACTGGCGCGCATGGAAGCGCATTACTTCATGCACAATATCTTCCTGCCGGAAAACTCGTTACTGAATAACGTGCACAAACTGCACAACATCCCCGCCACCATCGTACAAGGCCGCTACGACGCCGTGTGCCCAATCGTCAGCGCGGACGATCTGCATCACGCCTGGCCGCAAGCGGAGTACATCATCATCGACGACGCCGGGCATTCGGTGTGGGAACCGGGCATACAAGCCGCGCTGATCCGCACCACCGATCGCTTCAAAACCCGCAACCCGTAACGCGCAATCTATCCGCTCCTTACATTCCCGGCATAAGCGCTGACCTCCATCATCCACGCGATGCCCAGATGCACCGCCAGACCACCGGCGATGGAGCGGGTTTGATACGCGACGACGCCCAAAATCAAACCGCCGAAGAACGAAGAAATGCACTCGAGCAGCGGTTTACCGAAATGGACGCTGCAATAAAAAACCGCCATCGGCAGAATCGCCGCCGGTCCGGCATAGCGGGCAAACGCAAAAATCAGGAAACCACGGAAGAACAGCTCGATCGTGACGAAATCAATGCCGTAACTGACTTCGTACAACAACTGAAACCAGCCGAAATGCTCCGTGTGCGGCGCGATGAAAGCGATCTGCTTTAAGCGCGGATAGGCCGCGAGAAAATCCGGCTGCGTCCCGGCATACGCAATCAGCGGTACCATCATCAACAGCATCAAACCGTACGGCCGCCAGCGCACATTGCACAGCGTCAGCCCCCAGAAACCCGGCTGCTCTGGAAACCACCGCTGTAACACGATCAACGGCACTAGCACGACCAGCAACTTAAAAGGCAGCGTCGTGACGATCGTCCAATAACTCCCCCACACCCCATCGATTTGATTTTCCAGTGGATTGACCGCACTCGCCTTAACCGCAAACAAAGCCGGTGCGATCAGCAGCAGCAACCAAAATAGCGGCGTGGCCGCGATCAGATGTCTGCGGAATACCACCGCAAAACCATACGGAATGACAAACGCGCTGCAATACACCAAAAACAGCGCGGCACACTGCTGCCAGCGCGAATCCATCCCTTTGATCATGCTACTTTCAATGCCCAACGTATAGTTCAGCGCGATCAATAGCCCCGCCCACACCGTGCAGAACAGCAGCAGCCCTTTGTCTATAATTGATACCAATTCTCTTAAATAGTTAATTCTGAAATATAAAATAAAAAATAATGTTGAGTAGCTAAGGAAAAATAGTTACGAATCTACGGATCATCAGAGGTAATGTATTGATTACATTTCTCGTGAAATTTTGATGCTGACTTTTCCTTAACTACCGATACTGTTTAGAGATTAGTCATCGTGCACCAATGCGGCAGCAACTTGACGTGATGAAGTAATCTGACAAGAAAAATCTTCCTTTATTGAAAGATGATGCTGTTCGAGAAGAGATTGCATAGGTTTATCAGTGAAAAACACACACAGTAACCCAATGCAGCTTCAGCATGGTGAAAATCGTACAAATCGTTCACAACGATCTTTTGTGTTCGATTCCATCGAACAGCAGCGTGCAAAAGCGCACCTATGTGAAGAGTCCTTAATGCCCGTCTCACAGATTGCTTTGATATGGCTGCACATAGCAAGTTGTGGGTAGCTTGAATTTTTGACTCACGTTCATTCGTTGAGTGTTCGATAGTTTGACCAGTTGATTTTAAAAGCATGCCTTCAAAGACATCACGAGCAATAGGCGCAGCAATCTCCAGTACACCGTAGATTTCATCCTTATAGACTTGCTCGAAACTTCTCATTTCCCATCGTATGCCTCGCATTACTTTCGTTGAGGCGTGCAGCGAAATCTCCTGAATACGGCGCATCTGGAAATAAGGCATTACTTAGTATTTCAACCATTTTTGAGAGCGAGATCTCCCACATGTGATCAAAAAATGCTTTCTGAATAACAAGCTGCTCTTCAGCAGGGAATGCAGCTATCACAGGATATTATTGAATACCCAATATATAGCTGACTTTCGACCACGTGAGTAACTCTAAGTCATGTACTGTATATCCACTCTGAGCGTATAAGAAATGAGTAATCTCCGCCGCGACACGTTCTTGATGCGGTATAAGAGTGACACCACGACTAAGCTCATCGATGAGCTCAGCTGTTGCAAGTCGGGTTTGAAGATCAGTTTGCTTTAGTAGCTCCAAGAAAAGTACATCACTTATCGGGCAAATCAATCGATCCTGACACACACCTCGTAGAAATCCATCAAGCAATTTATGAGCAACTGGGTCATTTATTCGTCCAATACGAGTATCACGTAAACAAATCCAGAAACACTTATCCAGATAAATTCGCCGCCTTGTCATAACCCATTCACCGAGTTCAATTTTGCGACAACGCACATATTCACTTAACGAAACTTCTGGCATTGCACGATGGCAGTCAAAACTATCTTGGATATTTTGAGTATTCACGAGAAGGATTAACTGATGACAACTAATTAAATTAAGAATTTTGAGATCATACAATATTGAATTAAAAAATGAAGATCGTGATGCGCTCATTCTCCAAAAGCTGCGGAACATTCTCAACCAAATCTCCCGCTGAACGGAAAACCCCGTTTGTTCCCGCTTTAGGCTACCGTCACCCTACCGTATATTCCAGCTTCATTTACCCGAACAAGCAGTTGCGTTCATCGATCAACGCGGAGGAATCAATGGAAAGTTATTTTCTTGGCCGGCAACCTATTCTGGATCGCAATCAGAACTTAGTCGCGTACGAGTTGCTGTTCCGGCAGGAGGAAACCCAGGAAGCAGCCAAAGTCACCGACGATTTATCCGCGTCGGCCAACGTGATCGTCAACGCTTATGGCCGTTTCGGCATTCAGAATGTGCTCGGGCAGCAGCGCGGTTTTATCAATGCGGATCTCGATCTGATCATGAGCGACATCATCAGCCTGTTGCCGAGCAAGCATGTGGTGCTGGAAGTCAGGGTACCGGAACAGATCACGGTGGAATTTCTACAGCAATGCAACGACTTGAAACAAAAAGGCTATCAATTCGCGCTGGATAATATCGTCGCCATCGACAGCAAAATCGAGCAATTACTGCCGATCGTCAGCGTCGTCAAAGTCGATGTGCTGGCGCTTGGAGCGGATGAACTGGAAAAACTGGTCACCGCATTGAAACGCTGGCCGGTTTTGCTGCTGGCGCTGAAAGTGGAAAGCCGGGAGCAGGAAATACGCTGTAAGCAATTGGGATTCCAGATGTTTCAGGGCTACTATTTCGCCAAACCTGAAGTGATGTCGGTCAAACGCACGGACCCAGGGAAATTGTCGCTGCTTCGATTATTGACTTTGGTGACGGATAATCTCGATCACGAAGAAATTGAAAAGGAATTCAAACGCCAGCCGGGACTCAGTTATAACCTGATGCGCATGGTCAATTCCGTGGCGGGCGATTTGCCGCGCAAAATCAATTCCATCAAGCACGCCATCACATTAATGGGACGCGAGCAATTGCTGAAATGGATACAACTGCTGCTGTACACCACAGGCAAGTCGGAAGATGGCATTCCCAGCGCGCGCATGCAAACAGCGGTGGAGCGCGGCAAATTGATGGAATTGATCGCAGCCGTGGAGCGCCCGCACGATAAAAATCACCATGAACGCGCCTTTATTGTCGGCATTTTGTCGCTGCTGGACGAATTACTCGGCATCGAAATTCAGCAGATTGTCAACAAACTGGGTATTTCCGACGATATGTGCCTGGCTTTGATGAAACGCGAAGGACGTTTGGGCCAAGCATTGAAATTGGTCGAAGCGGACGAACAGGGCAACGGCGTTGCAATTCAATCCATACTCGCCGGATTGGGTTTCCTGAGTCTCGATGAATTCACCGGCATTAAAATACAAGCCAGCGGCTGGGCCAATCAAACCGGCGACATCGCCAACTAGAATAGGATAGATCTTGCGGTTAAGGCAACCGTTCAAACGCCGACACCGCTAACCCCAGCTCGTCGTCCGCGGCCTTTTTGATGCGGTCGATATTGATCCGGGTTGGAAAGCCATAGCTCGGATGATAAGCCGCCGCGATTTGATCCGCCGTGCCGTTCAAGCTCGCTTGCAGTTCCGAGAACAGCCGGTCGATGGTTGCGAAACGGGAAAAATAAGCATAGTCGGCATCTGCCGCCGTAATCGTCCTGCCCGTGTTATCTGTCATCGCGGCAACTTGGCCGTTCAGTACCTCGATCTGCAACGGCATACGTTTCCTGAAGGTGCAAAAACAAATCATATTCAGCTCGAAGCGGTAGTGCGTGATATTCGCTTCCCGCCATTTCTTCTGGTGACGATCTAAGTCGCTGCGCATGGGCGACACGCAAGCCATCAGCAGCAAAATTGACATGAGCAGAAGCGTTTTTTTCATGTGGCGCGAAATTCCCTAATCATCCATTTTTTCGGATCCGCCGACCGGCGCATCCAACTGGATTTCCGGTTCGGTCACGGGCGTAGCTGAAAATTTGATTGGCAGCTCGCTGTAGTTCACCGGTGTAATGAACACTTCCATATAAACCGGGGTGGCGAGAAATTCGGCATAAAAAGTATTGGCATAGCCGCCGGATGCCGTGGTAAAACCGAATCCATGCGGCGTGATCTGTCCCTGCGCGTCGATACGGATCAGATTATCCAGCGTAAACGGTTCGTTTCCCGGAATCGATTTACCGGTAGGATGCAAACCGGTAATGCGTTCACCATTGCGGTGTCCGGCAATACTGAGAATTGGATAGAAGCCTTGCGCATCGGCAGTTTCGGCGGTCGTGAGTGTTCCTCGGGCGACAACGCTGCCGCTTGTATAACGCCAATTCCATATTTTCTCGGCGCTGGCATTGTGCGCGCATACCAGCAGTAGCGTGACAACAGCGCCTGATAGAATCTGATTCGTTAATTTATTCATCCTGGCTCACCGCATGATAGATTTTTTCCATGGCTTCATTATTGTAGTCCTGAACCACGCTTTGCGAATTAAACAGATCTCTCAGTTCAACCACCGTGATCGCAATAATCAGCAGCAATCCGGTACCGGCAAGACCGATGAAGAGCATGATTGTTCCGGTAATAAATAGGCATAGATTGATCGTGCCACGCAGCGCTTTTCCCAGATAGAAATGATGCAGACCGGCGATAAAAAGATAATTCAGCACCGCGTAAGTATCCGGATCTTTCAGTTCTTGTTCGGCTTGTTTGAAAAATTGCAGCCGTTTGTCATCCGGCAATGCACGCACAAGTTGCCTGATGCGTTCTTCGTCTTCCCGGATGGCTTCCTGGCTTTTCATGGGCGTGGCAATGCTTAACGCGCCAGCGTGATGATCACCGCTTCCCGTTTCCAAAACAGCAAAAACCGCTTCTGCTCGACAAACTGGAACACCAACGTCCAGCCATCCGCGGCTTCCCTGTTCAGCGTCATTTCCAGCCGCTTGATCGGAATACCCGACGCGCCCAGGAAAATCGTTCCCAGTCCGCCTTCCGTCACGTATAGCACTTTGTATTCTTTGTAAGCCATGGTTGAGTCCCTGTTGATTTCACCGGAATGCGGGATTGTTTAAATCAGCGGCCTAGTTTACTGCAACTCGATAAATGGTTGTCATGCCGTGCAATCAAAAAAAGCCTATCGCAGGAAGCACGGAATGAGCGCTTTACACCGCCAGAACACGCCTGCGATAAGAGATCATCACGAGTAAGAATACGCACATGACGGCCATGACGGCTGGAAATAGCAGGGTTGTCACCGAAAGATTTTCCAGCGCCAGCATCACCAGTACATTACGCAGCGTAAATAATGCAAAAAATTGCAGTGATTCCGAGTACGGGAACTGATAGGCTTTTCTGACCGTGGGCCCGAATCCGATCACATCGATTGCTGTCAGCAGCACCACCGCCCACACCGGGTCGGATGTCCAGTACCATAGCGGCAACGAAGACAATGCTGCGATAAAAAATACCCAGTCGGCTCGAGTGACCGTTACATCGGCACGCTTCAAGTAGGCCAGATAGGCAATGCCGATGGTAATTCCAGCTGAAACACCGATCGGCCACGTACCCGCACCGCCCTTGTCCTGCAATTGCGCCACAAAAATCAGCAACGTCGTCGCACCCCAGATCACCCAGGAAAAAATATGCGGTTTGATCGAGCCCCGGAAAATTTCCCGGATGTATGGAATGAACGCGGCCAAAGTGACTGCGATGGCGAGGAGACTGAGCGCTTCTTTGTAAAACATATGCTTTTGTGATGAGCCGAGAAAAACAGAATCACATATGAGTTCATTGCTTTTGATTGGTTCAGTCTGGAACAAAATATTCTTGATGCATTTGATACATCACGAAAAACAAAGAGAATCAGCTATTTTGGGTCACCCGATCAGGGTGTTTTTGTGGTTGCAACTGCCGGTATTGCTGTTGGGATGGTTCCGGTTTTTGTTGGCTTTAATTGGTTTTAAGCGCATCCGACGAAATGGGCGAACCTTGGATGGATGCCACCGGATATATCTAGCGGCATCCTATTGAAAATTAAACTACTTGATTTTTACGGCGAACCATAAATCCCAACAGACCCAGACCTGCTAACAACATGCCATAGGTTGCGGGTTCAGGTACGGGACTCACCGTACCGCCAATAAAGAAAGTGCCGGTGCTGTTATAAGCCGCATCGATCGCAGCCACTGCTGCCGCATTGAGCGTAATGGATACGATACTGCCGTTACTTGATGAATCCACTGAAATCGAACCGTAAGAATTACCGGATGCCAAATCATTAAAAATTCCAAGACCGCTATCGGTTAGTGGATTACCGGAAACATCGAACAGGGTGTACAACAATGCAGCCGATTGGCTCAAGAAACCGCCATTCGCGCCACCGTTTTCTCCAACCGCCGGTTGATACAAATTCAATACAGCACTAGTGGTTCCAATAGCGCGATGCACGTCGAATGCGAAATAGTTATTCGCAAACCTGTCGCTTCCAAAACACGAATCGGATGAACCGCAGGTACCCGCGATATAGTTTCCTGTCGCGCCGCCAAAATTGTTGGTACCCAATTCGTCAACCCAGCCGCGATTGGTTGCCGTATACGTTGTGCTGCCGTTCAGCACCAACTGCGCGCTGCCTGCACTAGCACCTGTCCAGGCAAAAGTATGGTCACTTAAACCGGCCGATGCAACCGATGGCAGTACCGCCAATCCTAGAATGCATGCCACTGTGCTAACTAATTTATTATTTTTGATCATTTTCTTTCCTTTCAAGACTAGAATTATCTAGAAAATCACTTATAAAATTATTTTTAACCTATTTCGCACAGGAATAGTAATTTGCTGTAAATATTTAAACCATAGGGCAGCGCTACTTTTTTTATAAGCAAGTTGTACTATTTTTGGGGGTGTCTAATCGATCTATGTTCGCTGAGAACTCCCTTAGAAATCGGAGAAATACTGGCCTGCACCAGCTGAACAACGGGGGCGGGTTACCCCTTCAGGTTCCTTGTGTAACGACAGTGAATTATATGCTTTTCTTGTAAAAGCACTGCTTTTGGAATCGCCAGACCCGAAACGGCATCTTTGTTCCCCAGTGGCTACATCAAAAGCGCCCGATGTAAAGCACGACAATGAGTCCAAGAGCCAAGATAGCCACAGCGACGTTCACCAGCATGCCCCAGCGGATTCCGTATCCCTCGGGAAATTCCGCCGGATTCAGGGTCTTCAGGAATACCGCATACTGACGGGATGAATAAATGGCGGATACCGCGCCGAGCAAGATGAAAGCAAATCCCAGCCAGAATGTCAGCACCATACCGGAAGCATGCACATGATCCGGCGCCAGGGCGCTCAATAGCAGGCCGGCACGCTCAACCAAAAAACCGAAAGCGATCAAAGCAAGGCTGGTACGGTTCCAGGCCAGCAGCGTGCGTTCCGCTGCGAAGAGCACCCGGGGATCCTTGAGGCCTGACATACGTTCTCCTAAGCGTGTACTGAATCGGGTTAACGAAATAATGCCCTATGAAAAGTCAGCGGTCTCTGCGCGTTGATGCGATAGATTTCTACTCCCAAATCACCATCTTAAAGCGTTCCTTGACGATACCGAAGTAATGGCATTTCCAATCGCTTTGCGCGAAGAAATCGAGGTGGTGCCATTGATCTTTCTGTTTCAGAATGCTGGCAGCGGCATCGTCCCAATCCGTGGCGGCCAATTTAACTTCCAGCTGCTGTTTACGTTCAGCCACTTCCGCGTAATCAAAACCGTCGTATTCCCAGTGCAGCACCTCAAACACATTGCCCGCGCGATCGGCATAGTCCATACTGAAATCCAGTCCCCACTTGGGGCGCATGCGGATGATTTTATAGATCAGCGGATTGGCTTGCGCCCAGCATTCGAGCTGCTCCAGCGCTTCACCGCAGTACCCTTTGCGCTCGAATAACAAACTGTGGTTAAGCACCGCGCCTTCCACCCGTTCCGGCTGTGTAAACCAAGGCGTCTTGATCGCATGCCGGTGTTCCCGGTGCGCGTGGGCGGTCGCCAGGTTAGCCTCGGCATAACGTTGCTCCAAATCGGTCAAGTCGTAGCCATTCTGATCGAACAGCGCCAGCTCATGGACTGCAGGCGGATTCAAACTTTCCAGCGGCCGATCCCAGAAACCTTTGGGGTTGAATTGATTGTCGGTTAAGTTGAGGTAACTCATAGGTAAAAAGGCTATCGGATTAACAAATGATGGCGAAAAGAAATTGCAGATTGTGACAGGCTGAATCAAAAAAAGCTACGTAGCCGCCGCCGGGGCGGCGAACTAACCGCCGTGACGCGGCTTTCCATACAACACGCGCAGCTCATCCTTGGCTTTTTCCAGCACCTCACGTTGCTGCACAGGCAAATGCTTCCCCGCCCGGTTGATATAGAAATTGAGCATAGCCATCGCCGACGCAAATGGTTCCGCCTTGCGTCGCAAGCTGTTGTCAGCAGAATGCTTCAGCGACAATGCGATTTTGAGCGGATCACCCCAGGTAAAAACATCCTGTTCGAGATCCAAAGCATTACTGTTTCCGGTAACTTGCTGAGACCAATTGCGCGGGGTATTTTGCGGCATAAATCATCACCCGGTGTTAGACAAAAATCACGAAATGCAGCCAAGCACGCATTCATAATCAGCGGCACTTGTTGCACGCCGCATCAAAACTGCAGCGACAGTGACTAAGCTTGATTCCAGAAAAATATACACGAACAGATCGAACAGCTACTAGTAAAAAATAACCCCGTTACTTGGAACGGGGTTATCTCTGTTAAAAATAATTAATTAGACATTTTGTTTTCTACGGCGCGCGCAGAAACCAACCAGTCCAAGCCCGGCCAGGAACATTGCATAAATTTCCGGTTCAGGCACGGCTGCTATCGTATTGGAAAATGAGAAACTCAAATCGTTGTAGTCAAAAGGCCCATTGTACAAATCTTCAAAACTGACCAATGTGGTGTTCGGAAGCCAGTCGGATTGAACACGCGCATGTTCGTGGCTATCCGGATTGCGGCTTGCATCACCGGTAAAAAAATCATGGCCAGTATCGTTGACGTGCATGCGGAACATGAGTTCGGTTCCGGCAGCAAAGGTTCCCAAGCTTACCGAGGTACCAACCGGTGTAGCGTGGTTATTAAAAATAAAAGTAGAACCCAAGTAAAGATCATTGCTGAATGAAGCGGAATTTCCTTCGTAAGTTGCGATGATTTCCCCACCAGTCGCAATTACTTTAAGACCCTCGCTACCTGGTGCGGCGATTGGAAAAGCATACGCAGATAAGCTGACTCCCCCGCTAACAATCAGAGCAGCAACTAGTCGCATCACTGAATGAGTAAATGTGTATAACATAAAATATTCCTTTTTTATTATTGATCGAACCAATCCAGAAGCCCTTGGCAACAGCATTGGCATTAGAATTTGAGTATAGAACACCGGAAAAAGTGAATTGCTCCATGTATCTTGTTCCAAATGCACTACTGATTCAAAAAGTAAGGGCATTTATCTGATACTCCTGCTGCAGCGAAACGGTCAAAATCTATTGAACAGACCGCAAGCGGCTATTAAGTATTCTCCGTTTTTACGATTGAATCAAGTACCGGTCAGAAAAATTATTTTTTAAGCAATCATTGGCTTAAAGCAACACTGAATAATTTGGCAAATAAGATGAGGTACAAAACGAATGGTGAGAAGGCAAATGAGATCTATCATTGTGATAGGTAATTTTTTCAGCACCACATGATGCAGCAGATCGCTTACGTAGACTATTATTCAGTGCTTCCTAGCGCTTTAAGACAGTCAAAAAACTGAATTTTTTCCGGATAGCCGTTTTTGGTAAACGGTATTATTCCCAGCAATGGACAATCCAGTCCCTGTTCCAATGTCGCCACATTTTCCGCTGCGGCCAGCATCTGCGAATCGATGCCATTCGCCACCCAGCCCGCCAACGGCAAACCGGAAATGCGGATCGCTTGCGCAGTCAGTAAAGCATGATTCAAGCAACCAAGCCGCATACCCACCACCAAAATCACCGGAAGATTTAATGCGCATACGAGATCCGCGCCGTTCTGCGTTTGATTGACCGGCACCAAAAATCCACCCGCACCTTCGACGATGACGATATCCGCCTGATTGCTGAGTGTTTGGTGAGCACGTTGAATGACGGTGAGATCGATTTCGATCCCGGCTTGTTGCGCGGCGATATGCGGTGAGATGGGGGGATCAAAAGCGTAGGGATTGACGTATTCGCGCGCGGCGCTGATATTGCTGGCGGCGATCAGTTGTTCGACATCCGGCCATTTTCCGTTTTCACTGCCCGCCACCACCGGCTTCATGCCGATGACTCTTTTCCCTTGCGCGGCAAACGCACGCAGCAACGCGCAACTGACAGTAGTTTTACCAACACCGGTATCGGTACCGGTAACGAAGTAACTTCGCGCCATATTAAGGCGGTAAACCCAATTGCCGGCGCGTTTCCGGCGTCAGCATTGAGCGTGGATCGAACGGCTTCCAAGCGTGGCCGTACACCACCTCAAAGGTGGCGGGCAGTTTGCCATCGCGGCGCAGTTTTTCGTATTCGCCGATGACTTGCTGCCATTTATTTTTCCCCATCAATCCCTGCTGCCTGCCCTGCAATACGTTGTGCGCACCGATGGCTTTGAGGTCGCGCATCACGCTGATGACGTCGTCGTACGTCAAGGTGATATATTCCATGTCCATCACCGGGGTGGAGAAGCGGTTGTTAACCAGCAGATCGCCAATGTCGTGCATGTCGGCAAAGCGGTTGACGTGATTATAGCCGTCAATTTTCGCAAACGCCTGACGCAGTTCTTTCAAGGTATCCGGACCGAAGGTGCTGAACATCAGCAATCCATCGGCGCACAGAATGCGGTGCATTTCGGCAAAGGTGCGATCCAGGTCGTTGCACCATTGCAGTGCAAGGTTCGACCAGATCAATCCGACACTTGCATTCTTGAACGGCAATTGCTCGATATCGCCGCAGACATAGTCGCTGCGTTGTTGCTGCAACGGCAGCAAGCGCTGCCACCAGGCGGTATTGGGCCGCGCATGCGATAGCATTGCCCAGGCGATATCGACTGCGATCAATTGGCTGTTCGGATAGCGTTTGGCCAGCTGCTGGCTGCCGTAGCCGGTGCCGCTACCGGCATCGAGAATCACATCGGGTTTATATTTGATGTACTCCAGCCGCCCCAGCATACGGTTGCTGATTTCGCGTTGCAGCACCGCCGCATGGTCGTAACTGGCCGAAGCGCGTTCAAACGCGGCACGCAGTTGTTTCTTGTCAAGAATTTGTCCGGAATGCATTGAGATGAGCCACAAATTGTTCGGGGTAAGATAAAAATGGCGCGTGGCCGCAGTGCGCAAACATCACCTGCTGCGATTGCGGCAATTGCCGGTGCATCCAATCGGCCGCTGCCGGATGGGTGATCACGTCGTTTTCGCCATGCACGATTAAAACCGGTTGTTTGATGGTTACGATCCGTTCGCGTAAATCGCTGTGCTGCAAAATCCGCAAGCCTTTTTCCAATGCATCGGGATCGGGTTCGCCACGCAGAAAAAAGTGCTTGCGCAATTGCGGCAGAATTTTGCTCGCATCGCGGTCGCCGCTCATTTGCAGTGTCAAGAAACGATTGATCGTCGTGGCGTAATTGAGTTTCAAGTTTTCCAGAAACAATTGCAGCAATTTGTGCTCCATGCCCGATTCCCAATCACCACGTTTGGCAAAACATGGGGTCGTGGCAATCAGTGCCAGTTTTTCAATTCGTTGCGGTTCACGCAAAGCCAGTTCCATCGCAACCTGTCCGCCGAGCGACCAGCCACCCAGCATGCAACGCTCGGGTAGAATCTCAGCAACGATCTCAACCAAATGATCGAGTGTTCCCGGTTCACTCGCAGGACTCAAGCCATGCCCGGGCAAATCGACCAGATGCACATGAAACTGTTGTGCCAATAAATCGCGCACGCTGCCCCAAATGCCGCTGTGCATGGCCCAGCCGTGCAGCAGCACGAGATCAGGGCCTTGCCCAAAGGTTTCAATGTGTAATGATGTCATGCCGATGCCAATTCGTGCAAAGCATCGGTAAGGCGTTGCACATCTTCCGGCCAGTGGGCGGCGGATAATGAAATACGCAGCCGCGCCGCGCCTTGCGGCACCGTGGGCGGACGAATGGCCGGTACTAAAATACCGTGTTCGCGTAATGCCTGGCTGATGCGTACGGCTTCAGCGCTGTCACCGGTCAACAAGGGTTGAATCGGCGTATTGGACGGCAGCAGCTTCCACGGCAATGACCGCACGCCTTGTTTCAGTTGCGCAATATTACGTTGCAGCGCCTCGCGCCGCCATTCATCCTGTTCGATCAATCGCACACTGGTCAACAATGCGTACGCCAGCAACGACGGTGTGGCGGTGGTGTAGATATAGCTGCGCGCGGACTGAATCAAGGTTTCGATCACTTCCGGCTGCGCCGCGACGAATGCGCCAGATACACCGGCCGCTTTGCCAAGCGTCGCCATGTAGACGAGATTCGGCGAATGAGAATGGGAATGTGTATTCTCCGGCAAAAATAAGCTGCCGCGCCCCTGCTCGCCCAAAACGCCAAAACCATGAGCATCATCCAATAACAGCCATGCATGGTAGCGTTCGCACAATGCGATCAATCGCCGGATCGGCGCGATATCACCTTCCATACTGAACACTGCGTCGGAAATGACCAGCTTGCGCCGCGCTTGGACTGTGGCCAGACGTTGTTCCAGCGCTGCCAGATCACAATGTGGATAGCGAATGAATTGCGCGCGCGACAGTAAAGCCGCGTCGTTTAGCGAGGCATGGTTCAGTTTGTCGGCGAAAATCGCATCTTCGCGCCCGGCTAACGCCGTGACCATGCCGATATTGGCCATATAGCCGGTGGAAAACAGCAAGGCTTGCGGGAATCCGGCAAATGCCGCCAGCGCTGTTTCGAGATCATGATGCGCGGCGCTATGACCGTTGACCAAGTGTGAGGCACCTGCGCCAACGCCGTAGCGCCGGGCGCCGTCACATGCTGATGCGATCAATTCCGGGTGATTGGCAAGTCCCAGGTAATCGTTGCTGCTGAATGCCAGATAATCGCGCCCATCAATCGTGATATGGCTTGCTTGCGGGGAATCGATGATTTGCCGGGTGCGCCGCAGACCTTTTTGTTCGCGTATACGTAGTTGCTCAGCCAGATCCGCAAACATCTACGACAGCGCGTGCAGCCCCAGCTTATCCAATAACATACGGTCGCGATCGGTTTCCGGATTTCCGGTCGTCAACAATTTGTCGCCGTAGAAAATGGAATTGGCACCAGCCAGGAAGCACAGCGCTTGAATCGCATCGGACATTTCCTGCCGTCCTGCGGACAACCGCACCATGGCTTTCGGCATGGTGATCCGCGCTGCGGCGATGGTGCGCACGAATTCGAGCGGATCGAGCGCTTCCGTACCGTAGAGAGGCGTGCCCTTGACCTGCACCAGATGATTGATCGGCACCGATTCCGGATACGGATTCAGATTGGCCAATTGCGCAATCAATCCGGCGCGCGAGCGGCGCGTCTCCCCCATGCCGACAATGCCGCCGCAACACACATTAATGCCCGCTTGACGCACTTCCTGCAAGGTATTCAAACGATCCTCATACTGCCGCGTGGTGATGATCTCTTCATAAAATTCCGGTGCGGTATCGAGGTTGTGGTTGTAATAATCCAGACCGGCTTCACCGAGTTGCTGCGCCTGTCCGGGTTTCAATAAACCCAGCGTGGCACAGGTTT
Source organism: Nitrosomonas oligotropha (assembly GCF_900106555.1). GTDB lineage: Bacteria > Pseudomonadota > Gammaproteobacteria > Burkholderiales > Nitrosomonadaceae > Nitrosomonas > Nitrosomonas oligotropha_A. The sequence goes on along the minus strand of NZ_FNOE01000014.1, from coordinate 27,160 downwards.
CCATACCTAGTGATTTGACCGCACGTACCATTTCGGTCATTTTCTCGATATCGCGCTGTTTCGGGCCGCGCCAGGCAGCTCCCATACAAAAGCGCGACGCGCCTTTGGCTTTGGCGGCAGAGGCGGCAGAGACCACTTCGTCCAGCGACAGCAGATCCTGATTCTCAACGCCGGTGTGATAGCGCGCGGCTTGCGGACAGTAACCGCAATCTTCCGGACAGCCGCCGGTTTTTACGGAAATCAGTGTCGATAATTGCACGCCATTGGCATCGTGATATTGCCGGTGCACGCTTTGCGCACGATAGATCAGATCGTTAAACGGCGCATTCAGCAATGATTCAATATCCGCCACGCTCCAATGTACGGAGTCTTGCGATTTTCCGGTCATCCCGCCCAGATCGTTTTGTGTTTCGTTGCTTGTCAGTGAATCCAAGTTCATATCAATTTACCTATTGTGCTGTTTAAATGCTGCAGCGATCGCGCCCATTGCCGATAGCCTTAGGAACCCAGTATTGTATTCATGCGAGTTATTTTACCACCGCCGATTTTTAAACAACGGATTAAATGCGATGCCGACCTGGATCCGGAAAAATTGTTTGCTATGCGGCGCCGCCAGCGCTCAGGATTTCTGCGTAGCGTGTTACCACGATTTACCGCAATTGCCTGATCACCATTGCCCTGTTTGCCTGTGGCCGGTACCAACAGGGGAAATCTGCGGCGCTTGCTTGAAAAAGCCGCCCGCATTCACGCGCACGATTGCCGCAATGCGCTATACTTTTCCTGCCGATGCACTAATTCATGCATTAAAATATCAGGCCAATCTGGCGATCGCACCGGTTCTTGCCCATCTGTTCATCGCCCGGCTAGAAGCGGTAGAAACGATGCCTGATGTCATCGTGCCGATGCCGCTTCACCCGATCCGGTTACGCGAGCGAGGCTTTAACCAAGCGATGGAAATCGCCCGTTACATTGCCAAGCAAACCAGCATTACCCTGTTACCGGACGATTGCAGCCGTATCAAGCATACGCTGCCGCAAGCCGGGTTGCCGTGGAAAGAGCGGCCAAAAAATATCCGCAAAGCTTTTAGCTGTACAATGGATTTATCCGGCAAGCATGTGGCGGTGGTTGACGATGTCATGACAACCGGCGCGACGCTCAACGAACTGGCCAAAGTATTGCAACGGCAAGGCGCGGCTGAAATCAGTAATTGGGTGATTGCCAGAGCCTTGCCGGAAATAAAGTAAACCGGTTCTTTTACTTCACTCTAATCGATACACTCTAATAGCTGTATGTTTCATATCGTTTTGCATCAACCTGAAATCCCGCCCAATACGGGTAATATCATCCGCTTGTGCGCCAATACCGGCTCACAGCTCCATTTGGTCAAGCCGCTCGGCTTCCCGCTGCAGGATAAACAATTGATTCGCGCCGGTCTGGACTACCATGAATTTGCTTCGATTAAAGTCCATGAAGATTGGACGGAATGCAGTCAGCATTTGCAAGGACAGCGTTTGTTTGCGATCACTACGAAGGGGAAGCCGCGCTACGACTCAATCGCGTATGCCGCCGGGGATGTTTTTTTGTTTGGTTCGGAAAGCTGCGGCTTGCCGGCTCACCTCATGGAAACTATTCCGGAGCAACAACGCATCCGGGTGCCGATGTTAGCAACCAGCCGCAGTCTGAATCTATCCAATGCTGTCGCCATCGTGGTTTATGAAGCATGGCGGCAAATCGGATTTCCGTCGGGACAATAACCGGCAACTACTGAAGATTGAGATTCTCGCTCAAGATGCGCGGCGTCACAAAAATCAGCAATTCACGCTTGTTATCGACTTTAGTGGTATTACGGAAAACGTAACCCAGTACCGGGATATCGCCCAGCATCGGCACTTTGTTAACCACTTCGTTTTCGGTGCGATCAAAAATACCGCCAATCACCACCGTTCCACCGTTTTCTACCAGAACCTTGGTCGTGACCTGTTTGGTATTGATCGGCGGCGGCAGAAACTGGTTGATTGCAGTACCGATCTTGTCCTGATTGACATTGAGTTCCATGTCGATCTGACCATTGTAAGTAATCAGCGGTTTCACTTTCAATCGCAGCGTAGCATCCATAAAACGGATACTGGTGGCACCGCTGCTGGTCGCTTGTTGATACGGCACCCTATCGCCTTGTTCGATAATCGCTTCCACACCATGCGCTGTTACCACACGCGGACTAGCGATAATCCGCCCTTTCTGGTCAGTCTCCAGCGCGGACAGTTCCAAGTTAATGAGCCGGTTATTGTTAATCTTTAACAAACTCAATCCCAATGCAGCGGGGCCTCCCAGCAATCCGGTCGCTGCTGCTGCGGGCAAGTTGACGTTCAGATTACTCCCTCCTCCCGCCGAACTGCCGCCAGCTAAAGCACTCGAATCAGCCAAATTACCGGAAATTCCAAGCCCCTGACTTCCCAAATTGGTTGAATTCTGGATCCCGAAACGGGCTCCCAGATTACGGCTAAATAGATCGGTCGCTTCCACAATACGGGCTTCGATCATGACTTGTCTTTCAAAAATATCCAATTTCTGAATACGTTTCCTGACTTCGTCCAATCGAGCCGGAATATCGGTAACGGTAATCGTATTACTGATTTCGTCCACATTGATCGTGCCGCGTTTGCTGAGCATGCTTTCAAACGACATGGAATTCACCCTGCGGTGATTCAAGCGAAAAATTTCCGAACGCAGCGGTTCCATATCGGCGATTTGCATCTTCGCTTCAACATCGAGCAATTCCCTGTCCGCCATTTCCTTTCGCGGCGCCACAAAAATGACATTGCCGGTCTTACGTTTATCTAGACCTTGCGCCTGCAACACGATGTCGAGCGCATGATCCCACGGAACGTCCTTCAAGCGCAGCGTGAGATTGCCTGCGACGGAATCGCTGGCAATGATATTCAGATTGGTAAAATCAGCGATGACTTGCAGAACCGCGCGCACTTCCACATCCTGGAAATTAAGCGATAATCTTTCTCCGGTATATCCGCCGTTGGCCCGTTGCTTCTTTGCAATTTCTTCTTCATCCTCGCTCAATGCACGGATTTCCAGAACAAACCGGGTACCGGATTGCCGCGCCGAATGTTCCCAGCGTCCGCCGGATTTCACGTGCATCCGGACGTTATTGCCTTTCTTCGATGCTTCGATGGTTTGCACGGGAGTCGCAAAATCGACCACGTCATATCGTCTTTTCAAACTACCGGGCAGCAATGTATCGACAAACTCAACGAAAACGTCATCGCCTTGAGTCTGCACATCAACAGTCGCGCCCAGCTTTGTCATGTCCACTTCAATCCGGCCTTCCCCCTTTGTACCACGGCGGAAATCGATATCCTGCAAACTGTTCATGTGCTGATTGGGCGTCTCTTCGGCAAACCGGATGGCGGTAGCGGTTGCCGGGTTCTCTGGCACGCTCACGAGCCGGACAAAGAGAATGTTTTCTTGTGCACGAATGTCATGCCGCATGAGCCTTGCCAAATTCATCACCAGCCGGGTGCGATCCCCAACTTGCACAATATTGACGCTGCGTAAATCACCTTCGGCAGCTTCTTGCACATTTCTGCCCAAGCCATTGGTGACTTGATGGAAATCGAAATAAATGCGGTGCGGGTTATCCAACGCAACTCCCGTCGGCAGAACGGAAAGCGGTTGATCTAAAGCAAGTTTGACGATGACTTCGCCATTCAGAAAAGTGGAAATATCGATGGAACGGATACTATTGGGCGGTGTTTCCGCAGTTATCGTTTGTTGCGCGAAAATTGCCGTCGCAAAACAAATCAACAGTGCTGCTAATACGATGTTGAGACCATATCTTTTCATCATTATTGGTAGCTTTAGGGTTGTTTTATTTCTAATTTTTCAGCATGAGTGTACTAGTTTTCTCAGCCCATTCATTCGCTCCATCCTGCACAATCTCCAATAGTTTAACTTCTGATTCCGAAATATGGTTAATTTTTCCGAAATTTTGTCCCAAATAATTACCGGCTTTCACACGATACAGTGTGCCATCCGGAGATTTAATCAGGGCGAAAATCATATCATGTTGCTGTAATGTTCCAACCATTAATAAATTTTCCAATGGATAGGATTCCAGAACTTCCTTACGCCTGGTCAAATCAGGTTGAATTCCGCTAGCTACTGCTTGCACTTGTCCATTTTTACGGGGCACGAAGGGGCTGGGAATGTCGAAAGCTTGATAAGTGAAATATTGATGCGGTTTTATTTCGGGAAGCGGATCGATCTGGCCTTTCAAACCTTCACCAGAGCTTTGAATAAAAGCTTCCAAATCACTATAGTCATTTTGACTGCAAGCAGTCATCGCCATCAAAACTATTGCAAGTAATACTAACAGGCATAGGTTTCTTATCATCATCATTTACCCTTAGCTTGCTTTGCGATTTCTTCTTCATCCAAATAACGGTAGGTCTTTGCAACCGCATCCAATACCAATTTTCCATCGGTAGCTGGAGCGATCGCGATGTCATTGAGCGTGACAATTCGCGGCAATCGTGCGATATCGCTGGCAAAAGCGCCAATATCATGATAACCGCCCGTGACCCGGATCGAAACCGGCAGCTCGGCATAAAATGCGTTGATCGTTTCCTTTTCGGCCGGTTTAAATAATTCAAATTGCAATCCCCGCCCCAGACCTGCCTGGTTGATATCGACCAGCAACGCTTCCATCTCGGATTTATCCGGTAGTTGTTTCAACATGGCGCTCAGCGACTGTTCTATTTCTTCTAGCTGTGCGCGTAACGCCGGTAAATTAACCGCGCTTCTTTTTTTAAGAAGATAAGTATTTTTTAATGTTTCTTCCTCAGCTTGGATTTTCTCCAACGTTTCGGTCTGGTCTTGCCACACCAGGAAATGACCGGCTATCACGATAACAATGAATAAAATGACCAGAGCAGCAATTTTAAATGCTACCGGCCAGCTCCCTGCTTGATTGATATCAAGCTGACGCAATTCAATAAGCAAATCATTCATACCTTAGCCTTACGATTTTCCAGCGGGATTGGCTGGTGAATTCTGCACATCGTCAATCGATATCCTTCTGAGTTTGATTCTCATATTGAATTCGTTCTGACGGATGTTATTAACCGTTATCGCCTTAATTTCCACCAATAGTGGCGATTCAAGCCAGGGCGATGATTCGAGATTGCGCATCAGCATGGATACCCAGGCATTGGATTGCGCATATCCCGTGAGCGTAATAATCTGATCATTCTGCTTCACACTTTGCAGGTACACACCATCGGGAAGCAATCTTACCAGTTGATCCAGTAAGTGCACGACTTCAGAGCGGCTATTCTGCAGGGTTTCCACCACCAATTTGCGCGACAGCAGTTCCTGAGTTTGCGTTTTGATATTTCGGATTTCAGCAATTTCTGTATCCAGAACAGCAATCCGGCTTTGCAAAAATTGATTTCGGGCATTTTGATTTTCTATTTCGCCGTCGATCATCGCATAAACACTCCAGACAGCCGCAATCCCCAGAAAACCGGCTACACCGGCCAGAATCGCGATTTGTTGTTGCTGTGCTTTGCGCTTCAGTTCACGGTGAGGTAGCAGGTTGATGCGGATCATGATGGGTCAAAGCTCCGCAATGCCAGACCACAGGCGATCAAAAGAGAAGGTGCATCCTGGTTTAATTGCCGCGAAATGATGCGGCTTGATAACTCCATGTTTGCAAATGGGTTCACAACAAGTGTGCTGACTTGCGTACGTGCAGCAATGATGGCATCCAATCCGGGTATAACAGCACACCCTCCTGCTATAAAAATATAATTCACTTCAGTATATTGCGTTGAAGTGTAAAAGAACTGAATGGCGCGCATCACTTCAATCGCCAGGGTCTCGCAAAATGGTTGCAGTACTTCCGCTTGGTAATTTCCCGGCAAACTCCCGCCGCGCTTAGCAGCCTCCGACTCTTCCAGTGACAGATTAAACTGATTATGAATTTCCTGTGTCAGTTGATCGCCGCCGAAGTGCTGATCGCGCGTATAGAGCGATTCATCATTCAACAGCACATTTACCTTCATGACAGTCGCGCCAATATCAACCAGCGCAATCACTTGATCTTTCCCGCCACCCGGTAATTGACGCAACGTTAATTCAAATGCTGCCTGTGCCGCATAAGGTTCAACGTCCACGATCACTGTCTTCATACCGGCTGCAAGCGCGGCAGCCACACGATCCTCTACTTTTTCCTTGCGCGAAGCCGCAATCAGCACTTCGACTTCTTCCGGATTATCCGGAACGGATCGAGTTACTTGAAAATCCAGGTCCACTTCATCCAATGGAAAAGGAATGTATTGACTGGCTTCATTCTCTACTTGAAAAACCAGGTCTTCCTCGCGTTGCCCTGCTGGCACTACAATTTTTTTGGTAATCACATCCGTCGCGGGCAGTGCGAGCGCCACATTCTTTTGCCGCGTTCCCATCCGCTTCCAGCCGCGCCGCAGGCTTTCGGTCACTGCCTCCATATTGGCAATTCCGCCATCCTGCATGGCGTCAGCCGGCAGGGATTCTATGACATAGCGTTCTATACGGTAAGCTTGATTGTCTTTGCCAATCATCGATAACTCAACCATCTTCACGGATGAGGAACTGATGTCCACTCCGATCAATGGCGGTGACTTCAGCTTTAAGAAGTCTAAATTGATATCAAAATTTCCCTTGAACATTGGCTTGTTAGAAGCGATACTTGCGCATTATAAATTACCCTGTTAAAGCCGAATATAGGTAAACTACTACCCATTATCAAGATAAATCTAGGTTTATTCAGCAGATTAAGAAATTGATGTTGATTCTGACAGAATTCGAAAAATCCTATTCAAAGAAAAACAGTAGATATACCCCCTATAATTTTGTATTTTAACCGTTTCATCATTTAATTATTCATGTTTGCTCGCTGGTTGTACTATTTTTTTGTCACCTTATCCGCATTAGGTTTAATCGGTGTGCTACTGGCAGGCTTTGCCGGACTGGTCATTTACTCCAATTTGCCATCACTGGATACGCTGACGGACTATCGCCCGAAAATACCTTTACGCATATACAGCGAAGAAGGTCAGATAATCGGTGAGTTTGGCGCGGAACGAAGAAATGTGGTCAGTATCTCTGAAGTGCCAGAGCATCTGAAACAAGCCATTCTTGCGGCGGAAGATGATCGCTTTTACGAACATGGCGGGGTTGATTATTTGGGTGTATTGCGCGCGGCCTATTCCAATTTCTCCGCAGGCAGCGTCCGCCAAGGTGCCAGTACGATTACCATGCAAGTCGCCCGGAATTTTTTTCTGACCAGGGAAAAAACACTAACCCGGAAACTCAGCGAAGCGCTACTGGCATTCAAGATTGAACACAGCCTAAGCAAAGACAAGATTTTAGAACTGTACGTGAATCAAATTTACCTGGGGCACCGCAGTTATGGTTTTGCAGCGGCGGCATACACCTACTTCGGAAAGTCATTACAAGAAATCAATATCGTAGAAGCCGCCATGCTGGCCGGATTGCCCAAGGCGCCTTCAAGTTATAACCCGATCAGCAATCCAAAGCGGGCGAAAAGCCGGCAATTGTACGTATTGGGCCGGCTTCATAAACTCAATTACATTTCCAGTAACGAATTGAGTGAACTGGAAAAACAGCCTGTTCCCGTGAAGAAGCAATCAACCGCCTTTGCAATGCGTGCCGAGTATGTGGCAGAAATGGTCCGCCAGGTCATCTATGATCGATATCAGGAAGAAACCTACGATAAAGGGATCAAGGTTTATACCACTCTGCGGCAGCTGGATCAGGAAGCCGCTTATCAGGCGCTCCGTAAAAATGTGATCGATTACGACAGACGCCGTGGTTATCGCGGTCCCGAAGCTTATATCGATCTGATGAAATATGGCGGCAATCAAGAAAAAACACTGGACGACGCGCTGGACGAAATCAACGATAGCGATGATATTTATGCAGCCGTTGTAATAGCGGCTAAACCTAATGCCGTTCAGGCTTATAAAAAGGGTGGAGAAGTCATTGAAATCACTGGTGATGGACTAAAATTCGCACAGAAATTTTTGGTTGAGAAAAAAGATCCCGGCAAAAAATATATTACCCCCGGTGCATTAATCCGTGTGCAAAAAAATCAGAAGAATGTCTGGCATATCGTCCAGCTACCGGAAATAGAAGCAGCGCTTGTTTCTATCGACCCCAATGATGGTGCTATCCGTGCATTGATCGGTGGATTTGATTTCTATAAAAATCAATTCAATCATGTCACACAGGCATGGCGGCAGCCGGGTTCCAGTTTCAAACCTTTTATTTATTCGGCCGCATTGGAAAAAGGTTTTACTCCAGCCACCATTATCAACGATGCCCCGCTCTCGTTCAGCGCAACCCAGACCGGCAGTCAGCTATGGGAACCAAAAAATTTCGATGGCAAATTTGAAGGACCGATGCGCATGCGCACGGCGCTAACTAAATCAAAGAATCTTGTGTCGATCCGGATCTTGCAGGCGATCGGTATACAGTATGCGCAAGATTACATTACGCGATTCGGTTTCGATGCTAGCCGTCATCCACCCTACTTACCGATGGCGCTCGGCTCGGGTTCCGTCACACCGATGCAAATGGCTGCCGGATATGCGGTTTTTGCCAACGGCGGTTTCCGCATCGCACCTTATTTCATCAAGAAAATCGAAGATGAGAAAGGCAATATCATCGAGCAATTCCAACCTGTCTCCGTTACCAATGGGGCAAAACGTGTGATCGATCCGCGCAATGCCTTTATCATGACCAGCATGATGCAGGATGTTGTGAATCAGGGTACAGCAGCCAAGGCAAGACAACTGGGACGCACCGATCTCGCGGGAAAAACCGGTACGACCAGCAATTTTATCGATGCTTGGTTTTGCGGTTTCCAAAAAGACCTGGTAACCATTGCCTGGACAGGATATGACGAGCCAAAATCGTTGGGAAACAATGAGACCGGCGGGCGTGTTGCGTTACCGATTTGGATGGATTATATGGGTCCTGTGTTGAAAGGCGTCGCAATGGCAGAATACAAACCACCCAATGGTGTCGTTGCCGCAAGAATTAACTCAGCCACCGGATTCAGGGAATCCGGCGGAGATATGACCGAGTATTTTCTTAGCGAGCAGCTTCCGCCGCTAAATGAAAATCCGGTTGAACATACACCGAAAGTTACTCGAGATTTACAAGATCAACTGTTCTAGTTCTATTATTACTCGCTATTTAATGGCTTATTGTCTCTTCTTGAGCCAATTTGCAGCTTCTATCGCGTAATAAGTCAATATTCCGTCCGCACCAGCGCGTTTAAATGAAAGCAGCGATTCCAGCACGCAAGCTTCTTCATCTAACCATCCGTTAATCGCGGCAGCTTTCAGCATGGCATACTCGCCGCTCACTTGGTATACAAAAGTGGGCGCACCGAATTGATCCTTCACACGACGAACGATATCCAGATAAGGCATGCCGGGTTTAATCATCACCATATCAGCTCCCTCGTTCAAATCCAACCCAACTTCCCATAACGCCTCATCGGAGTTTGCCGGATCCATCTGATAGGTATATTTATTCCCCGCGCCAAGATTCGCTGCAGACCCAACCGCATCACGAAACGGTCCATAGAAACTTGAAGCATACTTTGCGGAGTACGCCAATATACGGGTATGAATAAATTGCTGGCTGTCCAAACCATTCCGGATCGCTGCTATGCGTCCATCCATCATGTCGGAAGGCGCGACAACGTCAGCTCCAGCTTGTGCATGCACCAACGCTTGCTGACACAAAACATTCACGGTTTCATCGTTCATGACGTAACCGTGTTGATCAATGAGACCATCCTGACCATGGCTGGTATACGGGTCAAGCGCAACATCCGTAATGACCCCCAGCTCGGGAAAATTCTGTTTCAGCTGCTGCACTACTCTAGGAACCAATCCATCGGGATTGTAGGCTTCACTCGCAGTCAGATTCTTAAATTCAGTGTCAATCACCGGAAAAATAGCCAGAGCTGGAATACCAAGCCGCAAACAATTCTCCGCTTGTGCCATTAACAAATCCAAACTTTGCCTGACAATTCCCGGCATTGATTTCACATTCTCGCTGCGATTCTTCCCATCCAAAACAAATACCGGATAAATCAAATCATCTGCACGAAGATGAGTCTCTTGCATGAGGCGGCGGGAAAATTCGTCACGACGCATGCGTCGCATTCTTTTTTGCGGAAATTGGCTATACAAAGACATAAATAAAAATCAGGAAAAATAATACGATAAAAAATAATTCTATTAATTTGAGGAACTAATACAGTCGAGAAGGTCTCTTAGCAAAGGACATCTTGATCGTCCCCCTGTCTTTCCTCCCTGAGACAGGGCCTTAAGTGTGATATTAAGGCGATTCCCCCCGGTTTTACTCCCCTTTAGCCGGGGGCTTTTTTTATAACTTGAATCGCTCAATACTAAACGCTAATCAACACTTAACCAAGAATTAATAACGGAAGTAGCATCTTCTATCCCGCTACGAGCCAAGCTAGAAAATAACTGCACGCTACATCCCGGGTATGATTCATGCACATATTGCGTCGCATGCTGTAACGTAATGTTTGCTTGTTGTTTACTCAATTTATCAGCTTTCGTCAATATAATGTGAACTGTCTTTCCTGTCGGTATAAACCAATCCAACATCTGAATATCCAGTGCTTTGAACGGATGCCGGATATCCATGATCAACACTAAACCTTTCAGTGATTCTCGCGTCTGTAAATATTGACTTAATAACTCTTCCCAATGCTTGCGGATGTTATCCGGAACCTTCGCATAGCCATACCCGGGTAAATCAACGAGAAACTGGCTTTCATTCAATTGAAAAAAATTAATATGTTGAGTGCGCCCTGGTGTTTTACTCACAAAAGCCAACCGGTTCTTATTGGCCAAAGTATTTATAACACTTGATTTACCAGCATTTGATCTTCCCGCAAAAGCAATCTCAACCCCAGTATGCTGTGGCAATGCATGCATATCATTTACAGAGGTATAAAAAGTTGCTTTCTGGAATAAGTGCATGAAATTTTATGAACTGGATAATTCTTTTCTATTCAATTCATCTTTAGCAATCACTACCAATCCTTCCAAAACTAAGTTGTCAATTATCTTTGCCGGATATTTAATAAAAGGGCTTAGCAACGATGCGTTTCCACCACTGATGATGCAATTTATAGCTGAATGCGTAAGTAGTGTGGATAAAACATCATACATACGATCTATAGCACCTACCAAGCTTTGTATTATGCCACTATGAATTGCATTTTGCGTATTAACGGGAAAATTTTGGTAGACACCCAATCTATTAGAAATAGACTCCAATTGAGTACCGGAATAAAGGCTATTAAGCATCAAATGAAAACCGGGTAAAATGATGCCGCCTAAGAATTTTCCGCTGTCAGATAGTGTATCGATTGTTACCGCAGTGCCAGCGTTAATAACTAAACAAGCCTTGTGCTCAATGTTCCATGCAGCAATTAAAGCAGCCCAACGATCACTGCCCAATTGCTTTGGATCTGAATAACCATTTAAAACACCACATTGATAGGATTGTGAATGGTGCCATATCGGTTGTATTGACCATCGTGAAATGAGCTTACAAATTTCGTTTTTTGTTTCATCACGTGCTACATGCGAAATTATAATTAAATGCGGTTCAGATAAAACACTGAATTCAGTTTCTAACTCAGAGATATCATCATACGAAACACGGCGTTGGATTAACCAAAGATCATTATTAAACAATCCCCATTTAACAAAAGAATTTCCAGAATCAATGATTAATAAAGTGGGATTCATTTGTCGCTTAATTATCTTTTAAGCGCATAGAGATATTACCAGTACTATAAGACTGTTTACCGTTAGGTGTAATTAAGCAAATAGAACCGTCTTCATTTACATCATCAACAACTCCAACAACAGATTGCTTATTTGGAAAAAGTAGTGTCACGTTTTTTCCTTGATATGCATGATAACTTATCCATTCATCTTTGAAATATGAGAAACCATATTTCTCAAAATCAGTTAAAACGGTGTATAACTGCACAAGCAACGCACCAAATATTTCATTACGATCATGCACCTTACCTGTGCATTGCAATAAATCAGTTACTTTTTGCTGGATATGAGATTTAATCGAGAACGGAAGATGAAAATTTATACCAACTCCAATAACCGCAAATGCTGGGCCATCTATTTTTCCACGAAGCTCAACCAATATACCTGCCAATTTACTAGTTTCATGCAGAATATCGTTAGGCCATTTAAGGTAAATATTACTATCTGAAAAGGATCTTAAGACACGTACGAGAACAATACCAATTACTAAGCTCAAGCCAGATAAAACAGAAACACCATTTCTGAAACGCCAGAGTATCGAAAAGGTTAGCGTATTCCCTAATGTACCACTATGCCATTTGCGATTTTCTCGACCACGTCCTTTCAATTGAATCTCAGCAGCCGCAATAACTATAGGATTATTATCGTATTCTGATTTATCGAATCTATTCAATAAGTAATTATTCGTAGAATCAATTATATTAAATATTTTTATATCAAATTTTTTGGAGTAATAAGATATAAAATTAAGAATCTTATTTTTATTTAATAAATTAACTTTAGTTAAAATAATATTTTTAACTTTCTTCCAAATATGAGAGATAAGAAGGTTTTATTAATAACAAATTTTTGCTAAATAACAGATAGATAAAAGTGAGAAAAAAGATATTAATCTTCACTGATCTCTTTCTTGTCCGATGTCTCCTGAATTGGTCGATCAAGCAGTTCTACGAGTGCCATTGGAGCATTGTCACCTTTTCTATATCCGAACTTAAGAATTCTGACATATCCACCAGGTCGCGTAATATAACGTGGTCCAAGTTCATCAAATAATTTAGTCACAATTTGGCGATCACGCAATTTATCAAATGCGGCCCTACGATTGGACAAGGATGGCTTTTTGCCTAGAGTAATAACAGGCTCGACATAGCTTCTGAGTTCTTTAGCTTTTGGAAGTGTCGTAGTAATCACCTCATGACGTAATAATGAATTACTCATGTTACGAAACATGGCCAACCTGTGACTACTAGTTCTATTTAATTTCCTAAATGCATTATTATGACGCATGATTCTGATCCTTCGATATATTTTCTAAATTAGCAGGTGGCCAATTATCTAATTTCATTCCTAAGGTGAGTTCTCTCGATGCTAATACTTCTTTTATTTCATTGAGAGATTTTCTTCCTAAATTTGGTGTTCTCAGTAACTCAGCTTCTGTACGCTGAATCAAATCTCCAATGTAGTAAATGTTTTCTACTTTCAAACAATTAGCAGATCTTACAGTTAGTTCTAAATCATCAACAGGGCGAAGTAAAATTGGATCAATCTGAGGCATCTGCGGTTTTTCTTTTGGAATAGGAGTACTTTCCAAATCAGCAAAAACAGATAGTTGCTGCACTAAAACACGGGCTGCATATCGAATTGCTTCTTCTGGTTCAACAACCCCATTTGTTTCAAGATCAATGATCAATTTATCCAGATCTGTGCGTTGCTCTACTCGAGCACTTTCAACGGTATAACTAACGCGTCTAACTGGACTAAAAGAAGCATCCAAAAAAATTGTTCCTATATCTTTGTCAATATTCTTATTTTTCCTAATTGTCGCCGGGACAAATCCTCTTCCCTTCTCAACTCTTAATTCAATATTTATTTTACTATCTGCAGTCAAATGAGCAATGATGTGTTCAGGATTAATTATTTCAACATCGTGTCCAGTTTCAATATCGCCAGCAGTAACGACACCTTTTCCATTTTTCCTCAAGTATAAAGTAGCTTCATCATTATTATGAAGTTTCAGGACTATCCCTTTAATATTTAATAAAATATCAACAATATCTTCTTGGACTCCATCTAAAGCAGAATATTCGTGAACTATTCCTGCAATCTTTACTTCTGTAGGAGCAAAACCTGACATTGAAGATAATAGAATTCTTCGAAGTGCATTACCTAATGTATGGCCATAACCTCTTTCAAAGGGTTCCATCACAACTTTGGCGTGCAATGGAGAGATATTCTGAACATCAATAATTCGTGGTGTAAGCAGCTCCGTACCGAGCATAAAAAATCCTTTTGTCTAAAATCTATATTGATTATTTTGAATATAATTCAATTATCAATGATTCATTAATAGAAGCAGGTAAATCTGAACGTTCAGGTTTCATTTTATAGATACCTTTCATTTCGTTAACATTTACATCTATCCATGAAGGAAAATTTCGATTGTTGGCTGTTTCAATAGAAGATTTAATACGTAATTGATTTTTCGCATTTTTATCAATTTCGACTGCGTCTCCGACATTAACTAAATAAGATGGTATATTAACTTTATGTCCATTTACCAAAATACTGTTATGCCTAACAATTTGGCGTGCTTCTGATCTAGATGATCCAAATCCCATATGATAAACGACATTATCAAGGCGGCTTTCTAACAATTGAAGCAAGTTATCGCCAGTTATACCTCTTTCCTTATCAGCTAATTTATAAATATTTCGAAATTGTTTTTCCAGAATACCATAGATTTTTTTTACTTTCTGCTTTTCACGCAATTGGCCACCGTAGTCAGATAAACGCCCCTTTTTTTGACCATGTTGGCCTGGTGGGTAATTTCTTCGTTCTATAGCGCATTTGTCTGTAAAACATTTTTCTCCCTTCAAGAATAGCTTTTCGCCTTCTCGACGGCATTGTTTACATTTTGGTGCAAGATTTCGAGCCAAGATATCTCCTTAAATACGGCGTTTTTTAGGTGGTCGACAACCATTATGGGGCACTGGCGTAACATCAGAAATACTGGTAATTTTAAAACCAGCTGCATTCAGTGCTCTTACCGCAGAGTCACGACCAGGACCTGGGCCTTTTACTTTTACTTCAAGATTTTTGACGCCACAATCAATTGCTATTTTACTTGCCGTTTCAGCGGCTACTTGCGCAGCAAATGGTGTACTTTTTCTTGATCCTTTGAATCCAGCGCCACCTGAAGTTGCCCATGATAGAGCATTTCCTTGCCTATCAGTTATAGTAACTATTGTATTATTAAAAGATGCATGTATATGAGCAATTCCCTCAGAAACATTTTTCTTAATCTTCTTTTTAACACGTGAATTCGTTTTATTCATCATAAAATCCAAAATAACAACAATTTGTTTATATAGTTAACGAGCACGTATTGCTTTGCGAGGACCCTTTCTAGTTCTTGCATTAGTTCTAGTGCGTTGCCCACGAACCGGAAGGCCTCGCCTATGTCGAAGTCCTCGATAACATCCTAAATCCATTAATCTTTTAATATTCATCGAAATTTCACGACGAAGATCACCTTCAATTGTCATCCTAGTTACATAATCACGTAATTGCTCAATTTGTTCTTCAGTAAGATCTTTTAATTTTTTATCAGTATCAATACCAACTGCTTCACAAATGTTCTTAGAACTAGATCTACCAATACCATAAATAGCAGTGAGAGCAATGCCAACATGTTGATGATTAGGTATGTTTACGCCAGCAATACGTGCCATTTATATTTTCCTATATAATCTTACTTTCACTTTATGTTTAACCTTGTCGTTGCTTGTGTCTTGGATCTATACAAATAACTCGCACAACTCTATTACGTCTAATTATTTTACAATTTCTGCAATATTTTTTTACTGATGCATTTACTTTCATAAGATTAAATTTAGTAATTAAAAATAGTAATAAGTTATTATTAGGAAGTTTATTCGTTATTTAGCTCTAAAAGTGATACGAGCTCTTGTTAAATCATATGGCGTCAAATCAACTGTTACTTTGTCACCTGGTAAAATCCTGATATAGTGCATACGCATTTTCCCAGAAATATGCCCTAACACTATATGTCCATTCTCTAATTTTACTCGAAATGTTGCATTAGGAAGTGTTTCGAGAATTTCACCTTGCATTTGTATTGTATCTTCTTTTGCCATCTAAAATTGTCGAATATTTATCTTGTAGGTAATTTTGCTTGATTACTTTTGAAGTTAGTTTTCTTAAGTAAGCTATCATATTGCGATGACATAACATGTGATTGAATTTGTGACATGAAATCCATCGTCACGATTACAATAATTAAAAGAGAGGTGCCTCCAAAATAAAAAGGAACATTCCATTTCAGAATTAAAAATTCAGGCAATAAACATACTAATGTAACGTAAATTGAACCCGATAATGTCAAACGTAACATAATTTTTTCAATATATCGTGTTGTCTGTTCCCCAGGTCTAATACCAGGAACAAAGGCTCCACTTTTTTTAAGATTATCAGCGGTTTCTTTCGGATTAAAAACGAGAGCCGTGTAAAAGAAACAGAAAAAAATGATCATCATCGCATACAGAATGACATATATCGGTTGTCCAGGTGATAATGCTGAACTTATGTCTTTTAACCAAGTTACAGATTCATCATTTGCAAACCATCCAGCTAATGTTGCAGGAAATAAAATTATACTTGAAGCAAAAATCGGTGGAATTACACCAGACATATTTAATTTTAAAGGCAAATGGGAACTTTGACCTCCATACACCTTTTGACCTATTTGGCGTTTCGCATAATTCACTAAAATACGTCGTTGTCCTTTTTCAACAAAAACAACGATTCCTGTTACACAAGCAGCTGCGACAAATATACCTAGTGCAATTAAAAAATGCATCGAACCAGTACTAACCAAATCTAAAGTGCCACCTATAGCACTTGGCAAACCAGCGGCTATACCAGCGAAAATTATCAATGATATTCCGTTACCGATGCCACGTTCTGTAATCTGTTCACCCAACCACATCAAAAAAATTGTGCCTGTCACTAAAGTAATAACAGTAGTAATCGTGAACATTCCTCCAGGACTTATTACTAAGCCAGCTTGAGATTGTAATGCAATAGAAATTCCGTAACTTTGAACTAATGCCAAAGCAACAGTACCATATCTTGTATATTGCGTAATTTTCCTTCTACCACTTTCGCCTTCTTTTTTTAAGGATTCTAAAAATGGAATTGCTACTGTTCCTAGTTGCATTATAATAGAAGCAGATATATACGGCATAATTCCAAGCGCAAATATCGAAAACCGAGAGAGAGCCCCTCCAGAAAACATATTGAACATACCCAATACACCGCTCTCTTGCGATTCAAATAAGTCTTTCAAAACAATTGGATCTATTCCAGGAACAGGAACATGAGCACCAATTCTATAGACAATTAACGCCAACAGTAAAAACCATAAGCGCCTTTTAAGATCGGCAAATTTATCTACAGGGTTATTTGACATATTATATAGATTAAAAATCTTTATGAAATTGTGCTTCCAGAAGTAAGAAGTATATCTTTAACTCCTTTGCTTATTATAATATTTTTAAAATTGAAAGCTTTTGTACAATTTCCAGATTTAAAGATTCTGACTTTATTTGTTTTTCTTGGAATCAAGTTATTTGTAACTAAAGTTTCTATACTAATTTCTTTTTCCGAAAGTGAATTTAAATCCCCTAACCGTAAGCTAGGATATTCTCGACGTTTTAAAATGACAAAACCTCGTTTTGGTAAACGTCTTTGTATTGGCATTTGCCCACCTTCAAAACCTACTTTATGAAATCCACCTGATCTTGATTTTTGTCCCTTATGGCCTCTTCCACAGGTTTTTCCAACACCTGAACCCATTCCACGCCCAACTCGTACTTTATTTCTTTTTGAGCCTAAAGAAGGCTTAATAGAATTCAAAAACATAATTTAATCGCATTTAACTAAATAATTAATCTTGTAAATCATACCACGCACTTCAGGCGTATCAATAAGTATTGAAGAGCTATTTAGCTTCCTCAGTCCTAAGCCCCGAACTGTTGCTTTATGCGATTTTTTTGTTCCTATCATGCTTTTAATAAGAGTAACTTTTATAGTCTTTTCTTTTTGAGAATTCACCATGATTTCAACCTATTATTTCTTTGATAGTTTTATTACGCTTAGCAGCTATTGTTGCTGGGGTGTTCATTTGATTCAAGCCTTTTAATGTTGCTCTAACTACATTATAGGGATTTGTGGAGCCTATGCATTTAGCCAATATATTTGTCATGCCCATTACTTCAAATATAGCTCTCATGGGACCACCAGCAATGATACCCGTTCCCTCAGGAGCAGGTTGCATATATACCTTAGCAGCTCCATGTGATGCAGTTATAGGGTGATATATAGATCCATTTTTTAATTTAATTTTTATCATTTTCCGTCGAGCTTCATCCATTGCCTTCTGGACAGCAACCGGAACTTCACGAGACTTACCTTTACCCATACCAACACCGCCATCACCGTCACCAACAACAGTCAATGCCGCAAACCCTAAAATACGACCACCTTTAACAACCTTTGTAACTCTGTTAATAGCAACCATTTTTTCACGTAAATCATCGCCGCTTTCTTCAGTCCCTATCGATTTAGTACTCATATTTTATGACCTTGGAATCATTAAATTCTATTAAAATTTCAATCCTTCTTCACGAGCAGCTTCAGCTAATGCCTTAACTCGACCATGATATTTATACCCAGATCTGTCAAATGCTATATTTGATATACCAAACTTAATACCTTTTTCTGCAATTCTTTTTCCAATTATTGATGCTGCCTCTACATTACCACCCGCCTTGATTTCTTTTTTTACATCAGGCTCTAGTGTCGATGCACTTGCAATAATTTTATTATTTTTGTCATCAATCAATTGTGCATATATATGAGAATTACTTCTATGAATTGATAATCGAATGACGCCTAATTCCGCTATAGTGGCACGAGTTTTCTTTGATCTTCTAATACGCTTACTTTTTAAATTCGGCATGTTAATTTCACTTATTTTTTCTTAGTTTCTTTAAGAACAATGACTTCATCCGAATACCGAACACCTTTTCCTTTGTAAGGCTCTGGTTTTCTATACGCTCTAATATCAGCTGAAACCTGTCCAACTTTTTGTTTATCTATACCTTTGATTATTATCTCAGTCTGCGACGGTGTTTCAATTTTAATTCCATTTGGAATTTCAAAATCAATAGGGTGTGAAAAACCGAGTGTAAGACTCAATTTATTTGCATTTGCTTGTGCTTTATAACCGACTCCAACAAGTTGCAATTTTTTTTCAAATCCTTTTGAAACTCCATGAACCATGTTTGCAATTAATGCTCTGAACGTTCCAGATAACGCATTTGCATGCTGAGAGTTAGAGTTTGCTTTAATTTTCAGAAAACCATCTATTTGATTCACACTAATCTCACAAACAAGTGGATATTCTAAAATTCCAAGAGGCCCTTTTATCTTAATATCTTGTCCGGATAAAAGAATTTCAACATTTTCAGGAATCGATATTGGATTATTACTTACACGAGACATTTAATAAATCCTTAAACTAGAGTGCACAAGAGTTCGCCACCGATACCCAACACCCGCGCTTTGTTTTGCGTCATAACACCTTGTGATGTTGATACAACAGCTATACCTAAACCGTTCATCACATTTGGTAAATTTTTACTTGATTTATAAATTCTTAAGCCAGGTTTGCTGATACGTTTAATATTCTCAATTACCGGCTCACCTGCATAATATTTTAAAACAATTTCTAGCGTACTTTTGCTATTTTCTTTAATGATATTATAAGAATCTATATAACCTTCATCCTTAAGCACATTAGCAATTGATACTTTTAAGCGAGAACATTCCATTTTAGCAGAATGCTTTCTTGCCATCTGAGCATTTCTAATTCTTGTTAGCATATCTGCAATTGGATCGCTCATACACATATTGATTACACTCTATAATAATTATTTATACTATGAAAACATATAGCAGATAAAAAAATTTACCAACTAGCTTTTATGATTCCCGGGATCTTTCCACTCATTGCCATATCTCTTAATTTGTTTCTTCCAAGTCCAAATTTAGAATAAACTCCGCGTGGCCTTCCTGTTAATTCGCACCTATTTCTTAATCTAACAGCGCTAGAATCTCTCGGAAGTTTCTGCAATTGTTCTCTTGCTTTTGCTCTATCATCTTCATCCAGTGAATAATTTGAAATTATTTTGTGTAAATTTTTTCTTTTTTCAAAATATTTAGCTACTAATTTTTGTCGTTTATTATTTCTATTCACTGTTGATAATTTAGCCATAAATTCCTCAATTCTTGAAGGGAAAACTAAATGCTGCCAACAAAGCTTTCGCTTCAATATCACTTTTTGCTGTTGTCGTTATTGAAATATTCATGCCTCGTAAAGCATCAATTTTATCGTAATCTATTTCAGGGAATATAATCTGCTCTTTTATACCCATATTATAATTTCCTCTTCCATCAAAAGATTTTCCTGATATTCCTCTGAAATCTCGTATTCTTGGTATTGCGATAGTAATTAATTTATCGAGAAACTCGTACATTCTAACTTTTCTAAGAGTTACCATGCATCCTATTGGATAGTCTTTTCTAACTTTAAAAGTTGCAATTGATTTCTTGGCACGTGTAACTACCGGTTGTTGACCACAAATTTTTTTTATATCTGAAACTGCATTCTCGATCACTTTTTTATCGATGGTCGCTTCACCTAATCCAATATTAAGTGTGATCTTAGTTATACACGGTACTTCCATTACAGATTTGTATCCAAATTGCTTTTTTAATTCTTCTGCTATTGTATTTCGGTAATAATCTTGTAAACGCGCCATATCATTACAATCCTTTTTATACTTCGATCAAATCATTTGTAGCTTTAAAAAAACGTACTTTTTTATCATTAGAATCAAATCTAAATCCAACTCTATCAGCTCTTTTTGAAGTAAAGTTATAAATAGCAACATTTGAAATGTGAATTGACATCTCTTTATTAATTATTCCGCCAGTCGCTCCAGTTGAAGGATTAGGCTTCTGATGTTTTTTTACCGAATTTATTCCTTGTACTAGCAAGCGTTCGGAACCAATCGTGCGTAATACTGTACCTTTCTTACCTTTATCTTTACCTGTAAGTACAATTACATCATCACCTTTTTTAATTTTTCTCATAATTATTCTCTTCTCGGCATTACAGAACTTCTGGAGCAAGCGAAACAATCTTCATGAAACGTGCATTACGCAACTCACGCGTAACTGGCCCGAATATACGTGTTCCAATAGGTTCGAGTTTATTATTTAAAAGCACAGCAGCATTATCATCAAATTTTAACAACGAGCCATCTAAACGTCTTACACCTTTTGCTGTACGTACAACTATAGCGTTATAAACTTCACCTTTTTTTACACGTCCTCTCGGTGCAGCGTCTTTAATACTCACTTTAATTATGTCGCCGATACCCGCGTATTTTCTCTTTGATCCTCCAAGAACTTTGATACACATTAATGACCTCGCACCTGTGTTATCAGCAACTCGCAATATTGATTGCATCTGTATCATTTAATATTCTCTTTTAAAAACACATATCGAATATTTATTTAATTTTTTGATTAAATAAATATTATTTTAAATAAGTATTACTAAGAATCGAAGAGGCAGCATTATACAAGAAAACTTTCTTGGCTCACATACTTTATGATAAATAACGCCTGGAATAAAAATAAAACTATTTATCTCTCGGATTCGTTATTTACATGTTTTACTACTTTCCAGTTTTTGGTTTTCGATAATGGACGACATTCTTCAATTAATACAATATCACCTATTGAAAGTTGTTCATCAAAAACATGCGCATGATATTTTTTTGATCTAATTACAAATTTCCCATACAGCGGATGCTTTATTCGACGCTCAACTAGAACTGTAACTGTTTTATCCATTTTATTACTTGTGATACGCCCAGTCAGTGTACGTTTTAATTTTTCACTATTCATAGTTAACTTGCTTTCTGAGTCATAATTGTTTTAACTCTTGCGATATCTTTTCTAATTATTTTCATTCGACTTGTGTCTGAAAGTTGCTGCGTTGCCAATTGCATTCTTAAGCTAAACTGCACTCTTAATAAGGAAATAAGTTCCTTGTTAAGTTCAGATATTGATTTTTCTTTTAATTCACTAACTTTCATTGTCATCCGCCAAATTGCCTGATAGTAAACACTGTTTTAATTGGTAATTTTGCTGCAGCCAGCCTAAATGCTTCTTTCGCTAATTCTTCACTCACTCCATCCATCTCATACAGTACTTTTCCTGGCTGTATTTCAGCAACATAATACTCTGGACTTCCCTTACCGTTTCCCATCCGAACCTCAGCGGGTTTATGGGAAATTGGTTTATCTGGAAAAATCCGTATCCAGATACGGCCGCCTCTTTTAATATGCCTTGTCATCGCTCTTCGTGCGGCTTCTATTTGGCGAGCTGTTAATCGACCTCTATCAACTGCTTTTAGACCAAATTCACCAAAGCTAACTTTTGAACCACGTGTTGCGATGCCTGTATTTCTTCCTTTTTGTTGCTTTCTATATTTAGTTCGCGCTGGTTGAAGCATATTTTTCCCCAGAATTTATTTTTATCAGATATTAAAGAATCTAGTAACAGTAATAAATGCTTTTATCATTCAATGATTTTATCTATTTTAGAGTCAGATTCTTTAATAAATGCTGAAGAAGATTTTTTATTAATTTTCTTTTTTTCACTATCAGAAACATTACCTGAGGTATTCAAACTATTTGTGTCACTTTTCCCAAGTATCTCGCCCTTAAAAACCCACACTTTAATTCCAATAATGCCATAAGTTGTTTCAGCTTCTGATGTTGCATAGTCGAGATCTGCCCTTAAAGTATGAAGAGGGACACGGCCTTCTCTATACCATTCTGTACGGGCAATTTCAATCCCATTTAATCTACCCGAACTCATTATTTTAATACCTTGAGCTCCAAGTCTCATAGCATTTTGCATAGCACGCTTCATTGCTCTACGGAACATAATTCTTTTTTCCAATTGCTGAGCAATATTATCAGCAATTAATTGTGCATCCAATTCAGGCTTTCTAATTTCCTCAATATTAACATGAACGGGAACCCCCATTCTTTTTTGGAGCTCTGTACGTAATACCTCTATGTCTTCACCCTTTTTTCCAATAACCACACCTGGACGCGAGCTATAAATAGTAATTCTTGCATTTTTTGATGGTCTTTCTATCAAAACTCTACCAACCGAAGCATTTTTAAGCTTTTCATTAAGAAAAGTCCGTACTTTTATATCTTCATTCAGCATAGTTGCAAAGTTATTGCTATTTGCATACCACCTTGACAACCAATTTCTTTGAACTGAAAGACGAAATCCGATTGGATGTATTTTTTGACCCATATCAATTAGTGCCTATAATTTTATTTAATTTGACTACCATTATCGCTTACTGTTAACGAGATATGACATGTTGGCTTCACAATTCTGTTGCCACGACCTTTGGCGCGTGCGCTTGTTCGTTTCATCAGTACTCCTCTATCAATATATATAGATGAAACTTTCAATTCATCAATATCAGCACCATCATTATGTTCTGCATTTGCAATAGCTGATTCTAAGATCTTGCGAATTATTTCCGCACCCTTTTTAGGACTAAAAGTCAAAATATTCAGCGCTTTGTCAACTGACAGGCCTCTTATTTGATCTGCTACAAGACGTCCTTTTTGTGCTGATAACCTGACTCCGCGTAATTTAGCAGTAGTTTCCATATTTATTCCTATCGCTTAGTAACTGCTTTTTTATCGCCAGCATGGCCTTTAAAAGTACGTGTAAGTGAAAATTCACCAAATTTATGACCAACCATATTTTCTGTCACAAAAACAGGAATATGTTGCTTACCATTATGAACGGCCACCGTCATTCCAATAAAATCTGGCAATATTGTGGATCGTCTTGACCATGTCTTGACAGGTCTTTTATCATTTGTTTCACGCGCTTTCATTATTTTTTCCATCAAATGCGTATCTACAAATGGTCCCTTTTTAACTGATCTTGCCATTTAGCCTATTATCCTTTTTTTGAATAACGATGACGAACTATCATCACTTCTGTTCTTTTATTTTTTCGAGTTCTATAGCCCTTAGCTGGTGTTCCCCATGGACTGACTGGATGTCTTCCGGCTGATGTCCGTCCTTCCCCACCGCCATGTGGGTGATCAATAGGATTCATTGCCACGCCACGCACCGTTGGCCTAATTCCACGCCACCGGACAGCGCCTGCTTTACCTATTGATCTTAAATTATGTTCAGCATTGCCTACTTCGCCGATTGTAGCACGACAATCAATATGCACTTTGCGCATCTCCCCAGAACGAAGTTTCAGTTGTGCATAATTACCTTCTCGTGCTTGTAATTGTATAGATGCTCCTGCAGATCGCGCTAATTGAGCCCCTTTTCCTGGCAATAATTCTACACAATGAATTATCGTTCCCATCGGTATATTACGTAAAGGCAACGCATCTCCTGGTTTTATCTGAGCATTTTTGCCGCTAGAAATTTTTGTGCCTACCGTTAATCCTTTTGGAGCAATAATGTACCTTCTTTCCCCATCTTGATAACAAATTAAGGCAATATTAGCTGTCCTATTAGGATCATATTCAATACGCTCAACAATACCACTTATATCATCTTTATCACGTTTAAAATCTATCAATCTATAGTGATGTTTATGACCACCGCCACGATGCCTTGTAGTGATACGACCATAATGATTACGTCCCGCAGTTTTAGTTTGTTTCTCTATTAAATTTTTATAAGGTTCGCCTTTGTACAAATCCTTATTTACTAATTTAACTACAGATCTTCTTCCGGGTGAAGTCGGTTTTAATTTAACAAGGGCCATTATTTAACCTCTGCATTTGAAAAATTTGCAAAACTCAATTCCTGCCCTTCCTTAATGCTTACAATGGCTTTTTTCCAATCATTTCTGTGTCCCACAAAACGTCCAAATCTTTTGCTTTTTCCTTTAACGTTTATAGTTTGAACATTTTTTACTTCTATCTTCTGTTCTTTCCATAACAATTCTATGGCATCCTTTATCTCTTTCTTAGTTGCATCTGTCACTACACGAAATACCGTTTGATTGTTTTTCTCTCCAATAAACGTAGCTTTCTCTGAGATGTGTGGCGCTAATATAACTTTTAATAAACGTTCTTGATTTATGTTTGAATTCTTCATGACAGAAGTTCCTCAAGATTCTTCAATCCTTCTGTTGTAAGCAAAATCTTTTCAAATTTTAAAAGACTTACCGGATCTATATTCTTCACCTCAACTACCGAAACGTGCGGCATATTACGTGATGAGAGATACAAATTTTCATCCACATTATTCGTAATCAACATAACTTCATCAAGTCCTAACGCAATCAGTTTTTCTCTAAAAGCTTTAGTTTTATGCGTATCGACATTAAAGTCATTAATGATGATTAATCGCTCATCGCGCACTAATTGCGACAAAATGACACTTATGCCGGTACGGTACATTTTTTTATTGAGTTTTTTTCTGTAATTCTCATCCGGGCTATTTGGAAAAATTTTTCCGCCTCCACGCCATATTGGACTTGATGCCATACCGGCACGAGCTCGTCCTGTTCCTTTTTGCCGCCATGGCTTACGAGTTGACTTGGCAACATCTGCGCGCCCTTTCTGAGCTCGTGTTGCTCCTCGCGCATTTGATAGATAAGAAGTTATAACTTGATGAACAAGTGCTTCATTGTAATCTCTATTAAAGAGTTCATCAGAAACAGTGATATTTTCTGTTATCTGATTCTTTTCACCGATAAACTTTAACTCCATTACTTGTTCATCCTATTGTTATTTCGTTTTATTAATCAGTCTATTTTTTTACTTTAACGCTCGAACGCACTATAACATTACCGCCTTTAGATCCTGGTATAGCGCCTTTCAAAAGCAATAAATTCCTTGCTTCATCAATTCTTAATATCTCTACATTCTGAACAGTTCTTCTTACATTACCCATGTGACCGGACATTCTTTTTCCGGGAAAAACGCGACCAGGATCTTGCGCCATTCCAATTGATCCTGGTTTATTGTGTGCTTTTGAATTACCGTGACTTGCACGATTGGAAGAAAAGTTATGTAACTTTATAGTTCCCGCATAGCCTTTACCAATAGTTGTCCCAGATACGTCTACCTTTTGACCAACATTGAATATTCCACATGTAATTACAGCACCATTTTGCAGTTGATTGATATCTTCATCTGCAGTTACTCTAAACTCTTTTATTATGCTTCCTGCTTCTACACCAGCTTTTGAGAAGTGTCCTGCAATTGATTTATTGACTCTACTCGCTCTTTTTTTTCCAAATGTCAATTGCGCTGCAGAATAACCATTTGTGTCATATTTCTTTAACTGAGTTATGCGATTATTGGAAACATCAATGACTGTTACTGGCAAGCTATCGCCATTCTCAGTAAAAATTCGAGTCATCCCAACTTTACGACCAATTAACCCTATTGCCATTTTCCGCCTCTATCAAAGAGCACATGTTTTTATTAAGAAATAACTAAATACTCTAACTATTTATTTAACAATACTTATAATTTGATTTCCACATCTACGCCAGCGGGCAAATCTAACTTCATCAAAGCATCGACTGTTTTATCTGTTGGATCAATGATATCCATTAATCTTAGGTGTGTTCTAATCTCAAACTGATCGCGAGATGTTTTATTTACGTGAGGCGATCTCAACACATCAAAACGTTCGATTCTTGTCGGCAATGGAACGGGGCCCTTAACAACAGCTCCAGTTCTTTTTGCTGTTTCTACGATTTCAAGTGCCGATTTATCTATTAACCGATAATCGAATGCTTTTAGACGAATTCTAATTTTTTGATTTTGCATATATATTTAAATTTCGAGTTTATAGATTCAATTTCACAATCTGATTGACTCTAACTTCATTTCGCCTTATAAAATATCATTCAATAATTTTTGCAACGACACCGGCACCAACCGTGCGCCCGCCTTCTCGTATCGCAAATCGCAATCCGTCTTCCATCGCAATCGGTGCTATCAGATTTACCGTCACCGATACGTTATCCCCAGGCATCACCATTTC